>NZ_JAGGOO010000009.1 GCF_018614415.1 Streptomyces sp. ISL-12
TGAGGCCGGCGGGGGTGGCGGACGGGGTGAGGCCGGCGGGGGTGGCGGGCAGTTCCCGCACCACTATCTCGTGCGGCACCAGCACGATCGCCGTCGTGCCGCCGTACGGCGACGGGCGCAGGGTGACCGTGATGCCGTGCCGGTGGGCGAGCCGGGCGACGACGAACATGCCGAGCCGCAGGTCGCCGGCGAGGGCCACCACGTCGAACTGCGGCTCCACCGACAGCTGCTCGTTGAACGAGGCGTAGTCCTCCTCGGACAGCCCCAGCCCCCGGTCCTCGATCTCGACGGCCAGACCCTTGGCCACCATCGACGCCCGCACCCCGACCGGAGCGGGCGCCGGCGAGTAGGCGGTGGCGTTGTCGATCAGCTCGGCCAGCAGATGGATCACGTCGGCGACCGCGGGCGGCGCCAGGTACACCTCCTCGTCGCTCCCCTCGGTGTACTCGGTGGACACCTCCACCCGCTGGTACTCGGCGACCTCGCCGACCGCGCCGCGCAGGATGTCGATCAGCGCGACCGGCTCCCGCCAGCTGCGCCGCGGCTGCTCACCGCTGATGATGACGAGGTTCTCCTCGTAGCGGCGCAACTGACTGGCCACGGAGTCCAGTTCGTACAGTCCCTTGAGGACCTCCGGGTCGGTGTGCCGGCGCTCCAGCGCGTCGAGCTTGCCGAGCTGCATGTTGACCAGGTTCTGGCTCTGCCGGGCGATGCCGAGGATCACCTTCTGGAAGCCGCGCCGGGTGTCGGCGAGTTCCACGGCGGTGTGCACGGCGGTGCGCTGCGCGGCGTTGAACGCCTGGGCGACCTGGCCGAGTTCGTCCCGTCCGTAGTCCAGCGGCGGGGTCGCCGACTCCACGTCGACCGTCTCACCGCGCTCCAGCCGGGCCACCACATCGGGCAGCCGCTCCTCGGCCAGGCTCAGGGTGGCCCGCCGCAGACCGGTGAGCCGCCGGGACAGCGAGCGGGTGATCCGCCAGGAGACCACCACGCACAGCAGCAGGGCGAGCAGCCCGCCCGCGCTCAGCCAGCCCGCCGTGAACAGCAGCCCGCGCGCCTCCTCGGCGCTGCGGTCGAGCAGTCCCGTCGTCTGCCCCTGGATCAGCGCCGCGTACCGCAGGGAGACCTCGTCGAAGGCGGCGGTCCACCGCTCGCGCGCGTCCGGCAGCCGGATCGTGTCCTCGCCGTCGGCGGAACGGGCCGCGAGGACCTGGTCCTCGACCGCCTCCACGGTCTTCCACGCGTCGCCGGCCAGGATGGCCTCGACCTGCGCCTTCGCCGAGCCGCGCAGCGAGGACGTGATCTGGTCCCGGACCAGCCAGCGACGGGTGTGCACCGCCTCGGAGAACGCCGCCCACTCCGCCTCGTCGAGCTGCCCGGAGGGCCAGGCCAGGGTGAGCAGGGCGTCCTCCTGGGAGGTCAGTTCCGCCGCGTGCTCCAGCGCGACCAGCGGGCCGGCCTGGGAGGTGAGGTCGCCGTCGTCGACCTGGGACAGCTCCTGGAAGGCGTGTATCTGCTCGTCGACGATCGAGGAGTACTGGTCGAGCGCCTGCTCGGGGGTGATGTCGGTGGGGTCGTCGACCTGGTCGCGGTAGTACTCCAGGCTGCCCAGCGAGCCGAGCACCGCGTACAGCCGCTCCGAGACACGGGCGGACGCCTGCCGGATGGTGTCGGTCTGCCCGACCAGCTCGGCCACCGCGGCGTCCGTCTCCTTGCGCCGCGCCTCCAGTTCCGCCCGGGAGCCGCCGGGTGTGGCCAGCCAGGCCGCCGAGACGCCGCGCTCGCGCTGGAGGGCGAGGGCGGCCTCGGTGCCCATCGCCCCGGTGGCCTGGCTCAGCCGGGTCTGCGACCGCAGCTCCAGTCCCTCGGAGAGCATCCGGTTCGTCGTCACGCCCCACATCACGGCCAGCGTGACGCTCGGGACGAGCGCCAGGAGGATGAGGGAGAGACGTATGGAGCCGAGGCGGCCGAGGCGGCGCGGGGCACCTGTCCGTGCAGACATCGTCGTCCTAGGCGATCGGGGAGAGCGGGCGGCGGGGAGCGGACGCGAGGGGCGAGGAGCGGACCACAGGGCGGCTCACGCGGTGGCTCACACGGTGGTTCACGGGCGGTTCACCGGGTGCCGTTCGCGGCGAAGCGCCCGACCGCGTCCGCGTTGGCCTTGGTGACGAACGCGGGCCCGGTGAGCACGGGCTCGGTGCCGCCGCCGCTGACGTTGCCGTTGGTGCGGTACAGCCAGAGCGCGTCCACCGCGAGATAGCCCTGGAGGTAGGGCTGCTGGTCGACCGCGAACTGCACGTCCCCGCGCTTGACGGCGGCGACCAGGTCCTTGTCGAGGTCGAAGGTGGAGACCTTGGCGCTGCTGCCCGCGTCGCGGACCGACTTGACGGCGGTCAGGGCGTACCGCGCGCCGTTCATGACGACCTCGTCGATGCGGGTGTCCTGCCGCAGCCGGGCGGCGACGGCGTCCCGCACCGCCTCCATGTCCGTGCCCTCGACGTAGAGCATCTCGGTCAGGCCGCCGAAGGTCTTCTTCACCCCGGCGCAGCGGGCCTCCAGCGCGACGTTGCCCCGTTCGTGGATGACGCACAGGGTGTGCTCGGCCTCGAGGGCGTCGAGCTTGTCGCCGACGGAGCGGCCGGCCACGCCCTCGTCCTGCCCGAAGTACGACAGCACGCCCGCGGAACGCCAGGCGTCCATTCCGGAGTTGAGCCCGACGACGGGTATGCCGGCCTTCCGCGCCTCGGTGACCGGGCCCTTCATCGCCCCCGGCTTGGCCAGGGTCACGGCGATGCCGTCGACCCGGTCGCCGATCGCGTCCCGGACCAGTTCGGCCTGGCCCGCCGTGTCGGCGTCGCCGGCGTACGTCAGGTCGATGCCGTCCTTGGCCGCCGCCGCCTCGGCGCCCTTGCGCACCAGGTCCCAGAAGGCGTCGCCCTCGTCGCCGTGGGTGATCAGGGCGATCCTCGTCCGGCCGATGCCCGTCCCGGCGCTGTGCGAGGCGGTCTCGTCGTCCGCACCGGTGCCGGAGCAGCCCGCCGCGAGCAGGCAGACCGCGGCCGTCAGGGCGGCGAGACGCGCCCGCGCGGACGGAGCGAACGGCGGGGGAGAAGTGTTCATGGGGGTGGGGCACCTCGCTGAGCGGCCGAGCAGGAGGAACAGGGCGAGGGGCCACCGTCGTGGGACGACCTGTGCGCCAACTGGGTGTGTCTCGCTGGCCGGAGCCAATCGCGTGTGACCACCGGTAGTCAAGTGACCAACGATGCGCTGGGGCTTGTCACTACCGCATCGTGACCATTCGGACGCCGACCGGTCGCCGTCTGCTTGCTGCCCGCTCGCCGCCCGCTCGCCGCCCGCTCGTCGGCCGACGGGGCCTGAAGGGGCCGCGTCAGCCGCAACGGTGTGGTCTGAGCGGGCCCCGTCGGCCGGAACGGCGCGGGATTCCGTCGGCGAGGAACGCCTCGGGATCCCGTCGCCGCGGACCGGCTCGGACGGGCTCGGACGGGCTCGGACCGCCGCGGACGGGCTCGGACCGCTGCGGACCGGCTCAGGCCGTCTCGCCCGCCCCCCGCTCGAAGGGGTGCGGGACGGCCTCGGACCGGACGGCCCGCTTCCGGCGGCGCCGGCGGCGCGGTTCCTGGTCGGGCAGCCAGCCGAAGGCGAGACAGCTCCCGACGACTCCGAGCAGCAGCCCGATGACGAACCCGCCGAGGTTCGAGGTGAGCCACGTGCCCAGGGAGACCAGGACGCCGATGATCGAGTAGAAGAGGCGCTGGGCCGGATTGACGAGGAGCAGCAGCCCGCACAGCAGCATCACCGTCGGGAGCAGGTAACCCGCCACGCCCTGCGGGCCGATGTGCAGCACCACCTTCAGCGACGCCTTCATGGTGAACCACACCTCCGCCCCGCCCAGCAGGAGCAGCAGCCCGCCCCAGAAGGGACGCCGGGACCGCCAGCGGCGGAAGGCGGCCCGTGCTCCCGTACGCCGGTCGTCCGTCATCAGCAGCCCGACTCGCTGAACCGCAGCTTCAGGCCGGGCAGCTTGAACACGGCTGCGGTGGTGGCGTAGTTGGTCTGGCGCAGTTTGTCGATGTGCACGGTGTCGGCCTGCTGGCTGAACACGCCGATCGGACCGCGTCCCTTGGGCCCGGCCTTGTCCAGGGTGCTGGCGTCGTTGCCGATCTCGATGTTGTTGAACGAGGCGTCGCCCGACAGGAACGTGGAGTCGGTGGTCAGGTCGCTCGCGGACACCCGGGTGCCGCTGTCGCCCGCCGTGATCAGCAGGTTGGTGCCGCCGAGGTCGACGCTCTGACACAGCTTGGTGAGCTTCGCGTCCCTGATCACGGAGGTGACGACCAGCACCTCACCGCCGGTGTCCCCGGCGTTCGGGCTGCCCTCGGCCATGTGGTCGAGGCCCCCGAACTGGGCGAAGCCGGTGCCGTCCAGCTCCGTGGCGGTGACGGTGAAGGGCATGCCGGAGATGGCGAACTGCACCCCCAGCGCGCCCTGGGCGGTGAGAACGGCCAGCGTGGCGGTGACCGCGGCGGCCGGCACCGCCATCACCGCGGCCCGGCGCAGCCGGACCCGGCCGCGTCTCGGGACCGGACTGTCGGGGGTCTGGTCGGCGGTCGGGGTGGCTTCCGAGGACGGGGCCATGTCTGCTCCAGAGGCATAGTCGATGCGGATCGGGCTGAGACGGCACGTTGTCCTGGCGCGGACAGCGCTGGTGCGAGATCCTCCGCCCAACTCCCGGCGGTCGTGCGGATTTTCGGGTTACGCACCAGTAACCGATCGGGAAGTTACCGGTGGTTACGTCCGGCGGTCAAGCACGTTGTGGGTAAAGAGTGGGGGTTGTGTGCCCGCCAGTGCCGCCGGCCCTCACCGGTTCCGGCCAAACCGCCGTTCCGGACGTCAACTCGTGCACGGTGTATTGACGTTGGCTACTCGTCGGTTCTAGAACTTCCCCTGTTTCCCGGATCCGTGGCGCCGGATCCGTTCCCGCGGCACCCGTCCGCGTTCCCGGGCAGCCCGGCTCATCGCGAGGCACCGCCCCACGCCCCGCCGTGCCGCCGCGGTTGCTCCCGCACGAGCGGCCCGCCCCGCCCCCCGTGGCGCGGCGCGGTCGCCCGCCTCTCGGTCCGTCGCGTACGGAGAAGGCGTCACGGACCGATGACGGCGGCGGGACGCTCCACGCGCGTCCCGCCGTCCCGCTCCACGCGCCCCGGCACGTGCTCGGCACCCGCTCCACCACGCGCACCGGCACACGCACCGGCGCGCTCTCCGGCACGTGCTCTCGCGGACGGTCCCGGCACGACGCACGACGCACCACCGCACGACGCGCCACCGCGCGATGCACCAGCGCCACCGCACCATGCGCCACCGCGCGATGCACCAACGCCACCGCACCATGCGCCACCGCACGACGCACCACCGCACCTCCCCACCCAGGTCACGACGTTCCCCCGATCCGGAGAAGAGGTACCCGCATGCGTACGCGCACCCTCCTGGCCCTCACCGCGGCCGTCGCCGCGCTGTCCGTTCCCACAGCCTTCACCGCCGTCGCCGCCGACACCACCGGCGCGGCCGCGGCCTCCGTGCTCACCACCGGTTCCGTCGGCGGTACGGCCGTCGCGGTGGGGGAGACCCTCACCGCCCCGCTGGCGAGCGGCACCAACGCCACCTTCTACTCCAGCGCCACCGGCACATCCGGCCTCTCCTGCACGTCCTCGCAGTTCGCCGCCACCGTCACCGGCAACCCGGCCGCCCCCGGCACGGCCACCGAGTCGGTCACCGCCCACACCTTCGCCGCCGCCAGCTGCACCACCAACGTCACCGGTGTGCTCGGCGTCAACCAGATCAGCCTCGGCAACCTGCCCTACACCGCCACCGTCGCCTCCGACGGCGCCCTCACCGTGACCCCGCCGAGCGGCTCCACCATCCGGGCCACGGTCGCCCTGCGCACCCTGCTGGGCACCATCAACTGCGTCTACGAGGCACCCTCCCTGTCCGGCACCGCGAGCAACGACGACAACGGCATCCACTTCAACGACCAGCACTTCACCAAGGTCTCCGGCTCGGCGCTCTGCTTCGCCAACGGCTACTTCACGGCCGACTACGCCCCGGTGACGACGTCCGGCGGCGGGACGGTCTTCGTCAACTGACCCGACCCGTCCGAGCACGGTCACGCGGCACGCGCGCGTGCGGGCCGGCCGGCGGCGCCGGGGTCCGTCCCCGGGGCACCGGCCGGCCCGCGACCTCGTCAAACGGGCTGATGACAGGGTGAGTTATTGTCTGCTGCGGGTCAGAACACACGGCATGGCCCGTTCGGTTCCAGCCCAGGAGTGTTCCACCGATGGCGAGGCAGTTACGCGCCGAGCAGACCCGCGCGACGATCATCGCGGCCGCCGCCGACCTGTTCGACCGCCAGGGCTACGAGTCGACCAGCCTGAGCGACATCGTGCAGCACGCGCGCGTGACCAAAGGCGCGCTGTACTTCCACTTCGCGGCCAAGGACGACCTCGCCCAGGCCATCATGGAGTTACAGTCCAGGACCTCGCGCCGGATGGCCCGGGAGATGGACGGCCGGGGCTACTCCTCCCTGGAAGCCCTGATGCGGCTGACCTTCGGCGTCACCCGGCTCTCCGTCGAGGGCCCGGTGCTGCGGGCCGGACTGCGGCTCGCCACCGCGGGCGTGCCGGTGCGCCCGCCCCTGCGGCACCCCTTCACCGAGTGGCTGGAGCTGGCCTCCACCCGGCTGGTCGGCGCGGTCGAGGAGTCCGACCTCCACCCGGACATCGATGTCGAGGCCGTAGCCCACAGCTTCGTCTGCTCCTTCGTCGGCACCCGCGTCGTGGGCCGCACCCTGGAACCCGTCGCACGCCAGCCCCGCCGGGTCGCCGAGATGTGGCGCCTGCTGATCCGGGCGCTGGTGCCGGTGACCCGCCGTCCCCATTACGCCCGCCTCGCGGTACGTCTGGAGCGGGAGCCGAGCCCCCTGTGACCGCCGCGCTACGGTGAGCCGCATGCCCGACACCCCTTCGCCTTCGCCGTCGCCTTCGCCGTCGCCGTCCGGCCCGCAGTCCGCCCCGCCCCCCGTGCTGCTCGCCGACGAACCCGGCTCCTTCCCGCACTCCGTGCTGGCCGAGCGGCACCCCGCGATCATCCGGCAGGTGCGGGAGAACCTCCCCTTCGGCCCCGACCGCCGCCGCGCGCTCGACGCCCTGCTGGACAACTGCCTGCGGGGCGGCATCGAACCCCCGGACACCGGCACCGACGCCGACGACCACGACCGGTGGGCGGCCTGGGGGCTGCGCGAGTACACCGGCCGTTCCTGGTTCCAGGTGCCGTGGCTGTGGTCCGAGAGCTACTTCTACCGCCGGCTCCTCGACGCGACCGGCTGGTTCGGCCCCGGTCCCTGGCGCGGCGTCGACCCCTTCCGCCCGGTCAAGCTGGCCGAACTCGGCGCCCCGGAGACGGACGAGGAACTCGCCGCGCTCGACGGCCTCACCGGGCTCCCGGCACAGCGGCGGGCGGACGCCCTGCTGCACGGCTCCCTCTGGGGCAACCGCGCCGACCTGGGCTTCCGCCTCTCCGCCCCGGCGACCGGGGCCGGCGCCGACGCCCCGCCCCTGGTCGCCGACGACAGCGCGCGCCTGTGGGCCCTGCTGCCGCCCTCCGCCTCCGGAGCGGGCGGTGCCTCCGCAGCGGGCGGCACGGGCACCTTGTGCCTGGTCGCCGACAACGCCGGCCGCGAACTCGTCCCCGACCTGCTCCTCATCGACCACCTCCTCACCCACGGCCATGTCACGCGCGCGGTGCTCCACGTGAAGCCGTACCCGTACTACGTCTCCGACGCCACGCCCGCCGACGTGCTGGCCGCGGTACGGCGGCTGACCGGCGCGCAGGGCGCCGCCGCCGGGTACGGACGCCGGCTGTGGGACGCGCTGACCGACGGCCGCCTCACCGTCCGCGCCCACCCCTTCTCCTGCGCCCCGCTGCCCTACTCCGACATGCCCGACGACCTGCGCGCCGAGTTCGCCGCCGCGACGCTCACCGTCTTCAAGGGCGACCTGAACTACCGGCGGCTGGTCGGCGACCGGCGGTGGCCGCCGACCACGCCGTTCGCCGACGTCACCGCGTACTTCCCCGGCCCGGTGGCCGCGCTGCGCACCCTGAAGTCCGACGTGATCAGCGGCCTGGCCCCCGCGACGGAGGCCGCGCTCGTCGCCGCGGAGGGGCAACGGTGGCGCACGAGCGGGACGCGTGCGCTGATCCAGGTGTCGACCGTCACTACTGGACAGGGACCGGCCGGAGTTCCGTGATCCGCCGTGATTCACGCGATGGTGTGATCATGTGTCACCCCGAGGATGCCCCCGAAAGGCCGTGGGTAGGGCCCGGCCATGACGCAGCAGCCCTTCGAACTCCCGCACTTCTACCTGCCGCATCCCGCACGGCTGAACCGCCACGTCGACGAGGCGCGCGCCCACTCGACGCGGTGGGCGCGCGACATGGGCATGCTGGAAGGCTCCGGAGTCTGGGACCAGGCCGACCTGGAAGCCCATGACTACGGCCTGCTCTGCGCCTACACGCACCCCGACTGCGACGGACCCGCCCTCTCCCTGATCACCGACTGGTACGTGTGGGTGTTCTTCTTCGACGACCACTTCCTGGAGAAGTACAAGCGCACCCAGGACCGCGTCGCCGGCAAGGCACACCTGGACCGGCTCCCGCTGTTCATGCCGCTCGACCTCGCCGCCGAGGTCCCCGAGCCGGAGAACCCGGTCGAGGCCGGCCTCGTCGACCTGTGGCGGCGCACGGTGCCGGCGATGTCGGCCGACTGGCGCCGCCGCTTCGCCGTCGCCACCGAGCACCTGCTGAACGAGTCGCTGTGGGAGCTGTCCAACATCAACGAGGGGCGGATCGCCAACCCCGTCGAGTACATCGAGATGCGCCGCAAGGTGGGCGGCGCCCCCTGGTCGGCCGGGCTGGTGGAGTACGCCACCGCCGAGGTGCCGCCCGCGGTCGCCGGGACCAGGCCGCTCCGGGTGCTGATGGAGACCTTCTCCGACGGCGTCCACCTGCGCAACGACCTCTTCTCCTACCAGCGCGAGGTCGAGGACGAGGGCGAGCTGAGCAACGGCGTCCTGGTCCTGGAGACCTTCTTCGGCTGCACCACCCAGGAGGCCGCCGACATCGTCAACGACGTCCTCACCTCCCGGCTGCACCAGTTCGAGCACACCGCGTTCACGGAAGTCCCGGCGGTGGCCCTGGAACAGGGCCTCACCCCGCCCGAGGTCGCCGCCGTCGCCGCCTACGCCAAGGGACTCCAGGACTGGCAGTCCGGTGGCCACGAGTGGCACATGCGCTCCAGCCGCTACATGAACGAGAACGCCCGGGCCACCACCGCGCCCTGGGAGTCCCCGAGCGGCCCCGGCACCTCAGCCGCCGACGTCGCCGCCCTGCTCGCCTCCGCCGGGGCCGAGCGCATGCGGCCCCACACGCACGTGCCGTTCCAGCGGGTCGGCCCGTCCCGCATCCCCGACATCTACATGCCCTTCCCGCTCACGCTCAGCCCCGCCCTGGACGGCTCCCGGCGCCACCTGTCCGAGTGGACGCTGCGGATGGGCATGCTCAGCGAGGGCGTCTGGGACGAGGACAAGCTGCTGAGCTGCGACCTGCCCCTGTGCGCCGCGGGCCTCGACCCGGACGCCACCCAGGACCAGCTGGACCTGGCCTCCGGCTGGCTGGCGTTCGGCACCTACGGCGACGACTACTACCCGCTGGTCTACGGGCACCGCCGCGACCTGGCCGCCGCCCGGCTGACCACGGCCCGTCTGTCGGCGTGCATGCCGCTGGACGGCGAACCGGTCCCGCCGCCCGCCAACGCCATGGAGCGCTCGCTGATCGACCTGTGGGCCCGCACCACGGCCGGCATGACCCCGCAGCAGCGGCGCCCCCTCAGGGAGGCCATCGACAAGATGACCGCAGCCTGGGTGTGGGAGCTGACCAACCAGATCCACCACCGCGTCCCCGACCCGGTGGACTACCTGGAGATGCGGCGCGACACCTTCGGCTCCGACCTCACGCTCGGCCTGTGCCGGGCCGGCCACGGGCCCGCCGTACCGCCGGAGGTCTACCGCAGCGGCCCGGTCCGCTCCCTGGAGAACGCGGCGATGGACTACGCCTGCCTGCTCAACGACATCTTCTCGTACCAGAAGGAGATCGAGTACGAGGGCGAGCTGCACAACGCCATCCTGGTCGTGCAGAACTTCTTCGGCATCGACTACCCGACCGCGCTCCACGTCGTCCACGACCTGATGACCCAGCGCATGCGCCAGTTCGAGCACGTGGTCGCGCACGAACTGCCCATCGTCTACGACGACTTCCAGCTCTCCGAAGAAGCGCGCGAGATCATGCGCGGCTATGTGACCGACCTGCAGAACTGGATGGCGGGCATCCTCAACTGGCACCAGCAGGTCCCCCGTTACAAGGCCGAGTACCTGGCCGGACGGAGCCACCTCTTCCTCCCGGACCGGGCACCGGCGGTGCCCGTGCTCCACTGATCCACATCTTTTTGTGCAGAACGGGTCTTTCCGGGAACTCCGGGACCGCGTCGGGCGTCTTTCTCAGTGAGGTACACGGGCAACACGAGGTGAACAGAGAGCAGAACACGGGGGTGTTCGACCTTGTCCGAAATCACCGCAACCACGGCAATCGGCGAAAACGCCGAGAGGACCACCGAACTGGCGCCGTACGCGGCGCCGCTGACCGTCCCGCCCGTCCTGCGCCCGGCGTCCGGTGACGTCCTGCGCGAGACCGAGATCGCCCTGCGCCCGGCCTGGGTGCGCCTGCACCCGCAACTGCCGCCGACCCTGATGTGGGGGTACGACGGACAGGTGCCGGGGCCGACCATCGAGGTGCGGCGCGGACAGCGCGTCCGCATCGCGTGGACCAACCGCATTCCGAAGGAGAGCGAGTACCCGGTCACCTCCGTCGAGGTGCCGGTACGCGCCCCGGGCAGGCCGCCCGCCACCACCGAGCCCGGCCGCGAGGGCGTGGAGCCCGACAAGGACGTCGCGGCCCTCCCGGCCTGGTCGGTGACCCATCTGCACGGCGCCCAGACCGGCGGCGGCAACGACGGCTGGGCGGACAACGCCGTGGGCTTCGGCGACGCCCAGCTCTCCGAATACCCGAACGACCACCAGGCGGTGCAGTGGTGGTACCACGACCACGCCATGAACATCACGCGGTGGAACGTGATGACGGGCCTGTACGGCACCTACCTCGTCCGTGACGACGAGGAGGACGCCCTCCGCCTTCCCCGCGGCGAGCGGGAGATCCCGTTGCTGCTGGCCGACCGGAACCTGGACACCGACGAGGACGGCCGTCTCAACGGACGGCTGCTGCACAAGACGGTGATCGTCCAGCAGAGCAACCCGGAGACGGGCAAGCCGGTCTCCATCCCCTTCACCGGCCCGTACACCACGGTCAACGGCCGCATCTGGCCGTACGCCGAGGTGGACGACGGCTGGTACCGGTTCCGGCTGGTCAACGCGTCCAACGCCCGCATCTACGACCTCGTCCTGATCGACGAGGACGACCGTCCGGTGCCGGGCATCGTCCACCAGATCGGCAGCGACGGCGGCTTGCTGCCGCGTCCCGTCCCGGTCTTCGGCGAGGAACTGCCGACGCTGATCGCGGCCCCGGCCGAGCGGTTCGACCTGCTCGTCGACTTCCGCGCGCTGGCCGGCCGCAGGCTCCGCCTGGTCAACAAGGGGCCGAACCAGCCGGCCGGCGTACCCGACCCGGAGGGCGACGTGCGGTACCCGGCGGTCATGGAGTTCCGCGTCGGGAAGGGCGCCGAGCCCGACACCTTCGAGGTACCCGAGGTGCTCTCCGGTTCCTTCCGGCGGCTCACCCACGACATCGGCCACGGCCACCGGCTGGTCGTGCTCACCCCGCCCGGCACCAAGGGATCCGGCGGCCACCCGGAGATGTGGGAGATGACGGAGGTGAAGGACCCGGGCGGCATCCAGGTCCCCACCGAGGGCGTCATCCAGATCATCGGCCCGGACGACACCACGCCCCGCACCTACCGGCGCACGGCCCGGACGTTCAACGACGCCCTCGGCTACACCATCGCCGAGGGCAGCCACGAACAGTGGAGTTTCCTCAACCTGGCGCCGATCGTCCACCCCATGCACATCCACCTGGCCGACTTCCAGCTTCTGGGCCGCGACGCCTACGACGTCTCCGGCTTCGACCCGGCCATCGGCGGCACCCGGACCCCGATCCGGTACGACGCGGGCACGACGATCGTGCCCGCGCCCAACGAACTGGGCCACAAGGACACCTACCGGGTGCCCGGCGACCAGATGCTGCGGATCATGGGCAGGTTCGACGGCGCCTACGGCCGGTTCATGTACCACTGCCATCTGCTGGAGCACGAGGACATGGGCATGATGCGGCCCTTCGTCGTGATGCCGTCCGAGGCGCTGAAGTTCGACCACGGCGGCGCCCACGGCGGTCATGGAGAGGGGGCCACGGGCTGACCCCGGCCCCGGACGACGGGGCCTACCGCTTCTGACCGCCGGTCAGTCTCACTCGTTCGTGGCTCGTCGCCCGACGGGGGCCCGGGTAGGGCTCCTGTCGGAGGCGATCGATGGAACAGACAGTGTTGCGTCCCAAGCCGATGCCGGGCCGGGACCCCGGAGCCGGTGCCGAGCAGGCCCCTGCCCGGCCCCCGCAGCCGACGCGCCGGCGTCGGCGTCGGCTGGTCACCGTGGTGTGCGGTGCGCTGACCGGGGCGGTGCTGGTGCTGGCCGGGGCGGGGATCGGGGCGATGGGCACCACGGTGGCGGGCATGAGCAAGTTCGCCGAGCTGCGGCAGCGGGGCGGGAGCCCGGACGCGGCGACCCTCCAGGGCGGCCCGTCCTCGGTCCACCCCCGGTCCGCCGCGCCATCCACCTCGGCGTCCGCCACCTCGCCGTCCGCCGCCCCGCCGACCGCCGGTGCGACGCTCGGCGTGGCCGCGGTGGACGCCGACGGGCCCGGCGCCCTGGTCGTCGACGTCCAGGAACCCGGCCCGGGACACGCGGCCGGCCTGGTCCGCGGCGACCTCCTGCTGGTCTTCGGCACGACCCGGGTCGACTCCGCCGCCGACCTCGCCCGCGCCGTCGCCCACGCCCGGCCCGGAGTACAGGTGAAGCTGACGGTGCGTCGGGTGAGCGGCGGCTATCAGCAGCTGACCGTGGTGCCGGGCGTCGTGACCTGACCGCCGGGCCGGTTGCCCGGCAGGGGACGGCCGGGCCGATGAGGACCGTTGCGGGTCCGCAAGGGCAGTGTGTGGGAGGGCGGTCCGTGGATCCCGTGGTGGTCTCGCCGCCGGGTCGGCTGTCCGGGCAGGGGGAGAGGCGCTGGGAGTTGTTGCCGGCCCGCAGCGGCAGCGTGCGGGAGGAACGGTCCGCGGACCCCGTAACCGGCTCGCGTCGCCCTTCCGCTCCGGGCAGGATGCTGCCGTGGCCCCTTCACCCGCTCAGGGAGGTCGGATGACCGGCAGTACGCCCGTTCCGTTCACCGCCGGCGACTACCGGGTGCGCCTGGAGCGCGCCGCGCGGGCAGCGGCCGACGCCGGTCTGGCGGGGCTGCTGGTGGCGCCGGGACCGGACCTCGTCTGGCTCACCGGCTACACGCCCACCGCGATCACCGAGCGGCTCACGCTGCTGGTGCTCGCCCCCGGGCAGGACCCCGTCCTCGTCGTCCCGACGCTGGAGGCCGCCGACGCGCGGAAGGCACCCGGCGCGCCCGCCCTGACGCTGCGCGACTGGACCGACGGCACGGACCCCTACGCCGTCACCGCCGCCCTCCTGGACGGTTCGGGACGGTTCGGCGTCAGCGACAACGCCTGGGCGATGCACCTCCTGGGGCTCCAGCGCACCCTGCCCGGCACCTCCTACGCCGCCCTCACCGAGGCGCTGCCGATGCTGCGCGCCGTCAAGGACGCGGCGGAACTGGAGCTGCTCGCCGCCGCCGGCGCGGCGGCCGACGCCACGTTCGAGGAGATCCGGAACGTCCCCTTCAGAGGCCGCCGGGAGGCGGACGTGGCCGCGGACCTCGACAGGCTGCTCCGCGAGCACGGGCACACGGTGGTGGACTTCACCATCGTCGCCTCCGGGCCGAACGGCGCCGACCCGCACCACGAGGCCGGCGAGCGGATCATCGAGGACGGCGACATGGTCGTCCTCGACTTCGGCGGCCTGCTGGGCGGCTACGGCTCAGACACCTCCCGCACGGTCCACGTCGGCCCGCCCACGGACGAGGAACGCCGGGTCCACGACACCGTGCGCGAGGCGCAGGAGGCGGGGTTCCGCGCGGTGCGGCCCGGGGTCGCCTGCCAGGAGGTCGACCGGGCCGCCCGCGCGGTGATCGAGAAGGCCGGTTACGGCGCGTACTTCATCCACCGCACCGGGCACGGTATCGGCGTCACCACGCACGAACCGCCGTACATGATCGAAGGCGAACGGCAGCACCTCGTGCCCGGGATGTGCTTCTCCGTCGAACCGGGCATCTATCTCCCCGGCCGTTTCGGGGTACGCATCGAGGACATCGTGACGGTGACGGAGGAGGGCGGCCGGCGCCTGAACGACACCGAGCGGGGGCTGATCATCGTGGACTGACCGGCCCCACTGGCCCCACCGGCCCCACCGGCCCCACCGTCCCCACCGTCCCCGCACGTCTCCGGAAGACAACGGCGCGACCATGACCCAGGCACCCACTCCCACCGCGGAGACCGTCCGACCACTGGCCCGTTCCCTGCTCGGTGAGGGCCGGGCCGGGCCGGCGGACGGGCCCGACGTCCGGCCGGTCGACGCGAGCACCGGCGCGGGAACCGCCTGGTGGGTCGGCACCCGCCATGTGCTGCGGCTCGCGCCCGACCGCGAGGCCGCCGTCCGCCGGCGCCGTGAGCTGCGGCTGCGGGACCTGGTCCGGCCGCACGTCCCCGTGGCCGTACCGGTGAGCGTGGCGCGGGGTGACTGGGCGCCGGGACTGCCCTGCACGCTGGACACCAGGGTGCCCGGCGGCACGGCCGACGAGCACGAGGTGTCCGCGGTCGGTGAGACCGACCTGGCGGGGCTGCTCGGCGGGCTGCGCGAGGTGCCCGTCCGCCAGGCGGAGAGCCTCGGCGTGCCGCGCACCTCCCCGCGCTCGCTGGAGGCGCTGCGCCGGGCGGCCGAGCGGGCCGCCGCCCGCCTGGCCGAGGCCGGCGAGTTCGACGCCGCCCGCCTGGCCCAGCTCACCCCGGCGG
This sequence comes from Streptomyces sp. ISL-12, assembly GCF_018614415.1. Lineage (GTDB taxonomy): Bacteria > Actinomycetota > Actinomycetes > Streptomycetales > Streptomycetaceae > Streptomyces. The sequence continues at coordinate 15,305 of NZ_JAGGOO010000009.1, forward strand.
CCACCGCGCAGCTCGCCGCCCAGTCCGGTGCCGCGGTCCTGGTCCACCGCCGGCTCACCGCCGATCACCTCGTGGTCGGCGCCGACGGCCGGGTGCGCGGTGTGCTGGGCTGGACCGGCGTGGCCGTCGGCGACCCCGCCGAGGACATCGCCTCGCTCGCGCTCGCCGTGGGTTCCCCCGCCGCCGTCCGCGCCGCCACCCTGGCCGGCTACGGCGCCCGTCCCTGCCTGCGCGGCCTGTGGCTGGCCCGCTGCGACGGCGTCCTGCACTGCGCCGAGGCCCTCACCGGCCCCGCCGCCGAGCCACCGCTGCTCCTCACCGACCGCCTGCACCGCGCCTGGGAGCCGATCCTCCTGGAACGCGTCACGGAACTCCGCGAGGACACCACCGACGGCCCGGACGCGGACGCCACCGGGCTCTGAGTCTTTCCGGACGCGGACGCCACCGCGCCCTGACGCCCCGGACACGGACGCCACCAGCCCCTGAGGCCCCGGACACCGGCCGCACGCGGCACCACGCGCAACCACCCACCACCCACCCCGAGAGCCGGTCGCCCCCCTACTCCTGCACCAGCACCACCGCCGACTCCCCGGGCACCCGGAGCACCCCGTCCGCCCCGGGCGCCTCGACCGGCTCCCACGCGGCCAGCACTCGCGCCGGACGGCCGCCCAGCGGGATCGCCGCCTCCTCGGCGCCGAGGTTGACGGCGACCCGGATGTCCCCGCGCCGGAACGCGAGCCAGCGCGCGTCACCGTCGTAGGCGACCTTCGTGCCGGTGAGGGCGGGGTCGGTGAGGTCGGGGCGTTCACGGCGCAGGGCGATGAGCCGGCGGTACCAGTCCAGTACGCGCGCGTGGGGCTCACGTTCCGGCTCCGACCAGTCGAGGCAGGAGCGGTCGTGGGTGGCCGGGTCCTGCGGATCCGGAACGTCCTCCTCCTTCCAGCCGTGCGCGGCGAACTCCCGGCGCCTGCCCCGCCGTACCGCCTCCGCCAGTTCAGGATCGGTGTGGTCGGTGAAGTACTGCCAGGGCGTCCCCGCAGCCCACTCCTCGCCCATGAACAGCATCGGGGTGAACGGCCCGGTCAGCGTCAGCGTCGCCGCGCAGGCCAGCAGCCCGGGGGAGACGAGGGCGGCGAGGCGGTCGCCCTGGGCGCGGTTGCCGACCTGGTCGTGGGTCTGGGCGTAGGCCAGCAGCCGGTGCGCGGCGATCCGGGAGCGGTCCAGCCGGCGCCCGTGGTGCCGGCCCCGGAAGCTGGAGTACGTGCCGTCGTGGAAGTAGCCGCCGGTCAGCGTCTTGGTGACGGCGGCGAGGGGGGCGCGCGCGAAGTCGGCGTAGTACCCCTGCGACTCGCCGGTCAGCGCCGTGTGCAGGGCGTGGTGGAAGTCGTCGTTCCACTGGGCGTGCACACCCAGACCGCCCGCCGCGCGCGGGGTGACGATCCGCGGGTCGTTGAGGTCGGTCTCGGCGATCAGGAACAGCGGCCGGCCGGTCTCCTCGGCCAGCGCGTCCACAGCCGTCGACAACTCCTCCAGGAAGTGGCACGCGCGCGTGTCGACCAGCGCGTGCACCGCGTCCAGGCGCAGCCCGTCGATCCGGTAGTCGCGCAGCCACGCCAGCGCGCTCCGCACGAAATAGTCCCGGACCTCGTCCGAGCCGGGCGCGTCCAGGTTCACGGCGACGCCCCAAGGAGTGTGGTGGCGGTCGGTGAAGTACGGGCCGAAGGCGGGGAGGTGGTTGCCGGAGGGACCCAGGTGGTTGTGGACCACGTCCAGGACGACGCCGAGACCCAGCCCGTGGGCCCGGTCGACAAACCGTTTCAGCGCCTCGGGTCCGCCGTACGGCTCGTGCACCGCCCACGGCGCGACACCGTCGTACCCCCAGCCGCGCCGCCCCGGGAAGGGGCACAGCGGCATCAGCTCCACGTGGGTGACCCCGAGCCGCACCAAGTGGTCCAGCCGCTCGGCGGCGGCGTCGAGCGTGCCCTCGCGCGTGTACGTGCCCACGTGCAGCTCGTACAGGACGGCACCGGGCAGCGCGCGCCCGGGCCAGTCGGCACGCCACGCGTACCGCGCGTGGTCGACGACCGCGCTCAGCCCGTCCGGGCCGTCCGGCTGGCGCCGGGAGCGCGGGTCGGGGAGCACGGGTCCGTCGTCCAGCGCGAAGCCGTACCGCGAGCCGTCCCGTGCCCGCGCCTCCCCCCGCCACCACCCCGCGCGCTCCGGGTCGCGCTCCATCGCTCGCGCGACCCCGTCGCAGTGGAGCGTCACACGGTCGGCCTCAGGTGCCCACACCTCGAACTGCACGGACGGTTCCCCTTCGTCTGCTCACAGTGACGTAGCCCGTCCATGGTCCTGCAAAGACGGCCGATCCGCCGTCGAACAGGCCGTTTCCACCGCAACCGCCGCCCGCTGTCGCCCCCCTGCGGTCCGTCGTCGTCCGTCGGAACCGGTCGCGCGCGGACGGCGCACCGCCATTTCCTGGACACCCCGTGCGCGCTGACCGACAATCAGCTTCGTGACGTCGTCCTTCGAGTTCCCCACGCACCCCGCGCGGTTGTCCGACGCGGAGCGCGACAAGGCACTGCGGTTGCTCCGCGACGGGGTCGCGATGGGGCGGCTGTCGCACGACACGTTCGTCCACCGCATGGAGCTCGCGCTCGCCGCCCGCCGCTCCGAGGAACTGGCCGCGCTCACCGCCGACCTGCACACGGAGGGCCGGGTGGCGCGCCTGGTGTTCGGCTCGGTGGAGGCGGTCTCCGGCTTCGGCGTACGGCTGCGCCGGGCCTGGCGGGCGGAGCGGCTGCCCAAGCTGCTGCTGCCCCACCCGGTCACCGGTCATCCGCTGCGCATAGGCCGCGACCCGGGCAGCGGGCTGCGCCTGAACCACGAGACGGTCTCCCGGGTGCACGCCGAACTGAGCCGCCAGGGCGGCATGTGGGTGCTGCGCGACCTCGGTTCGACCAACGGCACGACCGTGAACGGGCGGCGGGTCGTCGGCGCCGCCGTTGTCCGCGAGGGCGACCAGGTCGAGTTCGGCAGGATGGTGTTCCGCCTTTCCGTGAACTGAGCCGGAGCGCGCCCCCCGGCCTGCGTTACACGCCGTGCGCCACATGCCGTACGTCACGCCGTACGCGTACGTCACGCCGTACGCCGTACGACATGCCGTACATCACGCCGTGCGGCGGGCGCGCACGGCGCCGTTCCCCGCGCCCGAGGCGGTGTTGACGTACCCCGCGACTCGTGACTGACTGTGCGTACGCCGCACACGCCCGTGAACCGGCGGCACCCCATCGTGGAGGTGTGTGCCCTGCCGCCCCTCCCGCGCTACCCGACCGTCGACGAGCTGCGCGTCGGGGCCGCGGCGCTCGCCGCCCGGCACCCCGACCGGGCCCGGCTGCGCCGCGTCGGCACCTCCCGCGCGGGGCAGCCGCTGTGGCTGCTGTCCCTCGGTCACGGCGACCGCCAGGCCCTCGTCGTCGCCGGACCGCACGCCAACGAGCCCATCGGCGGCGCCACCGTCCTGCGCCTGGCCACCCGGATACTCGGCGACGCCCGGCTCACCGAGGGCGCCGACGCCACCTGGAACCTGCTGCTCTGCCTCGACCCCGACGGTCTGCGCCGCAACGAGGGCTGGCTGTCCGGGCCGTACACCCTCGGCCGCTACGTGCGGCACTTCTTCCGGCCGTCCTTCATGGAACAGCCCGAGTGGCTGCCCGACGGCGCGGACCGCGCCGCGCTCCCCGAGACCCGCGCCCTGCTCGCCCTCCAGGACGAACTGCGGCCCTTCCTCCAGTGCTCCCTGCACGGCGCCGACGTCGGCGGCGGCTTCGCCGAGCTGACCCACGACCTGCCCGGCCTCGCCCGCCGCCTGGCCCACGCCGCGGTCCGCCTCGGCATACCCCGCGAACTGGGCTCCTACGACGCCCTGTACTGGCCGGTGCTGGGCCCGGCCGTCTACCGGATACCGCCGCCGCGCCGGGGCAGTCTGACCGCGGCGATCACCGAGGCCGCCGTCGACTCGACCTGGACGCACCCGCGGCGGTACGGCACCGTCACGGCCGTCGTCGAGGCACCCATGTGGGCGGTGGACGCCGTGGCCGACGGCTCGCCGCCCGCCGACCGGGACGCGGTGCTGCGCGCCGTCAGCGGCACCCTGCGCCGCGACACCCGGCTCCTGCACCGCCTGGTCGCCCGGCTCCGCCCGCACCTGCCCGCCACCGCGGACACCGCCCGCCTGCTGGCGCCGGTCGACGACTACCTCCTGGTCTGTCCCCGGCTCGCCGACGCCTGGGACCCCCAGGCGGACGACGGTTCGGGACGTGAGCTGCCGCCGCTGAGCACCGCGCACCTGGCCGCCCTGCGCATCGCCGGCCGGCGGCTCGCCCTGCGCACGGCCGGGCTGCTGCACCAGGCGGTGACGGTGTCCGGGCGTGACCCGGCCGATGTGCTGCCGGAGCTGGAACGGCTCGTCGACCGGTGGAGCGACGACTACCGGGACTGCTGCGCGGCGCGCTGGGTGCCGGTCGCGCGGCAGGCGGAATTCCAGTCCCGGGTGGTGCTCGCCGCGTTCGACCTGGCGGGACGGCACCCGTCCCCCGCCTCCCGTCCGGACCGTCCGGACGAGCCGGGCAGGGGGTCGCAGGCCGCCCTGCCGATGCACCGGGAATGACACGGATCACGACAGGATCCGCAGCGACGCCCCGCCCCCACGGAACCGGACGCGGCACGTGGCGGGGACGGCCGGTGCGGTACGCGGAAACCTTCCCGACGCCTGCGTGACGATCTCCCGGACTGTCCCCCTCTGCATGTAGGCGGACGCGTGGGCGTGAGCCGGTCACCGCGCCCGGGTCACCGGTCACCGCGCCCGGGTCACCGGTCACCGCGCCCGGGCCACCGGTCACCGCGCCCGGGTCAGTCGCCGGCCGCCCCCACCCGCTCCAGCAGCGCCACCGGCAGCCGCTCGAAAAGGTCCGCCACGCGCGCGTGCCCGCTGAACTCCCGCCCGGCGGTCAGCACGTCCGCCCACCGGCCGGGCGGCAGCGGCAGGCTCGTGTCCCGCCAGCCGCCCGCCTCGGCCAGCCGCAGGGACAGCCGGGTCACCGCGGTCAGCACCTCGCCGGAGCGGACGAACGCGGTGCAGTGGGCCGCCGCCGGCCCCTCGGCGGTGAGCGGCTCGTACGTCGCCGTGCCGCCGAAGGCACCGGGCCGCCGGACCCGCAGCGCCAGCGCGGCCCGGGTCACCGCCTCCTTCGCACCGGAGTCCCCGGAGTCCCCGGAGTCCCCGGAGTCCCCGGAGTCCCCGGAGTCCCCGGAGCCCCCGCCCGGAAAGGCGACCGGGCGGCGGTTGTCCGGGTCCACCAGGGCCCGGTACTCGCGCTCGGTGCCCTGGTAGAGGTCCGGCACGCCGGGCATGGTCAGGTGCACCAGGGCGGTGCCGAGGACGTTGGCCAGGACGTGCGGTTCCAGCGCGTCGCGGAAGGCGGCGACCCGTTCGCCGGGCGCCCCGCACGGCCCGGCCGTGACGAACCGCGCCACCGCCTCCTCGTACGGCGGCTCCTGCTCGGTCCAGCTGGTGTACATGCCCGCCTCGCGCACGTGCTTCAGCAGCGCCTCCCGGACCCGCTCCCCGTCCGCCGGGCCGCCCAGCCCGAACACCGTCTGCCAGGCCGCCCACGCGAGCTGCCCGTCCGGCACCTCCTCGACGCCGCGCGCGGCCTGCGCCAGCACCTCCGCCCACCGCCCGGGACACTCGGTCAGCACGGCCAGTGCCGCCCGTACGTCGGCGCTGCGCTTGGTGTCGTGGGTGGAGACCACCGTGCCGGTCAGCGGCCAGTCGCGCTGCACGCGCGCGCAGTACGCGTGGAACTCCCCGGGCGGCACCGCCGGCTGCCCGGGGTCACCGCCGACCTCGTTCGCCGACAGCAGCGGCACGTAGCGGTAGAACGCCGTGTCCTCCACCGACTTGGCCCGCAGCGCCGAGGCGGTCTGCGCGAACCGCGTCCGCAGCTCCACCGCGTCCGGTCCGTCGCCCGCCCGGCCGAGCAGCAGGTCCCGTACGACGTCGACCGCGCCGGCCTCCTCGGGCACCGCGAACGCCGCCCGGGCCTCGGCCGCCGCCTCCTCGGTGACGACCCGCGCCGGGGCGGTCGAAGTGTAGGGGCGGTAGACCTCCATGCGGACCAGCAGTTCCTGGAGGGCCAGCCGCAGCGCCCAGGGCGCGCGGTCGCGCAGCGCGGGGTCGGGCGACGCCTCGCACAACCGGTGCGCCACGCGCGTGAGCCGGTTCATCTCGGTGGCCAGTTCGTGCGTGAGCACCTTGTACGCCGCCCGCCGCACGGTCGCCGCCCACTCACCGCCCCGGTCGGTCTGCGGGGCCGCGAACCTCCGGTACTCGGCGACGAGTTCCCCGTGCCCCGCCGGGTCGGTGAACAGCCCGTCCACGTGCCGCAGGGCGTCGTACCCGGTCGTCCCCGCCACCGGCCAGGCGTCCGGCAGGGGTTCCCCGTCGGCCAGGATCTTCTCCACGACCGTCCACCGGCCGCCGGTCGCCTCGTGCAGCCGCTCCAGGTAGGCGTCGGGGTCGGCGAGCCCGTCGGGGTGGTCGACGCGCAGCCCGTCCACCACGCCCTCGTGCAGCAGCCGCAGCACCGTGGCGTGCGTGGCCTCGAAGACCTCCGGGTCCTCCACGCGTACGCCGATCAGCTCGGAGATGCTGAAGAAGCGCCGGTAGTTCAGCTCGGTCCGGGCCAGCCGCCACCACACCGGGCGGTACCACTGGGCGTCCAGCAGTTGCGGCAGCGGCAGGCGGGCGGTGCCCTCCCGCAGCGGGAAGGCGTGGTCGTGGTAGCGCAGCACGTCACCGTCGACCCGCAACTGGTCCAGGACCTCGCCGACCGGGCCGCCCAGCACCGGGACCAGCACCTGTCCCCCCTGCGCCTCCCAGTCGATGTCGAACCACCGCGCGTACGGCGAACTCGGCCCCTGGCGCAGCACCTCCCACAGGGCGCGGTTGTGCCGAGGGGACATCGCCATGTGGTTCGGCACGACGTCCGCCACCAGGCCCAGACCGTGCTCCCGCGCGGTACGCGAAAGCTCCCGCAGTCCCTGTTCGCCGCCGAGTTCCTCGCGCACGCGCGCGTGGTCGACCACGTCGTAGCCGTGCGCCGACCCCGGTACGGCCTCCAGGACCGGGGACAGGTGCAGATGGGATACGCCGAGCGAGGCCAGGTACGGCACGGCCGCCGCCGCGGCCCCGAACGGGAACGAGGGCTGGAGCTGGAGCCGGTACGTGGCCGTGGGGGCCCGGTCGGGTCGCTCAGGTGTCATGCAGAGCTACGTACCCGCCCCGCCGCCTTTCGTGTCACCGGCCCCCCACACAGGCGTACGCGTCCCTCACACGGGCCTCCTCAGCACCGCCAGGCTCCGGTCCACCAGGGAGAGCCGGTCCCCGGCCTGCACTTTGCGGGCCTCGTCCGCGGGCACCCCGTCCGGCAGGGCGGTGTCGACCACCACCTCCCACTGCCGGCCGTGGTCCACCGGAACGACGAAGTCCAGCCGCTTCGGCGAGGCGTTGAACATCAGCAGGAACGAGTCGTCCCCGATGCGCTCCCCGCGGGCCCCCGGCTCCGAGATCGCGTTGCCGTTCAGGAACACCGTCAGCGCCGAGGCCTGCGCCGAGTTCCAGTCCCGCTGGGTCATCTCCCGGCCCTCGGGAGTGAACCAGGCGATGTCCGACAGGTCGTCGTGGGTGCCCTCCACCGGCCGGCCGTGGAAGAAGCGGCGGCGCCGGAAGACCGGGTGGTCCTTGCGCAGCCACACCATCGCGCGCGTGAAGCGCAGCAGATCGGGGTCCTCGTCGGGCCAGTCCACCCAGGCCAGCTCGTTGTCCTGGCAGTAGGCGTTGTTGTTGCCCCGCTGCGTACGGGCGAACTCGTCGCCGTGGCTGATCATGGGTACGCCCTGGGAGAGCAGCAGCGTGGCGATGAAGTTCCGCATCTGCCGCTGCCGCAGCTCCCGCACCGCCGGGTCGTCGGTCTCGCCCTCGGCGCCGCAGTTCCAGGACCGGTTGTGGCTCTCGCCGTCCCGGTTGTCCTCGCCGTTGGCGTGGTTGTGCTTCTCGTTGTAGGCGACCAGGTCGTGCAGGGTGAAACCGTCGTGGCAGGTCACGAAGTTGATCGAGGCGAGGGGGCGGCGGCCGTCGTCCTGGTAGAGATCGGAGGAACCGGTCAGCCGGGACGCGAACTCCGCCAGGGTGCGCGGCTCGCCGCGCCACAGGTCGCGCACGGTGTCCCGGTACTTGCCGTTCCACTCGGTCCACAGCGGCGGGAAGTTGCCCACCTGGTAGCCGCCCTCGCCCACGTCCCACGGCTCGGCGATCAGCTTCACCTGGGAGACCACCGGGTCCTGCTGCACCAGGTCGAAGAAGGACGACAGCCGGTCCACCTCGTGGAACTGCCGCGCCAGGGTGGCCGCCAGGTCGAAGCGGAACCCGTCGACGTGCATCTCGGTGACCCAGTACCGCAGCGAGTCCATGATCATCTGGAGGACGTGCGGGGACCGCATGAGCAGGGAGTTCCCGGTGCCCGTGGTGTCCATGTAGTAGCGGGGATCGTCGGTCAGCCGGTAGTACGACGGGTTGTCGATGCCCTTGAAGGAGAGCGTCGGACCCAGGTGGTTGCCCTCGGCGGTGTGGTTGTAGACGACGTCCAGGATCACCTCGATCCCGGCCTCGTGCAGCGCCTTGACCGCCGACTTGAACTCCAGCACCTGCTGGCCCCGGTCGCCCCAGGAGGCGTAGGCGTTGTGCGGGGCGAAGAAGCCGATCGTGTTGTAGCCCCAGTAGTTGTTCAGCCCCATGTCGACCAGGCGGTGGTCGTTGACGAACTGGTGCACCGGCATCAGCTCCAGCGCCGTCACGCCCAGTCCGGTGAGGTGTTCGATGATCGCCGGGTGCGCCAGGGCCGCGTAGGTGCCGCGCAGTTCCTCGGGCAGCCCCGGGTGGCGCATCGTCAGGCCCTTGACATGGGCCTCGTAGATCACCGTGTGGTGGTACTCCGTGCGCGGACGCCGGTCGTCGCCCCAGTCGAAGTACGGGTTGACCACGACCGACGTCATCGTGTGCGGCGCCGAGTCCAGGTCGTTGCGCCGGTCCGGTTCGTCGAAGTGGTAGCCGTACACCTCCTCGCCCCACCGGACCGCGCCGCTGATCGCACGCGCGTACGGGTCGAGGAGCAGTTTCGCGGAGTTGCAGCGCAGCCCGCGCTCCGGGGCGTACGGGCCGTGCACGCGGTAGCCGTACCGCTGCCCGGGCATCACGCCCGGCAGGTACGCGTGCCGCACGAACGCGTCGCTCTCCCGCAGTTCGACCGCCGTCTCCGAACCGTCGTCGTGCAGCAGACACAGCTCTACTCGGTCGGCGGCCTCCGAGAAGACCGCGAAGTTGGTGCCCGCGCCGTCGTACGTGGCACCGAGTGGATACGCCTCTCCAGGCCAGACCTGCATGGACACGACTCTTTCAGGTGTACGGCGCCGGTGGGGGCGCCTTGGCTCCGAGTCTCCCCGAAAGTGAGGAAAGCACTCAGGATCCGCGGCCGACTTTCCCTGGACCACAGGGGTTCCCTGGTCCGGCCGCCTGTCACGGCTATGAATCCGCTCACTCGGGCACCGCCGGACGCGCGGAACGAGCGGGGACGGGCGTCCAGTTGGTGAACGAGCCTGTGCATCAGGCTGCACCGCGCACCGCTCGCGGAGTACCCTTCCTTGATCGTTGAGACGGGCAGGTCGGGGGAGCGGAAGGCGGTGCGCGGGTGGGCTCGGGAGGGCTGGAGCTGCCCCCTGGTGACGAGGGTCACGAGGGTCACGAGGGGAGCTCCACGGACGTCCCGGCCGGTGCGGTGTCCCTGGCGCGGCCGATGAACGCGGGCGCGATCGGTCCGGAACTGGAGTGGGACGCCGACGCCTGGCACGAGGTGCGCACCCGCGCCCAGCGGGCCGGCCGCGCCTACATCTGGCTGAACCTCGTCGAACAGCGGCTGAGGTCCGTCGTGGCCGCCGTACTGCGGCCGGTCTACGAACCGGTCCACGGCGGCGACGAATGGGTGGTCGCCGCCGCCGGACCGGCCGGCCAGGAGTGGGTGCAGCGCGCGGTCGCCGTCCGCGAGGTCAGCCGCCGCAAGGGCTATCTGCTCGACCCGGCCGACGACAACGTGCTCAGCTTCCTCACCCTGCCCCAGCTGCGCGAGCTGATGGTCCAGCACTGGCCCTGCTTCGAGCCGTACCTGGACGACCGCCGGGACGTGGAGCTGGCCCTGGACGAGCTGGAGGTCACCCGCAACGTCGTCTCCCGCAACCGGGCGCTGTCCGAGGCGGTCCTGAACCAGGCCGAGCGGGCCGCGGCCCGGCTGCTGGAGATGCTCGGCGCGGGCGGCGACGTGCCCTCCGCCCGCCGCATGCCGGTGGACGCGGTGGAGGACCTGGTCGGCGACCGGTACGCCGACGTGGTCGCCGTGCACCCGGACCGGGTCCGGCTGCTGCGCCAGTTCCCGGCGGAGGACTTCTTCGGCGGCGCCCGCCGCCTCGACGCCATCGGCATCGGCCTCAACCTGCTCGTGCAGAACTTCTCCGGCCGCCGGCTGGTCCGCCTGGCCGAGGCGGGCGGCCGGGTGCGGCTGCTGTTCCTCAACCCGGCCTCCAGCGCCCTCAAGCGGCGCGAGCGCGAACTGGGCGTCAAACGCGGCGAGCTGGGCCGGGCCGTGGAGACCAACATCCTGCACATGCGCCGGGTCCGCTCCCGGCTGCGCGACCCGGGGGCCTTCGAGATCCAGGTCTTCGACGAGACGCCCCGCTTCACCGCCTACCTCGTCGACGGCGACGGCGCCGACGGCGTCGCCGTCGTGCAGTCCTATCTGCGTCGCACCCGGGGGATGGAAGCGCCGGTCCTGGTCCTGCGGAACGGGCGGAACGGCAGCAAAGTCGTCAAGTCGGACCATGCGGAAGAAGGTGGGCTTTTCCCCACCTACCGCGAGGAGTTCGAGCTGATGTGGGCGGATTCGCGGCCGGTTTCCTGACCGTCCGCGGCCGCCGTCCCGGGCGGTGGCCGCCGGATTGTCAGTGGCCCGTGCGAAGGTGGAGGCCACTGGGGGAACGCACCGAGAAGGGGGGGCCACCCATGGGCTGGCACCAGGAGTTGCTGGTCGGTTTCGACCTGGAGACGACCGGCACCGATCCGCGCGAGGCACGCATCGTCACGGGCGCCGTGATCGAGGTCAGAGCCGGAGAGCCGCTGGGGCACCGGGAATGGCTGGCCGATCCCGGCATCGAGATCCCGGCGGGCGCGGTGGCCGTGCACGGCATCAGCACCGAGCGCGCCGCCGCCGAGGGCCGGCCCGCCGACCAGGTCGCGGACGCCATCGCGGACGTCCTCGTCGCCTACTGGAAGACGGGCGTCCCGGTCGTCGCCTACAACGCGGCCTTCGACCTCACCCTGCTCACCGCCGAACTGCGGCGCCACGCCCTGCCGTCCCTGCGCGACCGCCTCGGCGGCCCGGACCCCGCCCCCGTCGTCGACCCGTACACCATCGACCGGTCCGTCGACCGCTACCGCCGCGGCAAGCGCAACCTGGAGGCGGTCTGCGCCGAGTACGGCGTTCCGCTCGACACCGCCCACGACGCCTCGGCCGACGCCCTCGCCGCGGCCCGCCTCGCCCGCGCGATAGCCGGCCGCCACCCCAAGGTCGCGGCCCTGACACCGGCCGAGCTGCACCGCCGGCAGATCGAGTGGTACGCCGAATGGGCGGCGGACTTCCAGAGCTTCCTGCGCCGCAAGGGTGACGCCACGGCCGTCATAGACGGCATGTGGCCGGTACGGGAGCCGGTGGACGAGCGGGTCTGAGCGCCGCACGCCGGAAAGGGCCTCAGAAGGGATACCACCGCACCGTCGGATCCCCGTCCCGCAGCGACGCCACCCGGCGTTCGAACTCGGCCAGCGCCTTCGGATTGCTCGGCGCGTGCTGCGCCACCCAGGCGCAACTGGCCGTCTCCCGGGCACCGCGCAGCACCGCACAGCCGTCCCAGTCGCGCACGTCCCAGCCGTAGGCGCCGGTGAACGCGTCGTACGCCTCGGCGGGCAGGCCGTAGCGGTCGCGGCTGAGGGCGAGCACCACCAGGTCGTGCTCGCGCAGGTCGCTGGAGAAGGTCTCCAGATCGACCAGGACGGGACCGTCCGGGCCGACGTGCACATTGCGGGGCAGCGCGTCACCGTGGATCGGGCCCGGCTCCAGCGCCGGGACGAGCGCGGCGGCGGCCGCCGCGAAGCCGTCGCGGCGCGCGCGCAGGAACTCCGCGTCGGCGGGGTCGATCGTGTCGCCCGCCAGCCGCAGCCAGCGTTCCACACCGTCCAGCAGCTCGCGGGGCGGCAGTCCGAAGGAGGGGGAAGGCAGTGCGTGCACGACCCGCAGCAGCGGAGCCAGGTCCCGGGGTTCGGCCGGCCGCACCGGCTCGGGCAGCCGGTGCCACACGGTCACCGGATGGCCCTCGACCGACAGCGCCTCGGGCACGGCGGCCCGGACCGCCGGCACCCCGGCCTCGGCCAGCCACAGCGCGACGGCCAGCTCCCGGCGCGCCCGGTCGAGCAGCCCGGCGTCGCGGCCCACCTTGACCACCAGAGGGCCGGCGGCGAACACGGCGTTCTCGCCCAGCGTGAGCAGCCGCGCGCCGGCCACCGCGCCCGGCAGCACTCCCGCCGCGTCCAGTACCTCCCGCGCCCGTGCCTCGTCCATCGTCCGCCTCCGTGCTCCGAATCCCGCCCCAGTGTCGCATTCGCACAGGTCGGGGCGGTGTGCGAGGTCCCTTGACGGGGCGCGTCGCCTTCACGACCATGACCAGGCCCGCACAGGGCGCACAAAACGGCAGATCGGGGTGGAAATCGTGACGAGAACGGCCGTGACCAGGACGGCCGGGGCGGTGACCGGACCCGCGCGCCGTGCACCCGGCCCCGGCGCCTGGTTCCTGGTGCTGCCCGCCCTGATCCCCATCCTGGTGTTCAGCGTCGGCCCCCTGCTCCACGGCGTCCTGCTGGCCTTCACCGACGCCCAGTCGGGCCGCACCGAGCCCACCCAGTGGATCGGTGCCCTCAACTTCCAGGACCTGCTGCACGACACGCTGTTCTGGGAGTCGTTCCGCATCGGCCTGCTGTGGGCGCTCGGTGTGACCGTGCCGCAGTTCCTGCTCGCCCTCGGCCTCGCCCTGCTGCTCTCCCAGGACCTGAAGCTCCGCTGGCTGGCCCGCGCCCTGGCGATCATCCCCTGGGCCATGCCCGAGGTCGTCGTCGGTATCATGTGGCGCCTCGTCTACAACACGGACGCCGGCATCCTCAACGAGACCCTGCGCGACCTCGGCCTCGGCGACGGCCGGGACTGGCTCAGCGGCCTGGGCACCGCGCTGCCCGCCGTCATCGTCGTCGGCGTCTGGGCGGGCATGCCGCAGACCACGGTCACCCTGCTCGCCGGGCTCCAGAACACCCCGCGCGAACTGCACGAGGCCGCCGCGGTCGACGGCGCGGGCGCCTGGCGCCGGTTCCGCACGGTGACCTGGCCGGCCCTCAGACCGGTCGCCCTCGCCATCACCGCGCTCAACCTGATCTGGAACTTCAACTCCTTCGCCCTGGTCTACGTACTGACCGGCGGAGGCCCCGGCGGACGCACCCGGCTGCCGATGCTCTTCGCCTACGAAGAGGCGTTCCGCTACGGGCAGTTCGGCTACGCGGCGGCGATGGGCTGTGTGATGGTCGCCGTGATCTCGGTCCTGCTGGCCGTCTTCCTCGTCGGCCGGCTGAAGGGAGGCGAGGACGCGTGAGGACCTCGAACCGGGCCCGCGCGGGCCAGTACACCGCACTCCTCGCCTATCTGGTCTTCCTTGCCTTCCCGTTGCTCTGGCTGCTCTCCACCGCGTTCAAGCCCCCGCGCGAGCTGGCGAGCCTGCACCCCACCTGGATCCCGCACGACCCCACCCTCGCCAACTTCCGCCAGGCCTTCGACGAACAGCCGCTGCTGCGCGCAGGGCTCAACTCCCTGCTGGCCGCGCTCGCCGCCGCGCTGATCGCCGTACTGATCGCGACCCCCATGGCCTACGTCATGGCCCGGCACCGCACCCGGCTCACCAAGGCGGCCACGGGGTGGGTGGTGGTCAGCCAGGCGTTCCCGTTCGTGCTGCTGATCATCCCGCTGTTCCTGGTGCTGAAGAACCTGCGGCTGATCGACTCGGTGATGGGACTGGTGCTGGTGTACGTGGTGTGGTCGCTGCCGTTCGCGCTGTGGATGCTGGCCGGGTACGCGCGCGCCGTGCCGGCCGAGCTGGAGGAGGCGGCGGCGGTCGACGGGGCCGGGCGGCTGCGCACCCTGGTGTCGGTGACCGCGCCGCTGCTCGCGCCCGGGATCGTGGCGACGGCGCTGTTCGCGTTCATCACGGCCTGGAACGAGTTCTTCTTCGCGCTGGTGCTGCTGAAGACCCCGGAGAAACAGACCCTGCCGGTCGTCCTCACCCACTTCCTCGGCGCCGAGGGCGTGGCCGACCTCGGCCCGCTCGCGGCGGCGGCCTTCCTGGCGACGCTGCCCTCGCTGGTGGTCTTCGCCCTCATCCAACGACGGATCACGGGCGGCATGCTCGCCGGGGCGGTGAAGAGCTGATGCGTACGAGGATCACCGCCCTGACCGCCGTTCTGTTGCTGCTCCTCGCGGGCTGCGCCGGAGGCGGGGACGGCGCGGACGACGGCCGGATCACCCTCCGCTTCCAGTCGCTGGCCTGGCAGCAGGAGTCGGTGGCCGCCAACGAGGAGCTGGTGGCGGAGTGGAACGCCGCCCATCCGGACATCCACGTCGAGTACGTCCAGGGCAGCTGGGACAGCGTCCACGACCAGCTCCTCACCTCCTTCGAGGGCGGCGAGGCGCCGGACATCATCCACGACGCCTCCGACGACCTCGCCGACTTCGCCTACGGCGGCTACCTGGCCGACCTCGGCGGCCTGCTGCCCGAGCGGCTGCGCTCGGACATCCCGGCGAGCAGCTGGGAGACGGTCACCTTCGGCGACGGGGTCTACGGGGTGCCGTTCCTCCAGGAGCCACGGGTGCTGATCGCCGACGCGGAGCGGCTGGCGGAGGCGGACGTCCGGACACCGACGGTCGAACGGCCGTGGAGCTGGGCGGAGTTCCGGGAGGTGACCAAGGTGCTGAGCGGACCCGGGCGGTACGGGGTGGCCTGGCCGCTGAAGGAGCCCGTGTCGGCCTCGCTCAACCTCTCCCTCTCGGCGGGCGGGCAGCTCTTCCACCGCGGGGCGGACGGCAAGGTGACCGTCCGCGTCGAGGCGGGCGACGAGGTGGTGCCGCGCACCATCCACGACCAGGTCAACACCGACCGCAGCGCCTCGCCGACGACCCTGGGCAGCGGCGGTTCCGACACGCTGCCCGGGTTCTTCGGCGGCACGTACGCGATGGTGCCGCTCGGCTTCTCCTACCGCCAGCAGATCGAACAGCAGGCGCCCGAGGGCTTCGAGTGGCGCGTGCTGCCCGCGCCGGCCGGGGCGGAGGGGCTCACCCAGGGGGTCAGTCCGCAGACGCTGTCCGTCGCGCAGGACAGCGCGCACAAGGAGGAGGCGGTGGCCTTCCTCGCCTTCCTGCTCCAGCCCCGGAACATGGTGCGGCTCGCCCTCGGCGACTGGATGCTGCCGACGGGGCGCACGGCGCTGCGGGACCCCGCGCTGCGTACGGAGGAGGACGGGTGGGCCGTCGGGACGGCGCTGGCGGGACATCTGCGGTCGGCGCCCGCGCAGTCGGTGCGGGGGTATGCCGAGTGGAAGGACAAGGTGGCCACGCCCGCTTTCCAGGAGTACTACAGCGGGGCCATCGGGGCGGGGGAGTTGCGGGAGCGGCTGGAGGAGGACGGGAACCTGGTGCTTGCCCGGTACCAGCGGTGAGCCCTTCCGGCGCGGACGCGTCGTGGCGTGTCGCGCCCACGCGGCGGAACCGCACACGTCACAGCCCCGCACCCCTTACGGGGCGCTGCGGAAACCCGTTGCCCGGGAAGTGGCCGTCGCCTAACGTCGTCCCCGTGGCAGCGTTCAACGCGATCTTCGACTCCGGTCTCGGCCGGGGCTGCACGTACTCCATCCGGATGCGTGGCGGCCTCGGTGCCCTGACCGGCCCGGGCCGCGTGCCCGTAGCTCTGTAGCGCCGCGCGCTCTCTTCGCAGCGCTCTCCACGCCTTCGTCTTCCGGTCAGGGCCTTCGGCTGCCCTTTCCCGCCTTCACGGAAGACAAGGACCGCTGGCCATGGCCCGCCCCTCTTCGCGTGCCCGCACGCTCTCGCAGAACTTCCTCGCCGACCGCGCCGCCGCCGAACGCCTCGCGCGGCTCGCCGTCCCCGACCCCCGCACCGCACCCCTCGTCCTCGAAGCCGGCGCGGGCAAGGGCGCGCTGACCGAACCGCTCGCCCGCCGCGCCCGGGAACTGACCGCCTACGAGATCGACCCCCGGCTCGTCCCCGGGCTGCGCGCCCGTTTCGCCCGCGCGCCGCACGTCCGCGTCGTCGGCGGTGACTTCCTGACCGCACGCCCCCCGCGCACGCCGTACTCCGTCGCCGGCAACGTGCCCTTTTCCCGTACCGCGGACATCGTCGACTGGTGCCTCACCGCACCCGGCCTCACCGACGCCACCCTCCTCACCCAACTGGAATACGCCCGCAAACGCACCGGCGACTACGGCCGCTGGACCCTGCTGACGGTCACGACCTGGCCGCGTCACGAGTGGCGTCTGGTGGGGCGGGTGAGCCGGTACGGCTTCCGGCCCGCGCCGCGCGTCGACGCCGGGATCATCCGCATCGAACGCCGGCCCGCCCCGCTCCTGGACGCCCGCGCGTACCGCGGCTGGCGGCGCCTGGTCGAGCTGGGCTTCTCCGGCGTCGGCGGCAGTCTGCACGCCTCCCTGCGGCGGGAGCACCCCCGGCACCGGGTGGACGCGGCCTTCCGCGCCGCACGCCTGGACCCGGGCGTGCTCGTCGGCGAGGTGGCGCCGGAGCGCTGGCTGCGGCTGTACGAGGTGCTGGCACGGTGAGGGCGACCGTGACCGGTGCCCCCGACGGCAACCGTGACAGTAACCATGACGGCACCTCCGACAGTAATCCGCTTGCACGAGACGTCTCGTCTCGTTACGGTCTTCGTATGACCAGTCGCGCTCACATCGCCATGTTCTCCATCGCCGCCCACGGCCACGTGAATCCCAGCCTGGAGGTGATCCGCGAGCTGGTGGCGCGGGGGCACCGGGTGACGTACGCGATCCCGCCCGCCCTGGCGGAGAAGGCCGCCGGGACCGGCGCCGAACCCAAGCTGTGGCACAGCACGCTCCCCGGCCCCGACGCCGACCCGGCGGACTGGGGCAGCACCCTGCTGGACAACGTGGAGCCGTTCCTGGACGACGCGATCCAGGCGCTTCCGCAGCTCATCGAGGCGTACGAGGGCGACGAGCCGGACCTCGTCCTGCACGACGTCACCTCGTACCCGGCCCGGGTCCTCGCCCACCGCTGGGGCGTGCCCGCGATCTCCCTCTCGCCGAACCTCGTCGCCTGGGACGGGTACGAGCAGGAGGTCGGCGAGCCGATGTGGGAGGAGCCGCTGAAGACCGAGCGCGGTCAGGCGTACTACGCCCGGTTCCACGCCTGGCTGGAGGAGAACGGGATCACCGAGCACCCGGACCCGTTCGTCGGCCGTCCCGCCCGTTCCCTGGTGCTGATCCCCAAGGCGCTCCAGCCCAACGCCGACCGGGTCGACGAGTCGGTCCACCGTTTCGTCGGCGCCTGCCAGGGCGACCGGGGCGCCGAGGGCGGCTGGGAGCGGCCGGCCGGTGCCGAGAAGGTCGTGCTCGTGTCGCTCGGCTCCTCCTTCACCAAGCAGCCGGCCTTCTACCGGGAGTGCGTGCGGGCGTTCGGCGGGCTGCCGGGCTGGCACCTGGTGCTCCAGGTCGGCCGGCGCGTCGACCCGGCCGAGCTGGGGGACCTCCCCGGGAACGTGGAGGTGCGGTCCTGGGTCCCGCAGCTGGCGATCCTCAGGCAGGCGGACCTGTTCGTCACGCACGCCGGGGCCGGCGGCAGCCAGGAGGGGCTGGCCACGGCCACCCCGATGATCGCCGTACCGCAGGCCGTGGACCAGTTCGGGAACGCGGACATGCTCCAGGCGCTCGGTGTCGCCCGCAAGCTGCTCACCGAGGAGGCCACCGCCGAGGCGCTGCGCACGGCCGCGCTCGACCTGGTCGACGACCCGGAGGTGGCCCGGCGGCTGACGAAGATCCAGGCGGAGATGGCCGAGGAGGGCGGTACGCGGCGGGCGGCCGACCTGATCGAGGCCGAACTGGCCGCCGTCCGGGGAGAGTAGCGACGAGGGCCCGTCGGCCGTGCGCACGGCCGACGGGCCCTCACCGCTTCAACGGCCCCTCACCCCCCGACCCGTTCGCCCTCGCCGTCCCGGGCCGGCGGCGTGACCGCCGCGGGCGTCTCGTCGTGGGTGAGGCCGCCGGGACGCGGGAGGCCGACCGTCGCGGGAGCGGCGGGCAACGGCTACAGTTCGCGGAGTCCGCCGGTGCGGACCGCGGCCGTCGCGCCCACCCCCACGGGGCACGACGGCCGCTTTATCGTGTGCGCATGACGACGACGTACGCGGCGCTGCTGCGCGGGATCAACGTGGGCGGCAAGAAGAAGGTCCCGATGGCCGACCTGCGGGCCCTCATGGCGGACCTGGGCCACACCGCCGTACGCACCCATCTGCAGAGCGGTCAGGCCGTGTTCACCGCGGAGCACGGCACCGAGGAGGAGCTCGCGGCCGGGCTGGCGGAGGCGATCGAGGGGCGGTTCGGGTTCGCCGTGGACGTGATCGTGCGCGACCACGCCTATCTGCGGGCGGTCGTGGAGCAGTGCCCCTTCCCGGCCGCCGACCTGGCGCCCAAGCAGCTCCACGTCACCTACTTCTCCGAGCCGGCCGGCGCCGAACGGTTCGCGGAGATCGACCGGGCGGCCTGTCTCCCCGAGGAGTTCCGCCTCGGCGACCGCGCCCTGTACCTCTACGCGCCGGACGGCCTGGGCCGCTCCAGGCTCGCCGAACTCCTGTCCAGGCCCCGCGTCACCAAGGGCCTCGTCGCCACCACCCGCAACTGGAACACCGTCGTCAAGCTGGTGGAGCTGACGGCGCCCTGACTCCCTGGCTAAGGTGGGCCGGGAGTACGGGGGAAGGGCGTGTCACCGTGGGGGGAAGGGCGCTGCCGGCGTTGCCGCAGTACCGCAAGGACGGGGTCACCCGGCGGCTGTGCGCCTCGGTCCACCTCGACGAGGACCTCGCCCGCCGGCTCGACCGGGGACTCACCGGCGACCGGCTGACCTCGCCCGGCCTGACCCTCGGCATCAACTTCGTCGCCCTCGCCCGGCACGCCCGCGCCGCCGTCCTGCGCCGCGACGCGCTGGAGAAGCAGCTCAGCCGGCTCGCCGCCGCCCTGGTCACCGCAGTCCTGGTGGGCCTGTGGGGGCTGACCGGCGGACACGGCACGGTCGCCGTGGTCGGGTTCTACGGACCGCTCGCCGTCCTCGGCGCCTCCTGGTGGCTGATCCACCGCGCCGAGTCGCAGGCCCGCGACGCGGCCCGCGCGGTGTTCGTGGGCACCGAGAGGGCCGAGAAGCTCGCCCCGCCCGTGGAACCCGAGGCGGAGGCGTGGCTGCACGAACTCAAGCGGGCCAACGTGCTGCCCTACGCCGACGCGGCGGCCCTGACCACCCCCTTCGTCGGCAGCGGCACGAAGATCAAGGAGGTGGTCTGGCAGCCCATCGACGTCAGCCGGCCGGCCGAGGCACCCGGCGGCGGCACGCTCCCGCTGCTCCCCTTCGACGCCGTCGACCTGCACACCTACGTGGCCCGGCGGATGGAGTCCATCGCCGGCCTGGAGGGCCTGCGCGCCAGGAACCGGCTCTACGTCCTCGGCAGCCACGCCCACCTGCTGCCCGAGCTGGTCCCCGACCGCACCGCACGCCCCCGCGCCCAGGTCCCCAAACAGCTCGTGCAGGCGGGCCTGCACACCCCCGGGGCGGGCATGCGCACCCACCTGTGCCTGGAACGGGTCGGCGAGGGCGGCCGGGTCGTCGTCTGCATGTATCTGCGGGCGATCCTGCACCGGCCCAACCTGACCTGGGAGGTGGCCGCCTATGTGATCCCGCCGCTCGGCGCGCGCTTCGACCGGGTGGACCGGCTGCCGGTGGCCCCGTTCGACCGGTGGTGGAGCCTGGTCGCGTACACCGGCTCGCACCTCTTTCCCGACCTGCGCCGGGCGCCGGGACGCCGGCGCGCACGCCGGCGCCGGGCGCGGCAGGAGGCGCGGGCGCTGGCCAGAAGGCGGCGGGAGATCACCGACCAGCACCTGCTCGTCGACCACGGCGCCGACGACAGCGTGCGGGCCCGGCTGAGCGACTGGGCGGAGGCGGGGTACGCCGAGCGGATCGACGCGCAGGACTACCTCTTCCGGCTCCAGCAGGGCGTGCTGGTGGCCACCGAGCGCTTCCTGAAGGACCACAACGTCGACACCAGTTCCTTCGACCGGGCGCAGCAGGTCATCAGCACCCAGACCTACCACATCTCCGGTGACATCACCGGACCCAGCAACATCGGCACCGGCGGGCAGATCACCGTCAACGGCGGGCCGCAGGGCCAGGGGGGTCCGGCGGCGCCGGGTCATCAGGGAGGACCCACACCATGAGCACGTACAACTTCCACGGGAACATCAGCGGGCCGTCCCACTTCGGCGACCACGGACACATCGAGATCCACAACGGGGCGGACCCGGCCGCGGTGCTGGCGCTCGCGGACCGGCTGGTCGAGCGGCTGCGCGGCGAACACCCCGCGCTGGCGCCCGAGGCCGAGGCCGTCCAGGGCGAGCTGGTGCGCGCCGGGCAGGAGGGGCGGGCCGTCGACCGGGGCCGGATCCGGGCCGCCCTGGAGACCATCGGCATCGGCGTCGCGGCGGGCAGCGGCAGCCTCGCCCTGGCTCAGGAGATCCAGCGGGTACTGGGGCTGTGACGGGCCGTCACCTGGCGTGCACCACCGCCCGCGCACCCTCCCCGAGGTCCAGTTCCAGACCGGCCCGCAGCGGCACCGTCTGACCGGGCGCGATCCGCTGGAGGGTGCCGTCGGAGCGGTTGCCCGTCCAGGTCCGCTCGGACCGGTTGGCGATGCCGAACCGGCCCGGCTTCGAGGGGTGTTCCACCAGCTCCGCGACGAGCGCCGCGTCCGAGCAGTCGTGCCGCTCCGGCTCCGGCGCCAGATGGTGGGCCTGCACCCGGGCCGCCCGCCCCAGCCGGATGTGGTGCCCGGCGCGCGGCGGCGGCGTGGTCACCACCAGCCGGGGCGGCAGCACCACCTGGGCCCCGCACCCCCAGCAGTTCCTGGGCGGCGGGTTCTCGCCCGGCTCCGTCATGTTCTGCCGACCGCACGAGGCGCACTCCACCACCGAGTCCAGCACCGCCCGCAGCGCGTCCCGCCACTCGGACTCGCGCACCCGCGCCGCCGGATCGCGCAGGCCCGTCGTGAAGACCCGGCGGAACAGCTCCCGCAGCCGCTCCGCCGTCGCCTCCCAGGTGGCCAGCACCGTGGTGTGCTCCATGGGGTCGGGGGCGTTGGCGTCGTCGGCCGGATCGAAGACGAACAGCGGGTCACGGCCGTACAGCTTGCGCTCGGCCGCGTCGTCCAGGCAGTGGATGCCCAGCTCGCGGCGGCCCTCGAAGGGGTGGTGGTTCATCAGCAGCATGAACAGCAGCACGGCCAGGGAGTGCAGGTCGGACTGGGTACCGGGCCGGGCGCCCGGGTCGCCGCGCACCAGCTCCGGGGCCATGAACTTCATGGTGCCGGAGATGCCGCTGACGTCGCCCTCCACCACCGCGTTGTCGTTGTCGCAGACCAGCACCTCACCGGTGGCCGGGTCGAAGAAGATGTTGCCCCAGGAGATGTCCCGGTAGGCGACGCCCCGCATGTGCAGCGCCTGGTAGGCCTCCACCGTGTAGAGACAGGCCCGCAGCAGGGCCCGGGTGTTGGTGCGCAGCCGGCGGCGGAACAGCTCGGGCAGCCCCTTGAACCGTTCGGGACGCAGGTCCATCAGGTAGCCGAAGGAGCCGCGGTACGGACCCACGTGGGCCTCGGGCCACAGGAAGCGGTCGTCGTGGAAGTCGCGGTGCACCAGTTCCCGGACGATCGCCTCCTGCTGGGGCGTCGCCGAGGTCGGGTAGTACCACTTCAGGGCCTTCTCCCCGGTCCAGGTCGCGACCCGGTACACCTCTCCCTGCCCGCCGGCCCCCAGCAGGGCGAGGATCTCGACCTCGTCCCCGTTCTCGGTGGCCAGCCGCGTGCCGCCGTCCAGCATGCCGCTCATCTCTCAGCTCTCCGTCTTCCGTTCCAGTTCCGCCCCGACGCCCGGGTCCGGGGGCCGCAGCGCCGCGGTGAGGGTCGTGTCGTCCCCCGAGTGGCGGGCGGCGTGCGCCAGCCACTCGGGGAGCAGGTGCCGCACCCCCGCGCTGCCGTCCGCGGCCAGCCGGCCCTGGAGGTCCTCGACGAACGCCCGGTACCCGTCGGCCGACGCGAAGCTCTTGGACAGCCCGTCCGTCGACAGCACCACCAGCCGCGGCAGCCGGGCCTGTTCGAACACCGGCGCCCAGTGCGTACGCACCTGACGCCAGGCCCGCGGCCCGCACAGCGAGTCCGTCTCGTCCCCGAGCGCCTCCTCGTCCGGCGCCAACGGCCGCTCCAGCGTGCCGTCGTGGGCCACCACCGCGAGGTCACCGTCCCCGATCTGCCAGGCCACCAGCAGCCAGGGCGTGAGCACCGCGCCGATCAGCGTGGTGCCGTACAGCCGCAGCTTCTCGTCGTCCCCCGGCTCCGGCGCCCCGTCGTCGGCGACCGGCCGGTGCCGGTCCCAGTGCCCGAGCGCCGCCGCCCGCCACTCCCGCACCAGGGCGCGCGGGAAGTCGTCGCGGGCGTACGTCATCAGCCGGGCCGGCCGCCCCGGCCCGTGCGGGTCGCGGGCCGCGCGGCCGAACTGGGCGGCCAGCACCGTGAAACGGTCCACGGCGAACCGCGCGCCCAGCTCGCTGCGGGCGTACGCCGGCGAGCCGTGCCCGTCCGCCACCGCCAGCACCAGCGGGTCGTCCGCGCTGCCCGTCCCCTGGCAGACGTACCAGTCCTGGTTGCACCGCTTGCCGACGCCCCGCACGCTCTCGCCGAGCGTCTCCCAGGGCCGTACCCGTAGCGTCACCACACGTCGTCGTCATCGTCGTCGTCGAGGACCGGCGGGGCGAACGGCTGCTTGACCGTCGGGTCCTCCTGGCCCGCCATCGGCTGCGAGGCCGCCTTCACCGCGGCCGTCGACGCCCACCGGATGGCGGCGGCCAGCTGCTTGCCGTTGTGCGCCTCCAGCGGTTTGAACTCGGGGTTGCCGATGAACTCCTGGAGTACGCCCTTGTCCGCGTCGTGGCCGATGGCGATGGCGATCCGGACCGCCTTGCGGCCCCAGGGCGTCGCGTCGACCGCGGCCAGCCCCGCCCGCCAGTCGTCGGTGGGCACACCGTCCGACACCAGCGCCAGGACCGGCTTCAGCGCGCGCTGCGGCATCGGCGGGGTCTGCAGTTCGCGGGCGGCCAGGGTCAGCGCCTCGCCCAGGTTGGTCATGCCGTCCACCTCGACGTCCTGCCAGGTGAAGTCGTCGACCGGGACCGGCGTCTGCTGCAGCCACTGGGCCGTGGTGGAGAAGGTGATGGTGCGCAGCAGCAACTGGGCCGCCGGGTTGTCGGCCGCCACCGCCCGCATCTCCGGGAGGGCCTCCCGGATCGCGTAGTTCAGCCTGGCGATCTTGTCGCCCTGCATGGAGTACGAGCAGTCCAGCAGCCAGATGAAGTGGACCGGCCGGTTCGCCATGGGCCCGCCGGGGATGTCGCTCACGTGGTTGTCGCCTTTCCGGTAGTCGCGTGGAGGGGGAGGGGTGCGCGCGGGTCCGTCACAGCAGCCACCACACCAGCGCGGCCACCGCTACGGGGGTCAGCGCCAGGGAGGCGATGAACAGCGCCGCCACCAGCCGCCGTCCGCGTCCGATGGAGGGGGTCACCCGGGTCATGCCGTCGTGTACGTCCTCTCCGCTGCGGCTCGGGTGCGCAGTCCCGAGGCGGCGAGCAGCCACAGCACGGGTTCGGCCGCCCTCAGCTGCTCGCTCTCCAACGGGCCCGCGCAGGTGGCGGCGTGGGCGCTCACCGTCCAGTAGCGCGCCGACCGGAAGTCGTGCCCGAGGGCGCGTACCAGGGGGCCGAGCCCGATCTCGGTGAGCCACTCGTCGATCCGCGCGCCGGGCACCGGCAGCGAGGTGAGCCCGTCGATGACGTCCCGCTTGGTGACCACCGCGGCCACCGGCAGCCGGGACCGCCGCCCGGTCAGCGCCGCCAGCTCCCCGGTCAGCCGCTGGTACGTCTCCCAGGGCCCCTGCGCCGAGGGACGGGCGTCCGTCACCAGGCGGGCGTCCTCGGGCGAGAGCAGGCCGCGCACCTTGGGATCGGCCAGGACGTCGGCGACCAGTACGACACCGTCCGCGTGCGCCAAGTACCCCTGTCCGCGCACCCGTTCCGCCTCGCTCACCGACTCGCCCATCGGGTCGTACAGGTACAGCAGCCGGCGCCGCCGGCCCCGGCGGACCAGCAGCATCAGGGCGCGCGGCTGCCCGCCGGTCGTGGCGTGCGCCCAGCCGGTGCGCCGTACCTCCTGGGCCAGACCGGTGGCGGTGCGCCGGTCGTCCTCCGAGGCGTACTCCACCGACAGCCCGCCGCGTCGCGCCCACGCCTGGAGTCCCTCCGTCATGGCCGTCATCAGCATCGTCTTGCCGGACGAGGTGCCGCCGATCAGCGGCGCGTGCACGACGCGGGTGGTGGTGGCGGCCTCGGGCAGCCAACGCTCGCAGTACGGGCAGTGCGCCGTGAGCCCGCCGCCGCCCGCGAGCCGGGTGGCGGGCAGCCGGTGCCCGCAGTCGCAGACGTGCCACAGGGCGCCGTACCGGCCGGGCCGCAGCGCGCGGTGCTCGGCGCGGCAGTTGGGGCAGTGGTGCAGGGCCAGCGGCACGGGGCGGTAGCAGCCGGGGTGCGGGCACTTGACGCGGATGCCGCGCAGCAGCCGCCGGCCGCGCTCCAGCCCGCGCAGCGCCGGTACGGACGCCGCCCAGCCCAGCCAGACCAGTCCGAGCAGCAGGGCGAACACCGTGAGTACGGCGGTCAGGGCGGCACAGGCCAGCACGGCGCCGAGGGCCGCGCCGGCGGCGGTGCCGGGGGCGACGAACACCGCCAGCAGGAACCGGTTGACCGGGATGTCCACCCGGCGCCCGTCCGGCCGCCGCCCCGTGAACAGGTTGCGGGCGGTCCGCCGCAGCCACCGGTCGACGAGGTTCCGCCAGACGGTCCGCAGGCCGTGCCGGGCGGCGGTCGACGCGTCCACCCACATCTGCCGCCACCAGTAGGCGAGCTGCGCGGGCTCGGGCTGCCTCGCCGTCCGCAGCCGCCCGTCGCCGTCCCCCGTCCGCCACGGCCCGAGCCGCCGCCAGACGGCACCCAGCCCGGCCGCCGCCAGCTCCCACACCGCCCGGCCGGCGCACACGCCCACGGCGATCAGGGCGGTCCAGCCGCCGAGGAGGAGGAGCGGGAGCGGGACGAGGCCGGAGGTCATGGGGTTCCTCCGTCGCCGCACGTCGGGGGTGTCACGGGCGTCGGGGGCGTCACGGGCGGCCCTCCTCGGCCGGCGGCTCGATGTCGCCGTGCCGCACGGGAGGGCGTTCGGCGCGGCGGTTGCGGCCGGAGAAGCGGCCCGCCAGGCGGCCGAGGGTGCCCGGCCGGTTCCAGGAGCGGAACGCGTCGAGCCTGCCGCCGCCCGCCCGGCCGAGGGTGTCCTCGATCCCGGCCAGGTCCGCCGCGGGCAGCGCCCGCACCACCGGGCGCAGCACCTTGGTCAGCAGGGCGGTGCGCGTCTCGTCCCAGGCCGGATGGGTGCCGGGGCAGGCGCTCCAGGCGCAGAAGCAGGCGGCGGCGTACGCCGGTGACGTCCGCAGCCGGTCCCGTACCCGCTCCGAGCGCCCCGCCCGTTCGTACGCCGCCAGCAGCCGGGGCTCGCCCGACCGGGCCAGCCCGTACAGCTCGCTGTCCGGCGCCGGGCCGTCCACCAGCCGTCGGGCCAGCGCGGCACAGACCCGCTCCGTCACGGTGTCCGGCACCGGCTCGGCGGCACCGTCGCGCAGCCCGAGCGCCCGGCCGACCCACTCCTCGCCCTCGCCCTCGGTGCCCAGCAGCCCCGTGAACTCCAGCAGGAGCAGCGCCGCCCGCTGTCCCGGCCGCAGCTCCGTCGGGAAACAGCGCAGCAGGTCGGCGGCGAGGACGGGGACGTCCAGGTCGTCCGGGGGCGCGGCGAGGGCGGCGTCGACCAGGACGTCGCGGGTGCCGGCCGCGCGGTGGATGTCCGAGCCCAGCTGGTTCAGCAGCAGGCTGGCCTCCTGGGCGGTCGGCAGCTCACCCGGCCACACCAGGTGCAGGGCGGTGCCCAGGACGGCCGGTTCGGCGTGCGGCGAGACCGCGGCGGCGCGCAGCACCCCGTGGAACCGGGTGAGCCGGTCGCCCGGCTCCCGCGCCTCGGGCGACAGCACGCACATCCGCAGGTGCGGGAAGCCCGGCTGCAACGCGACGGGCAGCCGCGATCCGGCGAGCCGCCGGGAGACGGCCACCGGATCGGCGGCGGCCAGCGCGTCCAGGGCACCGAACAGGGCGATGCGCAGGGCGGGATGCCCCTCGACGGCGTCGAGCAGGGCGGGCGGACAGCCGTCGGACTCCCCGGCGGGGTCGGCGGCGTCGCGCGCGGCGCCGGGTTGCCGGAGGTCGTCGGGGGCGGGGTCCGTGGTTCCGTACGCGGTGCCGTACGTCGTGCCGTGCGGGGCACCACGCCGGGCACCTTCCGCGCCGGTTCCGGCGGTGCCGTACGCGGCGTTACCTGCGGTGCCGTACGCCGCGCCGCGCGAGGCATCACGCCGGGCACCTTCCGCGCCGGTCCCGGCGGTGCCGTACACGCCGGACCCCGCGCCGCCCTCCCCGCCGGCACCCGCGGCGTTCTCCCTGCCGCCCTCCCCGCCACCCGCGGAGCCCCCCGGCCCCGCCACCAGTGCCCGCGACAGCCGCCCCGCCAGCTCCGGCAGCAGGTCCTGGCAGTCGACGTCGAGGAGGTCGGCCGTGCCCAGCAGGAGCAGGGGCCGGCCGACGGCGGGCTCGTGCGGGTCCGCGATGCCGGACCGCAGCGGCGCGGCCAGCGTCCGGGCCAGCTCGTCCCGGACCACCGGCGTCAGCGACCCGGCGCGCAGCGCGGGCACCGGCCCGCCGCCGAACACCGCCGAGGTCAGCACCCGCCCGGCCAGCGGTGCCGTCACGGCGGTCGGCAGCCGTCCCTCGACCCGGTCCAGCAGCGCGGCCAGCGCGGCCCGTTCGGCACCGGCGTCCTGCGAGGACGTACCGGACGTACCCCCTTCGTCGCCGCCGGACGCGCTCAGCACGCCGATCAGCGCCGTCAGCGTCGCCTCGGGCAGCGACCCGACCCGCTCCCCGGCCCAGCGGGCGGCGGCGGCCCGGGCGTCGGCGCGCAGCGCGACCCCGGCGGCCAGCGCCGACGCGGCGAGGCACCCGAGGTCCAGCGAGGCGTCCCGGAACAGCTCCGGACGCGCCGCGCACCACACCCGCGCGCAGGTGTCGGCCCACGCGTCCGGGACCGTACCGGCCGAACCGCTCGCGGGTCGCCCGGTGCAGTCGTGGACCCGCAGCCGGTGCCCCGGCGCGCACGGCTCGGACGACGGCAGCGCGCCGACGATCTGCTGGCGGGCCTGCTGCGGCCGGCGCGTGTACGTCGTGAAGGTCAGCCGGTGCGCCACCTCCCGGGGCAGCACCGCGCAGGCCAGCGCGATCCACTGGGCCACCGCCGCGCTGTCGTGCTCCACCAGCACCACCTGGCAGGCGTCCGGGTCCTCGGCCAGCACCCGCAGGTCGGCGAAGAACGCGGCGAGCCGGTCCGCGCGGGACGCGGCGAAGGCGACCAGCGCGTCCCGGCGCAGCAGCCCCGACGGCTCCAGCCGGTCCACCGGCGCGGGCCGCCGGTCGGCGGGCGTGGCGTCGGCCCAGCGCGGCGACTCCCACGCCGTGATGGGCAGCGCCCCGTCCGGCAGCCGCGTCCCCGGCGGCAGATACAGGGCGTGCGCGTGGAAGTTGCCCCAGCGCCCGCTGTAGTCCGCGCCGGTGTAGACGGTACGGCTCAGCAGCCGTCCCCCGTCGGAGAGTTCGTGGAAGCCCAGCGCCTTCGGGAAGTCCCGCAGCTGCGCGGCGTCCGGCCGGGCCGGCAGGTCGCGCGGCGGCTCGTACCCGATGAGCTGCTCGGCCTCCCGCAGCAGCCCCTGCGGTACGCCGGGGCTGACCGCGGTGAACCGGAACCCCGAGCCGTCAGGTCCGGGCGGCGCGGACGTGTAGTGCAGCTGGGCGAGGCTCACGTGGTCCGTCCCTTCCCGGCGCCGCGCACCCGCAACAGCCCCCGGCGGCTCAGCAGCCACAGCAGCGGGTCCTCCACCCGTACCGGCCGCGGCCCCGACTTCGGGGCGTCCGCCGGGGCGTCCGCCGGGGGCGGGGCGCCCAGCGCCGACAGGCCGAACAGGGACACCTCGGCGAAGTCCAGCTCCAGCCGCCGCAGCAGCGTCCCCGAGTCCCAGTCCGCCAGCAGCGACCGCATCTCCTCGTGCACGGCCAGCCGGTCCACGTCGTCGTACACGCCGCCTTGGTGCGGGGCGTTGGCCAGCAGCGGCGAGTGCGGGTCGAGCAGCGCCCCGAGCATGTCCGTCTTGGTGACGGCCACCGCGATCGGCGTGCTGACCCGGCCCCGGGCCCCGCGCCGGCCGTGCGCGCGCAACTGGGTCGCCAGGTCGGCGGCGATCTGCTCCGGCGGGGCCTCCACCGCGGGCAGCGGCGGACCGTCGTGCACCGGCAACCGGTCCCGTACGGAGCCCAGTTGCAGCGGGTCGACCAGCATGATGATGCCGTCCGCGGCGCTGAGGTAGCGGGTGTAGCGGTCCATCGCCTCCGCGTCCGCGAGGTCCTCGCCCGCCGCGTCGAAGAAGACCAGCGTGGTGTGCCGGGTGCCGCCGCCCGGCCGGCCGCGCCGGGGCAGACTCAGCCGGTACAGCAGCGGGTCGCTGAAGCCGAGCGCCGCCGGGCGGGTGGCGTCCGGCAGCCGCAGCCGCTCGTACAGGTCCTCGGCCATCTCCTTGTCACGCCGCTGGGTGCTCGCGCCCATCGCGGCCAGCGAGGCGTGGTACGCCTGCCCGACGCGCTGGTTCAACTCGTTGACCAGGACGGAGACGTACGTGCTCTTGCCCGACGCCTTCGCGCCGACCAGCGCGATGATGCGGCTGTCCTGGTCGCAGTAGTCGCTGGGCAGGTCGTTGTGGCAGGTCCCGCAGACCCGGACCGGGGTGCCGACCCCGCACTTGGGGCAGGGCACGCTGCCGGCCGAGGTGCCGAGCACCCGGCCCACGCTGCGCGGGGCGTTGAAGACGGGGCCGCGCATCCGGGCCGCCGGGGGAGCGGCGGGCCCGGTGAACCCCGCCCACACGTCGTCGCGCACCGGACCGCACGGCGCGCCCCGTACGCCGCTCGGCATCATCTGGCAGCGGTAGGGCAGCCGGGCCGCCGAGGCGCGGGTGAAGCAGTAGGGACAGGTGACGGTCGTCATGGCTCAGCGCACCACCAGGCTCGTGGGGGAGGGTTCTTCGAGGCGTACGGCCGTGGCGTGCTCGCCGAGCAGGAAGCCGCGCAGGGTGTAGGGGGCGGGGACGGGCGCGTCCGGCAGTTCCTGCTCGACCGTGCCGCCGTGCCGGGTGAGGTCGCGGCCGGCGATCCGCAGCACGGTGGTGCCGTCGCCGGCGTCCCGGGGGCGCAGGGTGCCGCCGCGCACCACGCACACGAACTCGGGCAGGTCGGCGCCGGCCGGGTCCGGGCCCAGCAGAGTGACCCGCAGCAGGGTCCGGCGGCGGCTCCGGGACAGGAACCGGCCCGGCGGGCGCACCAGTTGGTAGCCGATGGCGGTGTCCGCGGCGAGCAGGACCTCGGCGGTCGCGGCGGGCAGCACCACCGCGTCCGGTATCTGGGAGGCGACCGAGGCGCGCAGGCGCACCGCGTGCGGGCCGACGGGCAGCCGCAGGCCGCCGCGCCGGTACGCGTGCGCGGTGACCGTCCGCTCATCGCCGGCGCCGGCGTCGGCGGTCTCCGGGCCCGGCAGGGGCTCCCAGGCGACGGTGACCTGTCCGGTGCCCTCCGGCCAGTCCAGGGTGACGGCGGCCTCCCCGTCCGGGAGCCGGCGGGCGGCGAGGGCGGTGACCGGACGCAGCGCCTCGACGTCGACGACGGGCCCGGCCAGCGCCCGGTCGCCCAGTACGGCCACGGCGGCGACGCGCAGGTGCCCGCCCCGGCGGGGACGTACGGTCCTGGAGGATTCGGGTGCGGGTCCGCCCGGGTCCGGGCGCGCCGTCCCGGACGGTTCGGGCCCGGGTTCGTCCAGGCGGGGCGGCAGTTCGTCGGTGCGCAGTTCGGTGCCGGGCGCCGGCGCGTCGCCGGGCCACTCGATCAGCCGGACGTCGGCGCCCGACGCCCCGGTCCACCCGAACCGCAGCGCGTCGCCCTCGGGTTCGGCGGTGAGCGTGCCGACCGGCTCCGGCCAGGGGTGGACGGTACGGGTGAGCAGGCGGCCCGGCGAGGCGACGGACGTGCCGTCGGGGGCCCGGTAGTGGCAGCTGACGTGGAACGCGTGGGCGCCGACCGCCAGTCCCGTCGCGGTGAGCCCGTCGGGACGGGCGTCCAGCCGCTCGGCCGTGCTCTGCGGCCCCGTGTGCTCCACCGTCACGCTGGTGGCGCCGGGCGGGCACGTCCACGCGCAGGTCACCCGCCCCGGCCCGTCGGTCACGGCCGGGTCGCCCACCTCCGGGGTGACCGCCAGCCGGTGCGACACCAGCGGCGGCCCGGCCACCTGGCCGTCGCGCAGCGGCAGGGCGGCGTAGCGGACCGTGGTGCCGGGCACGACGTCCGTGTCCCGGGCGGTGCCGGCCAGGGCGGGCACCTCGCGGTGTCCGGTGGCGCCCCGCTCGTCCTTCAGCAGACACAGCAGCCGCCATGAACCGGCGCCCGCGTCGTCCTCGACGGGCCACGTCAACGCGACGTGTCCGAGGGCGAGTTCGGTACGCAGGGGGGCGGGGCGGCCGGGTCCGGGCCGGTGGACGCGGATCAGCCCGTGCAGCGCCCGCCGGTCGTCCGCGGCCTGGCCCAGCGCCCGCAGATACTGCTCCGTGGCCGCCTCGGTGTCCCCGCGCCGTACGGCCCGCCGGGCCGCCTCCAGCGCCGACTCCAGGGCGGCGAGCCGGCCGGCCAGCTCCGTCCGCAGCGCCCGCAGCGCCGGGTCGTCGCCCTGCGGCAGCCGCTCCAGCAGCATGCGGGCCCGGTACAGGCGGCGCTCCTCCCAGGCGTCGGCGAGCGACTCGGCGGCGGCACGCTGCTCCTGGTCGAGGACCGGTCGTACCCGGGCCGCCGCCAGCAGCCCGGCCGCCTCACCGGCGTGGATGCCCGACTCGGCGATGGCCTGCTGCCACTGGTCCGGCGCGCGGTCCTGCACCAGGCCGATCAGTTGGTAGAGCACGATCCGGCGCAGCGCCAGCGGGTCGCGCCGGTGCGCCACGGCCAGCAGCCGCGCCAGCTCCGCCGCCGGACCCGCGCCGCGGGCGACGCGGTCCAGCAGCGCGCCGTCCACCCGCCGGTGGCCGCGCGGACCGGACGGCACGGCCAGCCCGTCCAGGACCCGCAGTCCGCCCCCGGACGGTAAGAGGATCTCGGCCGCGTGCCGGGCGCCCGCCGCGTGCTGGGCGGCGGCGAGTCCGGCGTAACCGGGGACGAGCGGACTCAGCGGCAGCCCCGACAGCGCACCCGGCAGCCCCAGATGATGTCCGAATACCCGACCTGCCCCCACCTGTGCCTTTTCCCCCTGCGCTCGTTCTCCGAGGGACCATCCCAGCAGATCGGCGACCGGGGAGGGAAGGCTTTTCCGTAACCCGCGCACGCCGGACCCGAGACCCGCGCATCCGCACTCCCCGCACGCCGCCCCCGCGCCCCGCGCACACCCTCTCACGCACGCCGGCCCGGGATTCCGCGCGCGCCGGCTCCGCCGCCCGTCGGCCACGGCGCCGTGGCTCCCGTCGGGAGCCGAGCGTCACGCCGGCGGCCGGGTGAGCCTGGCGGCGACGGCGTCGAGGACCCACTCCAGGCCGGTGGCGAAGGAGGTCTCGGCGTCCACGTGCGTGCCGTCGTGCACGGCCTTGGACAGTGCCGGGAAGCGGCCGGTGGCCAGCATCCTCGTCACGTGCGGGCCACGGGCGCGCTGCCAGTCGCCCTTGGACAGGCCCGTGTCACGCTCGGCCCGCAGGTCGGCGGCCTCGCGCCGGATCGCGCCGGTGAAGTAGGCGCTGACGGTCTCCACGGCACGCAGGACGGTGTCGATGTCGGCGAGGCCGTCGAGCGCGGACAGCGTGGCCTCGGACACGGCGAGGCCGTTCGGCCCCAGGGCCGGGCGCCCGCCGAGCAGGTCGGCCAGCCATACGTGACGCAGAGCGGCCCGCCTGGTGCGGTGGGCGAGGGAACCCAGAGCCTCCCGCCAGTCACCGGTCCGCTCCTCGGGGAGGATCTCGGCGTACACCTCGTCCACCATCAGGTCCAGCAGCTCCTGCTTGGTGGAGATGTAGCCGTACAGCCGCATCGGGCCCGCGTTCAGCCGGGCGGCGACCTTGCGCAGCGACACCGCCTCCAGCCCGCCCTCGTCGGCCAGGGCGACGGCGGCGGCGACGATCCGCGCCCGGTCGAGCGGCACGGGGCGGGGCGGCGGCTCCGGCCGGTCCCAGACAGTCATGGTCACGCCGTTCTGTTGTGAGCGTCACAATCCAGCAATACAGTGTATCGGCATGAGACACCGTACAGCCGTGGTCGGAGGCGGACCCGCCGGCCTCACCTTCGCGCGCGTCCTGCACCGCCACGGCCACCCCGTCACCGTTCTCGAACGCGATCCCGCCCCCGACGCCCGCCCCCCGGGCGGCACCCTCGACCTGCGCGAAGGGCAGGGCCAGCGCGCGCTGGAAATGGCGGGGCTGCTCGCGGAGTTCCAGGCGCTGTCCCGTCCCGAGGGGCAGGCCATGCGCATCCTGGACCCGGACGGGACCGTCCTGCGCGACTGGCGGCCGGCTCCGGGCGAGCGGGCCAACCCCGAGATCGACCGCGGCCAACTCCGTGACCTGCTGCTCGGCCCCCTCGATGTCCAGTGGGGCCGGGGCGTGGCGAAGGTGGTGCCCGGGGGCCCGGACGGCGTGCGGGTCCATTTCGAGGACGGGCGACAGGAGACGTACGACCTGGTGGTCGGCGCGGACGGTGCCTGGTCCCGGGTCCGCCCGGCCGTCTCGTCGGTGACGCCGCACTACACCGGCGTCACCCTGGTCGAGACCTCCCTGGACGACATCGACACCCGCCACCCCGATCTCGCCCGGCTGATCGGCGACGGTTCCGTGGCCGTCTACGGCGTGAACCGCGCCGTCGTCGCCCAGCGCAACAGCGGCGGCCACGTCAAGGTGTACGCCCAGTACCGCGCCCCGCTGGACCGGCGCCCGGACCCGGAGCGGGACCCGGACCCGGCCGACGCCGAGGCCGTGCGGGCGGGCCTGCTGGCCCTGTTCGACGGCTGGGCCGCCCCCGTCCTCGACCTTCTCCGCCACGGCACCGCCTTCGCCCGCCGTCCCCTGCACGCCCTGCCCGTCTCCCACACCTGGACCCACGTCCCCGGGGTGACGCTGCTGGGCGACGCCGCCCATCTGATGCCGCCGCTGGGGGCGGGCGCCAACCTCGCGATGCTGGACGGCGCCGAACTCGCCGAGTCCCTCGCCGCCGGCCTGGACGATCCGGACGAGACCGTCCGCGCCTTCGAGGAACGGATGTGGGCACGGGCCGCCCGGTGGGCGGAGATCACCACGGCCGGTCTGGAACGCCTGGTGAGCCCGGATCCCGCCGAAGCCCTCGCCCTCTTCGACCAGGTCCAGCAGAGCTGACGGCCGGGCCCGGCAGCAGCGGCGAAGGCCGGCGTCACGCCCCGACGGCCACCCGCGCGGACGCCCCCACGGCCACCCGCGCCGCCTCGTACCGCTCCACCAGCAGCCGGGCCACCTCGGGCGCCGGACCGAGCACGTCCGCCAGCACGTCGGCCTCGGCCGCGCCGCGCGCGATGCGGTCCGGCAGGCGGCCGGGGGCCAGGACGTACGGGGCGACGGCGATCCGCGCGCAGCCGAGGTCCCGCAGTTCGCGCACCGCCTGTTCGGTGCGCGGCAGGGATGCGGAGGCGAACGCGGGCCGCACGGCGCACCAACCGGTGTGCCGCCACTCCCGCGCGATTTCTGCGATCACCGCGATCGCCTCCGGGTCGGTGGACCCCGCCGAGGCCAGCACGACCCCGGTCGAGGACTTGTCGGCGGGCGTCAGGCCCGCCTCGTACAGCCGCCGCTCCAGCGCGGCCAGCAGCAGCGGGGACGGCCCCAGCACCTCGGCCTGCCGGATCCGCAGCCGGGGCGGCGCGTCCGCGAGGACCGCCGGGATGTCCGCCTTGGCGTGGAAGGCGCGGGTCAGCAGCAGCGGAAGGGCCACGACGTCCCGGACGCCCTCCGTCGCCAGGGACTCCAGCACCCCCGGCACCGAGGGCACGTTGAAGTCCAGGAACCCGGTCTCCACCCGGACGTCCGGGCGCAGCGAACGGACCCGGCGGACCAGGGCGTGCACGGTCGCGGCGTGCCGCGGATCGCGGCTGCCGTGGGCGATGACGAGCAGGACGGGTCGGGACATGACGCGTTCAGCTCCTCACCAGCAGGCCGCGGCCGCGCAGCACCCACCGCTCCAGCGGGCTGAAGACCAGCAGGTCGACGGCGATGCCGACGACCAGGATCAGCCCGATCGCCTCGAACACCATGGCCATGTCGCTGGCGTTGCGGCCGTTCTCCAGCAACTGCCCGAGCCCGACGCCCAGGTCGGGGAAGGACGCGATGATCTCGGCGGCCATCAGCGACCGCCAGGAGAACGCCCACCCCTGCTTCAGACCGGCCACGTAGCCGGGCAGCGCGGCCGGCAGCGTGATGTGCCAGGTGCCCTTCAGCCCCGTCGCGCCCAGCGTGCGCCCGGCCCGCAGGAAGACCGGGGGGACCTGGTCGACGCCGGAGACCAGCCCGTTGGCGATGGACGGGACCGCGCCGAGCAGGATCACGGCGTACATCATCGAGTTGTTCAGCCCCAGCCAGATCACGGCCGGCGGCACCCAGGCCACCGACGGCAGCGACTGGAGGCCGGACAGGATCGGCCCGATCGCCGCCCGTACCCACCGCACCCGCGCCACCAGCAGCCCCAGCGGCGTGCCGATCAGCAGCGCCAGCAGGAAGCCGGACAGACCGCGCGAGACGCTGGTCCAGATGTAGCCGAGCAGCGTGCCTTCGAGCCAGGCCTGGTGCACCACGTGCCACACGTCGGCGGGCGCGGGCAGCTTGGTCGGGTCGTCGACGATCCCGAAGGAGATCAGCGCCTGCCACCCGGCCAGCACCAGCAGCACGGCGACGACCGGCGGCAGCACCTTCTGCGTGAGCGTCTGCCGGAACGAAGCGGTACGCCCCGGCTGCCGGGTCTCCAGCGCGTCGAGGCCCGCCTCCAGACCGGCGAGGTCGCCCGTGTCCTGCTTCACCGGCGCCGTGCCGGTGCCCGGTGTCGTGTCAGTGCCGGCCATGACGACGGATCTCTCCCCGCAGTTCTTCGGTGATCTCGACGGACAGTTCCGCCACCGCCGCGTCCTCGATGCGGCGCGGGTGCGGGAGGTCCACCGTCCACTCCCGGGCGACCCGGCCGGGGCGGGAGGACAGCAGCACGACCCGCTCGGCGAGGCGGACGGCCTCGCGCACGTTGTGCGTGACGAACAGGACGGACAGCTTCGTCTCGCGCCAGATCCGGGTCAGTTCGTCGTGCAGCACGTCACGGGTGATCGCGTCCAGCGCGGCGAACGGCTCGTCCATCAGCAGCAGCCGGCTCTCCTGGGCGAGCGCGCGGGCCATGGCGACCCGCTGGCGCATCCCGCCGGACAGCTCGTGCACCCGCTTGCCGTACGCGCCGCCGAGCCGGACCAGCGTGAGCAGTTCCTCCGCCTTGTCCCGGCGCTCGGACTTCGGTACGCCGCGCAGCTTCAGGGCGAGTTCGATGTTCTTGCCCGCGGTCAGCCACGGGAACAGGGCGTGCTCCTGGAACATCAGCGCCGGGCGCCCGTCCGTGTCGATCGTCCCGGCGCTGGGCCGGTCCAGGCCCGCCACCAGGTTCAGCAGCGTGGACTTGCCGCAGCCCGAGGCGCCGAGGAGGGTGACGAACTCGCCGGGCGCGACGTCGAGGCTGACGTCGTCCAGGACGAGCTGCTGCCCGGCCGGGCCCGCGAAGGACTTCGAGACGTGCGTGATCCGGGCGGCGTGGGTGGCCGCCTCGGTGCCGTCGGCGGCCTTGGCGAGGGTCGTGGCCATGGTCGTCACCTCCTGGGACGGGTAGGGGAAGGGGCGGGAACGGAGCTACTCGACGCCGAGCCCGGCGTCGTCGACCGCGGGCTCGCCCTCGGCCGCCAGGACCTTGTCGAGCAGCGTGAGGTCGTAGATGCCCTTGAGGTCGGTGTCCTCCAGCAGCCCGGCCCGTACGGCGTGCCGGGCCTGGACGGCGAGGGTGGCGGCCAGCGGGTCGTCGGTCACCTCCAGCGACTCCCAGGCCGGGTCGAGGACGCCGGCGGGCAGCGCCTTGCCGGAGTCGGCCGCCAACTGCTCGTTGGCCGCGGCCTTCGCCGCCTCGGGGTGGGCCTCGATCCAGCGGTTGGTCTCCACCGAAGCCCTCAGCACCGTCTCGACGGCCTGCGGATGCTCCTTCAGGAACTCCTGCGACACCACGATGTTGGTGATCACGAACTTCTTGTCCGGCCACAGGTCGGCCTCGTCGACCAGCACCTCGCCGCCCTCGGCGACCAGCCGGGACGCGGTCGGCTCCGGCACCCAGGCGCCGTCCACCGAACCGGTCCGGAAGGCGTCCGGGGTGACCTTGTTGTCGCTGCGTACGACGGTGACGTCACCCCGGCCGCTCTGCGCGTCGACCTTCCAGCCCTGCTCGGCGGCCCAGTCGAGGAACGCCACGTCCTGGGTGTTGCCGAGCTGCGGGGTGGCGATCCGCTTGCCCTCGACGTCCGCGACCGACGTGATCTTCTCGGGGTTCACCACCAGTTTCACCCCGCCGGAGGCCGAACCGCCGATGATCCGCAGGTTCTTCCCGCCCGACCGGACATAGCCGTTGACCGCCGGGGACGGTCCGATCCAGCCGATGTCGATCGACCCCGAGTTCAGCGCCTCGATCTCGGAGGGACCCGCGTTGAAGACCGCGTACTTGGCCTCCGTGCCGCCCAGCGCCTTCTGGAAGAAGCCCTTGCGGTTGCCGACCAGGGCGGTGGCGTGGGTGACGTTGCCGAAGTAGCCGATCCGGACCGCGTCCAGACCGTCGGTCTTCGGCGCCCCCGCGACCACCTTGACGGTGTCGTCCACCTTGGCCTGCGACCCGTAGCCGCAGGCGGCCAGGGCGAGCAGGGGCAGGACGGCGACGACCGTCAGAGCGCGACGCGCGGCGGAGGCCATGCTCAGAAATCCCACCCGTCGTCGTCCGCCTCGGCCGTGACCGGCTCCGGGGACGCGAAGGACTCGCCGACCATGCCCGCGGTGAGCGTGGTGCCGTCGGCCGGGTCGATCAGGATGAACGAGCCCGTGCGCCGGGAGTCGGCGTAGGAGTCGGTGGGCAGCGGCTCGGCGGTGCGGATCTTCACCCGGCCGATGTCGTTGGCGACGAGCTGCCCCGGGTGCGGGTGCAGGGACAGGTCGTCGAGGGTGAGCCGGGCCGGGATGTCCTTGACGATCGCCTTCACCGTGCGCGTGCCGTGCTTGAGCAGCACCCGGTGGCCGACGGTCAGCGGCTGGTCGGCGACGTGGCAGACGGTCGCCTCGACGTCCTGCGTGGTGGCCGGCGCGTCCTGGGCGGGCACGATCAGGTCGCCCCGCGAGACGTCGATGTCGTCCTCCAGGAGCAGCGTCACCGACTGCGGCGTCCACGCCACGTCGACCGGCTCGCCGAGCAGGTCGATCCCGCTGACCTTGGTCGTCCGCCCCGACGGCAGCACGGTGACCGGGTCGCCGACGCGGAAGGAACCGGCGGCGATCTGACCGGCGTACCCCCGGTAGTCGGGGTGCTCGGCGGTCTGCGGCCGGATCACGTACTGCACGGGCAGCCGGGCGTGGCAGTGCGCCAGGTCGTGGCTGACCGGCACGGTCTCCAGGTGCTCCAGGACGGTCGGGCCGCCGTACCAGTCCATGTGCGCGGACGGCTCCACCACGTTGTCCCCGACCAGCGCCGAGATCGGGATCGCGGTGACCTCGGGGACGCCCAGCTCGGTCGCGTACGCCGTGAACTCCTCGGCGATGGCGGCGAACACGGACTCCTCGTAGCCGACCAGGTCCATCTTGTTGACGGCGAGGACGGCGTGCGGGACGCGCAGCAGGGCGGCGATGGCGGCGTGCCGGCGGGTCTGCTCGACGACGCCGTTGCGGGCGTCGACGAGGATGACCGTCAGCTCGGCGGTGGAGGCGCCGGTGACCATGTTGCGGGTGTACTGCACGTGCCCGGGGGTGTCGGCGAGGATGAACCGGCGCCGGGGCGTGGCGAAGTACCGGTAGGCGACGTCGATGGTGATGCCCTGCTCCCGCTCGGCGCGCAGGCCGTCGGTCAGCAGCGCCAGGTCCGGGGTCTCCTGCCCGCGCGACGCCGAGGCGCGCTCGACGGCCTCCAGCTGGTCGGCGAGGACCGACTTGGAGTCGTGCAGCAGCCGTCCGACGAGGGTGGACTTGCCGTCGTCGACCGACCCGGCGGTGGCGAACCGCAGCAGGGTGGTCCCCGAGAGGATCTCGGTGGTGGTGGTGCTCATGTCTAGAAGTACCCCTCGCGCTTGCGGTCTTCCATCGCGGCCTCGGAGAGCTTGTCGTCGGCGCGGGTGGCGCCGCGTTCGGTGAGCCGGGAGGCGGCGATCTCGGCGATCACCTTCTCGATGGTGTCGGCGTCGGAGTCGACGGCGCCGGTGCAGGACATGTCGCCGACGGTGCGGTAGCGGACCTGCCGTTTCTCGACGGTCTCGCCGTCCTTGGGGCCGCCCCAGTCGCCGGCGGTGAGCCACATGCCGGCCCGGGCGAAGACCTCGCGTTCGTGGGCGTAGTAGATCTGGGGGAGTTCGATGTTCTCGCGGGCGATGTACTGCCACACGTCCAGCTCGGTCCAGTTGGAGAGCGGGAAGACGCGGACGTGTTCGCCGGGGGCGTGGCGGCCGTTGTAGAGGTTCCACAGTTCGGGCCGCTGGCGGCGGGGGTCCCACTGGGAGAACTCGTCGCGCAGCGAGAACACCCGTTCCTTCGCGCGTGCCTTCTCCTCGTCGCGGCGTCCGCCGCCGAAGACGGCGTCGAACTTCTCGCTCTGGATCTTCTCGGTGAGCGGGACGGTCTGGAGCGGGTTGCGGGTGCCGTCGGGGCGTTCCTTGAGGACGCCGCGGTCGATGTAGTCCTGGACGGAGGCGACGTGCAGTCGCAGTCCGTGCTTCTCGACGGTCCGGTCGCGGTATTCGAGGACCTCGGGGAAGTTGTGTCCGGTGTCGACGTGGAGGAGGGAGAAGGGGACCGGTGCGGGGGTGAAGGCTTTCAGCGCCAGGTGGAGCATGACGATGGAGTCCTTGCCGCCGGAGAAGAGGATCACCGGCCGTTCGAACTCGCCCGCGACCTCGCGGAAGATGTGCACCGCCTCGGACTCCAGCGCGTCCAGGTGCGAGAGGGCGAAGTCGTTCACACCAGCCCCCGCTCCGCCAGCACCGCGTACACGGTGCCGGCCGACTCCGCCGGAGTCTGCTCTTGCGTCCGCAGCACCAGCGCCGGGTCGGCCGGCGGCTCGTAGGGGTCGTCGACCCCGGTCAGCCCGGTCAGCTCACCCGCGGCCTGCTGGGCGTACAACCCCTTCACATCGCGCTCGCTGCACACGTCGACCGGCGTGGCGACATGCACCTCGATGTACGGCGTCCCGCTCGCCTCGTGGCGCTTGCGGACCGCCTCCCGGCTGTCGGCGTACGGCGCGATCACGGGGACGACGGAGAGCACGCCGTTGCGGGCGAGGACCTCGGAGACCAGACCGATGCGCTGCACATTGGTGTTGCGGTCCTCCCGGGAGAAGCCGAGGCCCGCCGAGAGGAAGCGGCGGATCTCGTCGCCGTCGAGCACCTCCACCCGGCGTCCCTCCGCCTTCAGCCGGTCACCGAGCAGCCGGGCGATGGTCGTCTTGCCCGCGCTCGGCAGCCCGGTGAGCCAGACGGTGGCTCCCAGCGGTCTTGCCGTGGTGGTCATGCGCAACAGTCCTCTTCTCGTTCCTTGCCCCCGTGGACGACCTCACGGACGGTAGGTAAGAAACTTGAGAAGAGGCACAGAGAAACCTGAGGGTTGCGTGAGTGACGCGCGTTGTGCGTGAGGTCACAGGGCCATGTGGCCGGGTCACGGAGCCATGTGGTCAGGCTGACGGGGCCATGTCGTCAGGTCGACAGGACCATGGGGCCGGGTCGACAGGGCCATGTGGCCAGGTCACAGGTCCGCGAATACCGCCCCCGCGTCCCGCAGCCGCTCGTGCAGGGCCCGGAACACAGCGGCCGAGCGGGCGCCCGGCCAGTCGTCCGGCAGCAGGCGGGCGGGCAGGCCGGGGTCGGCGTAGGGCAGGCGGCGCCAGGAGTCCAGGGCGAGCAGGTAGTCGCGGTAGGCGTCCTGGGGCGGGGTGTCAGGGCGCTGCTCCCAGTCGCGCAGCACGCGCGCGTGGCGGTCGAGGAACGCGTCGTGCTCCTTGGCGATCGCGGCCAGGTCCCACCAGCGGGCCACCGCCTCGGCGGTCGGCGCGAACCCGAGGTGCTCGCCGCGGAAGAAGTCCACATAGGTGGCCAGCCGCAGCCGGCCGAGGACGTGCCGGGTCTCCTCGTACAGCCGGGCCGGGGCGATCCACACCCCGGGGGCGGCGGTGCCGAAGCCGAGGGCGGCGAGGCGCGAGCGCAGTATGTGCCGCTTCTGCCGTTCCGACTCCGGCACCGAGAACACGGCGAGCACCCAGCCGTCGTCGGCCGGGGGATCGGTGGCGTAAATACGCCGGTCGCCGTCTTCGAGCAACTGCCGGGCCTCGTCGGACAGTTCGTAGCCGGCCGCGCCCCGGGCGGTGCGGGCGGGCAGCAGCAGGCCGCGCCGTTTGAGACGGGACACCGACGAGCGCACGGACGGCGCGTCCACCCCCACCGCCGCCAGGAGCCGGATCAGCTCGGCGACGGGGACCGGGCCCGGCGCGTAGCGGCCGTACGCGCCGTAGAGCGTGACGATCAGGGACCGTGGTGCATGCTGGTCGGACACGTTGATCATCTTAGGTCGTCGGCATCACTGCCGGTCACCCCCTGTTTCCCTGCCGGTCGGCGACCCCGCGTCCTCGCGGGCCGATGACTCCGCGTACCCGTCGCCCGGCAACCGGAACCGCTGGAGTTTGCCGGTCGCCGTGCGCGGCAGCGCGGTGCGGAACACGATCTCGCGCGGGCACTTGTAGGGCGCCAGCTCCGCCCGTACGAAGGCGCGCAGCGCCTCGGCGTCCCGCTCGGCGCCCTCCTTCAGTACCGCGAAGGCGACCACGACCTGCCCGCGCCGCGCGTCCGGCCGCCCCACCACCGCCGCCTCGACCACGTCCGGGTGGCGCAAAAGCGCCTCCTCCACCTCCGGCCCGGCGATGTTGTACCCGGCCGAGACGATCATGTCGTCGGCGCGGGCGACGTACCGGAACCAGCCGTCGGGGTCGCGGACGTAGAGGTCCCCGGTGATGTTCCAGCCGCCGCGCACGTACTCCCGCTGCCGCGGATCGTCGAGGTAACGGCACCCGACCGGCCCGCGCACCGCGAGCAGCCCGGGCTCCCCGTCGGGCACGGGGCGGCCGTGCGCGTCCTGCACCTCGGCCTGCCACCCCGGCACCGGGACGCCGGTCGTGCCGGGCCGGATCTGCTCGTCGGCGGCGGAGACGAAGATGTGCAGCAGTTCGGTGGCGCCGATGCCGTTGATCAGGCGCAGCCCGGTGCGCTCGTACCAGGCCCGCCAGGTGGCGGCGGGCAGGTTCTCCCCGGCGGAGACACAGCGCCGCAGCGACGACAGGTCGTACGTGCCCGGTGCGGCGAGCATCGCGCGGTACGCGGTCGGCGCGGTGAACAGCACCGACACCCGGTGCTCGGCGATCGCGGGCAGCAGCTCCCGCGGCCCGGCCCGCTCCAGCAGCAGGGAGCAGGCCCCGGCCCGCATCGGGAAGATCACCAGCCCGCCCAGGCCGAAGGTGAAGCCGAGCGGCGGACTGCCGGCGAAGAGGTCGTCCGCGCGGGGCCGCAGGACGTGCCGGGAGAAGGTGTCGGCGATCGCGAGGACGTCCCGGTGCAGGTGCGCGCACCCCTTCGGGCGGCCGGTGGTGCCCGAGGTGAACGCGATCAGCGCCACGTCGTCGGCGGCGGTGTCCACGGCCGGGTACGGCGTCGAGGGCGCCGGACGGCGCAGCAGGTCGTCGGGGCCGTCACCGCCGTACGTCGTGATCCGCAGCCCCGGGACCCCGGCCTCGGCGAGGTCGTCCACGCACCGTATGTCGCACAGGGCGTGCCGTACGCGGGCGATCTCGCACATCCGGCTCAGCTCGGACGGCCGCTGCTGCGCC
This sequence comes from Streptomyces sp. ISL-12, assembly GCF_018614415.1. Taxonomy (GTDB): domain Bacteria; phylum Actinomycetota; class Actinomycetes; order Streptomycetales; family Streptomycetaceae; genus Streptomyces. The sequence goes on from NZ_JAGGOO010000009.1 coordinate 58,309, forward strand.
AGCACGGTGACCGCGATCGCGCCCGCCTTGAGCACCGCCAGCCAGCAGGCGGCCAGCCAGGGGGTGGTGGGGCCGCGCAGCAGCACCCGGTTGCCGGGGACCACGCCGAGGTCACGGGTGAGCAGATGCGCGAGCCGGTCCACCCGGGCGCGCAGCTCGCCGTAGCTCCACACGTCACCGGACGGGGTGCGGAAGACCGGGCGGCCGGCACCGCCTTCCAGCAGTTCGGCGGCGGCGTTCAGGCGGTCCGGGTAGCGCAGTTCCGGCAGGTCGAAGCGGAGGTCGGGCCACTGGTCGGGCGGTGGCAGCCGGTCGCGGGCGAAGGTGTCGACGTGGGCGGTGGCGGTGCTCCGGGGATTCATGACGGTGCGCCCCCTGCTCGTGGTGAGCTCGCGTCCGCGCAGCGTAGCGCGTCGGTGACGATGGTCAATGGTCCGCGATAACCTGAGAGTCCACGGGGTGGCAGGGAAGGGGACGGGGACCGCCGATGACGGCATTCGCGCTCGCGCCGGAACAGTCCGCCTGGTGCGCCGAGTTGCGGGCCCTGGCCGTCGAACGGCTGCGCCCGCTCGCCGACCGGGGAACGCCCGGCCGGGTCAACCGCCCCCTGGTCGCCGCCCTCGGCTCCCTGGGTCTGCTCCCGCGGCTGTTCACCTCCCCGGCCCTGGACCTGTGCCTGATGCGCGAGTCCCTCGCGTACGCCTGCACGGAGGCCGAGACCGCCCTCGCCCTCCAGGGCCTGGGCGCCCATCCGGTGCACGCCCACGGCACGGAGGCCCAGCGCGCCCACTGGCTGCCGCGCGTCGCCGACGGCACGGCGGTGGCCGCCTTCGCCCTCACCGAACCGGACGCCGGCTCGGACGCGGCGGCCCTGTCGCTGGCGGCCCACCGGGACGGCCCGGCCGGCTGGCGGCTGACCGGCGAGAAGTGCTGGATATCCAACGCCCCCGAGGCCGACCTCTACACCGTCTTCGCCCGGACGACCCCCGGCGCCGGCGCCCGGGGCGTCACCGCGTTCCTGGTCCCCGCCGACCGCCCCGGCCTCGGCGGCGCCCCCCTGGAGATGCTCTCCCCGCACCCCATCGGCACCCTCGCCTTCGACGGCGTACCGGTGACGGAGGACGACGTGCTGGGCGAGCCGGACCACGGCTTCCGCGTGGCGATGGACACCCTGAACCGCTTCCGCCCCAGCGTCGGCGCCTTCGCCGTCGGCATGGCCCGGGCCGCCCTCGACGCCACCGTGGCCCACACCCGCGCCCGCGACGCCTTCGGCGGGCCGCTCAGCGACCTCCAGGCCGTCTCCCACCAGGTCGCCGAGATGGCCGTGCGCACCGAGGCGGCCCGCCTGATGGTGTACGCGGCGGCGACGGCGTACGACGCGGGGGCGCCGGACGTCCGCGAACGCGCCGCGATGGCCAAACTGCTGGCCACGGAGACCGCGCAGTACGTCGTCGACCGTGCCGTCCAACTGCACGGCGCCCGCGCCCTGCGCCGCGGCCACCTCCTCGAACACCTCTACCGCGAGGTGCGCGCCCCCCGCGTCTACGAGGGCGCGAGCGAGGTCCAACGGGACATCATCGCCCGCGAGTTGTACACGAAAGCCGAGGGAGACACATGAGCGCCGAGCGCGTGAACCCGCCCGCCCTCGCCCCGCCCGCCGGCTTCTCGCACGCCGTCGTCGCCACCGGCACCCGCGTCGTCTTCCTGGCCGGCCAGACCGCGCTGGACGCCGAGGGCAAGGTGACCGGACGGACCCTCCCCGAGCAGTTCGACACGGCGCTCGCCAACCTGCTGACGGCCCTGCGCGCGACCGGCGGCACCCCCGCCGACCTGGCCCGGGTCACCGTCTACGCCACCGACGTCGCCGCCTACCGCGCCCGGGCCGCCGTACTGGGCCGGATCTGGCGCGAGCGGATGGGCCGCGCCTACCCGGCGATGGCCGTGGTCGAGGTCGTCCGGCTGTGGGACGAGACGGCGCTGGTGGAACTGGACGGGTTCGCGGTACTGCCGTAGCACCTTTCGGACGTACGGGGTTCAGGCGGCGATCGTCAGCCGGCCGGTGTGGACGCAGTCGCGGCGCGGGGCCACGGCCCGCCCGTCGGGCAGCAGTTCACCGCTGTCGTCGAAGACGATGGTGCCGTCGCACAGCAGGCTCCACCCCTGCTCGGGACGGGCGGCGACGACATGCGCGGGACGGGTGTCGGGGCCGGGGCACGAGGACCGGTGGGAACACATGGCGTACCTCCGCGGCGGAAGGAAAGGAACGGGAACCGTCCATCTGGGCCTGTTCTTGTTCTGTAAGAAGACGATGCCCGCGCCGCGCACGCACCGGAACCGGCGGCGGCCGACCGTGACAACACGGGGACACGACCGGCACGGTCCGGCGACGCCGAGCCCCCGCACGCGGGACGCGCCACCGAAGGGGTGACGGTCACACCGAGCGCCGCACCCGGCGGGTACCAGTGGAAACCCCACTCCTCAGGAGGTTCCCGTGTCCTTGAAGTCCGCGCTGGCGCGTCCCGCCCTGTGCGCCGCCCTGCTCCTGCTGACCGCCGCCCCCGCGGCGCAGGCCGCCCCCGCCGAGCAGACCGGCACCGTCCCGTCCGCCGTCGTCCCGTCCGGCAGCGGCACGGTGACGGTCGACCCGACCGGCCGCATCGCCCCCGACGGCACCGTCACCCTCGCCGGCACCTACCGCTGCGACGCCGCCCGGGGCCTCGCCTTCGTCAGCGCCTCGGTCAGCCAGGACGCCGGCTCCGTACGGTACGGCCTCCGCGGCACCCGCGCGGTGTGCGACGGGCAGGTGCACCCCTGGGCCAGTTCGGGCAGACCCACGACGGCACAGGCCGCGCCGGCCCTGAAGCCAGGGCCGGCCCAGGTCGAGGCGACCGTGGTGGAACTGCGCCCCCTGATCCTCCCGCTGCCCACCATCCACGCCTGGCAGCGGCAGGACGTGACTCTGGTGCAGGGCTGACGGAGGGCGGCCCCGGCCGGCGGAACGGTCACCGCCGGCCGGACCGGTCAGTGATCCTGCGCCACGAGGTCCCGTGCCGTCGGTTGCGGCAGGACGGTCGTCGCCGGCTGGCCGTAGATCTCCTGCCGCCACAGCGCGTCGCACAGCCGGGTGATGCCTCCGGTCAGGTGTCTGCGGTACGTGCTGAAGGGCAGCCCCAGCCGTTGGGCGACCACCTGTTGGGTGGGCATGCCCTTGGCGAGGTAGGTCCGGGACACCGCGCGGTAGTACTTCTCGCCGCCTGCTTCCGAGCGCAGGCCCTCGACCGCGTCCGCCAGGATCTGGGGGAGGGGGCGGCCGGTGCCCGCTGTCAGTCTGCTGCGGGTGAGCGGGTTCGCGGACCACTCCTGGGGGCGGAAGAAGGCGCGGAGCGCGTCGCGCAGCGCGGCGTCGAACTCGGGGCGGGACAGGACGGTGAACTCCGCGTCCGGCCGCACCTCCTCGCCGCCCGTCCCGACGGTGCGCGACCCGTCCCGGACGTGGGACAGCATCAGCCGGGTCTTCTCCTCGGCCCAGGCCCGCACCGGCTGGACCCGCCAGTCGATGGCGAACAGCGTGTAGGTCAGGGCGCCCACCCGGGGCCGCTCCGCTACGGGACGCAGCCCGAGGCTGGTCATGTACGGCGTCCAGAACGTCCCCGTCCGTACGGCGACGTACATCCACGCCACCCGGCCCTCGGACTTCGCGGCCTCGGCCAGGGTCCGCCACTGGTGGAGGTTCTCGACCGGGGAGATCTTCGGGTACTCCGGCGCCGTCACCGAGAAACGGGCCACCGCCACGTGCTCGCCGTCGCGCAGGGGCCGGGTGGCCCGCGCGTGGTTCCAGGCCGCCTCGGCCACCGGGTCGTGGAACGCGTGCGGGGCCTCGTCGAGCCGCAGCCAGGCGGAGAAGCCGACCGCCTTGTTCTCGCGCGCGGTGCGGCACATCCGGAACGCGTCCGGGCGGCGTTCCAGCCACGCCACCGCGAGGGCGGCCGACTCCTCGCCCTCGACCTCGGCCGCCAGTGCTTCGACCCGCCGCCGGTCCTCCGCCTCGTACGGGGTCAGCCGTACCTCGCCCGCCTCCCGCCAGCTGTTGAAGTCGGACATGTACCGGTCGTCGCGGTACAGGAAGAGGAAGGAGCGCACGGCGGACAGCGTCCCGTCCGCGGGTGAGGTGCGGATCTGCTCGAACAGGTGGCGGCCGAGCCGCCCGTGCAGTTCGGCGTAGCCGTCCGGGTCGCGCCAGCGCAGGTCCTCCTCCAGCGCCTGCCGGACCACGTCGTGCGGGAAGAGGCCGTCCTGCGCGGACTCGATGAACGGGAGCGTGCGCAGCCAGGCGAACAGGGCGGCGGCGTCGTCGCCGAGGACGACCCGCAGCAGTGTCTCCGTGGTCACGTGGGCGCGGGCGCACACCTCCAGCGCCCGGCGGTGCAGCGGTGAGGGAACCTCGCCGACCAGCCGGGAGAGCAGGGTCGCCACGACATCCATGCTGGGTTTCCACCGGGTGGCGGTACGGGCGGGTTCGCGGACCGCCACCGCGGCGGCCAGGGCCAGGGCGAGCGGATGCCCGCCGGTGAAGGCCAGCAGCTCGGCCTGGCTCTGCCGGGGCACTCCTCGGGCGCTGAGCAGAGCGCCGGCCTCGTCCGGGGACAGATTGCGCAGTGCCATGCGGTACAGCAGGTCCGCCCACCCCGGGTCGGAGGTCCACTCCGTGTCCGGCGGCTGCCGCCCGGCGATCACCGCCACCGCGCCGTCCGGCAGCCTCGGCAGGAACCTGTCCCGCAGCCAGCCCTCCAGCCCCTGGCAGCGTTCGAAGGTGTCGATGACCAGGACCGTGCCGTCTTCGGTGAGAGCCGCCCCGGCCTCCCGCTCGAACGCCTCCGGTGTCGGCTGGACCGTACGGCCGTCGATCTCCAGCACCGGCCGGCCGGTCGCCCGCGCCTCGGCCGCGAAGCGACGCAGCAGCATCGACTTGCCGATGCCCCCGGGTCCGTGCACGAAGAGCACGGCCGGGGCTCCCTCGTCACCGGCCAGAGCGGCGCGGAAAACAGCGAGTTCCGCTGTCCGCCCGGTGAACCCCCGGTCACGCCCGCGCCGCAGGCGGCCCGCTATGACGTGGGGAGCGCTGCCGGTCACGTGGGTCTCCTCCTGCCGTCGCCGCTCGCCCACCGGTCGGCGTCACTGACTTCGCACCATACACCACACAGAGGGGTTACTCGTTCGGGGCAACTCTCGTCCCCTCTAAGGTGTTTGGCGTGTTCGGCCGAGAGGGGAGAGGTCTAGACACCCCCTTAACCGGTGTCCTGGTCGTGGTCAGGCGTCGCGCAGGGCCGCGAGGACTTCCTTCGCCGTGGTCGAGCTGGACTGCGGGTTCTGCCCGGTGATCAGGTTGCCGTCGACGACGACGGTGTCCGACCACGGCGCGCCCGCCCGGAAGTGCGCGCCGCGCTCGCCGAGGCGGTCTTCGACGAGCCACGGCGCGGCGTCGCCGAGGCCGCCCTGCCGCTCCTCCTCGTTGGTGAAGCCGGTGAGGCCGCGGCCGGCGAACAGGAACGTCCCGGCGCTGTCGGTGGCGCTGAGCAGGGCGGCGACGCCGTGGCACAGCGCGGCGACGGTCCGGCCCCGCTGGTCGGCCTCGGTGAGCAGGGCGCCCAGCGCGGGGTCGTCCGCCAGGTCGGCCATCGGGGCGTGCCCGCCGGGCAGGTAGAGCGCGTCGTAGTCGGCGGCCTTGACCGTGCCCAGGTCGAGCGGCGCGTCGAGGTCGGCGGCGATGGAGTCCAGGTAGGCGCGGAACTCGGCCCCGTCGGCGGCCTGCACGCCGCCCCGCTCGTCCAGCGAGATGGGGTCCACGGTGGGGCGGGCTCCGGCGGGGGTGGCGATGTCCACCTGGTGGCCCGCCTCGACGAGCACCTTGTGGGACACGGCCACCTCCTCCGCCCAGTAGCCGGTGGGGTGGGCGCTGCCGTCGGCCAGCACCAGGGTGTCCGCGGCCGAGACGATCATCAGGATCTTCGCCATGACGGTTTCCTCCGGGTTCGGTGGGTGTCGGAACACCACCCACTTTCCATCAAAATCCCGTGGGCGTCCGAAGCCTTCCATAAGCTTTCTTATGTACGGTGCTTGCATGAGCGACCTCGACCTGCTGGCGAGCTTCCTGGAGATCTACCGCCGCGGATCACTGACCGCCGCTGCCGCCGCCCTCGGCGTCTCCCAGCCCGCCGTCAGCGGGCAACTGGCGCGGCTCGAGGAGCAGATGGACACCGTGCTCTTCGAACGCTCCCGGCGCGGGGCCCTACCGACAGCGCGTGCGCACGACCTCGCCCGGCGCGTCGCCGCTCCCCTGGACCAGTTGCGCGGCGCCCTGGCCCAGGACGCCGACGGCCAGGCCCATCGGGGTACGGTCCGGCTCGGCGCGGCGGGGGAGCTGACCGCCTCCCGGTTGATACCGGCTCTGGCGCCCCTGGCCGGCGGCGGCCTGCGCCTGGACATCACGCTCGGACTGGCCGAGGACCTGCTCACCGCCCTCGCCGACGGGGAACTCGACCTGGTGGTCTCCTCCGTCCGCCCCCCGTCCGGCCGGCGCGGACTCGCCGCCGTACCGTTCGTCGACGAGGAGTTCGTCCTGGTGGCGACCCCCACGACGGCCCGCTCGGTCGATCAGGACTGGCTGGCCGAGGACCCCCTGGCCGCCCTGGCCCATCTGCCGATCGTGGCCTACAGCCGGGAACTGCCGATCGTCCGCCGGTACTGGCGCAGCGAGTTCGGCCGCCGGCCGCCCAACCCGGTCTCGGTGATCGTGCCCGACCTGCGGGCCGTGCTGGCCGCCGTCGTCGCCGGCGCCGGGATCTCCGTACTGCCCCGCTACCTGGCCGACCCCGCCCTGGCCGCCGGCTCGCTGGAACTGCTGCACCACACGCAGATCCAGCCGCTCAACACCCTCTATCTCGTCACGCGCTCCGGTCCCGCGCCGGCGCCCGTCGCTCTGGTACAGCGTCAGCTGCACCGGCAGGCCGAGACCTGGGGGCCCCTGTGAGGCGGGCCGTCCGCCCTCGGTGACAGACAGACCGGTGACAGACAGACCGGTGACAGCCCGGTCCGGGCGCGGGTTCGGGGCGATCAGGCCGGCCGGTCCGGCGGCAGCCGCCCTGTGCGGTACCCGTCGTGGGGCGCGCTCACCGGGTCAGGTGGCGCAGTTCGCTGTCGTACAGCTCGGCCGGGTCGAATCCCATGCCGGTGAAGTGGCCCGCCAGTTCCAGGGAGAGGAGGCCGTGCAGGCGGGTCCAGAAGACCAGGGCGCGGCTCAGGGCGGCCGGTGGTGCCGGGTGGTCGGCGGCCCATTGCCGGTGCTCGGCCAGATGGGCCTCCAGACGGGCGTCGAGGCCGGCGCCGGAGCTGGTGCCGGTGCCGGGGTGGCCGTCGGCCGGGGCGTCCACGGCCGTGCCGGTCTCGCGCTGGGCGGCGTCGAGGAGGGGGGCCATGATCTCCGCGGCGATCGCGGTGATGTCGTCGGGCGCGTGGTAGCCGGGGACCGGTGTGCCGTAGACGAGGAAGTAGCGCTGGGGGTCGTCCAGTGCCCAGGCGCGCAGCGCGTGCCCCAGTACGGCCAGATCCGCGCCCGGCGCGGCGGCGGAGCGGATCGCGTCGGCGAGGCTGCGGTACGCGTCGCGGATCAGCTCGGTGATCAGCTCGTCCCGGCCGGCGAAGTACCGGTAGAGCGCGGGGCCGCTCATGCCCATCTGCTTGGCGATGGCGTTCAGTGACAGCCCCGGCGCCCCCGCTGCGGCGATCTGCTCCCAGGCGCGCTCCTTGATCTCGGACCGGAGCTGGGTCCGGTAGCGCTCACGGGGGGTCTCCTTGCCGACGGCGGTCATGTGCTCGTCCCTTCCCTGTCGGATCGCCGGCTCACCGGCTCCCGGGGCCGTACGAGCGGTTCGTCCACGCTCATGGTTAGACCCTATTACGAAAGTTCTTGACCGTCACTCCAGGTGGCGTTATAACTTCTAACGAAAGCACCAGCCGCTAACCGCCGCTGGTGAGAGGTCGATGGAGGTCGCCATGAGTGCTGGGGAAATGATCGAGGTCGTGCTGCCGGGCAAGGTCGAGCCGGAGGGGCTGCAGGTGCGGCAGGGAGCCGTCCCGGCCCCCGGCCCGGGTCAGGTCGTCGTCCGCATGGAAGCGACCGGTGTCTCCTTCGCCGAGCAGCAGATGCGCCGCGGCCGCTACTACGATCAGCCGCCGTTCCCCTTCGTCCCCGGCTACGACCTGGTCGGCACCGTCCTCACGGCCGGAGACGGGGTCGCCCCGAGCCTGGTCGGCACCCGGGTGGCCGCGCTGCTCAAGGTCGGCGGCTGGGCCAGCCACGTGGTCGTCGACGCCGCCGACGTGGTGCCGGTGCCGGACGGGATCGGCGCGGCACAGGCGGAGACCCTGGTGATCAACGGCATCACGGCCTGGCAGATGCTGCACCGTCAGGCCCGCGTCCGTGCCGGGCAGACCGTCCTGGTGCACGGCGCCAACGGGGGAGTCGGCTCGGTCCTGGTCCAGCTCGCCCGGGCCGCGGGCGCCGACGTGATCGGCACCGCTTCCGCGCGCCACCACGACGCCCTGCGGGAAAGGGGAGTGACCCCGGTCGACTACCGCACCGAGGACATCCCCGCCCGCGTCCGCCGACTCGCCCCGGGCGGCGTGGACGCCGTCTTCGACCACGTCGGCGGCCGCAGCATCGTCGACTCCTGGGGGCTGCTCGCGCCCGGCGGCACGCTCGTCTCGTACGGCACCGCCTCCACCCGCGACGACGAGGGCTCCAAGCAGTGGCCCGTGCTCAAGCTCCTCGGCCGGGTGTGGCTGTGGAACGCCCTGCCCAACCGCCGCCACGCCTACTTCTACAACGTCTGGGCCGGCCGCGCCCTGTCCAAGGACCGGTTCCGGGCCCGGCTGCGCGCCGACCTCACCGAGGTCTTCGAGGCGCTCCGGCGCGGCGACATCACCGCCCAGATCGCCGCCGAGCTGCCCCTCACCCAGGCCGCCGAGGCGCTGCGCCTGGCCGAGTCCGGCACCGTCGCCGGCAAGGTCGTCCTCCACGCCTGAGGCCCCGACGCGCAGCGCGGACCTGCGTCGCGAACC
>NZ_JAGGOO010000099.1 GCF_018614415.1 Streptomyces sp. ISL-12
GGGCGGGGCGGGCGGGCCGGGCGGCGGACCGGCGGCTGCGCCCGTCATGCCCGGCAACAAGGGCTCGCCGCCGTCGGAGGGCAGCACGATGCCTTCGCGCGCCGGGCGCTGCGAGGGCTCCTCGCCCTGTCCACTCTGTGTCACCGGGACTCCTACGAATGGGGGACCTTCGGAATCGTCGGCTCACGCTACCGGGTCCCCCGAACCCGCTGCCACGCCGCACAGGGCGTGACCTCCTTCCCTGTGACCGCGATTACAAAACCGGTCCCCCACCCGCTGTTGACGTCCCGCGCTCCCGTCCGCCCCCTCGTTCGCCGCCCGTTCACCCGCCGTCCGGGCCGGAGTTCACGCGGCGGCCTGGAGATCGACCCGGGCTCCGAACTCCCTTACCACCGCCTCCTCCCGGTAGGGCTCCAGCCGCTGCTGGAGGTCCTCCAGATACTCGGCGCCCCGGTTGGAGCGCAGGGTGGCGAGGAGTTCGACCGCCTTCGTGCCCGTACCGCACGCCTCCTCGATCTCCCGCCGCTGCACCTGGGCGCTGGCCAGCAGGACGTACCCGATGGCCCGCCGGCGCGCCCGGCTGCGCGGGTGGCGGGCCAGGGACTCCTCGGCGTACCGCGCCGCCGCGTCGGCCTGCCCCAGGTCCCGGTAGCAGTGCGCCAACTCGTCGGCGAGGTAGGCCTCGTCGAAGTGGGCGATCCAGGCCGGGTCGTCCCCGGAGTCCTGGTCGGCGGCCTCCAGCGCGGCCACCGCCCGGCCCGCCGCGTCCTGGGCCGCCCGCGCGTCGCCGAGCAGGGCGTGCCCACGGGCCTCGGCGGCGTGGAACATCGACTCCGCGCGCGGTGTGACGCGCCCCCGCGCCCCCTCCTGCGCCGCGCGCGCCAACTGCGCGATCTCCCGCGGGCTCCCGAGCTGCGCGGCCAGGTGGCTCATCGACGCGGCGAGCACATAGCCGCCGTAGCCGCGGTCGCCGGCCGCCTGGGCGAGCCGCAGCGCCTGGATGTAGTAGCGCTGGGCGAGGCCGGGCTGGCCGGTGTCGACGGCCATGTACCCGGCCAGTTCGGTCAGCCGGGCGACCGCCGCGAACAGGTCCCGGCCGACCGCCTCCCGGTAGGAGCCGGCGAGCAGCCCGGAGACGACGCTGTTGAGGTAGTGCACGACGACCGGGCGCACGTGCCCGCTGCCGTACTGGTGGTCCAGGTCGACCAGCGCCTGGGTCATCGCCCGCACCGCCGCCACGTCGGACTGGCCCACCCGGGGCCCGGCCGCGCGCGCCACCTGCGCGTCGGGCGCGGAGATCAGCCAGTCCCGGCTGGGCTCGACCAGCGCGGACGCCGCGACGGAGGAACCGGACAGGAAGTCCCGGCGCCCCACGTCGCTGCGCCACAGCTCGCAGACCTGCTCGATGGCGCCCAGTACCGTCGGCGAGAACTGGAGGCCGACGCCGGACGCGAGGTTCTTGCCGTTGGCCATGCCGATCTCGTCGATCGTGACCGTACGGCCGAGTTTGCGTCCCAGCGCTTCCGCGATGATCGCCGGTGCCCGGCCCCGCGGTTGCTGTCCGCGCAGCCAGCGGGCCACCGACGTCTTGTCGTACCGCAGGTCGAGACCGTGCTCGGCGCCGCACATGTTGACCCGGCGGGCGAGCCCCGCGTTGGAGCAGCCCGCTTCCTGGATGAGCGCCTGCAGCCGTTCGTTCGGCTGCCGCGCGACGAGAGGCCTTGCGGCCATGGCGTACCCCCTGCTTCATGGCTCGGGTGCCTGCCCGTGCACCGAGTTGACGTGACTTCCGCGGCCGGCGGAGTCCGGGCGGTCCGGCGAGGCGGGCCAACCGAAAGGAACCGGCCGTGGAGATCAGTGCCCCGCTGACATGCGGAAAATGCGAGGCTTGCGAGGTTTGCCGGGTAAACGGCCGTCGCCGTGTCCCCCTGCCCTGGCTACCCAACTCCCGCCGCGGATCCTCCCGCGCGCCCCCGGAGGTGCAACCATGCGCCCCGACCGCGGAGCCGGTGCTCTCCCCCCGCGCGCGCACGGGCCGTAACCCGCGGTGGGCACGGGAGTTGAGATTCACGTGGAAGAGACGATCCCGGGCACCGAGACCGCACAGATTCCCCAGCAGCGCGGCGCATCGCTGCTGGAGGCCGCCGTTCGCTACGCCGAGGAGCGTCACTGGGACGTGTTCCCCGGCACCTGGCTGGAAGCCGTCGACGGGGAGCAACGCTGCTCCTGTGCGGACCCGGCGTGCGCCGTCCCCGGCGCGCACCCGGCGCGCGCGGACTGGGCGGGCCAGGCGACCGGCAGCGCGACCGTGGCCCGCCGGATGTGGCAGAAGCAGCCGACGGCGTCGATCCTGCTGCCGACCGGGCGCGCGTTCGACGCGATCGACGTGCCGGAGACGGCCGGGTTCCTCGCGCTGGCCCGCATGGAGCGGATGCGACTGACGCTGGGGCCGGTGACGTTGAGCCCGGACCGGCGGATGCGGTTCCTCGTCCTGCCGGGGGCCGCGGTGAAGGTGCCGGAGCTGGTCAGGAGCCTGGGCTGGTCGCCGGTGACGCTGGATCTGACGGCGCTGGGCGAAGGGGAGTGGGTGGCGGCGCCGCCCACCCGGTACGGGACGCGGGGGGCCGTGCAGTGGGCGTGCCCGCCGACCCGGACCAATCGGTGGCTGCCGGACGTGGAGGAGCTGCTGCCGCCGCTCGCCTACGCGTGCGGGCGGGACCGGTAGCGCCTTCTCGCCCGCCGGGTGCGGGCGTTCGGCGCGTGCGGGCTCGTCGCGGTCCCTCTTTCGGGGCGCTCGCCCGGCCGTAGGGTTCGGGTATGACCTCAGCCGTACGCGTACAAGGGCTCTGGAAGCGGTTCGGGCAGCAGGTGGCTGTCGGGGGGATCGATCTGGATCTGCCCGCCGGGAAGTTCATCGGACTGGTCGGGCCGAACGGGGCCGGGAAGACCACCACCTTGTCGATGGTGACCGGGCTGCTCAGGCCGGACCAGGGGACGGTCGAGGTGGTCGGGCACGACGTCTGGCGCGATCCGGTGGAGGTGAAGGCCCGGATCGGCGTACTGCCGGAGGGACTGCGGCTGTTCGAGCGGCTGTCGGGGCGGGAACTGCTCGGCTACACCGGGCGGTTGCGTGGGCTGCCCGGCGCGGAGGTGGACAAGCGGGCCACGCAGCTCCTCGACGTCCTCGACCTGGCCGGGGCCCAGCACAAGCTGGTGGTCGACTACTCGACCGGCATGCGCAAGAAGATCGGCTTGGCCGCCGCGCTGCTGCACAACCCTGAAGTGCTGTTCCTGGACGAGCCGTTCGAGGGCGTCGACCCGGTGTCGGCACAGACCATCCGGGGTGTCCTGGAGCGGTACACCGCCTCCGGCGCCACCGTCGTCTTCTCCTCCCACGTCATGGAGCTGGTCGAGTCGCTGTGCGACTGGGTGGCCGTGCTGGCCGCCGGGCGCATCCGGGCCACCGGGCCGCTGGCCGAGGTGCGCGGGGACGCGCCCTCGTTGCAGCAGGCGTTCCTGGAGCTGGTCGGCGCGGGCGGCCGGGACACGGGGAGCGACCTGGACTGGCTGGGCGGCGGTTCCCGATGAGCGCCGCACCCGCGTCGGCCACCGCCTCCGCCGCCCCCGCCGCTTCCGTCACGTCCGTCACGTCCGTCTTCGTGCGGCTGAAGCTGTCGCTGCTGCGCAACGGGCTGCGGCAGTCCGCCGGTCGGCGGGCCGCCTACGTCGCCTCGGCCGTCGTCGTGCTGCTCTTCGCCGTGCTCCAGCTCATCGGCCTGATCGCGCTGCGCGGGCACGCCCACGCGGACGCGCTGGTCGTCCTGCTGACGGCGGTGCTGGCGGTGGGCTGGGCGGTGATGCCGCTGTTCTGGCCGGGCGGCGACGAGACGCTGGACCCGACCCGGCTGGTGATGCTGCCGCTGCGGCCCCGGCCGCTGGTACGGGCCCTGCTGGCGGCCTCGCTGGTGGGCATCGGGCCGCTGTTCACGCTGTGCCTGACGGCCGGTTCGGTGATCGCGCTGGCGCACGGCGGTGCGGCGTACGCCGTCGGGGCCGTCGGCGCGGTGCTCGCGCTGCTGGTGTGCGTGGCGCTCGCGCGCGCCGTCGCCGCCGCCAACGTACGGCTGCTGACCAGCCGCAAGGGGCGGGACCTCGCGGTGCTCAGCGGGCTGGTCGTCGCGGTCGGGGCGCAGTTCGTCAACTTCGGCGCGCAGCGGCTCGGTTCGTCCGGTCTCGCGGAACTCGCGCCCGTCTCCGACGTGCTGAGCTGGGTGCCGCCCGCCTCGGCGATCGGGGCGGTGCAGGCGGCGAGCGAGGGCGCGTACGGGACGGCGCTGGCGCGGCTCGCGCTGTGCGCGGCGCTGCTGGCGCTGCTGCTGGCGGTGTGGGCGCGCCACCTGACCCGGCTGATGACCACGCCCGACGGGTCGACCCTCCCATCCGGCGGTACGGCGCGCGAACGCGGGTCCACGGGGCCGGCGCGGCTGCTGCCCGCGGGGCGCACGGGCACCGTCATGGAGCGCAGCCTGCGGTACGTGTGGCGCGACCCGAAGACCAAGGCGGCCTGGGTGACCTCCCTGGCGATCGGCCTGATCGTGCCGGTCTTCAACGCCTTGCAGGGCACCGGCTCGCTCTACTTCGCCTGCTTCGCCGCCGGGATGCTCGGCCTCCAGATGTTCAACCAGTTCGGGCAGGACACCTCCGCCTTCTGGATGGTCGCGATGACCATCTCCTCACCCCGGGACGCCTACGTCGAGCTGCGCGCGCGGACCTTCGCCCTGCTGCTGATCAGCCTGCCGTACGCCACCCTCGTCACCGTCCTGACCACGGCGCTGCTCGACGACTGGGCGCGGCTGCCGCAGGCCCTGGGCCTGTCCCTGGCGCTGCTCGGCGCGATGCTGGCGGCCGGTGCCTGGGCCTCGGCGCGCTTCCCGTACTCCATTCCCCAGGAGGGCTACAAGAACGTGGTCCCCGGTCAGGCCGGGCTCGCCTGGGTCTCGATCTTCGGCGGGATGGTGGCCGCCGCCCTGCTGTGCGCGCCCGTCATCGCGCTGACGGTGTGGCTGAGCGTCAGCGCCGGCGGCGACGCGTGGACGTGGGTGGTGCTGCCGGTGGGGGCGGTGTACGGGGCCGTGCTGGTCGTGCTGGGGCTGAGGTTCGCCGCGCCGCTGACGGCCGGACGGCTGCCGGAGATCCTGACGGCCGTCAGCAAGGGGTGAGGCCGCGCGGCCGGCCCGCTCAGTCCTGGAGGCTGTCGAGGAACGGTTCGACGACCGCGCGCCAGGCCTCCGGCTGGTCGTAGTGGACCAGGTGGCCGGCGTCGGCGACCTCCGCGTACCGGCCTTGCGGCAGCACCCGGACCATCTCCTGCGCCTCGGCGCGGCCCAGCTCGCCGTCGAGGCCGCGGACGACCAGGGTGGGGCAGCCGACCTGGGCCAGCTCGTCCCAGTGGGCGTCGTGGATCCAGGTCTCGCGGGAGCTGAGCATCTGCTCCGGTTCGAAGACCGGGCGCCAGCCGTCCGCCGACTCCGCCATCACCTCGGCGTAGAAGGCGCCGCGGGCCGGGTTCGGCCGGTCCGTCCAGGGGTCGTCCCCGCCGAACCACTTGCGTACGTCGGCGAGCGTGGCGAAGGGGACCGGCCAGGACCGGAACCACTGGGTCCACTCCTGCTGCGAGGCGGCGCCCAGCGCGGACGCCCGCATGTCGCAGATGACCAGGCCGCGGACCAGGTCGGGGTGTTTGGCGGCGAACTGCCAGGCGGTCAGCGCGCCCATGGCGTGGCCGATCAGGACGGCCGGGGCCAGGCCGAGCTGGTCGAGCGCGGCGCCGACGTCCTCGACGTACGCCTCGCGGGTGAAGGACGCCTGCGGGGGCTTCTCGCTGCGGCCGTGGCCGCGCTGGTCGAGGGCGACGGCGCGGTGGCGCCCGGAGAGCCAGCGGGCGGTGGCCGCCCAGTGCGAGGCGCGGCCCATCAGGCCGTGCAGCAGCAGGACCCCCGGGGCGGCCGGGCCGGGCTCCTGGCCGGTCGCCTCGCCGGGCTCTTGGCCGGTCGCCTCGCCGGTCGCCTGGCCGGCCGTCGGGGCGGCCGTCGGGCCGGCCGCCTGGTCGGTCTTGGGTGGGTCGCCGAACTCCCAGGCCGCGAGGCGTACGCCGCCCGCCCCGGTCACGTCGATACGCCGCGCCATGGTCCTGGCACCCCCAAGATCCGCTCGGACCTGATCTGCCTGCCGTGCTGGTCGTACTCGTCCTGCCACCGCAGAGTATCGAATGGTTATTCGAAAAAACCGTCCTGCCGGGCAATACCCCTCGTTCGAGTGACACCCTCCGGGGATTGGCCGCCGCTGTCGAGGGGAGATCTTCAGCGGGAGGCGGACCGCTCGGGGAAAACGGTCCGAGGGGATGACCCTGAGAGCTCGGGGCTCCGGGTCAGCACAGGGGAGGACAGGCCCCGGCGCCGCACGGCGCCGGGGCCCTCTGTCGTCTGCGCGGCACGTCCTCCCCCTCTCCGGACCGGCGACTGCCCCTCGCGGCCCCGAGCCTTCGTCATATGCCTCAGCGACAGCCTCGCACGCGAACCGCGCGGACGCTGCTGTTCGGGCGGACCGAATTCGGCATTCGACGGGATGGAAACGCCGGCGCAACATCGGCGCCGGTCACGGCAGTGCCCGGACCGGCGCCCGGCGCCGGTTCAGCACGTGGTACCGGTTCAGCGCTTGGCGACGAAGACGTGGGAGGCGACCTCCGACTCCAGCTCGGCCGCCTCGCCGCCGCTGCCCACCAGCACGCCGCCCGCGGACTCCGTCACGCTCACCACCGAACCGGGCTGCACGCCCGCCCGGCGCAGCGTGTACATCAGCTGGGCGTCCGTCTGGATGGGCTCGCCGATGCGGCGCACGATCACCGACTTGCCCTCGGCGCCCGGGTCCAGCTCGGAGAGCGCGACCAGGCCGGCGTCCAGGAACGGGTCGGCGGTGTCCGTCTCGCCCAGCTCCTCCAGGCCCGGGATCGGGTTGCCGTAGGGCGACTCGGTGGGGTGGCGCAGCAGTTCGAGGACGCGGCGCTCCACGGCCTCGCTCATCACGTGCTCCCAGCGGCACGCCTCGGCGTGCACCTGCTCCCACTCCAGACCGATCACGTCGACGAGCAGGCACTCCGCGAGCCGGTGCTTGCGCATCACGCGGGTGGCGAGCTTGCGGCCCTCGTCGGTCAGCTCCAGGTGCCGGTCACTGGCGACGGAGACCAGGCCGTCGCGCTCCATCCGCGCCACCGTCTGGCTGACCGTCGGACCGCTCTGGTCGAGCCGCTCGGCGATCCGGGCGCGCATGGGGACCACACCTTCCTCCTCCAGCTCGAGGATGGTGCGGAGATACATCTCCGTGGTGTCGATCAGTCCGGACATACGTGCCCCTTGATGAGATCTTCCGGAGGCTCGACGGCTCTCCGGCGCGTGCGCTGGCCCTGCCATCAATTCTGACGCATACCGCTGACAACCGTGCCGCGCCGAGGAGAAGGGCCGAACGGGGTATCGAGCGTACCGCCCGGGCCCTCGCCTCCGTGTCCGCCGTGTTGACACCGCACTGGTCCGGACCGCACCGTGAGGCGCTGCACAGTACGTCACAGTGCGCCACTGCCATACCGCGCCACTGCCATACCGAAGGCCACACCGAAGGGGCTCCGCATGAGCGACCGCAAGCCGGCCGGCCAGTTCCTCGACGCGGCGGTCGATCTGCTGCACCGGGTCCGGGACGAGGAGGGGGCGGCGGTGGAGGCGGCGGGCACGCTGCTCGCGGACACCGTGGAGCGGGGCGGCCGGCTGTTCGCCTTCGGCGCGGGGCACTCGTCGCTGGCCGCGCAGGACGTCGTCTACCGGGCCGGCGGTCTGGCCCTGATGAACCTGCTGACGGTGCCGGGGGTCGTGGGCGTCGACGTGCGGCCCGCCACGCTGGGCTCCGCCCTGGAGCGCGTGGACGGCCTCGCCGGGGCCGTGCTGGACGCCTCACCGCTGCGGGAGGGCGACGCCCTGGTGATCGTCTCCCTGTCGGGGCGCAACGCGCTGCCCGTGGAGATGGCCCTGCACGCCCGCGCGCGGGGCATCCGCGTCATCGGCGTGACCTCGGTCGCGTACGCCACCGCCACCCGGTCCCGGCACGGCTCCGGCACCTTCCTGAAGGACCACTGCGACGTCGTGCTCGACTCCAAGATCGCCGTCGGGGACGCGGAGCTGACCCTGGACACCGTCCCGGCGCCGTTCGCCCCCGCGTCCACGGTGGTCACGGCCGCGCTCATGCAGGCCGTACTGGCCACGACGGCCGCCGTCCTCGCCGACCGCGGCGTCGAACCGCCGCTGCTGCGCTCGGGCAACGTGGACGGCGGCCACGACTGGAACAAGCGGGTCCTGGAGCAGTACGGGGACCGCATCTTCTACCACCACTGAACCGGCGGCGGGTCCGGCCGGCCTACCGGTCCCGCTCCCCCACCGCCGCCGCCAGGTCCAGCGTCGCGGCGATGCGCAGGGACACGTCCTCCGCGTGGGCCACGTCGGACCGCTCGAAGGGGCCGCGGCCGGTGCTCCGCAGGAACGTCACGACACCGAGCGTGGCCCCGCGGCTGCGCAGCACCGCGCACAGGGCGTGCACCGTGCCCTCGGGCCACTGCCGGGCCCGCGCCCACGCGCGCGCCCGGTCGCCGGACATCGTGCCGGCGCTCGCCCGCACCGGGCCGGCCCGCTCCACGCACTGCACCGCCGGATGCCCCTGGTCGTAGCGGACCGGCAGCCCCGCCGCCCCGCCGCGCACGCTCGGCCCCGGCGTGCCGGAGGGGGTGGCCGCGAACCGGACCAGCCGGACCGGTTCCGCCGGCTCCGTGCCGGTGAGCGGGGCGCCCGCCACCCGGTCGACGAGCGCGTGGTCGGCGAACCCGGCCAGCGCGAAGTCCAGGTGGACGGTGGCCGCCTCGGCCGGGTCCTCGCACTCGGCCGCAGCCCGCGCCGCCCGGTGCAGCTGGTTGGAGCGGAACCTGAGCAGCGACGCCTCCTGCTCGGCCTGCCGCGCCTCGGTGACGTCCTGGAACAGCCAGCCCACGCCGAGCGGCACCGGCTCCTCCGCCAGCGGCGACGCCAGCCGCAGGAACCCGCTGCTCCAGCACCGCCGCCGTTCCCCGTCCGGGGTGCGCACGCTCACCCACAGCTCGGCGGGCGCGGGCGGCGCGCCCTGGGCCAGGACGTGGGTCAGCGCGCTCTCCAGTTCCTCGACGCCCTGGGCGATCAGATCGCCCAGCGGCCGGCCCAGTACGGACGTGCGCCCCGTGCCGAAGGCCCGCGCGGCGTGCGCGTTGACGACGGCCGGCCGCAGGTCCGCGTCGACCAGCACCACACCCCAGCTCGCGTCCTCGAACAGGGCCTCGCTCAGCGCGATCGACCGCTCCAGGTCGATCTGGGCGTGCACCTCGCTGAAGGCGCAGTACAGCCCGGCGGGCTCGCCGTCCGGGCCGCGTACGGCCGCGGACTGGGTGCGCACCAGCACCCGTCCGCCGTCCTTGGTCAGCAGCGCGAACTCGTGCACCTGCCGACCCGGCGCGCGCATCGCCGCCAGCAGCCGGCCCTCGACCTCCTCGGCGTCCGCGCTGCGCACCGCCCAGCCGGCGAAGCCCTTGCGGCCCACCGCCTCGGCCGCCGTCCAGCCGAGGATGCGCTCGGCCTCACGGTTCCAGTGGGTGACGACGCCGTCCGCGTCGAACGCGCACAGCGCCGCGTCCATCCCGTCCAGCAGGGCGGCCAGCAGGTCCGCGCCCTCCCGCTCGGGCGGCTCGGGCCCGTCCGGCCCCAGCTCGTCGGTGGCCCCACTGTGCCGGGAAGCACTCACCCGAACCCCCCTGCAGGCTGTGTCGGTACTGGCCTTCATTCAAGTCGGTACTGGCCTTCATTCAACTCGAACGTGACCCAGGGCACACCTGGTTCTCGCAATAATGCAGGAATCGTTGCACGCCGGAAATCCGTCCCGCCCTGTCTCCCGGGTCACGGAAAAATGGGTTGAGCGCCTGCCGGGCGCTTCCTAATGTGTGGTCCACACGAGAGAGGAGGTGGTTCGGCAGATGTATGGAAACCGGACGCGTGAGGTGGCTGCGGGCTAGCGGCCCGTCACCACACCCAGTGCGGTGCCGGACCAGCGCGTGAGAGAAGCGCGCAGCCGGCCCGATCTCCAGCAGTCACCCGACCCGCGAGTCGCCGGTACGTCCGGCCGGCTCCTCCACGGAGGAACCCGACTCGCGGGTCGTCTGCGTGTACGGGGCCCGCACCGGTCCTACAGCGACTCGTAGCCCTCGATCTCGCGGGGGTCGCGGGGGCCGGGGCCGGTGTAGCGGGCGGAGGGGCGGACCAGGCGGCCGGTGCGCTTCTGCTCCAGGATGTGGGCCGACCAGCCGGCCGTGCGGGCGCAGGTGAACATGGACGTGAACATGTGCGCCGGAACCTCGGCGAAGTCCAGGACGATGGCCGCCCAGAACTCGACGTTGGTGGCCAGGACGCGGTCCGGGCGGCGGGCGTGGAGTTCCGCGAGGGCCGCCTTCTCCAGGGCCTCGGCGACCTCGAAGCGCGGGGCGCCCAGTTCGCGGGCGGTGCGGCGCAGGACGCGGGCGCGGGGGTCCTCGGCGCGGTAGACGCGGTGGCCGAAGCCCATCAGGCGTTCGCCCTGGTCCAGGGCCCGCTTGACGTACGCCTCGGCGTCACCGGTGCGCTCGATCTCCTCGATCATGCCGAGGACCCGGGAGGGGGCGCCGCCGTGCAGCGGCCCGGACATGGCGCCGACGGCTCCGGAGAGGGCTGCGGCCACGTCGGCGCCGGTGGAGGCGATGACGCGGGCGGTGAAGGTGGAGGCGTTCATGCCGTGCTCGGCGGCGGAGGTCCAGTAGGCGTCGACGGCGGCGACGTGCTTGGGGTCGGGTTCGCCGCGCCAGCGGATCATGAAGCGTTCGACGACCGACCGCGCCTTGTCGATCTCGCGCTGCGGGACCATCGGCAGGCCCTGGCCGCGGGCCGACTGGGCGACGTAGGACAGGGCCATGACGGCGGCGCGGGCGAGGTCGGCGCGGGCCTGCTCGGCGTCGATGTCGAGGAGGGGTTCGAGGCCCCAGACCGGCGCCAGCATGGCGAGGGCGGACTGGACGTCGACCCTGATGTCGCCGGAGTGGACCGGGATCGGGAAGGGTTCGGCGGGCGGCAGGCCGGGGTTGAAGGCGCCGTCGACGAGCAGGCCCCAGACGTTGCCGAAGGAGACGTGCCCGACCAGGTCCTCGATGTCGACGCCGCGGTAGCGCAGGGCGCCGCCCTCCTTGTCGGGCTCGGCGATCTCCGTCTCGAACGCGACGATTCCCTCTAGCCCGGGTACGAAGTCGGACATCAGGCGGCTCCTCGTGATCGTGGTCCTGGTGGGGTGAGGGGCGTTCGCCACCCCGTGGATCCGCGGTCGTCGTCCCCGGCTCGCGGTCCGCGGCGGCCACCCCTGTGATGCCCCGTACGCGGCACGATATCCCTGAGTGCCACCTCCGGGGAGGGCTTGCGGCACTGGGTGCCACGGCGTGACGAAGGACACCGTGCGGCCGTACCGATACGGCAAGATGACAACGTGACCGACGCACACGCCGCCGCGCTGGAGCTCGCCTCGATGCGCAAGCAGTACCGGGCCGAGGGGCTCGGGGAGACCGAGCTGGCCGCCACGCCCGTGGAACAGTTCGCCCGCTGGTTCCAGCAGGCGGCGACGGACGGCGGCCTCTTCGAGCCGAACGCCATGGTCGTCTCGACGGCCGACGCGGAGGGGCGGCCCAGCTCCCGCACGGTGCTGCTGAAGCACTTCGACGAGCGGGGCTTCGTCTTCTACACCAACTACGGCTCGCGCAAGGCCCGCGACCTGGCGGCCAACCCGCACGTCTCGCTGCTCTTCCCCTGGCATCCGATGGCCCGGCAGGTGATCGTCACGGGCACGGCGGCCCGGACCGGGCGGGACGAGACGGCCGCGTACTTCCGGACCCGGCCGCACGGCTCGCAGCTCGGGGCGTGGGCCAGCACCCAGTCGGCGGTGGTCGGCTCCCGGGCCGATCTCGACGCCGCCTACGCCGAGCTGGCCGCCCGGTACCCGGAGGGCGAGCAGGTGCCGGTGCCGCCGCACTGGGGCGGGTTCCGGGTGATGCCGCGGACGGTGGAGTTCTGGCAGGGGCGGGAGAACCGGCTGCACGACCGGCTGCGGTACGTCGCCGCCGGGGACGGCGGGGGCTGGCGGGTGGAGCGGCTGGGTCCGTGACGGCGGCTCGGTCCGTGACGGCTGTTCGGTCCGTGACGGCTGTTCGGTCCGCGGCGCGGGGTTCAGTCCGTGACGCGGGGTTCCGGTGCCGGGTCCTGTGCCGGTGCCGGGTCCTGTGGCGGTGCCGGGTCCAGGGCAGCGTCCAGCAGGGCCGCCCACTGTGCGACCACCCGCTCCCGGCGGGCCGTGTCGTCGGTGAGGAGGTTGGCGAGGCCCAGGCCGCGGGCCATGTCGAGCAGGCCCTGGACGGTTTCCCGGACGCCGGGGCGGGACTCGTCGGCGGCCAGGAGGCCGACGGCGATGCGGTGGGCCTCGCGGCCGACACGCGCCTCCAGTTCGGTGACCCGGCCGCGCAGTTGCTCCTCGTTGGAGGCGGCGACCCAGAGGTGGAGGGCGGCGCGGAAGAGGGGGCCGGTGTAGAGGTCGACGAGGGCGGCGATCACGGCGCGGCGGTCTCCGGCGCCCTCGGGGAAGAGGGCGCGCAGGGCGAGGGAGCGTTCTTCGGCGACGTACTCGACGGCGGCGGTGAACAGGTCCTCGCGGGTGGGGAAGTGGTGCTGGGCGGCACCGCGGGAGACACCGGCGCGCAGGGCGACGACCGAGACCGTGGAGCCCGCCCAGCCGTGTTCGGCGAGGCAGGCCACGGCGGCGGCGAGCAGCCGCTGCCGGGTGGCCCGGCTGCGGTCCTGCTTCGGGGCACGGTCCGGTGCGGGGGCGCGGTCCTGTTCGGGGGCGCGGTCCTGTTCGGGGGCCTGGTCCTGTTCGGGGGCGCGGTCCTGTTCGGGGGCAGGGTCGGCGCCGGTCGTGGTCACAGCACCCATGCGGGATCCCGTCGTTCGAGGAAGGCCGTCATCCCCTCGCGGGCGTCGGCGGCGGCGAACAGCCGTGCCGTCAGCGCGGCGAGCGCGTCGGCGTCCCGGTCGAAGGTCTCCAGCACCCTAGCCGTGAGCAGCCGTTTGGTCTCGGCCAGGGCCCCCGGGGCGGCCTTGCGCAGCCCGTCGAGGACCGGTTCCAGTACGGCGTCCACGTCGTCGCCCGCCGCCGTGAGCAGGCCGGTCCGGACGGCCTCGGCGGCGTCGAAGCGTTCGCCGGTCAGGCAGTAGCGGGCAAGGGCGCGCGGGTCGGCGCGGGGCAGCAGCGGCAGCGAGATGACGGCGGGCGCCACCCCGATGCGGACCTCGGTGAAGGCGTACGTCGACGCGGTGGACGCCACCGCGATGTCGCAGGCGGCGAGCAGCCCGAGGCCGCCCGCGCGGACGTGGCCGGTGACCCGGGCGACGACCGGCTTGGGCAGCTCCACGAGCTGCCGGAGCAGCGCGACCAGCGCCTCGGGGCCGGGCGGGTCGCGCAGGTCGGCGCCGGCGCTGAAGGTGGTGCCGGTGTGGGTGAGGACGACGGCCCGTACGCCGTCGTCCGCGCCCGCCTTCGCGAGCGCGGCGGTGAGGTCGCCGACCAGGGCGGCGGACAGGGCGTTGCGGGTCCCCGGGGAGTCCAGGGCGAGGGTCCGCACGCCCCGTGCGCGGGGGTGGACGGTCAGGGTCACGGGCGGTCCCTCAGCTCTCGGCGGAGGATCTTGCCGCTGGCGGCGCGGGGGACGCCGTCGAGGAAGGTGACGCGGCGGACGCGTTTGTAGGGGGCGACGCGTTCGGCGACGTACATCATGACCTCGCTCTCGGTCAGGTGCGGCGCGTCCGGGCCGCGGACGACGTGGGCGTGCGGGACCTCGTTGCCGTTCTCGTCGGGGGTGCCGATGACGGCGGCGTCGGCGATGTCCGGGTGGGTGAGGAGCAGGGCCTCCAGTTCGGCGGGGGCGACCTGGAAGCCCTTGTACTTGATGAGTTCCTTGACGCGGTCGACGACGTAGAGCCAGCCGGCCTCGTCCACCCGGCCGACGTCGCCGGTGTGCAGCCAGCCGTCGGCGTCGATCATCGCGGCGGTGGCGTCGGGGCGGCCCAGGTAGCCCTTCATCACCTGGGGGCCGCGGATCAGGATCTCCCCGGACTCGCCGGGGCCGAGGTCCTGGCCGGGGTCGTCGAGGGAGACGACGCGCATCTCGGTGCCGGCGATGAGCTTGCCGACGGTGCCGGGCGGGGCGGTGGCCAGCTGGTCCCGGGGGACGACGTGGGTGCCCGGCGACAGTTCCGTCATGCCGTACGCCTGGCCGACCGGCGGCAGGCCGAGCCGTCGGGAACAGGCGGCGGCGAGGCGGGCGTCCAGAGGGGCCGCGGCGCTGATGACGCGCCGTAGGGAGGAGAGGTCGTAGTCGGCGACCAGGGGGTGTTTGGCGAGGGCGAGGACGATCGGCGGGGCGACGTACAGGTCGGTGATGCGGTGGGCCTGGATGGCGGCGAGGAACTGCTCCAGGTCGAAGCGGGGCAGGACGACGACCGTGGCGCCGAGGCGGAGCGGGGCGTTCATGAGGGCGGTGAGCCCGTAGATGTGGAAGAAGGGGAGGACGGCGAGGACGCGGTCGCCGGGGTCGGCCGGCATGGACGGGTGGAGCTGGGCCAGGTTGGTGGCGATCTGGCGGTGGGTGAGCATCACGCCCTTGGGGGTGCCGGTGGTTCCGGAGGAGTACGGCAGGGCGGCGACGTCCTCGGCGGGGTCGATGGCGACGGACGGCTCGGGGGCGGTGGAGGCGAGCATGTCGACGAGGGAGCGGTGGCCGGGGGCGCTGTCGCAGACGAAGATCTCTCGGACGCCGCCGCCCGCGAGGCGGGCGGCCCGGCGGGCGGTGTCCAGGAGGGGCGAGACCGTGACGATCCAGCGGGCCGCGCAGTCCGCCAACTGCTTGGCGAACTCCTCCGCCGTGGCCAGCGGGTGGACGGTGGTGACCGAGGCGCCCGCGCGGGTTGCCGCGTGGAAGGCGATCGGGAAGGCGACGGTGTTGGGGCTGTGCAGGGCGAGGACGTCGCCCTTGCGGACGCCCGCCTCGGCCAGTGCGGCGGCGACCCGGCGGTGGAAGCGGTCCAGGTGGGCGTAGGTGAGGGTGGTGCCGTCGGTGCCGTCGACCAGGGCCGGGGCCTCGCCGAAGTGGGCGGCGTGGGCGAGGACGGCGTCGTGGACGGGGAGGTCGACGGGCGGGACGTCTGCGTACTCGCTGCGGAACACGGTTCCTCCAGGGGCGGGCGGTCCGGCTAGTACGACTTGGGCAGGCCCAGGGTCTGGTGGGAGACGTAGTTGAGGATCATCTCGCGGCTGACCGGGGCGATCCGGGCGACGCGGGCGGCGGTGACCAGGTAGGCGAGGCCGTACTCGCGGGTGAGGCCGTTGCCGCCGAGGGTGTGCACGGCCTGGTCGACGGCCCTCACACAGGCCTCCCCGGCGGCGTACTTGGCCATGTTGGCGGCCTCGCCCGCGCCCATGTCGTCGCCGGCGTCGTAGAGGTGGGCCGCCTTCCCCATCATCAGGCGAGCCAGTTCGAGGTCGATGTGGGCCTGGGCGAGGGGGTGGGCGATGGCCTGGTGGGCGCCGATGGGGGCGTTCCAGACGGTGCGTTGACGGGCGTACTCGACGGCGCGGGCCAGGGCGTAGCGGCCCATGCCGATACCGAACGCGGCGGTCATGACGCGTTCGGGGTTGAGGCCGGCGAAGAGCTGGAGGAGACCGGCGTCCTCGTCGCCGACGAGCGCGTCGGCGGAGAGGCGTACGTCGTCGAGGGTCAGCTCGAACTGCTTCTCCTCGGCGTGGAGTTCCATGTCGATCTGGCGGCGTCCGAAGCCGGGAGTGTCCCTGGGGACGATGAAGAGGCAGGGCTTGAGCTTGCCGGTGCGGGCGTCTTCCGTGCGGCCGACGACGAGGGTGGCGTCGGCGATGTCGACGCCGGAGACGAAGACCTTGCGGCCGGTGAGGAGCCAGTCGCCGGTGCCCGGGTCGCGGCGGGCCGTGGTGGTGATGCGGTGGCTGTTGGAACCGGCGTCGGGTTCGGTGATGCCGAAGGCCATGGTGCGGGTGCCGTCGGCGAGGCCGGGGAGCCACTGCTGTTTCTGGGCGTCCGTGCCGAAGCGGGTGATGACTGTGCCGCAGATGGCCGGGGAGACGACCAGCATGAGTAACGGGCAGCCTGCCGCGCCGAGTTCCTCCAGGACGATCGACAGTTCCGTGATGCCGCCGCCGCCTCCTCCGTAGGTCTCGGGGAGGTTGACGCCGAGGTAGCCGAGTTCGCCGGCCTCTTGCCAGAGGGTCGCGCGGTCGTGGTCGCGGCCGTGGCGTTCGCCGAGGGTTGCCACGGCTTGGCGGAGGGCCTTGTGTTCGTCGGATTCGAGGAGGACGGGGGGCATCTGTGCTCCTTCGGGTGCGGGTTTCGTGGTGGTTGCTCGCGCTCACGCGGCGGAGCCGCATGAGCGATACAGTCCCGCGCCCCTTCAGGGCGCCTCCACTACCGCCAGCAGAGAACCCACCGTCACCTGTTGTCCCGTCACGGCGTGCAGGGACGTCAGGGTGCCGGTGGTCGGGGCGGTGATCCGGTGTTCCATCTTCATGGCCTCCAGCCAGAGGAGGGGCTGGCCCGCCTCCACCGGGGAGCCTTCGGCCAGGCCCTCCGCCACGCGGACCACCGTGCCCGGCATGGGGGCCAGGAGGGAGCCGGGGGCGTGCTGGGGCCGGGGGGCGGGGAAGCGGGGGAGGGCGGTGAGGCGGGTGGTGTTGACGTGGACCTCGTCGCCGTAGGACGCCACCTCGAAGCGGCG
The DNA here is from genome assembly GCF_018614415.1 of Streptomyces sp. ISL-12. GTDB lineage: Bacteria > Actinomycetota > Actinomycetes > Streptomycetales > Streptomycetaceae > Streptomyces. The sequence continues at coordinate 16,980 of NZ_JAGGOO010000099.1, forward strand.
CCGGACGCCGTCCGTTTCGAGGACGACGAGGCGGGGGTCGGTGTGGACGATCCGGACGCCGTCGGCTTCCGGGCCGGTACGGGTGTGGCGGTAGTGGACCTCGTGTTCCTCGCCCCCGACCGCGTACCGCTTGACCTGCGGCTGGGAGGGCAGGTTGCGCCAGGCGCCGCCGAAGCGGGAGCGGCCGCAGGCGTCCGCGAGGGCGGCGGCGAGCGGGGCGAGGGGGTCGGGTGCGGGGGTGGTGAGGGCGGGGAGGTGGCGGTCGTAGAAGGCCGTGGTCATGCGGGCGGACGTGAAGTCGTCGTGGCGCAGGGAGCGGGCGAGGAGGTCGCGGTTGGTGAGGGGGCCGTGGATCACGGAGCGTTCCACGGCGTCGGCCAGGCGGCGGACCGCCTCCGCTCGGGTGGGGGCGTGGGCGATCACCTTGGCGAGCAGCGGGTCGTAGTGGACGCCGATGTCGTCGCCGTCGGCGCAGCCGGTGTCCAGGCGGATGCCGTCGGGGACGGCGAGGCGGTGCAGGCGGCCGGTCCGCGGGGCCCAGTCGGCGGCCGGGTCCTCGGCGTACAGGCGGGCCTCGACGGCGTGGCCGCGGGGGAGCGGGGGCTCGGGGGCGAGGGCGTGGCCCTCCGCGACGCGGAGCTGGAGGGCGACCAGGTCGAGGCCGAAGACGGCCTCGGTGACGGGGTGTTCGACCTGGAGGCGGGTGTTCATCTCCAGGAAGTGCGCCCGGCCGTCGGGGGCGACGAGGAACTCGACGGTGCCGGCGCCCACGTAGCCGACGGCGCGGGCGGCGCGCACCGACCGCTCGTACAGCTCGCGGGTCAGGGCGTCGGTGAGGCCCGGCGCCGGGGCCTCCTCGATCACCTTCTGGTGGCGGCGCTGGAGGGAGCAGTCGCGGGTGCCGAGCGTCCACACCGTGCCGTGGGTGTCGGCGAGGAGCTGCACCTCGACGTGGCGGCCCTGCTCGACGTACGGCTCGACGAAGACCTCGCCGTCCCCGAAGGCGCTCGCCGCCTCGGCGCGGGCGGCGGTCAGGGCGGCGTCGAGGTCGGCGAGGCGGCGGACGACCCGCATGCCGCGTCCGCCGCCGCCGGCCGCCGCCTTCACCAGGACCGGCAGGTCGGACTCGGTGACCTCGCCGAGGGGCTCGACGCCCATCAGTTGCTTGGCGCGGGTCTTGGACGCCATCGCCTCGACCGCGTCGGGGGGCGGGCCGATCCAGGTCAGGCCGGCGTCGGTGACGGCGCGGGCGAAGGCGGCGTTCTCGGAGAGGAAGCCGTAGCCGGGGTGGACGGCGTCGGCTCCGGCGGCGAGCGCGGCCTTCACGATCAGGTCGCCGCGCAGATAGGTGTCGGCCGGCGCCGTCCCCGGCAGCCGTACCGCCGTGTCGGCCAGCCGGGTGTGCAGGGCCCTCTCGTCGGCGTCGGAGTGGACGGCGACCGTGCGGACGCCGGCCTCGCGGCAGGTGCGGAAGATCCGGCAGGCGATCTCGCCGCGGTTGGCGACCAGTACTGAGGTGATCATGGGGCTCCTCACATCCGGAAGACGCCGAAGCCGCCGCGCGCGCCCTCGTAGGGGGCGGTGTGGATCGCGGACAGGCACAGGCCGAGGACGGTGCGGGTGTCGCGCGGGTCGATGACCCCGTCGTCGTAGAGCCGCCCGGACAGGAACATCGGCAGCGACTCGGACTCGATCTGCCGCTCCACCAGGGCGCGCAGCGCCGCGTCGCCCTCCTCGTCGTACGGCTGTCCCTTCGCGGCGGCCGACTGGCGGGCGACGAGGGAGAGCACGCCGGCGAGCTGCTGCGGGCCCATGACGGCGGACTTGGCGCTGGGCCAGGCGAACAGGAAGCGGGGGTCGTGGGCACGGCCGCACATGCCGTAGTGGCCGGCGCCGTAGGAGGCGCCGAGGAGGACGGAGAGGTGCGGGACGCGGGAGTTGGCGACCGCGTTGATCATCATGGCGCCGTGTTTGATGATGCCGCCCTGCTCGTACTCCTTGCCGACCATGTAGCCGGTGGTGTTGTGGAGGAAGAGGAGCGGGATGTCACGCTGGTTGGCGAGCTGGATGAACTGGGCGGCCTTCTGCGACTCCGCGGAGAAGAGGACCCCTTGCGCGTTGGCGAGGATGCCGAGGGGATGGCCGTGCAGGGTCGCCCAGCCGGTGGTCAGGCTGGTCCCGTACAGCGGTTTGAACTCGTCGAAGTCGGAGCCGTCGACGATCCGGGCGATCACCTCGCGCGGGTCGAAGGGGGTGCGCAGATCGGCGGGGACGATGCCGAGGAGCTCCTCCGGGTCGTACTTCGGCGGCTCGGCCGGTCCCGGATCGGGGTGGGCCTTGCGGTGGTCGAGGCGGGCGACGATCCGGCGGGCCTGGCGCAGGGCGTCGGGTTCGTCGACGGCGAAGTGGTCGGCGAGACCGGAGGTGCGGGCGTGCATCTCGGCGCCGCCCAGGGACTCGTCGTCGCTCTCCTCGCCGGTGGCCATCTTGACCAGGGGCGGGCCGCCGAGGAAGACCTTGGCCCGCTCCTTGACCATGATCACGTGGTCGGACATGCCGGGGATGTACGCGCCCCCGGCCGTGGAGTTGCCGAACACGACGGCGACGGTGGGGATGCCGGCCGCCGACAGCCGGGTGAGGTCGCGGAAGACCGCGCCGCCGGGGATGAAGATCTCCTTCTGGGAGGGGAGGTCGGCGCCGCCCGACTCGACCAGGCTGATACAGGGCAGCCGGTTGGCGAGGGCGATGTCGTCGGCGCGCAGGGCCTTCCTCAGCGACCAGGGGTTGGAGGCGCCGCCGCGCACGGTCGGGTCGTTGGCGGTGATCAGGCACTCCACGCCCTCGACCGTGCCGATGCCGGTGACGAGGGAGGCGCCGACGGTGTACTCACTGCCCCAGGCGGCCAGCGGGGACAGTTCCAGGAAGGGGGTGTCGGGGTCGAGGAGGAGTTCGACGCGCTCGCGGGCGAGGAGTTTGCCGCGTGCGCGGTGCCGTGCGACGTACTTCTCGCCGCCGCCCGCGAGGGCCTTGGCGTGCTCGGCGTCCAGTTCGGCGAGCTTGGCGAGCATGGTCTCGCGGTTCGCGCGGTGGTCGGGGGCGGTGGGGTCGAGGGCGGATTCGAGGACCGTCACAGCAGGACCTCCGGAATGTCCAGGTGCCGGGCACGCAGCCATTCGCCGAGCGCCTTGGCCTGCGGATCGAAGCGGGCCCGCGCGGCGGCGCCCTCGCCGAGGATGCCTTCCACGACGAAGTTCAGGGCGCGCAGGCCGGGGAGCGTGTGCCGGGTGACCGGCAGGTCGCGGGCCTCGGGGATCAGCTCGCGGAACCGCTCGGCGGTCAGCTCGTGCGCGAGCCACCGCCAGGCGTCGTCGGAGCGGACCCAGACGCCGACGTTGGCGTCGCCGCCCTTGTCGCCGCTGCGGGCGCCGGCGATCCGGCCGAGCGGCGCGTTCCTGACCGGGCCGGGCGGCAGGGGTCCGGGCAGCGGCGGCTCCGGTACGCCGGTGAGGGCGGCGGTGTGCGGGGGCGGTGGTACGGGGACGCGGCGTCCGTCGGGGAGGACGGCGACGTGGCCGACGGCGCCCTGGGGGACGTACGCGTCCTCGAAGACACCGTAGGGGTCGCCCTTCCCGGGAGGTGCCAGGAGGTGGAAGCCGGGGTAACCGGCGAGGGCCAGCTCCACCGCCGCCCCGCTGAGCGCCCGTCCGACGGCACGCTGGTCGGCGTCGCGGGCGACGAGCCGCAGCAGGGCGCTGGCCGTCTCCTCGGTCGGGGCGTCGGGCCGGTCGGTGCGCACCAGTTCCCAGTGGACGCCGGCGACCGTACCGAGGGCGGGTTCCAGCTGTTCCCGGACGAGGGCCGCCTTGGCCTCGATGTCGAGGCCGGTGAGGACGAAGACGACCTCGCCCCGGAAGCCGCCGAGACGGTTCACGCCGACCTTGAGCGTGGGCGGCGGGGGCTCGCCGCGGACGCCCGTGATCCGGGCCCGGTCGGGGCCGTCCGGCGTGAGGGTCACGGTGTCCAGGCGGGCGGTGACGTCCGGCCCGGCGTACCGGGCGCCGCCCGTCTCGTACAGGAGCTGGGCGGTGACCGTGCCGGTGTCGACGAAGCCGCCGGTGCCGGGGTGCTTGGTGACGACGGAGGAGCCGTCGGCGTGGAGTTCGGCGAGCGGGAAGCCGGGGCGGCGGACGTCGCCGTCCCGGAAGAAGGCGTAGTTGCCGCCGGTCGCCTGCGCCCCGCACTCCAGTACGTGCCCGGCGACGACCGCCCCCGCGAGCCGGTCGTACTCCGCCGGCTCCCAGCCGAAGTGCGCGGCGGCCGGCCCGGTGACCAGGGCGGCGTCGGTGACCCGGCCGGTGACGACCACGTCGGCGCCCGCCCGCAGGCACTCCGCGATGCCGAAGCCGCCGAGGTAGGCGTGGGCGGCCAGCGCGCCGGGGTGGCCGGCGGTGAGGTCGTCGCCCTCGACGTGCGCGACCCGCACCGGGATGCCGAGCCGGCCGGCCAGCTCCCGTACGGCGCCGGCGAGTCCGGCCGGGTTGAGCCCGCCGGCGTTGGTGACGATCTTGACGCCCCGTTCGTGGGCGAGGCCGAGGCACTCCTCCAGCTGCCGCGGGAAGGTGCGGGCGTATCCGGCGCCGGGGTCCTTCAGCCGGTCCCGGGCCAGGATGAGCATGGTCAGCTCGGCGAGGTAGTCGCCGGTGAGGACGTCCAGCGGGCCGCCGGTGAGCATCTCGCGCATCGCGTCGAAGCGGTCGCCGTAGAAGCCGGAGGCGTTGCCGATCCGCAGGACGGTCACCGGGCGTCCCCTTTCCGAGGGCGTCCCGCTCCCGGCGGTCCGGCGAACGCCTGGGCGAGGTCCAGCCAGCGGTCGGCGTCCGGGCCCTCGGCGCGCAGGGCCAGGTCGGCGCGGTGGGCGCGCTGGGTGACCAGCAGGCAGAAGTCGAGGGCGGGGCCGGTGACGCGCTGGGCGGCGTCCTCGGGGCCGTAGGTCCACCGCTCGCCGGAGGGGGCCCGCAGTTCGACGCGGAACGCGTCGGCGGGAGCGGGGAGCCCGTGGACACCGTGGGCGAAGTCGCGGGTGCGGACCCCGAGGAAGGCGATGTGCCGGATCCGGTCGGTGGGGGTGTGCGGGACACCGAGCGCGTCGCGGACGTCCAGGCCGTGCGCCCAGGTCTCCATCAGGCGGGCGGTGACCAGGGAGGCGGCCGACATGGGCGGCCCGTACCAGGGGAACCGGGCGCCGGGCGGGGCCGCGCGCAGGGCGCGGTCGAGGGCGGCGCGTCCGTCGCGCCAGCGGGTGAGCAGTTCGGCGGGCGGGAGGCGGGCGCCGTCCGCCGCTCCGTCGTCCACGAAGGAGCCGGGTGCGGCGAGCGCCTTCTCGACCAGGGGCCGGAACGCCTCCGGGTCGGTCACCGCGAGGTGGGCGGAGTGGTCCGTCCAGGCGAGGTGGGCGATCTGGTGGGCGATGGTCCAGCCGGGGGCGGGGGTGGCGAGGGCCCACTGTGCGGGGGTCGACTCGGCTATCAGACAGTCGAGTTCGGCACTTTCGGCGCGTAGGTCGTCGAGGACGGGCGTCGGGTCGGCCATGGCAGAGGAGCATGGCAGCGGTGCCACAAACAAGCAAGCATGCTTGCTTTGATTTTCGGCGGGGCCCGCGCCACCCGGGCGGGGTCAGTCGCGGTTCGCCTCGGAGTCGCTGTACGGGAACGGCCCGGCGGCGCCGCCTCCCGCCCTTCGCCGGCCCGCCCGCTGGTGCGCGTCGTAGATGCCGCTGCCCGCGGAGGCGGGGTTGGAGACCACCAGCCCTCGGGGCAGCCCCTGCCCGGTCACGGCCTGCCACACCTCGGCCGCGAAGCTGGTGCAGTTGTAGCGCAGGAAGTTGTAGGGCTCCCTGGACCGCCGGTGGGCGACCATGTAGCCGCGGACGACATCCTCCAGCGGAACGCGTTCCGAGATCTTGTCGGTGTACCTGACGTGCGGTTCGGGACAGCGGATCATGCCGGGCACGCTCTGCACCGGTCCGGCGCCGGCCTCCGGGTAGAACCCGAACGAGGTGCGCCTCCCCCTGCCGGTCTCCACCTGGATCCAGACATGCCCCACCTCGAACTCGCGGTAGAACCCCGGACTGGTCCAGGGCTGGCCGCGGTCGGCCTTGACCGTGACCTTGTACGCGTCCTCCTCGCCGTCGGCCACGCTCTTCCTGAGGAAGGTGCGCAGCGGGGCTATCAGTTCGTTCATGGGCAGATCAGGGACGCCGGGCACCCCACGGCCGCCGGAGATCCGCCTTTCGAGGCCCACGGCGGCACGCGCGTCACGGGCCGCCTCGCGCGCGGACTCCGTGACGGTCTCGGCTTCCCAGCCCTTGGTGGCGAACCGCTCCTCGAACACCCTCGCGTACGTGGAGCGGAACGTGTGCTCGAACTCCGCCGCTTCTCTCGACCGCGGCGCGACCTCGATGGTGCTCACCTCGTGAGCGGCCCATGCCGCCGCGGAGTTCACGAATTGCGTGACGGCGTCCACTTCCTGGGCGGTCGCCCCCGGTCCCGGCCCACAGATACGGAGGGCGATGTTCCACGCGGCCGCGTGGGCCGTCTGGGCGGGGGATGTCGCGGGCGGCGACACCTGCCGGGGCGTCGAGGCGGGCCGGGGCGTCGAGGCGGGCCGGGCGGCCCGCGGGCCCGGCGGGCGGCTGCGGCCCCGCTCGGAACCGGACTGGTCGGACAGGTCGGCGTCGTACCCGGCGTTCATCTTGACCGGGTCGTAGCGCAGCATGCGCTGCACCGACGGCGTACCGGCGCCGCGCTGGGGCTGGTGCTGGTGCTGGTACTGGGCCCAGGAGTGCCCCGTCTGCCGGAGCATCTGGACGACCGCCGCGTTGCCCGCGGTGCCCTGCTGCGCCAGCAGGGCCCGTGCGGGCGTCGCGGCGCCGGGAGCCGGCGCCGCGACGCGGGCAGGCGGGCGGCGGAACGGCCGGGCTCGGCGCCGTCGCGGCCGGTGGTGGTCTCGTGGACGCGCATCGCAACCTTCGAGGTCGGCAGTTTCGTGGTCGCCACCACCCCCGCGTGAGCCACGGTGGCGGAACGGCCGGTATACGCGCTGAAACGAGCGTTTTACGGCACCGGTTCACCCCGCGGTGGACCGGCCCGCCGCCGGGAACCGGTCGGGCCCCGGCCTCGACGTGCCGGACGGCCTCAGGCCTCCGGGACCGGGGGTCTGCCCCGGCTCACCTGGGTGCGTACCGCTCCCAGGCTCGCGGCGATGACGAGGGCGATCGCGGCCGCCTCCATGGCGGACAGGGCCTGACCGAGGACGAGGAAACCGGCCCCGGCCGCGAGGGCGGGCTCCAGGCTCATGAGGATCGCGAAGGTGGAGGCGGGCAGGCGGCGCAGGGCGAGCAGTTCCAGGGTGTAGGGGAGGACGGAGGAGAGCAGCGCCACCGCCGCGCCCAGGCTCAGCGTCACCGGGTCGACCAGTTTCGCGCCCGACTCGGCGATGCCCATCGGCAGGAAGAGCAGCGCGCCCACCGCCATCGCCAGCGCCAGCCCGTCGGCCTGCGGGAAGCGGCGGCCGGTACGGGCGCTGAACACGATGTACGCCGCCCACATGACGCCCGCCCCCAGCGCGAACGCGGCCCCCGCCGGGTCGAGGCCGTCGAAGCCCCCGCCACCGAGCAGGAACACCCCGGCGAGGGCCAGCCCGGCCCAGAGCAGGTTGACCGCCCGGCGCGAGGCCAGCACGGAGAGGGCGAGCGGGCCGAGGACCTCCAGGGTGACGGCGGGGCCGAGCGGGATACGGGCGACCGCCTGGTAGAAGAGGCCGTTCATGCCGGCCATGGTGGCCCCGAAGACGATCACCGTGCCCCAGTCGGCGCGGGAGTGGCCGCGCAGCCGGGGCCGGCAGACCAGGAGCAGCACCACGGCGGCGACGGCCAGCCGCAGCGTGACGATGCCGAGCGCGCCGGCCCTCGGCATCAGGGTCACCGCCAGCGCGCCGCCGAACTGCACCGACAGCCCGCCGGCGAGGACCAGGCCGACCGGCCCGAGGGCGCCCCGGCGGCCGGGGGCTCCCCCGGTCGGGGCCGCGCCGCTTGTCGCGGGGGCGGCCTGGGTCGGTATGCCGGGCTCGGCGCTGGGGGTGTTCACAGGGGCTCCGGGGACGGTGGTGGGGGTGATGTGGGTGATGGCGGTGACGGTGATCGGTGAAGGCGACGGACAGGCTTGCGTCCATCTCACTGTACTGTGTGGTACAGGGCGATGGACCCGGTCAGCCGTGTAGCCCTGCCATGCAACTGTCGTGGGCCGGGTACGCGGCTGTCAACGCGCGCCCGGCGCGCGGACCGACCGCCCGCGCCGGGTAGCGTCCGCGGGGGCGGCGTTCCCGGCCCGTCCGACCACCTTCCGACCACCTTCCGGCCCCTTTCCGGCCCTTCCGACCCCTTTCCGTCCCCGTCCGTCCCGGAGGCCCCGTGAGCCGACTCCTCGCCCGACTCTGGCGCGCCCTGCGCCCTGTGCAGAGCCGCCTGATGTGGTTGCTGAACCCGAAGTTCGTGGTCGGTGTGACCGGCGTCGTACGGGACGGCGAAGGGCGGGTGCTGCTGCTCCGGCACCGGATGTGGCCGCCCGGCCGCCAGTGGGGCCTGCCGAGCGGTTTCGCGCACAAGGGGGAGGACTTCCGTCGGACCGTGGTCCGCGAGGTCAAGGAGGAGACCGGCCTCGATGTGGAGGCGGGCCGGCTGGTCATGCTGAACAGCGGCTTCCGCACCCGTCTGGAGGTGGCCTACGAGGCCCGGCTGCTCGGCGGCGAGCTGCGCATCGACCCGTTCGAGATCCTGGAGGCCCGCTGGTGCCGGCCCGACGAACTTCCGGAGGACATCCAGCCGGTGTGCCGTCCGCTGGTCCGGGGCGAGACCAGCTGCTGAGCCCGGCCGGGCCGCCCGCGCTCCGCGTCCTGAGCGATCAGCCGGCCACGCTGAACCAGCCCGGCCGCACCTCGGTCCGCGGCGCGGACCGCAGGGACCGCGCCGCGGACCGCAGGGACCGCGCCGCGGACCGCATCACGGACCGCATCACGTCGTCCGGGACGTCAAGGGGCTCCGGCAGGCTCAGCCCGTACCAGCGCAGGCGCCACAGGTCGACGACCGCGCTCCCGTCGGCCGCGACGTCCACGCCGACCTCGGTGCCGTTGTCGCTCACGAAGCAGCACCCCTGCTCTGCGACGACGGCGCCCGGAGGGGGGCGTCGCGCTCCCCTCGGGCTCGCGCGGGCCGGGACGGCGTCCGTCCCGGCGGGGTGCCGTCCTGGGCGTCGTCACCTTGACCGCCCCTGCGTTCCTCTGTTCCGGTCAGGGTGAGGTAGTCCAGCCGAAAACGGGTGACAGAAGCGTTCCGTGTGTCATCACACTGCTCAAGTGAGCGGATCGATGACACCGCTGGCCGTAGTGTCATCGATTTTCGCCTGACCCAGTCCCTCCGCCAGCACCTCCGCCAGATGCCGGCCCCGCGTCCCGGCCAGTTGTTCCAGCTGCGTGCGGCAGGAGTAGCCGTCCGCCAGGACCACCGCCCCGTCCGGTGCCTCGCGCACCGCGGGCAGGAGGCGGTCCCGCGCGCACGCCACGGACACCTCGTAGTGGCCCGCCTCGAAACCGAAGTTGCCGGCCAGCCCGCAGCAGCCGCCGGCCAGTTCGCCGGTGAGGCCCGCGGCGGCGCGCAGCCGGCGGTCGGCCGTGTCGCCGAGGACGGCGTGCTGGTGGCAGTGGGTCTGGCCGGTGACCGGGCGGTTCAGGGCGGGCGGGGTCCAGTCGGGGGCGTGGCGTTCCAGTGCCTCGGCGAAGGTGAGGACGCGGCCGGCGAGGGCTGCGGCACGTGGATCGTCGTGCAGCAGCTCGGGCAGGTCGGTACGGAGCGCCGCCGCGCAGCTCGGCTCCAGGACGACGACCGGGGCGGCCGTCGCGAGCACCGGTTCCATCAGGTCGAGGGTGCGGCGCAGGACCGCGCGGGCCCGGTCGAGCTGCCCGGTGGAGACGTACGTCAGTCCGCAGCAGACCCGGCCGCGCCGGGCCGTGAGCAGGGCGGCGGGCGACCGGGTCCGGCCGTCGCCGGCCGCGCCGCGCCCCGGCCGCAGCGTCGGCGGCAGCGCCACCCGCAGCCCCGCCGCCTCCAGGACGCGTACGGCCGCCCGTCCCACGGACGGTGACAGGTGCTCGGTGAACGTGTCGGGCCAGAGCACCACCAGGTCACCGCCGTCGCCCGGGGTCCGCCGCCGCCCGCGCCACCACCGGCTGAACGTCTCGCCGGCCAGCCGCGGGATCTCCCGCTCGGCCGCGACGCCGCCCAGCCGCTTGGCGACCGCGGCCACCGGGCGCACGGCGGCGAGCGCGTTGACGGCCGCCGCCGCCCGGGTCCGGGAGACCCAGCGCAGCCACACCGGCAGCCACCCCATCGCGTAGTGGGCGGCGGGGCGGCGCCGGCCCGCGTAGTGGTGGTGCAGGAACTCCGCCTTGTACGTGGCCATGTCCACCTCGACCGGGCAGTCCGAGCGGCAGCCCTTGCAGGACAGGCACAGGTCGAGGGCGTCGCGGACCTCCGTGGACCGCCAGCCGTCGGTGATCACCTCGCCGGCGAGCATCTCGTGCAGCAGCCGGGCCCGGCCCCGCGTCGAGTGCTCCTCCTCGCCGGTCGCCCGGAACGACGGGCACATCACGGACGCGCCCGCCGCCACCGTCGTACGGCACTTGGCGACCCCGACGCAGCGCCGGACCGCCGCCGTGAAGTCGCCGCCGTCGGCCGGGTAGCCGAAGGCGACGTCGACCGGCTCGCGCGGCAGGACGGCGAAGCGGAGGTCCGCGTCGAGGGGGGCCGGGCGGACCAGCATGCCGGGGTTGAGCAGGCCGTCCGGGTCCCAGACGGCCTTGGCCCGCTCGAAGAGGGCGACCGTCTGGGCGCCGTACATGCGCGGCAGCAGTTCCGCGCGGGCCTGCCCGTCGCCGTGCTCGCCCGACAGCGAACCGCCGTGCGCCACCACCAGGTCCGCCAACTCCTCGGAGAAGCGCCGGAAGCGGGCGACGCCGGCGTCCGTCAGCAGGTCGAAGTCGATCCGGACGTGGATGCAGCCGTCCCCGAAGTGCCCGTACGGCGTGCCGCGCAGCCCGTGGGACGCCAGCAGCGCCCTGAAGTCGCGCAGGTAGGCGCCCAGCCGGGCGGGCGGCACCGCGCAGTCCTCCCAGCCGGGCCAGGCCTCCGTGCCGTCCGGCATCCGGGTCGCCGTACCGGACGCGTCCTCCCGTACCCGCCACAGCGCCCGCTGCCCGGCCGGGTCGGTCACCACGCGGGCGTCCACGACGTCGGCGGCCCGCACCACCGCCTCCGCCCGCGCGCGGGCCTCGGCCGGGGTGGCGCCGCCGGTCTCCACGAACAGCCACGCCCCGCCCCTGGGCAGTCCGCCCGGGTCCGGCACCAGGTCGGCGGCCATCCCCTCCACCGTCAGCGGCCCCAGCGGCAGCAGCCCGGCCGCCGCCTCGGCCGCCGCGCCCTCGTCGCCGTACCCGAGCACCGCCAGGGCCCGCGCGGGCGGTGCCTCGACCAGCCGGACGACCGCCTCGGTCAGCACGCCCAGCGTGCCCTCGGAGCCGCAGAAGGAGCGGGCGACGTCCGCGCCGCGCTCCGGCAGCAGGGCGTCCAGGGCGTAGCCGGAGATACGGCGGGGCAGGTCGGGGAAGCCGGTACGCAGCCGCGCCGACTCGCCGTCCACCAGCGCGCGCAGGCCGGCGGGCGCCCCGGCCCACTCCGGTCCGGGCCGCAGCCGTTCGCCGCGCGCGGTCAGGACCGACAGCCCGGCGACGTTGTCGGCGGTCGTCCCCCAGGCCACCGAGTGCGAGCCGCAGGAGTTGTTGCCGATCATGCCGCCGAGCGTGCACCTGCTGTGGGTGGCGGGGTCGGGGCCGAAGCGCAGGCCGTGCGGGGCGGTGGCCTCCTGGAGCCGGTCCAGGACGAGGCCGGGCTGTACGACGGCCGTACGGGTCCCGGGGTCGAGGGAGAGCAGCCGGTTCATGTGCCGGGTGAAGTCCAGGACCACGCCGGTCCCGGTCGCCTGGCCCGCGATCGACGTGCCGCCGCCGCGCGCCACGACCGGAACGCCCCGGGTCCGGCACACCTCCAGCACGGCCGCCACGTCGTCGGCGTCGCGCGGGGCGACCACGCCCAGCGGGACCCGGCGGTAGTTGGACGCGTCCATGGTGGTCAGGGCCCGGGCGGTCGCGTCGAAGGAGACCTCGCCGCGCACGGCCGCCCGCAGCGCGCTGCGCACCTCGGGCCCGGCTTCCGCTGCATCCGTCATGTCCTCAGCATGCCCGGCCGGGCGGGGGACGGCTTCGGGCCACCGGGGGCGGGGCGTCCACGCCCGGCATGTTTGCCGTAGTTGTTCCTGTGATCTGATGCTGAGAACGTGACACTAATGTGCCCAACGCGATCGCGGAGTCTCTTATAGTGACCGTCAGGTAGCCAAAGGTGTTGTCCGGCACCGGAGAAGACTGCCGAAAACAGACCACGAAACCCCCTCACTTCCCCCACGGAACGCCCCCGACGACACCACCTGAGGAACCTTCCCGCAGGCCGCCGCCCCGCCCGGTGAACGCCCGCGGACCCGACCGAGGAACCGACTGATGACCTCCCCCCCGCCTCCCGGCGAACGCCCCGCCATATCCAGTCTCCTGCCCGCCTTCCTGGTCACCGCGGTGCCGGCCGGGCTCGCGGTGACCGCGGCGGTCGTCGTCGCGCCCGAGAGCGTGCGGTTCCCGCTCGCGCTGGGCGGCGGCGCGGCCGGCCTGCTGCTGAGCGTGGCGGTCACCGTGGCCGTGTACGGCATCCGGGCGGCCCGAGCGGCCCGCCGCCGGCTGGAGTCCGCCAACCAGGAGATGGGGCGGCTGCTCCAGGAGCGCGTCCGGACCGCCGAGGAGGCCCGCCAGGAACGCGCCCGGCTCAGCGGCGAACTGGACCGGGAGCGCACCCGGCTGACGGCCGAACTGGCCCAGGAACGCGCCCGCGCGACGGCGGAACTGACCCAGGAGCGCACCCGCCTCACCGACGCCCACACCGCCGAACACACCCGGCTCACCGAGGAACACGCCACCGAACTCGCCCGGCTCACCGGGGAGTACGAGGCGCACCGGGACCGGCTCGTCGAGGAGCACACCGCGGAACGGGCCCGGCTGACCGGGGAGATCGCCCGGCTCACCAAGAAACTCCGCGAGTCCGAGGCCCGCCGCACCGCCGCGGTCTCCGCCACCGCCAACGTCGCCGGACGCCTCCAGGCGCTGGCCACCGCCACCCTCGCCGACCTGCGCGCGATGGAGGAACGCCACGCGGACGAGGACGTACTCGCCGACCTCCTCCAGCTCGACCACCGCACCGCCCAGGCCGGACGGCTCGCCGACTCCGTCGCCGTCCTCGCGGGAGCCCGCTCGGGACGCCGCTGGGCCCGGCCGATCGGCATGGAGTCCATCCTGCGCGGCGCGATGGGCCGGATCAGCGGCTACCAGCGGGTCCGCGTCCACTCCACCAGCGAGACCGCGGTCGCCGGGCACGCCGCCGAGGGCGTGATGCACGCGCTGGCCGAGATCCTGGACAACGCCGCGAACTTCTCCCCGCCGACGGCGGAGGTCCACGTCTACGTCGAGGAGGTCCCGGCCGGCGCCATCGTGTCCGTCGAGGACAGCGGCCTCGTCATGGGCGACGTCCAGCTGCGCCGCGCCGAACGCGCGGTGTCCGGCAAGACCGCCGGGCTGGGCGGCCTGACCGGCACCCGGCTGGGACTCACCGTGGTGGGGCGGCTGGCCCAGCGGTACGGCCTGAAGGTGTCGTTCCGTCCGTCGGCCCGGGGCGGCACGGGCGTGCTGATGCTGATCCCGCAGGACCTGCTGGTCCCGGCAGGGTTCGGCGGACCGGTCCGCCCGGACAGCTTCGGCCGACGGGACCGGCACGGCCGGGACGGCCGACGCGACCGATACGACCGACACCGCGTCCGCGGCCCCCCGGCTCCCGCAGCGCCACGGTTCCTCCCCGGCGGCCCGCACCGGCCAGGACGCCGGGACGCGGCACACCACGGCCGCCGACGGCGCGACCGGCCCGGACGCCAGGGACCACCGGGACGTCAGGGACCACCAGGGTGCCAGGGACCACCGGGACGCCACGGAGCACCCGGCGCGCTCCGAGTCCTCCACCCTCTCCTCCGCACCGGCCTCGGAAGAGTCCACGCTCCCGCACGGACTCCCCCGCCGCCGCCGCGGACGCACCCTCGCCGAGGCCGAACGCG
>NZ_JAGGOO010000100.1 GCF_018614415.1 Streptomyces sp. ISL-12
TCGGCTGGCACAAGTGGAAGCTGGGCTGGCTGGACGCCGCCCAGGTGCACTGCGCGTCGGCGCGGGGCACGCGGGAGTACACGCTCACCCCGCTGGCCCGCGCGGGCGGCACCAAGCTGGTCTTCGTCCCCCTGGACGCCCGCTCGGGCTACGCCGTCGAACTGCGCACCCGCGAGGGCAACGACGAGTCGGTGTGCCGGCCGGGCGTCCTGATCTACAAGGTCGACGCCGACGTGGACACCGGCATGGGCCCGGTCGAGGTGTACGACTCCCGCCGGGACAGCGGCGGCTGCACCCGCAGCCCCAACGTCCACGCCGAACTCTCGGACGCGACGTTCACCCCCGGCGAGACGTTCGAGGACCCGCGCCACGGGGTGAAGGTGACGGTGGCGGGCGCGGACCTGAAGGGCGACCACCGGGTACGGGTGACGCGACGCTGAGAGCGGACGCCGGGGAGCGCCGTACGGCGGGCGGCATACGGTAGGCCTGCCCAGACCGCCGTACCGGAGACCCGATGCCCGCCAGGACCACGAACGCCACGCACGGCACCCCCGCCGCCGACCCGGCCGGACCGGCCGAGCCGGCGGAGGCGGTCACCCCCCTGCTGCGCGGAATCGCCGTGCTGCGCGAGCTCACCGAGGCGGACGGCACCCTCAGCCTCAGCGCCCTGGAACGCGCCACCGGCCTCGCCCGCTCCACCGTCGACCGCGTCACCGCCACCCTGGCCCGCAT
This sequence comes from Streptomyces sp. ISL-12, assembly GCF_018614415.1. Taxonomy (GTDB): domain Bacteria; phylum Actinomycetota; class Actinomycetes; order Streptomycetales; family Streptomycetaceae; genus Streptomyces. The sequence continues at coordinate 733 of NZ_JAGGOO010000100.1, forward strand.
GGACTACGTCCGCCTGGACGGCCGCGACGTGACCCTCGCCCCCCGCCTGGCCGAACTGGGCAACGCCTACCTGGCCGCCCTGCGCCTGCCGGCCCTCCTCTCCCGGCGGGCCGACGCCCTCGCCGACGAACTGGACGAGTCGGTCTCCCTGGCCGTCGCCGACCGCGACGCCATCCGCTTCATCCACCAGGCCACCCGCCGCCGGGCGATGTCCCTCAGCTTCCGCATCGGCGACCTGCTCCCGGCCGAACGCACCGCGCCGGGCCCCCTGTTCGCGACGGAATGGACGTCCGCCGACTGGCACCACTGGCACACCCGCCGCGCGAGCGACCCGCACGACACCGCCTTCTCGGCGGTCCCGCCCCTCCCCCACCCCACCCCCGACGAGGACTTCACCCGCCGTACGGCCCGGGCGGCGGCCGACGGCTGGGCGCTGGACGACCAGTTGATCGAACCGGGCCTGGTCGCGGTCTCGGCACCGGTACGGGACCCCCGTACCGGCCGGGTGGCCTGTGTGGCGAGCGTGGTCAGCCACACCAGCCGGCACACCGCCGCGGGCCTGCGCGACGACCTGCTGCCGGCCCTGCTGTCGGCGGTGTCGTCGATGGAGGACACCCTGCGCACGGCCCCGCCGCCGGAGCCGGGCCCGGTCCCGGCCGGCCTGGCGGTATGGACCGGCGCGTCCAAGCAGGAACTGGGCCGAGGCTTCGTGGAGTCCCTGGCCCGCGGCCTGACCGTGCTGACCGCGTTCGGCGAGGGCCGCTCCGCCCTGACCCTCACGGACGTGGCGAAGGCGACGGGCCTGTCCCGGGCGACGGCCCGCCGCGCACTGATCACGCACGAGTACGCGGGCCTGATCACCCCCTCGTCGGCCACGGACCGCACCTTCACCCTCACCCCCCGAACCCTCTCCCTCGGCTTCCCTCCCCTCTCCCGCCTCTCCCTCCCCCAGATCGCCCGGCCGCACCTGGAGGCGCTCGCCGCCCGCGTCCACGAGTCGACGTCGATGGCCGTCCTGTCCGACTCCGGTGAGGAGATCCAGTACACGGCCCGCGCCGCCACCAGCCGCGTCCTGAGCGCCCACATCACCGTCGGCACCCGCCTCCCGGCCCCCGCGACCGCCCTCGGCCGCGTCCTCCTCGCCGACGCCCCCCAGGGCTACGCCCTGACCGACGGCGAGTTGGAAGCGGGCCTGCGCTCCCTCGCGGTACCGGTGCGCGACCGCGCCGGCCACATGGTCGCCGCGATCGACGTCACCCTCCACGCGGCCCGCGGCACCCCCGAGTCCTGCGTCGAGGAACTCCTGCCCGCCCTGCGTGAGACGGCCACCGCGATCGAGGCCGACCTGCGGGCGGCGGGCCGCTTCCGATCGGTGCCCCCGGTCTGACCCTGCGCCGCACCACAGAGCCCCTGCCCTGGGCCCGCCCCCATCCGATACCCTGTCCTGGGCTGCCTACAGCGGCAGCCCTGGCCTTCGTAGCTCAGGGGATAGAGCACCGCTCTCCTAAAGCGGGTGTCGCAGGTTCGAATCCTGCCGGGGGCACAGACTGCACAGCAGGTCAGAAGGGGTAAAGCCCCTCGTTCTATTCGAACGGGGGGCTTTCCCATGATCGGGTGCCACACGGAATCCACATCGCCCAGCGATCTTGCGTGCGGTTCACCCATACGGGTGACTGGACTCCGTGCAGGCGCCACGTAGAGCGTCGCACGACGTACCGCGTCTACGGGTGCCGGTGCGAGGCGTGCCGGGCGCGGCGGACACTGCGGACGTGGCGGCGTATTGGGGCCCGGCGCCGCGAGCGCGCTGCGAAGGGCGGTGCGAAGTGACCTATGACGGTCAGTTTCCGTCAGCTGCTATGACGCCTCTCCAACAGCAGCACCGACGGTGCCGACAGATACCGCTAGAACCGCAGGGATTGCGTTCCTCCGGGATCGGGATCGAAAGGACGCACGAGGCTTTCCCTGATCACGCTGTCGCTGGCGCGCAGAACCGCCGTCAGTTCTTCTTGCAGCTCGCGCGGGAGAATCCCTGCGCCGAGGGCGCAGGCGCGCACCAGCGCGCGGCAGTCCTGTGCCTGCGGGTCCGTGGCGATCTCGGTGAACAGAGGGTGAGCCAAGTTCTCGCGGGCCGCGTAGCCGTCTGCGGAGTCCGTCGTCCTGCGGTGGAGGTTCTCGACGATGCGGTGCGCGGTGAGCACCTCGGCGGAACCGATCGCGTCGAGGACCGTTAGTCCGAGCCGGGTATCGAAGACGGTCATCCCAGGTTCGGTCTTCCGTCCGAGGCAGGCCGTCACCACGTCCGCCAGATGGCCGTCGATCGGCTGCCCGGCGTCGCGGCGGCATAGAACGGTCAGGCATGCCGTGACTGCTTGCTCCCACGCATCGCCGGGCACCGTGTCGGCAAGGAGGACAGCGGCCCACGCGGTGTCACCCGCGACAAGGGCGGCAAGTACGGCGACCTGCCGACCGTCGAGCATCCGCTTTCCGATGCCATGGTGGGCTCCGATGTGCGCCAGCGCCTCGGCCCAACGCCCCTCGGTGGTGAGGGCGCGCGTGCCGTCTGCGAGGAGGACGCGCCACAGCCACGCGCGAACCTCCTGGCGATCACCGCTGGTCGCGGTGAGGTCCGCAGGTACGGTGACGCCCTCGAACCGGGCCGCTGTGCCCGTCTCGACGGCCTTGTACAGGTTGAGGAGTCGCTGACGGCCCTCATCGGCGCGGCCGGCGCGGATCTGGAGGCGAGCGAGATTGACGACCGGTTCCAGTCCTCGAATCGCACTCATGCCAGGCAGGGGGCAGGCGCGGAGGTATGCGGCGGCGTGCTGGTGGCACATCTCGCGGGCGAGGTCGGGGAGGTCGAGGTCGGAGGCGATGAGCGCGGCCTGGTTGTAAACGGCCGACGCGGCCCCCTGGTCGGTCTCTTTCACCGCGGTGTCGGCGAGGTCGACGAGTGCGCGTACGCGTTCAGGCAGAGGAAGACAGGCGGGGCGGAAGCGGGCGACGAGCGGGAAACGCCGGGCTGTGGGGCCGTGTGGGTCCATGGAACCCCCAACTGGAGAGTGAGGACTGTTGAGGCGACGGTGCCCGCCAGCCGTTTGCCGACGAGCACCGTCCGCTACGCGTGCGGCGCTATCGCCAGTCGACGACGATGCGGTTCAGCGGTGTGTCGAGGGCGAAGAGACCGGGGCGCCGCTCGATCTCAGGGGCGTCGAGGGACTGGATCTCGAATGTGGCCTCACGGCCTCGGTACTCCCTGTCCCAGGTACGGATCGTGTCGGCGACCTTCGCGGCCAGTTCGTCGCTGCCGGGGCCATGGCCGATGACGCCGAACTCCCAGAGCTTGTGGCCCTCGGGGGTCCTCTCCTTGGACAGGCGCCGGGCGAGGTAGGTGACGGCACCCTTGTCGACGGTCACGGTGGACGAGGGGTAGGGGTCCTCGGTGAGCAGAGTGCCCTTGGCGCTCTGGGGGAACAGCATCCGGATCAGGCCGGAGGGCAGGGAGCAGGTGAGGAACAGTTCCATCCACTCCGGCGACTCCATGGCGCGGACCGCCATACCGGTCCACTCCTCGGCGCGCGGCTGGTCGAGTACGCCAGCGAGGGCGTCGGCGTCGATGGTGAGCCCGGCAGGGGCCTGAAGCCGTACGGTGCCGTCCGTGCTGAGGGGGATCACTCGGCGGTCGTCGTCGGCGATGCCCCGCCGAAGCGGCATGAAGGTGTTCATCTCGCTGCCGAGGGACACCCACCGGCCGTCGCGCTGCTCGTAGGCGATGGACCGGGAGACGGTGCCCTTGAGGCGCTGGGGGACGAGGAGCCGGCCGCCGGGTGCGAGTTGTTGCAGCCAGGCGTGCGGTACGCCGTGCGCGCCGACGGTGGCGATGATCCTGTCGTACGGCGCTGCCTCGGCGTAGCCGAGTGCTCCGTCGCGGGTCACTGCCTGGACGTTGGTGATCCCGGCGGCGGCGAGGTGCGCACGGGCTCCTTCCACGAGGTCGTCGTCGACGTCGAGGGTGGTCACGTGTCCGCTCTCGCCGACCAGGTGGGCGAGCAGGCCGGCGTTGTAGCCAGTGCCGGCGCCGAGTTCGAGGATGCGCTCGCCGGGCTGGGCGTCGAGCTGGTCCAGCATGAGGGCGACGACGCCCGGCTGGGAGGCGCAGGAGATGGACGTGCCGTCGGTGTCGTACTTGATGTGTACGGGTGCGTTGGCGTAGGCGTCTTCGAATGACGCGTCGGGCACGAACACGTGGCGGGGCACCGTCCGCAACGCGGTCTCGACGGCGGGCGTGCGGGCGTGTCCGTCCGCGCGAAGCTGGTCGACCAGGGCGTTGCGGAGGCGCTCGGCGTCCGCCGTGGGGGTGGTGGTCGTGTCGGTGTTCACCGCGCTGACGCTATCGATGTCGGCCGGTGCGTCGGCGGGCGACTCGGTGTGGTCACTCGTTCCCATGACTGCCTCTCGTGCGATGTGGGACAGGGTGCTCTGGTCGTCCCGGAGGAGACCGGCGCGGTTGGCGTGGAAGATCACGTGGTGGGCGATGACGGCTCGCAGGCCGCGGGTGAGGGCGCCGCGGGCTGCGAGGTCGGCGAGCGTGGCACCGGCCCGTTCGAAGGCGGTCGCCCATTCCTCGTGAGCGTGGAGTGGGCCACCCGGGCGACAGAGGCTGTGGGCGTCGGCGGTCATGAGCTTGTGCATGGCCGGAGCCAATTCGACGGCTCGTTCGGGCGGTTGTGGAGCGATGGCCGGTCGAAGGGCCGCGACCTTCGCCCATACGTCGCCCTGTTCGAACCAGTCGAGTCCGGCGCCGCGCATCATGACGCTCGTCAGCAGGACGGCGGTCTCCCGGCGTCCCAGGTGCATCGGGCTCGGCTGGTAGGTGAGCAAGTGGCGGGAATCGCTGTGGAAGAGTTCGTGGGCTGTGTCCATGGCCTCCGGGCCGCCGAACGTGGCGGTCTCGGGCTCGTAGACGCAGGGCAGGCACGACACGGCCACGCCGTCGCCGACTAGATCGCTCAAGAGCGACTCAATGGCTGGTGAGGGCTTGTCCGCGAGGTAACGCAGCGGCCAGGGCTGCTTGTTCATGAACCACCAGTCGGTGAGCTGCCCGCCGGCCTCCGCCTCGATCAGGGTGGGGCCGAGGCGTTCGGCCATGGTGCGCTGGGCAATCTCGCGGTCAACGAAGGTGATGTTGTGCTGCTGCCAGCGGTCGGGAGGCATTGAGGTCCTTCGGTCGGTGGATCAGGCGATGAGGAGGCATGCGTCCCAGGCGGACCGGGGTGGTGCGGCGGTGCTGGGCGCGAGGAGCGCCAGGGCTATGCCGACGGCGCCGTCGAGTAGGCCGGGGCCGCTTTCCTCGTCCTGGATGAGCGCCATGGCCGTGAGTTCGGGGTCGGTGCCCGGTGGGATGACCGCAGCCAGGAGGGCCGGGATCGCGGCGCGGAGTTTCTCCGCGGTCGAGGGGCGGGCGTCGTCGGCCGTACGCGCGGCGACGTGGGCGAGGCCGGCGAACCCGTGGCAGAGGCCGTTGTCCGTCGTGGCCTTCAGCTGCTCGGGGTCGGTAAGGGCGGCCACGAGTGCGTTCTCCGCAGCAATCTGGCGGCGGGTGTCGCCGAGGGCAAGCGCGGCAAGTTGCTCGGCGCGGGCGAGGCCGGCGGTGCCGTAGCACCAGGATGGCCGCCGGGGCGCGGACGGGGCGAGACGCCCGCTTCGCAGCTCGCCCTGAGTGACCCAGTACGGCCAGACCGGTCCGCCGTCGGCCTCCTCCTTCCAGCGGTCCAGCCAGGCCAGGATGGTGTGTAGTGCTGCGTGGTGCCCATCGGTGACGGAGCCGTTCCGGGCGGCGTGGGCCAGGAGCGCGAGCACGCCGCCGATGCCGTGCGCCATACCGGTGTTGGCGTGCCCGCCGGGGAATCGGTCGTCCGGGCTGCCCGAGGGCCCGGTCTTCGACCACCAGCCCGGCAGGCTCTCGCCATGGTGGGTGATCGGTTCGGTGAGGCGCACGCAGTAGTCGAGAACGGCGAGCATCGTGGAGCTGCCGGGTTTTCGGCGCAGTAGATAGGCGCCGTATCCGGTGAGGCCCCGGATGGCGTCGAACTCGGCGAGCTGCGGCAGGCGTCCGGCGTCGATGCGGCGATGTGCGGCGTCGAGACGGCGCTCGACGTCGACCGCGATCTGGGCGTCTATCGCGTCGAGGGCGCGCTGGTAGGAGCCGGGAAGGTGATCGGCCGCACAGGACAGGGCGTGGGCGAAGGCGGGCACTCCGTAGAACGGGTGGCTGTCCGGGCCGCTGGTGAGCGGCTGTCGGGAGGCGGCGGCGAGCCAGTCGTGGGCGCGGTGCCACGGTGCGAGGCCGTTCGCGGCAAGCTCGATGTGCAGGAGCGCGATGCCGGGTGGCCCGTAAGCAAGATGCTGCCGGTCCGAGCACAGCGTCCTGGAGCCGTGAGGCATGGTCCCGGGGTCGGCGAGCCGGGCGACGATGGCGTCGACCAGGCCGAGCGTGGGGTGCGCGTTCACGAGGCCCTCCCCTTGGTGCGGGCGGTCCAGGCCAGGGCGGCGGCGCGCGCCAGGTAGAGGCACACCTCTTCCTCCGGGAAGTTCACGGCGACGTGGCGCACGAAGTGGACGTGCAGCAGGGATGTCAGGACGTCGTCGACGGCGATGCCCTGGGTGTCCGGGCCGGGCAGGTGCGGCCGGTACGTGGCGAGTGCCGCTTCCCGGTCGACCCATCCGGACACGATGGCGTCTCCGCCCGGGACACTGCGCAAGGCCGACCAGTCGTCGCTCGGGTCGGCGAGCCGCACGGCCTCGGTGAACTGCGGGCGCGGAACGGGCATGGGTGCGGTCGGCGAGACATGGTCGATCAGCCACCGCATCCCAGCCTCGGTGGTGCCGAGGAACGCGGAGGCGATGGCGACCGTGTGGGCCGCCACCAGCGTGCGCTGACTGGGGCGCTGTGGCTGCGCGAGCTGGGCCAGGACGGCGCGCGAGTCCGCCCGGAACACCTCCTCGGCCGCCTCCCATGCGGCGCCGGAGCCCCAGCGCCCCATCTCGCGGTAGGAGGTGGGATAGCGCAGATCGGCCAGCAGGCCGATGCTTCGTAGCTCGTCGGCCCAGGCGCTCACCGTTCGGGCCGTGTCGGCGAAGGCTTGCGCGTCGGGGAGGGCGATGCGTACGCGGAGGTGCTGGTCCGGGTCGCGGAAGCGGATGAACCACCACGGCGGGTTGCCAAGCCGTTCGAGGAGGTCGGGCAAGTGCCGGGAGACCAAGACGTCTTGGCGGCGGGGGTCGGCGTACAGGGCGGCCAGAAGAACCGAGGAAGCGGCAGGCGTCTGCATCTGGGTCGCAGACAGGGCACGGGCCCGGCTGGGGGCCGGCAGTGGCGGCCATACCGACGGCCCGGTTGCTTTGAGGGGCACCACGACCTCGTGGGCTCGCCCACCGCACCAGCCATACGCCTCCGGTTCCGGGGCCTCGACGAGCACGGCCAGGCGCGAATGGTCGAGGTGCCGACGCAGGAGTGCACGGGGGCCGGCCTCGTCGAGGTCGAGGAAGAGGCACCGGTCGCCTTCTACTAGGTAGACGCGGCGCGGCAGCCTCCGCCGGGCACGCCAGTCGCTGAGCGCGGCGTCCCACTCGGCCCGAAGGCGGGCTTGGCCGGGCAGTTCGGACGCTTCCAGCCGCCAGCGCGCCGGGGCCAGCACGGTCCGGCCGTACCGCAGACGTGGAAGGAACGGCATCGCCGCTGCAGCGCCCCAGTCGAAGACTGTGACCTGCGCGCACTGGGCGCGGGACAGTTCGGTGAGCAACCGCACGAGCGGCGGGGTGTGGGTGCGCAGGTTCAGCGCGTGCATTCCAACGGCCTCCACGCGGTGGCCCCGCTCGGGGACGGCGAGGTACATGCGGCGGCCGTCGCACCCCACAGCCAAGTCCTCCGGGGTGAGGACGGTGTCCTGCGGGGTGCGGTGCTCCTGAAGGCTGATCACGGTGGGGAGAACCTGTGGGGAGCGGGTGACGTGGGCGCTCTCGGGGAGAAGGGGCGGGAAAGAGAGCTGTGCGGGCATGGTGTTGCCGTCTGCGGCCGGGAGGTCGGCAAGCTCGGCGGCCAAAGCCTCCCGATCGGCGGGGGCCAGGACGCTGAGGAACCGGCCCGTGGAAACGCCGACACCACGGGACACGCTCACGACCTCCAGCCGGAACCGCCCGCGCTGCAACTCCTCCAGGCTGACCGCATGCACCCGCACCCCGATCTCCAAGTGCGGCGGCAGCCGAGGCTCGTCAGGCCCCACCTCCAGGGCCTCGATCTGTTCGTCCGTGAGGAGCACTTCGTCACGGCCGTCGAGCGCAGCGGCCTGGGCCAGCCGTATAAGGACGTCATCCCGAGCGGAGCCGCGGGGCCTGCGTGGGCTGGCCGGAGCGCCTGGGTAGCCGTCGGGATAGCCGGTGCCGCTGTCCTCGACGACTTCCGCGAGCGGGACCATCGTGCCGATGCCGTACCGCTCGTAGAACCGCTGGTGGTACTCGTTCCAGGCGGCGGTCCCGTACGGGCGGCTGCTCAAGCGGGTCAGGATGAGAGCGGCGCGCTCGATCTCTCGGGCGACCGCTTCCGGCAGAACGATCTGCGCGTCCAGGCGGAGGTCGAGCGCGACGGGGTGGCGACGCAGGCCCGGGACGAGGTCTCGCATCCTCGCCGCGACGCTCTCCCGGCCGCCGTGCGTGGCGCACATCTCCAGGCCCGCCCGGACCTCGCGGAGTTCGCGTACGGTCTCCGCGACCGGGGCGAGACTTCCAGCGTCGATCGCGTCGAGCTGCCCCACCAGATACCCGAGGGCATCGGTCTCGGTGCTCGGAGTGTGCAGGCACGTGATCAGTACCCGCCGCCGGATCAGCTCCGCCAGCAGTTGACGTGCCTTCTTGGGGCCGGCCTCGGGAAACTCCGCCCCCAGCCCGTCCACGAGGGTGCCGAACCGGATCGGCAGTCGGGCTGCGGCAAGGACCGCGCGCACCGGCCTGCTCAGGTCCAGAGACGCCTCGACCGCACGGGGCCGGTCGTCCTGGACGTCGGGCTGGAACGGCACGACGAGCCGGTCCCCCCTGCGCCTCACGGTGTTGTTGACGACGACGGGCAGCCGTTCGAGGAGGTCCGGGCACGATTCCAACCATGCGACCAGGGCCGCCAGCCACTCTGCCCCCGCGCGGCCGACGGCCACGTGCTTCTCTCCCCAGTCGACCCGCGCCTGCGGGCCGAACTCCGCGGTGGCCACGCCGGCGAACAGGCCGAAGGGTGTCGCCCGGTGCTGGGCCCGCAGCAGGTAGCGGGCCACGGACAGCGTCGCGCGCTGCACATCCCGGGGAGCGGGGTGATCGGCCGCACACAGGGCCCGTACCTGCGCGGCCAGGACTGGGCTGGAGTGCTGGAGTGCCTCGGTGAAGTCCTTGTCCGCGCAGACCGCGCGGAGCCATGCCATGCGGGCGGACGCACCACCGGGCGAGCGATCACCGAGGTCAGGGCATGGAGGAATCGGCACCGAGGGCCGGGTCACGGCGCGCACGAGAGAGGTGGAACCGGCGCGGAACGCCGCGGGCGGAGCAACCACCAAGTACCTCCGAGGGTGAAAGGGCGGTCGGCCGGTGCCGCCGCGCGGTGACGCGGCGGCACCGGTCGCGATCGCCTGGGGTTCAGGTCAGGCGACGTTGGTGGTGCAGGCGCCACAGGTGGACCCGCAGTTGTCGTCGGTCAGGTTGACCAGGCCGGCCGGGTCGGCGATCTCGACGAGAGAGACGTCCAGGTCGAAGCCGTCCGACGCTCCCGGGATCTGCGGGCGTGCTTCTGTGCGGCTGGGAACTACGGTGCTGCGCGTCATGCTAAAACTCCTTGTCGTAGTTGTGGTGTTACTGGGCTGGACCGCCCACCAGGTGCCGCCCCGGGAGCGTCACCAGAAGGCTGCTCCGGGACGGCTTCCGGCCACCCGGCACGACGGGACGTGCTCCGCTCAGGAAAGTCCTCGCGGGCCGCCTGTCTCACGCCGGGAAGTCGCGTGCCGTGAGTCCGATCAAGCGGATGCCGGCCGCCGCTCCATGGAAGGCCTTCCCCTTACTCAGCTGGTCGGGCTGATCGATCTGGCGGCCTGGCAGTTGGGAGCGCAGGCCCAGAGCTGGAACGGCAGGCCCCGATGGCGTATCTCGCCCAGCCGTCGACCGCGCGCTCCCAGCGGCCAGGCGCAGAGGGCGCAGTCCATGGCCGTTTGCTGGCGAGGCCGGAATCGAGCGAGATCCTGAAGGGGCGAGGGCGCCGTTGCCGGGATGCTCACTCGCCGTCCCCGGTACGGAGTTCCGCCCATACCTCTTTGCCCCAGGGACGCCCGCCCGAGCCGTACAGGTCATAGCCCCAGCGGTCGGCGACCGCATCGACGAGGAGCAGTCCGCGGCCCGACTCGTCGTCGTCAGCCGCCTGACCGAGAATGGGCAGACGTGCAGGTTCCCGGTCCACGACCCCGACACGCAGTCGTGTCGCGTCCGGTAGCGCAATCGTGAGGCGGATCTCGGAACACAGGGTGTGCCTGGAGGCGTTCGCGACCAGCTCCGTGACGATCAGCGTGGCTCGGTCGGCGAGGTTGTCGAGGTGCCACACACCGAGGACGTCTCGGACGAGGTCACGACCGATCTCGGCCGTGGACGGCTTGCACGGGAAGGTCTGGCTGTATGTCGGGTGGCCGACAGACAGGGCCGCTTCTGGTGTTCTCAGACTCGTCATTGGGGTGGAGCCTTCGTGTCGTCTCGGCGCCCGGCCCTCCCCCACGAAGGACTTCAGGGGCAGGCCGGGCCGTCAACAGCCGCCCGAACGGTGGGGCGCAGTGGGCGACCGGCACCCAGATAACTCCCTTTCGCCGCAGGTTGGTTAGGACTTTCAGGTGTTCAGCCGACGGACCGACCTAGGGCGTTTTGACCTCTCCTTTACCTGGCGAGTGGGCATCGCGCGGGCTACCGTGCCCGCATGGACACCACCCGCAACACCGTTCTTGAGGCGTGGATGACCGAGCACGGCTACAGCTCCAACAGCCTCGCCGAGGCCGTGAACAGGGCCATTGAACGGTTGACCGGGCGCCCTGGAGGACTCGACGGCTCATCGGTCCGAGCGTGGAAAGCAGGCCGGGTCACGTGGCCGAAGTCAGCCGCCCGCGCAGCACTTGCGGACGTCACCGGACTACCCGTCGTCGCTTTAGGGTTCGTGCCACGGAGCCGGCCTTCGTCCACTCCGGCCCCACCGCAGCAGGAGGACCCCGACATGAAGCGCCGCACCCTCGTCGGCGGCATCGCGGCGGCTGCCGCAGCAGCAGCCGCACCCGGCACCGCATCGCCGCGCCGCATCGGCATGAGCGATGTCAACCGGCTCAACAAGCGCTTCGCCGAGATCATCGCCAGCGACCACCGCCACGGCGGACAACTCGGCATCGAGCAGCGGGCCGCCGCTCTCGCCGACGAGGCCCTCAACCTCCAGAACGCGGGCAGCGCCACCCAGCGAGTACGCAGCAACCTCTACGCCTCCGCAGCCGCCTTCCGCTCCTCCGCGATGTGGGCGGCCATCGACGGCCGACGCTACGACGTCGCCAAGGCCCACATGCGCGAGGCCCAGGCCCTCGCCGAGATGTCCGGTGACCAGGCGATCAAGTTCCGTATCTGGAGCCACGCGGGCACCATGTACCGGCACATGGGCCGCCCGGCCGACGCGTTCGCCGCCAACGATGTCGCCCGCAACCTGCACCTCACCCGCCGAGACCCCCTCTTTGCCTCCCTCGGCCTGGCCCGCCAAGGCGCCATCCACGGCGCGGCGCAGGACCGCACAGGTACCCGCCGGGCCTTCGAGCAGGCCCAGGACGCCATGATGCGCGCCGACCCCGCCGGCTATCGGCCGGTGTGGATGCTCGCCTTCTACGACCAGGCCGAACTGGACTCCCTGGCCCTCTCCGCACACTTGGCGCTCGGCGACTACTCGACCGCCGAGTACCACGCCCACCGCTGCCTGTCCGCCCTCCGGCCCCACATGATCCGCTCCCGGGCCATCACCACCACCCGGCTCGCCCACGCCCAGCTCGCCCAAGGCGCCCCCGACGCCGCCACGGCCACCGCGATGAAGGTATCCGCCGAAGCCGCCACCCAGCACGCCCGGGTCACGCGCATGCTGCAAGAGTTCGGAGCCGCACTCCGCGCCACCGCGCCAGGCAGCTCCACCGTGCAAACCTGGACCGAGCACACCGCCACCTGGAGGATGGCCGCATGACCACGGCGCCCGCCATCGAACTACGCACCTTCAGCACCCTCGACACCGCCCGCGGCGACCTCCTCGACGTGTACGCCGAAGTGCGCGCTCCGCTCCTCCACCTGCCGAACTACGCAGTCACTGCGTTCGGCGAACGCCTGGACCGACACGGCACCGAGCCGGGCTTCACGGCGGTCCTGGCGTACGCGGGTGAACACCCGGTCGGCTACGCCTACAGCAACACCATCAAGCACGGCGACCGGTACTGGCAGCGCACCAGCCCTACGCCGGCTGAGAAGTACACCGCGCGCCCGGCTGTGGCCCTGAAAGAGATCGGTGTCCGACCAGCCTGGCGAAAGACCGGCACCGCCCGCCGCATCCACGACACCCTCCTCGCCACATGCGACGAACCGCTCGTCACCCTCATGGTCAACGCGGCTGCCGGCGACGGAAAGGTCCACGCCCTCTACAAGTCTTGGGGATACGAGGACATCGGACAGAGCCAGCCGTCACCGGCTTCACCGGTTCTCACCGTAATGATCCGTGCTATCCGCTGACCACCCTGTTCCGGGCACTACCGTGCTGATTCCGGTCGAGGAGGCGGACGGGTGGGCGAAGGCCAGGCCGGACGTTGGCTTAGCGGGCTACCTGGTGACGGACCGGCCTACCACGGACAGGCCGAAAGGCACGGCTGCCCGCGGTCGATGAAGGAGTTGGCGGGACAGGCTCCCTCCCCGCGGTCGCTGTAGAGCCGCTCTTCACCTACCCCGGCAACCGACCCCGTCCGATAGCGTCCCCCCGGAGCCCCGGAGCCCCGGAGCCCCGGAGCGGCCGGTATGGCCGTCACTGACCGATCCTGCTTACCGTTCCACGCATGACTCCGATCAGTCCCGCGAACCCGATGACTCCCGAAGTCGCCCAGGCGTTGCTTGCCATGCTCCCCGCAGGCGTCGAGGTGGAGCGAGGCATGAGCGAGCGGGAACTTGATCGCGTGGAGGAGCGCTGGGGATTCCGTTTCGCTCCGGAACACCGCGTGCTGCTGGGCGCGGGGCTGCCGGTGGGGAGCAGCGGTTGGCCTGATTGGCGGGGCGGCGAGGCGGACGACCTGGCGGAGCGGTTGGCCTGGCCGGTGGACGGAGTGCTGTTCGACGTGGAGCACAACGTCTTCTGGCATCCGGACTGGGGGCCGCGGCCGGCGACCGCTCAGAACGCCTTGGAAGTGGCTCGCACGTACTTGGCCAAGGTTCCGGTCATGGTGCCGATCTACTCTCACCGGTACCTGCTGGCCGATCCCGATCGCACCGGAACGCCTGTGCTGTCGATGCACCAGACGGACATCATTTACTACGGCACCGATCTGGTCGACTACTTCCACCACGAGTTCGGTCGCCTGTGCCGACGCCCGAGGGGCACCAGTACGCCACGGTCCCCTTCTGGTCCTACTTCCTGGAATGAACGGCCCCCTGGTTCGGGACCAGGAGGTCGCGTGCCACAGCCGTGCCAGATCCAGGGGCTGATCGGCGCTGACGGTGTCCCGTTCACAGAAACCGCGTGGCTGCCGAGGTCGCGGTGGCGATATCGTCCGGTTCCCTGCCTGCCGTACCAGCGGCCCGTCGTTCGGAAAGCGATGCACAATGAGCAGTCGGCCAGCTACGACAACCCTGTGGCGCCCCACCGGTCCGAAGGAGCTGGGCCTGGTCCGGGAGCTGCACTGGCGTGCGTGGCCGCCCCGGCTGCCCGAGCAGCCGATCTTCTACCCGGTCCTCGACGAGGACTACGCGATCAGGATCGCGCGGGACTGGAACGTGAAGCACGATGGTGCCGGCTTCGTCACTCGTTTCGAGGTCGAGTCGGAGTTCCTGAGCCGGTATCCCGTCCGACAGGCCGGCGGGCGGACGATCCTCGAGTACTGGGTTCCGGCCGAGGAACTGGACGACTTCAACGCCCACATCGTCGGGGAGATCCAGGTGGTCCACGAGTTCCGCTGAGGCGCCAGAGCACGGGACTCGGTAGCCTCGGCGAACCGCTCGCGGGGCAGAAGCGCCGGTCAGACCGGGCCCCGCTATATGTCACCCGCCGCGATGGAATGTGCCGCGTCGCCGACCTTGGTCCAGGAGAGGCCGGAGCCGTTGTAGCGGTAGACGGCGTTCCGGCTCGGGGTCAGCCCGTAGACCGTGTCGGTGGCGACGGCGAACGAGGCACCGGCACTTCCGGTGTGCCGCCAGCTGTCGGGGGTGCCCAGGTAGGTGTACAGGTCACCGGAGCTGGGGTTCGTGGCGACGAGCCCTCGTCCCCAGTCCCCGGTGTAGATCTGGCCCGCGGGGCCGCCGATCCTGGTCCACGAGGTGCCCGAACCGTCGTACCGGTACACGGCGTTCCGGGTCGGGGTCAGCCCGTAGACCGTGTCGGTGGCGACGGCGAACGAAGCGCCCGCACTCCCGATGCGCTGCCAGCTGTCGGGGGTGCCCAGGTAGCGGTACAGGTCACCGGAGCTGGGATTCGTGGCGACGAGCCCCCAGGCACCCGCGTAGAGCTGGCCCGCGGGGCCGCCGATCCTGGTCCAGGACGTTCCCGACCCGTCGTACCGGTACACGGCATTCCGGCTCGGAGTGAGCCCGTACACGGTGTCGGCGGCGACGGCGAACGAAGCGCCCGCGCTCCCGATGCGCTGCCAACTGTCGGGGGTACCGAGATAGCGGTACAGGTCACCGGAGCTGGGATTCGTGGCGACGAGCCCCCAGGCACCCGCGTAGAGCTGGCCCGCGGGGCCGCCGATCCTGGTCCAGGAGGTACCCGACCCGTCGTACCGGTACACGGCATCCCTGCTCGGAGTCAGTGCGCAGATGGGCTTGGTCACCTTCGTCCGGGCCCGGATCACCTGACGGCACACCTGGCAGAACGGGACGCTCAACTCCCGCATCTTGCAGTTGTGTTCGGGACGGAAGCACCGGCAGTGGTAGTAGTGCGCGCCCTCGAAGCAGCCGACCGTCCCGGCGGGAACCGTGCTGGGCCGGGTATCGACCGTCGCGCAGTTCGGGTTGGACATGGTGGGCAGGGCTGTGGTCGGGGCTACCGCCCAGCCCCACTCCAGTGTGGCGCGGTCGGTGTTCAGCGTGACGTTCGGCTCGGCCGGCTCTCCGGGCGGGTGGTGGTCGTGGCCGGTCTCGTTGCCGCCGGCGTAGTACGCGTACTCGTCGGCCAGTCCGTACGCCGTGTGGCCGAGTTCGTGAATGGCGATCTCGGTCGCCCCGCTCGCCAGGGAGTACGTGCCGATGGAGCCGCCGCTGCCGCCGTAGACCGTGGAGTTCACCACGACGATCGCGACGGAGAACTCCGGGACTTGAGCGGCGGCGGTCTGGAGCACCGTCGAGCTGTTGCAGACCAGCAGTCGTCTGATGCCGTTGGCGCCGAACGTGGAGTCGAAGTACGTGCGGGCCGTCGCGCCGGTGCCGCCGGCACTCGCCGGGTCGTCGGCGCCCGAGTCGGTGGACGTGACGTTGACCCGCCAGATGTTGATCGACCGGCCGATCTTGTCGTACGGCGCGGTGGTGGTCAGCGCGCTGACGAAGTCGGTGCAGGCGGTGTTGAAAGCGGCCTGCTGAGCGGCGGTGAAGCCGTCGCCGAGCAGCACGATCGTGAACGCCCGGTTGCGGGGTGCTGTTCCGTGTATCTGGGTGCGGCCCTGGACGGAGCCGTCGGAGGTGGTCATCACGGTCCCCTATCGCTCGAGCCGGAAGGTCGCGAGGTCGACGTCCCGCGCCGCTCCGGCGGCCCTGGCGGCTTCGGCGGCTTCGGGCGGTGCCTCACGTGGCGCGGGCGCGACGCGGACCACGGCCACCTGGACGGCCTCGGCCGGTGCGGGAACGACCACGGTGAACGCGCCGCGCGCCTCCACGTCCACCCGGGTGATCGGCTCCGTGTGGTTCTCCGGGAAGACCTCGGCGCTCTCCCGGAAGGCGCCACGCGCGGGGACGCGGGCAAGGCGCTGCCCGTAGTCGTCCCGCATCTCCACGAAGTCGCCGGGACGCGCCTCGGCGCCGGTGTCGACGCTGCTGATGACCATGTCGACCGGCTGCTGGGACACGAGACGCACCGAATCACCCTCGTACTCGAAAATGAGACGGATCGCCTGGGCACGGGGGGCTTGCTGCGGGTTGGTCATGATCAGTCCTCCTCGGAGGAGCGTGGTGCCGCGCCTCCGCACGCCAGGGGTCCCGCGAGGCCGATCGCGCGCGTGTACGGCGGGGGCCGGGTACCGGAGTTGCTCCGCCCCGTCCGGCAAGGCCTCACGTGACGGGGTGCTCGGCCGGTCCGAGAGGAGTGTCAGCGCGGCGCGGAGCGATACGGGCCGCCGCCCGCCCTGCCCCGGTCGAGGACCGGCAGTAAGCCGCAGTCCCGGAAAAGAATATGTGCTGATCGGACACCTAATTCTATCCGTGAACGCGTACCCGCGCCTTTCGCCACCGGTCCGGGGGGACTGTACGGGTGCCGGGCGCGTCGCCCGGCGGCTCCGGGTCCACGTGCGGAGGCGTTCCTGTTCGAGGGCGTCGCCGACGCGCACCCGCTGCTCGACGGCGGTCACCTCCGGGACAAGCCCGTCCTCACCGTGTGATCCCGTCGTGGGGCGGGGGCAACCGGTCTCGCCTCTTCGGGCACCCGACGTGCCCCGTGGCTTGCTGACGTGGCGCCATCGCCGCGTTTAATGTCCGCGAGTGAGCCTGTGGACTTCCCTCGAGCCCGCCTCCGCGACTGTGGACCCGGGTGGTAGTACGACAGTACGGCTGCGGTTGCGCAACACCGGTGACGTGGTGGACGAGTACCGCTTCGAGGCGGTGGGCGCTCTCGCGCCCTGGACTGCCGTGGAGCCGCAGTCGCTGCGGCTGTATCCGGGGACGACGGGGACGGTGGAGCTGACCTTCTCCCCGCCGCGCACGCCGGACGCGACGGCGGGGCCGAATCCGTACGGGGTGCGGATCACGCCGACGGAGCACCCGGACGCGGTGACGGTTCCCGAGGGGAACCTCACCATCACCCCGTTCTCGGAGGTGCGGGTGGAGTTGGTGCCGCCGACGGTGAAGGGCCGGTTCCGGGGGAAGCCGCGGCTGGCCGTGGACAACCTCGGCAACACGAAGCTGACGGCGTCGTTGAGCGGCAGCGACAACGGTGACCAGTTGTCGTACGACATCCACCCGAGCAATGTGCAGATCGAGCCGGGCCGCGCGGCGTTCGTGAAGACGACGCTGAAACCGCGGCAGATCAGCTGGTTCGGGTCGTCGGAGCAGCGGCCCTACACCCTGGCGGTGCAGCGGTCGGGGGTGGCGCCGCTGGACGTCGAGGGCGTCTACGTGCAGCGGAGTTTCCTGCCGCGCTGGCTGGCGGGCTTCCTCAGCGTCTTCCTGGCGCTGGCGATCGCGTTCGTGATGATCTGGATCGCCTACAAGCCCCAGGTCCGCACCGCCGCCACCGAAGTGGCCCAGGACACCGCCATCAGTACGCTGCCGCCCGCCGATCCCTCAGCGACCGCCGAGGCGCCGAAGGCCCCGTCCGCCGAGGCCCTGGCACCCCCGGCCGCGACCGCGACGCAGGAGGCGGACGCGGGCGGCGACGGAGGCGGGTCGGGGTCCGGGGGCGGGGGCGGCGGTTCCGAGGCGGAGGAGACCGAGACGGAGGAGGAGACGGCGGCGACCGCCGTCCAGCAGCGGGCCGCGGACGATCCGGGTGGACAGCACATCTGCTACCGGGTCTACGTGCGGGGCAAGGGCTGGAGCGCCGCCGCGTGCGACTACGACGTGGCGGGCACCCCGGGCTCGGGAACGATCACGGCCGTCAACATCGCCGTGTACGGGACCAACGGCACCGGCGGCAACGACTTCGTCCCCAATCCCGGGTCGGCCGATGACACGGGGCACTACGACGGCCCGTGGACGACTGCCGCCGACGGCGAGGACCACTACGTCGGCAGTACCGCGGCGGACGCCCCGAACCTGCTGGGGTTCGGCATCAGCGTCGACGACGGCAACGACACCGTCTGCCAGACCTCCTACGTCCACGGCGCCACCTGGACCGACATGCACTGCGACAAACCCGGGACCGAGTCGGACAATCTCGGCTTCACCTACGTCGGCGCCTTCAACAACGACCAGTGGATCGAAGCGGTGAAGCTCCAGGTGTGATTTTCTGTACCCGCGAGAGGAGGGTTTGCCGAATTTCGCGGGCAGTTTTCATACGGCGGCGGACCGAGCGTAATTACTCATCACGCACGGTCCGCCGCGACGTGCTACTGTCGTTCTCAGTTGCAGTCGTGGTTCCCGAATTCCATGTGACGCCGGTGCTTTTTCCGGGCGGGGTGATCATTGCGGCGACGTGGTTTTCGCGCAGTGCGGATTCCGACCCACCCCTGAAGGAGTAACAACATGACTACTGGCACCGTGAAGTGGTTCAACGCGGAAAAGGGCTTCGGCTTCATCGAGCAGGACGGTGGCGGCGCCGACGTGTTCGCCCACTACTCGAACATCTCTGCCCAGGGCTTCCGCGAGCTGCTCGAGGGCCAGAAGGTGAGCTTCGACATCGCGCAGGGCCAGAAGGGCCCGACGGCCGAGAACATCGTCCTCGCCTGACGCTTGCGCGCATGTAGTACGCGCATTTCGTAGCTGGGGCCCGCATCCTTCGGGGTGCGGGCCCCAGCTGCATACGTTTTTCCTCATCCGTATTACGTCTGCATTCGGCTCGTTCTTGCAATTCTTGCTGCCAGTTTCCGAGGCCGTGCGGGAATTCCTTGATATGTGCCGCATACCGTCAAGGAAGGTTCCGCATGAACCGCACACGCCCCACCCACCGGTTCCGTTCGTCGGCCCCGAGCCGCCGGCCCGCCGCACGCCAGGGCGAGTTCGCGCTGCCCGAGACGACCACCCCGGCGCTGCCGGCCGCGGCGAGTTTCGCCGACCTCGACATGCCCGCCGGGCTGCTGGGCGCGCTCGGGTCGGAGGGCGTCACCGTGCCGTTCCCGATCCAGGCCGCGACGCTGCCGAACTCCCTCGCCGGGCGTGACGTACTCGGCCGCGGACGCACCGGCTCCGGCAAGACCCTCGCCTTCGGGCTGGCCCTGCTGGCCCGTACCGCCGGGCAGCGCGCCGAGGCCCGGCAGCCGCTGGGGCTGGTCCTGGTACCGACGCGGGAGCTGGCGCAGCAGGTCACCGACGCGCTCACGCCGTACGCCCGGGCGGTGCGGCTGCGGCTGGCCACCGTCGTGGGAGGGATGTCGATCGGCAGGCAGGCGAGCGCGCTGCGCGGCGGTGCCGAGATCGTCGTCGCCACGCCCGGACGCCTCAAGGACCTCATCGAGCGCGGCGACTGCCGGCTGGACCAGGTCGCCGTCACCGTCCTGGACGAGGCGGACCAGATGGCCGACATGGGCTTCATGCCCCAGGTCACCGCCCTGCTCGACCAGGTACGCCCGGACGGTCAGCGCATGCTGTTCTCCGCCACCCTCGACCGCAACGTCGACCTGCTCGTACGCCGTTACCTGAGCGATCCCGTCGTGCACTCCGTCGATCCGTCGGCCGGGGCGGTCACGACGATGGAGCACCACGTCCTGCATGTCCACGGCGCCGACAAGCACGCGGCCACCACCGAGATCGCCGCACGCGACGGCCGCGTGATCATGTTCCTGGACACCAAGCACGCCGTCGACCACCTCACCACGCACCTGCTGAACAGCGGGGTACGGGCCGCCGCCCTGCACGGCGGCAAGTCGCAGCCGCAGCGCACCCGTACGCTGGCGCAGTTCAAGACCGGGCACGTCACCGTGCTGGTGGCGACCAACGTCGCCGCACGCGGCATCCACGTCGACAGCCTCGACCTGGTGGTCAACGTCGACCCGCCGACCGACCACAAGGACTACCTGCACCGCGGCGGCCGTACGGCCCGGGCCGGTGAGTCCGGCAGTGTCGTCACCCTGGTCACCCCGCATCAGCGTCGCGCCATGAGCCGTCTGATGGCGACGGCCGGCATCGTTCCGCAGACCACCCAGGTCCGGGCCGGCGCGGAGGCCCTGCACCGGATCACCGGCGCCCAGGCGCCCTCCGGCGTCCCGGTCGTCATCAGCGCCCCGGCGGCACCCGAACGCCCCAAGCGCGGTTCCGGTTCACGCGGCCGGCGCCGCCCGGCTTCGGCGGCCCGGCGCGCGTCGTCCGCACGCCGGTCGGCTCCCGGCGCGGCGGCCTAGCATCGCTGTAGCGCTGTAGCGCTGTAGCGCCGTAGCGCTGTAGCGCTGTAGCGCCGTAACTCGGGAAGCTGATCATCTCTCCAGGAGGCACCTTTTGACGCTGGTCCAGACGCATCCCCGCACGCCGTGCGCCGACGCCGGGCGCCGGACGGCCGCCGATGCCATGGACGGGGCCGGGCCGCAGGTGTGGGACGACATGACCGTCGAGGTGGCCCTGTCCGTCATGGCCGCCGCCCGTACGGGGCACCTCGTCGTGCGGGACGAGGACGGCCGGTTCACGGACCTGGTCTCCCGGGCGCGGCTGACCGCCGTACGGGACGGCCGTGGCTACACGGACCGGGTCCGCCTGCGGGACGTCGTCGTCGAGGGCGCGCCCTTCGCCTCGCCGCTGAGCACCGTGGCCGAGGCCGAGCGGGCGATGCGGGACCGGCGGCTGGGAGCCCTGCCCGTGGTCGACGAAGACGGCAACGCCCTGGGCGTCCTCGCCCTCACCCGCTGAGGCCACTCGCCGCTGAGGCCGCTCGCCCGGGTGAGACACCCGGCCGGTCCCGCGTCAGGCGTCCGTCCTGCGGCCGGCTCCGGCCTCACCGCGTCGCAGTTCCTCGTTGATACGCCGGGCCTCTTCGAGCTGGTCCTCCAGGATGATGATGCGGCAGGCCGCCTCGATGGCGGTGCCCTGGTCGACCATCTCGCGGGCGCGCGCGGCGATGCGCAGCTGGTAGCGGGAGTAACGACGGTGCCCGCCCTCCGAGCGCAGCGGCGTGATCAGCCGGGCGTCGCCGAGGGCGCGCAGGAAGGCCGGCGTGGTGCCGAGCATCTCCGCCGCCCGTCCCATGGTGTAGGCGGGGTAGTCGTCGTCGTCGATTCGGTCGAGCGGTGTGTCTGCGGTCATCTGCACCTCTGAGGGACCTGTACGGGCGTTCGGTGGGGACATGCGTCGAGGGGCCTTGGTGCCGTACGGCACCAAGGCCCCGAGGGATTTGTAACACCACCGGCCGGGTTACTGCGGTACCGGCCTGCCTTTTGCGTGCGTGACCGTGGGACCACCTTCCGTTCCGGGGCCGGCTTCTCGGTAGTACTGCGGTCCTGCGTAGGTACTGCATGCGGGCAGTTCGTGTCTGCCACGCCTCCCTGACTTCTGGCTACAGCACATACGTTAACCCTGCGATCGACGAATGTCTACAGCGACCGATGCAGTTTTCCGGGCCCCGCTGATTGCTGATTCGGAAAAAATCCCGAATGATTCGGCGATCCGGGCAAGGGACTTGAGGGAAGAGTCGGTAGTGGATCAAGCTTCCTCCCTGCATGCCTCCGTCCACCCGCCCTCGACAGGCGCAGCCGGACACGCCCCTCGACGGCATCTCGAATGTTTCGACATCACTACCGAAACTATTGACAGTTGACGAGAGCACCTCAACACTGCCCGCCATGGACACCACACCCGCACACACGCCGCACCGCAGACACCGCTTCCGGTTGTTCGTCAGCGCCCTCTGTGCCGCCGTGCTGGCCGCCGTGGCCGCGCCCGGCACCGCGCACGCCGACACGGTCGTCACCACGAACCAGACCGGCACGAACAACGGGTACTACTACTCCTTCTGGACCGACGCCCAGGGCACCGTCTCCATGAACCTCGGCTCCGGCGGCAACTACAGCACCAGCTGGAGCAACACCGGCAACTTCGTCGCCGGGAAGGGGTGGAGCAACGGCGGGCGCAGGAGCGTGACCTACTCGGGCACCTTCAACCCCTCCGGCAACGCCTACCTGGCGCTCTACGGATGGACGTCGAACCCGCTCGTCGAGTACTACATCGTCGACAACTGGGGGACGTACCGGCCCACGGGGACCTTCATGGGGACCGTCAGCAGTGACGGCGGTACGTACGACATCTACAAGACGACGCGGTAC
Organism: Streptomyces sp. ISL-12; assembly: GCF_018614415.1. GTDB lineage: Bacteria > Actinomycetota > Actinomycetes > Streptomycetales > Streptomycetaceae > Streptomyces. The sequence continues at coordinate 23,112 of NZ_JAGGOO010000100.1, forward strand.
AACGCCCCGTCCGTCGAGGGCACGCGCACCTTCGACCAGTACTGGAGCGTCCGGCAGTCCAAGCGGACCGGCGGGACCATCACCACCGGCAACCACTTCGACGCCTGGGCCCGGGCCGGCATGACGCTCGGCAGCTTCAACTACTACATGATCATGGCGACCGAGGGCTACCAGAGCAGCGGCAGCTCGAACATCACCGTGGGGGGAACGGGTTCGGGCGGCGGAGGCGGTGGCGGTGGGACCGGGTGCAGT
>NZ_JAGGOO010000101.1 GCF_018614415.1 Streptomyces sp. ISL-12
CCGAGAACCGGCCAAGCCGCTGACCGTGCTCACCGGCTCCGGCACCCGCTTCGAGCCGGTCACCTGGCGTCAGGGCAGCAAAGGCGCAATGACCTCGCACTTCGCCGTGCTCGAAGTGCGACCCTCGGGTAAGGAAGCCACTCGCACCGCCCAGGAGGCGGCCGGCGGACGCAGCCGGTGGAACGGTGTGCTGCCGCTGCGGACACTGCTGGTCGAACAGCCCGAAGACGCGGCTGAGCCGACCGCCTACTGGATGACCAACCTGCCCGCCAGCACTCCGGTTACCGACCTGGTGCGGTGGGCGAAGATGCGCTGGCGGATCGAGCACGACTACCGCGAACTCAAGCACGGACTCGGACTCGACCACTTCGAGGGCCGCACCTGGCGCGGCTGGCACCACCACGTCACCCTCGTCACCGCCGCCCAGGCGTTCCTCACCCTGCGGCGGCTCGACCCAAAAGCCCACACGCCGGCCTGACCCTCTACCAGGTCCTGGACGTGCTCCAGGACCTGCTGAGGTGCTGGACCGGCACCTGCACCACCTGCGGACGACCCCTCACCACACGCAGAACCAGACCCAGAACCTAACGAAGCACTACTAGTCCGTGGTCCGGCCGCACAGCGCGAGGTCGGTGAGCCGTTGGACCGCGCGCTCGGCGCGCAGCAGTTGCTCGTCGCCGGGGGCCTTGCCGCTGGCCGCGATGACGACGGAACGCTGCCCGTCCTCGGTGAACCCCGTACGGACCGTGCCGCCCTCCAGGTCACCGCCGTGGCCCCAGCGGTGGCCGCCGCAGGCCAGCGGCTGCCGCATCAGCCCCAGCCCGTACTCCAGCTCGGGGAAGGCCTGGCGTATCTCGTCATTGGCCGGGACCGTGCGGCGCATCTGCGCGAGCTGCGCCGGTGGCAGCAGCCGTCCGTCGAACAGCGCGGTGAAGAACCTGTCCAGGTCGCGCTGTCCGCTGATGAGCGACCCGGCGGCGTCCGCCATGGACATATTGCGTTCCGTCGTGTCGGTCCAGCCGGTGGAACCGGGGAAGCGCTGGTACGTGTGGGCGTGCGGACCGCGGATGCGGGGATCGTCGCCCGGTTCGTAGGTGTCCTTCAGCCCCAGCGGCCGGATGATCCGGTCCCGGACCTCCTGGGCCCAGGAACGGCCGGTGACCTTCTGGACGACCATTCCGGCGACGATGTAGTTGGGGTTGGAGTAGTTCCAGTCCGGCGCCGGGTCGTCCGGGGCGGCGGGCGGGAAGTCGGGCGCGTGTTTCATCGCCCGGGCGACGCTCTCCTCCGGCGCCAGGTGGTCGTACCTGGTCCGCTCGAAGTCCGCCGCCGTCTGGCCGGTGTCCTCCGTGTAGTCGTAGTTGTGGATGCCGCTGGTGTGCTGGAGGAGGTTGCGCAGGGTGACGCGACTGCCGTCGTTGCCGTTGCCGCTGATGACGCCGGGCAGCCACCGGTCGACGGTGTCGTCCAGCGACAGCCGTCCTTCGGCGGCCAGTTGCAGGACGACCGTCGCGGTGAAGGTCTTGGTGACGCTGGCGGCGCGGAAACGCTCGCCCCGGCCCACCGGACGGCCGCCGCCCAGCTCGGCCTCCCCGGCACTCGCCCGGATCAGGCGCCCGCCGTCGCGTATCTCGACGGAGGCGCCGACGTACCCGGCCTCCTCCAGCGTCAGGTCCAGCTCCCGTTGCAACTGGGCCCGGGTGAGCGGCGTACGCGCCGTGCCGCCGTCGGCCGACGCCGCGGCCGGTGACGTCGGGGCACCCGCCAGCACCGCTGCGGTGACGGTCACCGCAGCGGCCCGCCGTGCCCATGAGCTTCGCTCGGTAGCCATGCATCCACTGTCTCCGGGCCGCCCGCCCGGCGCCATGCGGCTGCCCACCAGAGCGAGGTGAGGAAAACCGCACCCCGCCGGCCTCAGCCCTTGACCGCCTCCGCGATCCGCCGGGCGGCCTCGGCCGGGGTGAGGCGCGTGGTGTCGACGACCTCGGCCTCGGCGTGCAGCCAGGTGCGGGCGGCCTCGGCGTAGGGCTCCAGGTACTGGAGACGGAACGAGGAGTTCGGGCCGACGACCGTGTCACCCGCGATGCGCTCGCGCAGGGCCGCCCGGTCGGCGTGGAGGACGAAGTGCCGTACCGGGATGCCGCACCGGTCGAGGCCGGTGCTGATCTCACGCCAGTACCGCTCGACCAGGACCGTCATCGGCACCACCAGGGTGCCGCCGACGTAGTCGAGCACCCGGCGGGCGGTCTCGACGACGAGCGGTCGCCACGGCGGCCAGTGCTGGAAGTTCTCCGCCCCGGCGCCGGGCAGCTTCGGCTTGATGTCCATGAGCGTCTCGCCGACCTTCTCGGCGTCGAACACCCGCGAGTCCGGAATCAGCCGCTGCACGAGCGCGCCGGTCGTGGTCTTGCCCGCGCCGTGGGTGCCGTTGAGCCATACGATCATGGGCGCCCACGCTAGCGGGCCGGGGCCGTCAGGCGCGGGTTTCGCATCGCTCGTGCGGTGTTCAGGGCGTGAGGACGGTCTTGCCGATGGTGGCGCGCTCCTCGAAGGCCCGGTGCGCTGCGGCGGCCTGCGACAGCGGCAGGACGGTGCCGATGACCGGCTCGAGCTCGCCGACGGCGGCCAGGCCGAACGCCTCGTCGCGCAGCCTGGCCTGCTGGTCCGGTGCCAGAGCCATGGAGGCGAAGCCCGTCACGGAGACGCCCCGGTGATACACGGCGAGCGGGTCGAAGCGCGGCGCCTGCCCGCTGGCCGTGCCATAGATCACCATGCGGCCGGTGCCGGGGGTCAGCAGGTCGAACGCGGCCGCCGATACCGGACCGCCAGTGGTCTCCAGAACCACCTGGACGCTGCCGCCTGCCGCGTCTCGTGCCTGCTCGTGCCAGTCCGGCGCGGTGTAGTCGATCACGATGTGCGCGCCGAGCTGTTCGGCCGCGGCCAGCTTCTTCTCACCCCGGGCAGCGCCGATCACGGTGGCACCGGCGCGCCTGGCCAACTGCACCAGAAGGCTGCCGACGCCACCCGCGGCGGCTTCGACCAGTACGGTGTCCCCCGCGTGCAAGGCGGCGGCCCGGGTTACTCCGACCGCCGTCGTTCCCTGACCGAGCAGTGCCAGGGCCGTGTGGTCGTCGAGGGCGTCCGGGCAGGGCAGGGCCGCGTCGGCGGACACGAGCGCCAGCTCCGCGTAACCGCCACCGGCAGGGGCACCCACCACCCGCCTGCCGACCGTCGTCGGGTCGACGCCGGGCCCGGCTGCCGCCACGGTGCCGGCCACCTCGAAACCCGGCGAAAACGGCATCGGCAGATCGGGGAGGGCGGTCTGTCGCATCAGACCGGCCCGGATCTGGACGTCGGCGAACCCGACGCCCGCGGCCGTGACCCGGACCAGCACTTGACCGGGGCCCGGCTGGGGAACGGGCACTTCGTCGACGCGCAGTACGTCGGGTGATCCGTAGGCGTGGAACCGGACAGCACGCATGTTTCCCTCGCATCAGCAGTGTGGAGAGGCGGCGGTCGGCCGCGCCGCTGTCGCGAAGGTAGGGCAGGAGATACTGGTTACTTCAAAGGTATCTGGCTACCGCGGGGGTACTTGTGAAGCCGCTCGATCCCGACATGTTCCACCCGGCTTGTCCGAGCAGTGCCATGCCGATCAAGATCGGCGACAAGTGGTCCGCCATGGTCGTCTTGTGCCTGGAACAGGGGGCACGGCGGTTCTCCGAGCTGCGGATCCCGCTGCGCGCCGCCACTCCGAAGGTGCTCACCCAGACCCTGCGGGCACTGGAGCGCGATGGGATGATCACCCGCACCGTCCACGCCGAGGTGCCCGTGCGTGTGGAGTACGAACTGACCGCGCTGGGGCGTACCTTGCTCGAACCCATCGCCGCGGGCCGACGCTGGGCGGAAGACCACATGCCCACCCTGTTCGCCGCCCGTGACGCGCATGAGAACCGCACCACCGGGAAGGGGTGACCGAACTCGCCCGGGGCGTTGAGTCACTGTTGCAAGCACCTTGCTTGCAATAGTTAGCAGAGTCGTGCATCGTGGAGGCATGGCATCGCTCAACGTCGGCAATCTCGGTGAGTACCTGCGCGAGCAGCGGCGCAACGCGCAGCTGTCGCTGCGGCAGCTCGCCGATGCCGCGGGGGTGTCCAATCCGTACCTGAGCCAGATCGAGCGCGGGCTGCGCAAGCCGAGCGCGGAGGTGCTCCAGCAGGTCGCCAAGGCGCTGCGGATCTCCGCCGAGACGCTGTACGTGCGGGCCGGGATCCTGGATGCCGAGCGGGACCGGGAGGAGTGCCGGCGGGACGGTGCGACGACGGCCGTCATCCTCGCCGATCCCACCCTCACCGAGCGGCAGAAGCAGGTGCTGCTCCAGATCTACGAGTCGTTCCGCAAGGAGAACGGGTACGTGGCCGGTGCGCAGGGTGCGGCGGAGGCTCAGGGCGCGGAGGGGGGCGACGGAGCCCCCGGCGGTGACCCTGGCGGTGCCCGCGACGACGTACGTGACCACGCGCGCGATGACGTACGCGACGACGTACGCGACGACGTACGCGACGACACCTCCATACGCGGCCCGCGCGCGGCCGACGCGCGTACCCGCAGGACCGGCGGCGACGACGCCGCCCCGCGGCGGACGGCCGGGTAGGAAACGGCCACCGGCCGCCGGCCCCGCGCGGGAGACCCGTACGACACCCCGAAAACCCTCAGCCGAACGTGATCCGGGAGGACCGTCACCATGGCCATCACCGACGATCTGCGCAAGACCCTCAGCGACCCCACGCCGCTCTACTTCGCCGCGGGCACCGCGGACCTCGCCTGGCAGCAGGCCAAGAAGGTGCCCGTCCTGGTGGACCAGCTGCGCACCGAGGCCCCCGCCCGTATCGAGGCGGTGCGCAACACCGACCCCAAGGCCGTCCAGGAGAAGGCGAGCGCCCGCGTCAAGGAGACGCAGGGGACGCTCCAGACCAAGGTCAACGAGTTCATCGGCTCCCTCGACACCGACCTCAAGAAGCTCGGCGAGACCGCCCAGGACCTCGCGCTGCGCTCGGTCGGCGTGGCCGCCGAGTACGCCGTGAAGGCCAAGGAGACCTACGAGAAGGTCGCCGAGCACGGCGAGCAGGCCGTGCGGACCTGGCGCGGCCAGGCCGCCGAGGGCATCGAGGACGTCGCCGAGGAGGTCGAGGAGCTGGCCGTGGCCGTCGAGCCGAAGGCCGAGCCGGTCAAGGTCGAGGAGGAGAAGCCCGCCGCGGCCACCCCGGTGGCGACTCCGGCGACCGCCGCCGCCGCGGCGAAGAAGACCCCGGCCGCCCGCAAGGCCCCGGCGAAGAAGACCGCCACCAGCACCAGCGCCACCAACAACACCACGAACACCACCACCAAGAAGTCCGCGCCGTCCGCCAAGTGACGACGGCGGAAGCGACGGACCGGGCACCCTTGGGGTGTCCGGTCCGTTGTGCGGGTACGGTGACGGCGTAGGGACGACCCGAGTCTGGTGGTGGACGTTGTGCTGATGCAGGGGTTCGCGGGCTTCATGTGGCTGCTGAGCATGGCCCTGATCGTGTTCAGCGGCTTCGCGTTGATCGACGCCGCCACGCGCCGTGAGGACGCCTACCGCGCGGCCGACAAGAAGACCAAGCCGTTCTGGCTGATCATCCTGGGGCTCGCCTTCGTGGTGAACCTGATCTTCAACATCCTGTCGTTCCTGCCGGTCATCGGCCTCATCGCCACGATCGTGTACATGGTCGACGTACGCCCCGCGCTGCGCGGCCTGCCGGGCGGTGGCCGCAACACCCGCCGGGGCAGCAGCAGCGACGGTCCGTACGGGCCGTACAACGGGGGCCGCTGACTCCCGCGCGGGCCGGCTTCCGCGCGGGCCGACGGCTCAGGCCGGCCGGTCCAGCAGCACCACGGCCACGTCGTCCGCCAGTTCGCCGCCGTTCAGCCGGCGGACCTCGTTGACGGTGGCCCGCAGCAGCGCCTCACCCCGCAGGCCCTCCTCGCGCTGCCGGCGCACCAGCTCCACCATCCCGTCCTGCCCCAGCCGTTCCCGGCCCTCGCCGACATGGCCCTCGATCAGCCCGTCGGTGTAGAGCATCAGGCTCCACTCGGCCCCCAGTTCCACCTGCGTCCGGGGCCAGCGCGCCCCCGGCAGCAGCCCGAGCGCCGGGCCGTTGTTGTCGTACGGCAGCAGCCGCGCGGGCACGCCGGGGCGGGCGACCAGCGGTGCCGGGTGCCCGGCCAGGCACAGCCCGGCCCGGCGGCCGTCCGGCGCGATGTCCACGGTGCACAGCGTCGCGAAGATCTCGTCGTCCCCGCGCTCGTGCTCCAGCACCTCCTGGAGCGTGCCCAGCAACTGGTCGCCGCAGAGCCCCGCCAGGGTCAGCGCCCGCCAGGCGATCCGCAGCTCCACGCCGAGCGCCGCCTCGTCCGGGCCGTGCCCGCAGACGTCGCCGATCATGGCGTGCACGGTGCCGTCGGGGGTGCGGACGACGTCGTAGAAGTCGCCGCCGAGCAGGGCGCGGGAGCGGCCGGGGCGGTAGCGGGCGGCGAACCGCAGCGGGGAGCCGTCCAGCAGCGGGGTCGGCAGCAGGCCGCGCTCCAGCCGGCGGTTCTCCTGGGCGCGCAGCCTGCCCTCGGCCAGCCGCCGCTCGGCGGAGTCGGACCGCTTGCGCTCGACGGCGTACCGGATGGCGCGGCTCAGCAGCCGTCCGTCCAGTTCGTCGCGGAAGAGGTAGTCCTGCGCGCCGACCGCCACCGCCTCGGCGCCGCGCTCCGCGTCGGACGACGAGGTGAGGGCGAGGACGGCGTGCCGGGGCGCGAGTTCCAGTACGTGCCTGAGGACCGCCAGTTCGTCGTCGTCCGCGCCGCCGGGGGCGGGGAGGGCGAGGTCCAGCAGGATGCAGTGGACGTCGTGGGTCAGCAGCCGCTCGGCCTCGGTGAGGTTGCGGGCGGTGCGGACGCGGATCGGCTTGCCGGTCTGGTCCAGCAGGTCGGGCACGATGGGCGAGCCGGCCGGGTCGTCCTCGATGAGCAGCAGGGTCAGGTTGGTGTGCGCGGCGGGCTCGGCGGTGGCCGGTTCCTGGTGGGAGTCCTGCCCGCTGGCGCCTGTGCCTGTGCCTGCGCCTGTGCCTGCGCTGGTGCTTGTGCCGGTGTCTCGGGTGGTGTCCTTCCGTGGTGGGGCCTGCTCGACGGAAGGGCCGCCGTCATGGGACGCGGCCTGCGCCTGACCACTCTCCACGGCCGGGATCGCTCTCTGCCGCGGTACGGGTACGGGCATCGTCTTGGTTCCTTCCCTCCCCCCGAGGGCATGGCGGGGCGAGGGACCTCGACCCACCGACGGGGACCATAGCGGGTGCCGGGCGGGCAGCGGAATGGTGCGCGGCACGTCGGCTTGCCAACGGCCACTGTCATATGCCGCGTTCCGTACCGCAGTTGGACAGCCGTCCGGGCCCCGGGGGATGACGAACGTCACGTCGCCGCGCGGACGGCACCGGGCGGCGACGTGGAGTCGGTCACGTGGCGTGCCTCACGCCTGCCCGTGTCACGCGCCCGTCCCGCCTCGGATCGCTCCCGGGGTCACTCCCCGGGCCGGACCACCCCGAGGATCGGCATGGTGCCCGCCCCCGCGACCGTCACCGTGCGCCCCGGCCGGGGGGCGTGCACGACCTTGCCGTCCCCGACGTACATCCCCACGTGGCTGGCGTCGTCGAAGTAGATGATCAGGTCGCCGGGCCGCATGTCCTCCACGGCCACGCGTTCGAGCTGCCGCCACTGCTCCTGCGAGGTGCGCGGGATGCCCTGGCCGGCCGAGGCCCAGGCCTGTGACGTGAGCCCGGAGCAGTCGAAGGACTCCGGGCCCTCGGCGCCCCACACGTAGGGCTTGCCGATCTGGGCCGTGGCGTACCGCACGGCCTTCTCGCCCCGCTCGGTGGCCTCCTCGCCGATCCCGTCGAGGACGCCGGAGTCGAGCCAGGCGCTCTGCGCCCGCTGCGCCGCCTCGCGCTCCAGCCGGGCGAGGCGCTCCTTCTCCTCCTTCTCCAGCTCGGACTCCAGCTTCTCGGCCGCCGCGATCCGCTGCTCCACCGTCTTCCGTGCGGCGGCCTTCGCCGCGCGGTTGGCCTCCAGTTGCTCCCACTGCTCGGAGGCGTCCGCCGCGTAGGTCTTCAGGGCCGCGTGCGCGCGCTTCATCTCACCGAGCAGGCCCTTGGTGGCGCGCTGGCCCTGGAGCACCCGGCCCGCGCCGTCCAGGAACTCCTGCGGGTCGTCGCTGAGCATCAGCTTGGCCTCGTCGGGCAGGCCGCCGGTGCGGTACTGGGCGCGGGCCGAGGCGGCGGCGCGTGCCTCCAGGTCGTCCAGTTCCTCCTGGCCCTCGACGATCTTCTTCGCCAGCTCGACGACCTGCGCCGACTGCTGCTCGGCCTGCTCCTCGGCCGCGTTGTACGCGTCGGTGGCGGCGGCGGCCTCCCGGTAGAGCCGGTCGAGCTGGTCGCGTACGGCTTCCAGGTCCTTGTCCGGGGTGACGGTGACCGTCGGGGCCGGGGTGGGGCCCGGGTCCGCGAACGCCGTGCCCGGTGTGGTCAGCACCGTCACCGCGCAGACCACGGCCACGGCCGCGGTGATCAGGCCACGCTTCCCCGAACCCATATCTCTGCCCCCAAGCTGAACAACCGTCAGTAACGCCCCCGTTTCCCCGGGGATCGTGCCATGTCGGATCGCGGAGCGACAGAGGCCGTCAGAGACCGACAGAAGCCGTTCTTTTCCCCGTTGTCCCGCAGGAACACCTCGTCCCCCGAGCGTGCCTCGCCCCAGGCGCCTCTCAGCCCCGAGCGTGCCTCGCCCCCCAGGCGCCTCCCGCCCACGAGCCGCACCACACCCCCAGGCGCCTCTCACCCACGAGCCGCACCCCCCCCCCCCCGCCCCCCTCACCCCCGAGCCGCACCACACCCCCCCCCCCCCCCCACCTCCTCACCCCCCACCCCCCCC
>NZ_JAGGOO010000102.1 GCF_018614415.1 Streptomyces sp. ISL-12
ACGGACAGGCCGGCCGGCCTGGTCATCGAGTGCCGGGTGGAGGAGGAGCGGGCGCTGCTCGTCCCCCGGGGCGAGCTGGTCCAGGGGTGTACGGAGCTCCTGGCCGTGGCGCTCGCCGGGCTGCCGCCCGGGACCGGCCGGATCGACGTGGACATGCGGCACGTGGTGTTCATGGACACGGCGGGGCTCCAGTTCCTGGACCTCCTCAACGGCCACGGCCACCGGGGGGCGCTGACGGTGACCACGGGGCACTGGCGCGGCCAGCCCCGCCGGACCCTGGAGCTGGCCGGTCTGGACACCGACGACCCCTTGCGCACCTCGGAGCCACGGCCCGCCCCCTCGTCCTCGTCCTCGCCGGTGGCGCTGGAACGCTCGGAGCGGCTGCACGACCTCCAGGAGGAGGTGGAGCAGCTGCGGCAGGCGATCGTCTCCCGTCCGGTGATAGACCAGGCGCGGGGCGTGCTGATGGCCGTCCACTCCTGTACGTCCGAGGCGGCGTGGGACATCCTGCGGGAGGCGTCCCAGCTCTCCAACACCAAGCTCCGCACGGTCGCCGAGGCCGTCACCGCCAGCGCGGGCAACGACGGCCCGCCACCGCCGCCGGAGATCCGCACGGCCCTGCGGACAGCAGTGTCCCGGCACGGACGCTGAGGGAGCACGGGATGCGCACCGCACGGTCACCGGAGCGATGGGCACGTGAGGGCGCGGGCCGCGGCGACGGACGGGTGACGCCGGCGCTGCTCCGCACGGTCGCCGAGGCCGTCACCGCCAGCGCGGGCAACGACGGCCCGCCCCCGCCACCGGAGATCCGCACGGCCCTGCGGACAGCAGTGTCCCGGCACGGACGCTGAGGGAGCACGGGATGCGCACCGCACGGTCACCGGGGCGATGGGCACGTGAGGGCGCGGGCCGCGGCGACGGACGGGTGGTGCCGGCGCCGGGCGGGCACTGAGACAGCGGACGGGCGGCACCACGCCGGACGGGGGAGCGCCCGGACGGGTGGTGCCGGCGCCGGGCGGGGTACTCGGCGACCGGCCCGCCGGACCGACGGCCGGGCCCCGGCAGCAGGAGGCACCATGATCGACCAACCGACACCTTCGCAGGCCGAGGGCGAGCGTGACGACGAGCCGGGCACGCCCGAGCGCCAGTCGCCGCCGCACCCGACCCCGTCCCAGGCGGAGGGCGAACGCGACGACGACCGCGACGACGAGAAGCCCGGCCCCCGCCTCTGACACCCAGAGCCCCGGGAACGACAGCGGGCCGCCACGGCACCCGGCCGTGACGGCCCGTCAGCGCGCCAGGGTACGCCGGTCCGCGCACCGGCGTAGGCCAGGACGGCCCGGCGGACGGCCGTACCCGCACTGGGACCCGCACCCGTGCCCGTACCGCTGCCCCGCCGCTGCCCCCACCCCCGCCCGCACGCTCAGAAAGCGCAGCCGCACGGCCGCACGGGCACCTGCGACAACCCGGCCGGAAGGCCGGACGGAGCGGCGCCGGACACCGCCGGACGGCACCGGGCGCCCCGCGGACAGCACTCGTCCGCGCCCGTCCGGAGGCCGTAGGCTGCCCTGCGGCTCCCGGTCGCCGCCCGGAGCCTCGGTGCGGTGGGGTGGGGAGCGCGCAGGTGAGCAAGGTCGTTCCGTCGGACGGGGCCCGGGACCAGGCACGGGCCCGGTCGTCGGCCCGTCACGCGCTGCTCGCGGCCGCTGCGGCGGTCGTCGTCGTCCTGCTGTCGCTCGGCGACGGCGGTTCCCTGGTCATCCTGGGCGCACTGGCCGGGCTGGCGGTGTGCGCGGTCGGCGCGTGGTGGTTCCTGGCCCACCGGGGGGCGCTGCGGGTGCTCGGCGCGGTGCTGGCCGTGGCGGCCCCGGTGGCCGTGCTCGTCCTGTTCCTGAGCGGCGGCATGTGGTTCACGGCACTGGCCGCCGTCCTGCTGTGGGTCCTGGCCCTGACCCGCGCCCGCGCCGCCCTGCGCGCGGAGCACCGGCCGGATCCGGCCCCGGCGGCGGTCCGGCCGCACCCCCCGCACCGCCGGGCGGTCCTCATCATGAACCCGGCCTCGGGCGGCGGAAAGGTCGAGCGGTTCGGCCTCGTCGAGCGCGCCGAGGCCCTCGGCGCCCGGGTCGTCCTGCTCACCCCGGGCACCCGCACGGACGTCGCGGAGCTCGCCCGGAACGCCGTCGCCGAGGGCGCCGACCTGCTCGGCGTCGCCGGCGGGGACGGCACCCAGGCGCTGGTCGCCGCGGTCGCCGCCGAGCACGACCTGCCGTTCCTGGTGATATCCGCCGGCACCCGCAACCACCTCGCCATGGACCTCGGCCTGGACCGCGACGATCCGTCCCGCTGCCTGGACGCCCTCACCGACGGCGTGGAGTTCCGGGTGGACCTGGGCGACGTGGCGGGCCGGGCGTTCGTCAACACCGTGTCGTTCGGGGTGTACGCGGAGATCGTGCGGCGCCCCGAGTACCGCGACGCCAAGGCCGGTACGGCCCTGGACGCGCTGCCCGACCTGCTGGCGGGCGGCGCCGGTGAACGCCTCGACGCCCGCGCCGACGACCGCCCGGTCGACGGACAGCAGGCCCTGCTGGTCAGCAACAACCCCTACGCCACGGCCGACCCCCTCGACGTGGGGCGCAGGCCCCGGCTGGACCGGGGCGAACTCGGCGTGCTGGGCATCCGTGTGGACGGTCCCGCCCAGGCGGCCGACCTCGCCGTACGCGGCACGCTCTCCCCGGCGCTGACCGTCCTCACCTCCCGCCGGGTCGAGGTCACCGCCGCCGACACCGCCGAGAGCATCCCGGTGGCCGTCGACGGCGAGGCCCTGACCCTGCCCGCCCCCGTGGTGTGCACCGTCCGCCCCCGCGCCCTGCGCGTCCTGGTCCCCCGCGACCGCCCGGGCGCCGAGCCGCCGCCCCCGCCCCTGGACTGGCGCCGCGTCACGGCCCTCGCCCTCGGCCGCCCCTGACCACCGCGGCGCGCGGCCCGACGGACGCCGTGCCCGCCGCTCCGGCCGCGACCGGCTACAGCCGGGCGCCGATTCCGGTCAGCGCCCGGACCTCCATCTCCGCCTGCTTGTCCGGATCGGCGGGGCGCCGGCTGAACACGGTGCCGAGATATCCGCACACGAACGAGAGCGGAATCGACACGATGCCGGGATTGGTGAGCGGGAACCAGTGGAAGTCGACGCTCTCGAAGATCGACGTGGGGGTGCCCGAGACGGCCGGTGAGAAGACGATGAGCACGAGGCAGGAGACGAGACCGCCGTAGATGCTCCACAGCGTCCCCGAGGTGTTGAACCGTTTCCAGTACAGCGTGTACAGCATCGTCGGCAGGTTGGCGGAGGCCGCGAGGGCCAGGGCCAGCGACACGAGGAAGGCGACGTTCTGGCCGTCGGCCACGATGCCGCCGACGATGGCCAGGAAACCGACCACGGCCGCTGTCAGCCGGGCCACCCGGATCTCGGACCGGGGATCGGCCTTGCCGCGCCGGATCACGTTGGCGTAGACGTCATGGGCGAACGAGGCCGAGGCGGCCAGCGTCAGACCGGCCACGACCGCCAGGATCGTCGCGAAGGCCACCGCCGAGACGATTCCCAGGAGCACGACCCCGCCGATGTGGAAGGCGAGCAGCGGCGCCGCGGAGTTCTCCCCGCCCGGGGCGTGGACGATCGCGTCCGTACCGACCAGGGCGGTGGCGCCGTAACCGACGACCAGGATTCCCAGGTAGAACGTGAACATCGACCAGGTGCACCACACCACCGACCTGCGCGCCTCCTTGGCGTTCGGCACGGTGTAGAAGCGCATCAGTACGTGCGGCAGGCTGGAGATTCCGAGGACCAGGGCGAGGGCCAGCGAGACGAACTCTATTCTGCTCGTCGCGTTCTGGCCGTACAGGCTGCCCGGTTCGAGCAGCCGCTCACCCAACGGGCTGTTCTCCGTCGCCTGTTGCAGCAGCGCGGAGAAACTGAATCCGAACTTGCCGATGAGGAACACGGCGATGAAGGTCACGCACACCAGCAGCATGCCGGCTTTGATGATCTGCACCCAGGTCGTGCCCTTCATCCCGCCCACCAGCACATAGAGGAGCATGACGATCCCCGCGCCGCTGATGAGCAGCGCCCGCCCGCCCCTGGTGTGCACGTCCAGCAGCAGGGCGATCAGCCCGCCGGCGCCGGCCATCTGGGCGAGCATGTAGAAGAACGTGATCACCAGGCTGGCGTTGGCCGCCGCGGCCCGCACCGGGCGCTGCCGCATACGGAAGGCCATCACGTCACCCACGGTGAACCGTCCGGTGTTGCGCAGTCCCTCGCCGATGAGCAGGAGGGCGACCAGCCAGGCCACGAGCCATCCCACGGAGTAGAGGAACCCGTCGTAACCATGGACGGCGATCGCCCCGGAGATTCCCAGGAAGGAAGCCGCGGAGAGGAAGTCGCCGGACATCGCGATGCCGTTCTGCGCACCGGTGAAGGCGCTGCCCGCGGCGTAGTAGTCGGACGCCGTCTGGTTTCTGGTGGTGACCTTGTAGACGACGAACAGAGTGATGACGACGAATACCAGGAAGACGCTCAGGTTGAGCATGGGGCTGCCGGTGGCCTCGGCGGCGAGCTGCCGTCTCATTCCTTGTCGACTCCCGCCAGTTCGTGAATCCTGTCCACTTCCGGATCGAGTTTCTTCCGGGCGAAACGCCGGTACGCCAGGACGATCAGGATCGTGGACACGAACTGCATCAGACCGATGACGGTGCCCATGTTGATCTGGCCCGAGACCTTGCGGCTCATGAAATCGTGGGCGTAGGCGGAGAGCAGAGCGAACGTCAAGTACCAGGCGAGGAAAAGAGCGCTCATCGGGAAGACGAACAGCCGAAGCCGTCTGCGCAGCCGGACGAACTCCTCGCTCTGCTGGATCGCGAGGTAGCCGGGCTCGCCGTCATGACGGGAAGCGCTGACATCCCGTCCGGCAGGCCGCTCGGACACGTCGAAGGCGGGCGCCCCTGCCGGTCTGGTCACGTTCCTCTTTCTGTGGATGCGGGCAGGAGGGCGCACGGGCGCCCCTGCGGTGAGCGATGTGGAAGGAGCCGAACCCTAGCCCACGACCATTCAAAGCCCCCAGCGGTTGCGAACTGAAGGCGGCTTGATCTTATTTTTGCCCAGCATTCACCGAACCCGCACGACGCCATCGACCCGCCCCCCGAATGTGGAGAACATGTGCGCGACGGCTCGGCCCGCCGGCACCCGGGGCGGGCATCCGCATTGTTACCGCCCGCCCGACTGCCCTAAACTCGCGCGGGGTTCAGCACTTGACAGGTCGGCACACGGCGTGCGGGGATCGTTTCGCGTCCGAGAACGGGGAGACGGGACAATGGATTTCCTTGGGCGTACCCGGGACATACGCCCGCGCCCGGGTTCGCACACCGTGGGATGACCGCAAGAAGTCGCGCCGTCCCTCCGGCACCACCCCGTGCTGCCGGGCGTCCCCGTCGTGCTCAGGTGAAAAGCCGGGAGAAAACAGCATCGTGACCGATACCTGCGAGCCGGCCGTGCCGAGTACGGAGCCCATATCGTGACCGCGGCCAGGCACGCGGCCACACGTCCGGTACGGCCGTCACGGTGGGCCGCCCTCGTGCAGTGGCGGAACTGGCGGCTGCTGGTGAAGCTGGCGGCGGTGCTGCTCGTCCCCGCCCTGTTCGCCGTCGGCCTGGGCGTCGTCCAGATCCATGACGACGTCACCCGTGCCAACTCCTACGCGGACATGCGACGCCTGGCCACCCTGCGCGGTGAGCTGCGGACCCTGCTGAACACCCTGCAGATGGAACGCACGATGTCCGTCGAACGGCTGAGCACCGGCGACGACGCCGCCGACGGCCACTCCGCCGACGACCACGCCGGTCTGCCGCGGCAGCAGCACAGCGTCGACAGCGCCCGGACCGCCGTCACCGGCACCGGGGAGCGGGGAACCCTCCTCACGGGCGTCGCGGCGCACCGTTACCGGGACGCCGTCGGCCTCCTGGACCGCCTGCCCGCCCTGCGCTCACGGGTGGCGTCCGGCGACATCGGTGCCTGGGCCGCGCTCGACGACTACGGCGCGATCATCACGGGAGTGCTCGACCTGGACCAAGCGCTCGCCGGCAAGTTCGCCACCCCGGAACTCACCAGGTCGGCGACGGCGTTGTACGACCTGGAGGCCGTCGAGGAGCAGATCCACGTGCAGCACGCGATTCTGCTGCAGGCACCCGGCCGCGACCGTCCGATGACCCCGCCACTCGTCGAGGCGCTGCGAGAGGCCGACGTACGCCTGCGGGACAAGCTCGGTGGCTTCCGGGCCCTGGCCACCCCCGCGGAGCTGAACGAATACCGGCGGACGGTCACCGGCGCCGCCGTCAGCCGGCGCGCGCGCGTGGTGAGCGACGTACTGGCCGAGTCCCTCGCGTCAAACGCGACCACGTGGCTGCCCGTGCCGGTCGACCGCTGGAACAGCGACTCGGAGGCCACCGGAGCGCTCGTCGACAAGGTGTCGGACGGCTTCCTCGACACACTGCGCACCTCGTCGGCCGACCTGCACGACCGCACGAGCGACAGCGCGGGCGTCGCGTCCGTCGTCCTCTTCGCCGTACTCCTGCTCGCCCTGGCCGTCGGTCTGGGGATCGGCAGGCATCTGCTGCGGTCGCTGGCCGTCCTGCGCTCGACGGCACTCGACGTGGCGGAACACCGGTTGCCCGCCGCGGTCGAGAGCATGCGCGAGGGCCGGACGGCGGACGCCGTGGTCGACGTCGTGCCGGTCCACACCACGGAGGAGTTCGGTCAGCTCGCCAGGGCCTTCGACACGGTGCACTCCCAGGCCGTACGCCTGGCGGCGGAACAGGCCGCGCTCCGCGGCGACCTCAGGAACTCCCTGGTCAACCTCTCCCGGCGCAGCCAGAGCCTGGTGGACCGGCTGCTGCTGATGATGGAACAGCTGGAGCGGCACGAGGAGGACCCGGAGCAGCTGGCCAGCCTCTTCGCGCTCGATCACCTGGCGACGCGGATGCGGCGCAACAACGAGAACATGATGGTCCTGTGCGGCAGCGCTCTGGTGCGCTCCTCCCAGGGCGCCGCGCTGGACGCCGTGCTGAGGAGTGCCGTCTCCGAGATCGAGCAGTACCAGCGCGTACTCGTTCAGCCCGGACCGTCCGTAGAGGTGGTCGGGTACGCGGCCGGTGACCTGGGGCGGCTCGTCGCCGAACTGCTCGACAACGCCACCGCGTTCTCCCCGCCGCACACCCAGGTGCTCGTCGGCGGCGTCCGGCAGCCCGACGGCTCGCTGCTGATCGAGATCCTGGACGACGGGATCGGGATGAGCGAGAGCGACCTGGCCAGGGCCAACCGGCGCGTGGCGACGGACGCCGCCACGGACGCCCCCGCGTCCCGGCAGCTGGGACTGTCCGTGGTCGGCCGCCTGGCCGGCCGGCACGGCATCGCCGTCAGCCTGAGCCCGCGGCCGGGAGTCAGAGGGCTCCGGGCCCGTGTTCTGGTACCGGCCAGGCTGGTCACGGCACAGGCGCCGGCCCGCACGGACCGGCCCGGCACCGGGGCCGGACGCCCCGCTGCCCCGCGGCCGACGCTGCCGACACGGACGCGCGGCGGCCGGACGGACGGCGCAGCCCCGGCGACGCTCCCGCCGCGGAAACCGTTCGCCACCGCCACGACCACTGCCTTCACACCACGGCCCGTCCCGCCCGACAGGGACGCGCCGCACAAGACCGCCGGCCCGCCGTGGTTCGCCCTCGCCGCATCGGCGACGGCGGCCCGCGGCACCGGCGACAGCACGGACGCACCGGCGCCGCGCGCCGCGACGGAGAAGCCCGCACTCGCTGTCCGGCGCCCGGCCGGGGGCGGTGCGCGGGAACCCGACCGGCCGGCCGACAGCACCCAGGCCGGGTTGCCCAGGCGGGTTCCGCGTACGCCGCCCGCTCCGGCCCGGACCGAGCGGGCGGCCCCCGCGGACGGGACGGCCGCGAGCCGGAACGCCAGCCGCGCCCACAGCTTCCTCAGCAGCTACCAGTCGGGCATCCGTCGGGCGCAGCCCGATCAGACGCACAATCCATCGGCGACGGGCAGGAAGAACCCATGACATCACCCCACTCCTCGGAGGTGAGCCAGTTCGGATGGCTGGTCACCAACTTCACGGAGCGCGTCCCCAATGTGGCGCACGCCGTCGTGATCTCGGCCGACGGCCTGCTGCTCACCGCGTCCGACCAACTGGCGCCCGAGCGTGCCGAGCAGCTGTCCACCATCGCGGCGGGCGCCATCAGCCTGATCCAGGCCGCCGCCCACTGCATGGACACCGGGAACGCGCTGCGCACAGTGATCCAGATGGAGCACGGCAACATGCTGATGATGTCCATCCGGGACGGCTCGTGTCTGGTCGCCCTGGCGGCTCCGGACTGCGAGATCGGCCAGATAGCCTACGAGATGGCCGTGCTCGTCGACCAGGTCGGCGAGCTGCTGACTCCGGAACTCCGCACCGAGCTGCAGCAGTTCCAGCAGACTGCTGCCCGATAGCCGGACGGGGAGAAGATGAGCACCGGTGGAGGCCCGTCCGGCCCTGGAAGAGATCGGGAAGCGGAGGACGAACAGACCTTCGCCGACGTGCTCAACGCGTTCAGTCTCGGCACCGGACGCCGCAGGCGGAAGATCTCCGGCCGGCGTGACACGCCGCCGGACGGGGCGCGCGAGGACAGCGGCGAAGCCCTGCCGTCGCCTGCCCCCGAGCCGTACGGTCCGGCGTCCCGGACGGACTACCAGCCCTGGGACGCCGGGGACACCGGGGACGGGGAGCCCGGAGCCCCGGCCTCGTTCGTCCGCGCCTACGCGTGGACGGGCGGCCGGACCAGGTCGCACCACCACTTCGAGGTCGAGACCCTGGTCACCGCCACCGATCCGACCGGCGCCCCCGTCGCCGCCACGCAGTGGGACCACGCGGTGCTCGACCTGTGCCGGGAACCGCGGTCGGTCGCCGAAGTGGCGGCGCTCGTCGCGGTACCGCTGGGGGTGGCCAAGGTCCTCCTCGGCGACCTGGCGGACCGCGGGCTGATCGTCGTCCACGAGGCGGCGACCGACTTCGGCGACGTCCCGACCCACGCGCTGATGGAACGGGTGCTGATCGGACTGCGCCAGCTCTGACGGCCGTCCCGGCCCGGCGGGGAGTCGGGACGGCCAGCCCCGGAAACACGTCTCCCCAGGTCAGAACGATTCTGCCTGGGGACGCGCGGTGGGGCGGGTGGGACTCGAACCCACGGCCGGCGGATTATGAGTCCTTTTCTGATCTTCCGATCCGTCCCGGCCCTTACCCCATCTTTCCTATAAGCGCAGGTCAGAGGCGCTTTGCCGTTCGGGTTCTGCGCCGGCCTTCCTGATCCTTCCGGGTCCTTCCGTCCCCTGCGTGTCCCCTGGCGGTCCCCGAGAGCCTTCCCAGAGGAGGCGCATGGGGATATCTGCTGGATCGATGCAGGTTGAGCGTGGGGGAAGTCGAGGCCTCGAACTCTCACGCAGCGGAGTGCCATACAGACGGAGAGGACCCCGCCCCCTTCGCCCGGGGGTGGAGCCATACGGCGTTTCTACTGGTCAGCCGTCTGGGGACAAGAGTACCGATGTCGGCCCCGAGCGGGGCGAGCATGTTCGCCCGGCTGCCTGCTGACAACCCTGGTCGAGGGGATCGACGGCCACTTGTGGCCCGCCTTGTTTTCCTTGTGAACTTGTCGCATGTACCGCTGGAAAGCGTTGAACGATCGACAACTCACGCTCCTCAGGAAATTGGCTGCCGGCGAGGATCCCGGCGCCCAGGATCCGGGCATGCGGCGGTCAACCTATGCGCTGCGCGATCGAGGTCTCGTGACGGTGAGCCGCCGGGGTGGAGGCTGGCGGGCGGAGGTTACCGAGGCAGGGCGGTTCTACTTGCAGCACGGTCATCATCCGGAGCATCCGGCACGCGGGCGCACTGCTGCTGGTGAGTCGAAGGCGCCGGTGACCGTGGAGAAGGGCAGGGTCCGCGGCTCCACGACAACGGCGACAGCTCATGGGAGCAAGCCGGCGACCACCCATAAGAAGCAGCCAACGCCGTACAGCGAAAGGCCTATCCCCGTAGCACGCCGCGCAAAAGCGACCAAGCTCGTGGAGCGATTGGTCGCCGAGCGCCATGTGGTCATATCAGAGCCTGACGAGGATGAGATCACCGAGTGGCGACGTGTCATCGACTTCGCCAAGCGGCACAAACTCGCGCCGGCAGGCAAACGCATCGAGAAGCAGCGACTGTGGAACGCGGGCCGTGACCTGCAAATCTCGTTGGTGGACGGCCCACATGCTAACTCTGGGCGGAGGTCCCCAGAGGAGAACCCGCGGGTTTCAGTCCCCGCGCAGTTGCGCTCGCCGCACCGCGTCGTGGCGGCCTTGCGGGACAGCGAGCGCCGGCTTCTTATGCCGCCCTCTCTGCGTCGCCGTGCTTTGCTGCTGCTGCAAGGGCTCGCAGCAGAGGCGGAACGCCGGGGATACAAAGTACGCGAGCAGCGGGTCCCTGAGCGTGACCACCGTTCAGCGCACTATTACAACGGCCGGTACTTCCCCGCGAGTTGCCGGGAAGGAGTGCTGGAGATCGTTATCGACGGCTTCACAAGCTGCGTCACTATCAAGCAGGAGTTTCCCCAGTCTGCCGATCCAGATCGCTCTCAGCAGCTCGCTCTGGACATCGGGTACAGCCGGTCCAAGAGGCAGCACCACTGGGGCGACCGCAAGCGGTCGAAACTCGAGGACGTCCTCGGGATCGTGCTCCGGGAACTGGAGACTCGCGCGGTCGAGGAGCAGCAGAGGAAGCTGGATGAGGAACGTGCGAAGGAAGAGCGCCGCATCCGTTGGGAAGCGGCCATGGCTACCGCCAGAGAGAAGGCTGCTCAGGCTTGCTTCGCAACGATTCTCCGTGAGCAGGCGAGGCAGTGGCAGGATGCGCACGCGCTCCGCCAGTACTGCGACGCTTTGGAGCGCAGGATCAATGTAGCGGCGGACGAGGACGTCGAATCGGCTCGTGCCTGGTTGCGGTGGGCACGCGACTACGCGGAGACCCTCGACCCGCTGACACAACTACCGACCATGCCGTCGGGGCTGGCGTTCGAGCCTGAAGATCTCAAGCCGCACCTCAACGGGTGGAGTCCGTACGGTCCGGAAGCGCACGCATCGGCTTGGAGCACTTTCTGAGGGGAGGCGTGCCTCGCCTGTGTAGTGCGAGCATCGTCAGCCGAACACCTGACCGTGCGACAGGGCCGCGCCGTCTCCACGCGAGAGCGCGGCCCTGCCTGCGGTGAGCAGCCTCGTTGCGAGGTCACTCCGGGATGTTTCCTCCCCCTGGTCTTGCGGAGTCCACGCCTGATGCGTCTTCCGTTTGTTCGAGGTGGTGCACCGCAGCGATCTCTGCAGCGAGCGCCTGCCGAGCCTGCCTAAGACGTTCGCGGTGCTTCCTCAGTGCCTCTCGGGTGCGCGCGAGGGCCTTTGCTTGACGTGCCTCCAGCTCAGTGAGCCTGGTTATCTGCCGTTCGGAGTAAGCAATCTCGTCTGATCTCAGAAGTGTCGTGGGCCGGCGGGCTGCCGGTCTACGGGCTGGCGTGCGTCCCTTGTTCATCTGTGCGTGAGCGAAGGCCAGGAACTCGTCGCGGGGGATGTACTTAACGCGCCTGTCGCCGATACCCGTCAGCAAGACGATCTCCGGGAAGGTTGCGTGGCGCTTGGCCCAGTTGCTGACGGTGGAGCGAGTGACGCCGACGAGGGCTGCTCCGGCGGCGAGGTTTATCAGTTCATCTTCGCGTCCCTTGTACTCGGGGCGGAGCCACGTGACGGACTTGGGGTCGCTCACGCAGCCTCGCTCTCGTTGTACCCCAGGAGCAGCGTTTCGGTGATCGCTGTCCGATGCTCCGTCCTTGGTGGTTGTACGGCGAGGTCGTAGCCGCCTCCAGGCGCTTTGCCGGGCAGGTGCCGTTTCTCGATTCCTGTGCGGATGGTGCGCACGGGCCCGCCTGTGTCGAACCAGCCCTTCGGGTACAGGTGCGTGGCGTGAGTGGTCCAGTGCCGGCCTCGGCGTTCGGGGAGTGCCGGGAGGTCGCGCCATCCCTCGTGGGTGTGATCGTGGGCGTCTTCGACGGCTTGGTCGGTTCGTCGGCGGTCGGGGCCTTCCCAGGTGCAGCCGAGGCACGCGCCTCGGTGGAGGTAGGTCCAGATGTCGCCGGATCCGTCTGGGGCGAGGCGGCCCCAGTTGCGGACGAGGACGGTGGGCTGATGGTCGGTGGTCGGTTCGGGCGGCGTGTGATGGGTGAAGCCGGGGTGTCCCCAGGCGATGCGCCAGCGGTCGCGGCTGTTGCTGTTCTTGTCGCGGTAGTGGGGCAGGTAGTCGGTGTGGCGTGCGATGGCGCCACGGCGTTCGTCAGGTGTGGTCATGGGTGCTCTCCGGAGCGGGGTGGCCCCGGCGGTTGCCGGGGCCACCGTGTCGGTCAGAGGGTGTCGAGGTCCGGTCGGCTGGCGGCGAACTCCGCCGCCGCGTCGCGGTACATCGCAAGGAGCCGGGCTGGATCGCACTCGTTGCGGATGCCGTCGAGCAGCAGCTTGGCCATCGTGTAGCCGGGGTAGATGTCGACGGCTTCGGCAAAGGCGTGGCTGGCGGTGACGGTGTCGCCCTGCCGCCAGGCGACCCAGCCGAGGAGGGTGAGGAGCGGCGGCGCCTTACCGGTGTGCGGCGGGACGCAGCGCCGGGCGAGGTAGCCCCACAGTTGCCGCTCGTAGGGAAGGTCGCTCTCCTCGCCGGTGGACAGGGCGACGTCCCTCGCGTGGAGATCTTGTAGGCCGAGGATGATGCGGGCGGCGATCTCGTCCGAGAGCTCGCGACGGCCGCTGCGGAAGTCGGCCAAGGCTCCGTTGACGATGTCGATGGTGCCGTAGCGGGCGAGGAGTCGTTCGTCTGCGCCGAGGACCTGGTCGTAGTGGTGGCTGGTGGCTGCGTCGAGTGCTTCGCGGAAGCGCACCGCGGTGTTGTCGGTGGTAAGGCGGTACTCGCTGGCGACCTCGACGGCGTGCTGGAGGTGCGTCAGGCGATGGGCGTGGCCCTCGCGGGCGGAGGCGAGCCAGTCTCGGGGGTCTTCGCCGTCGATCGTGCCGAGGTGTATGCCGGTGGCCAGCTCGTACTCGGGGTCGGTGGTGATGGCGTCGCGCAGGGCGAGCCGGGCGGCGATGAGGTCGCCTTGCCGCCAGGCGACGAACGCGAACAGCGTCAGGACGGGCACGGCCTCCTGCCTGAACGGTTCGGCGCAGTGCCGTGCGAGGTAGGCCCACAAGCGTCGGGCGTGGGGAAGGTCGCTGTCCCCAGCGTGCGCCATGCCGGCCTCCAGGGCGGCGGCGTCCTGAAGGCCGACGATGAGCTGCGTGGTCATGGCGCGGGTGAGGGCGGTCGCCCCGTCACGGAACCGGCTCATGGCGGCGTCGATCTGCTCCAGCGTCAACGCGAGCGTGGCGTCGCGTCCGGCGGTGGTCGCGCACCGCGAGTTGAAGTAGTCGGCGGCGGTGTGCAGGTCCATGAGGAACGCAGGGTCCGCCGTGGCCGCCCGGAACTCCTTGATGATGTCGCGGGTGCGAGGGCCGGGAGCGCGGCCGAGGCGGGCCATCTGCACGGCGACGCTGGTGGGGTCGTCGGGCGACGGGAGCGGGTCGCCCTCGCAGCACCCGTCGACGTCGCACTCGTAAGCCCACCACCGGTTCGCGACGAGGCCGATCGTCTGGAGGACGTTGGCGCGGTGCTCCACGAACTCGTTCGTGAGCCAGGTGCCGACGGGGGCAAGGAGCGCGGCGGTCTCCCCGGGGCTCTGGCCGGGGCGCGGTTCGCGGCAGAGGTAGATGATGACGCCCTCAGCGAGGTCATGGCCGCGGTCGTGGGCGTAGGCCACGAACTGGCGGGCAGCGTGCTCGGCGGTGGCCTGCCACTCGGCGCTGTCGTCGGGGAGGGGGCACGTCATGGTCGGCCCGTCGTGGAAGTTCGGGCCGGGGGCGTGGAGGGCGATGCTGTCGTCCGGGTAGTGGCCGAGGAGGTACGGCAGGATCTGGGCGAGGTTGGGCAGGCTGGTGACCTGCACCGTGTTGTCGGGCGTGCTCACTTCTGGGTTCCTTCCTTCTGCGATGCGGTGTCGGGCTGCCCGATACGGGCGGGCTGCGCGGGGGCGGGCATGCCGCGTGGCTTGTTCGTGAGGGCGGGGAGCAGTCGTTCGCGGACGAGCGCGGCGAGGTCGGCGGCCAGGGCTTTGCTGGTGCGGGTGGTCAGGACGGCGTGCCAGGTGCGGCCGGGCTGGAGCCGGGCGTCGTTGGCGGCTTGTGCTTCGGCTTGCTCGATGTCGGTGCCGTCGGGGATCGGCGGCAGTTCGGGGCCTGCGGTGATCCAGGTCTGGATGGCGAGGCCGCGGGATTGGACGCGTAGGCCGATGCGGTGTCCGTCGGGGTGCTGGTAGGCGGCGGTGCGGTCGGGGGTGTCGGTGTCCTCCTTGCTCCACGGCGGGTCGAGGGTGGGGGCGAGCTGGTCGAGAGGCGGCAGGTCGATCTCGTCGCGCGGTCCGGCGAAGGCCGGGCGTCGGCGGCGCGGCGTGGGGGTGGTGCCGGGTCGGTCGAAGGGGTCGGGTTCCGTCACGCGGCGTTCTCTTTGCTGGGCATGAGCTGGTCGACCAGGTCGAAGGCGCGGCGCCAGGCGACGATCGTGCTGGCGGTCTCCATGTACCGGTCGCGCTGCTCGAAGGCTTCTTTGGCTTCGGCGCGGGTCTTGGCGTAGTCGTCGTCCGGTGCGAGGGAGTCGGCGCAGCCGATGAGGCAGCGCGGGCCGAGGTCCCAGATGATCGCGTTGACGGCGGCGCACCCGGCGGACAGCGCGTCGATGTCGTTGCCGTACCAGTGGAAGTCGTGCGGGTTGAGGCCGAGGTCGCGCAGGCGTTGGGCGACGGAGCGGAACATCGTGCCGGAGCCGACGGCGGGTTCGCGGAAGGACATGCCTGGCTTGGCGAAGTCCTTGTCCACGGTCATGTTGGCCATCAGGTCGGTGATGCACGCCGGCGTGTGGTACTCGCCGCGCCACTTCTTGTCGCTCTTGTGGCGGAGGCCGGTGAGCAGGGGGCTGAGGACGTCGGCTTCGGAGCGTTGCCAGGGGTCGTCGTGGCCGGTGAGGTCCATCAGGCCGGTGTTGATGGCGGCGCGGGTGACGGCGTGGACGGCGCGGAGCTGCTGCTTGTCGGGGTTGGGGTTCCAGGCCCAGTCGTGGAGGCGTATGGCGCGGTTGATCAGGTCGGGGCGCTTGATCCAGTGGCCGAGGTAGATCTCCTTGAGGAGCTGCGGGAGTTGTTCGGGCTGGAGGTTGAGCACCCAGTCCGCCAGGCCGGGGACGTTGCGCAGCAGGGAGAGCCCGGCGACGGTGCCGAGGGGGACGTCGATGCTGCTGCCGCCGAAGGACTGGTACCAGGCTTCGAGGACGTTCTCCGCGATCTTGCGGGCGTGCTCGTGCGGGTCGCGCGGGGCGGCGTAGCGCCAGGCGGTGATCTTGCCGGTGGGGCGGGCTTTGGACTGGGGCGGGGGCTTCTTCGCCCACGACGGCGCGGGCCGCGCGGCGGTGGCCGGGGCTGCCGCGCGGGGCAAGAAGTCGTCGGACATGACGGCGGGTTCCTTTCTGCGGGCGCGCATGGGGCCGCCCCGGTGCGCGGTGCGCGGCCGGGGCGGCGGGTGGATGGGGTGGTGAGCGGGGTCAGCTGGTCTGCTGGAGGTCCCGGAGGGTGGCGAAGATGCCGCGGATCTCGACGTCGTAGGCAGCGGCGGGGTACCCGGCCTGCCGCAGGCCGTTGATGAGGAACATCAGGGCCGCCTCGTCGGTGTCCATGTCGCTGATGAGCTGGTCGAAGCTGGTGTCGCGCAGCTCGTCGGGGCGGTGCTCGTAGCCGATGCGCAGGGTCTTCTCGATCTCGGCGAGGGTCGCGGCGGTCTGCTTGTCGGTGAGGCCGAGCAGGGCGGACCAGGCCGCCAGGGTGGCCTTGTCGACGGGGAGCTTCACGGGCTGATGCCTTTCTGGTCGGCCGTGCCCGGCCGCGCGGGGCGGCCGGGCACGGGCGGGTCAGGAGGTGGGGGCGGTGGGGAAGGGGTTGCCCTGGTGGTCGGGGTGGCAGGCGGCGTACAGGCCGCCGGGGAGGCGTTCGGTGATGACGCCCCATCCGGCCCAGCGCATGACGGCGAGGTAGCCGAGGTCTCCGCCGGCGAAGCCGGTGCGGGCCTTGGCGTCGGGGTCGGGCTTGATGAACACCCAGCCGGGCAGGTCTCCGGTGTCGTCGGGCATGACCTGGAAGCCGGGGCGCAGTTCGTGGACGCCGTCGGTGTGGATGGGCGGCATTCCGGCGGCGGTCAGGATGCGTACGGCCTCCTGGATCTGCTTGTGGCCGTGGTACTCGGGCAGGGTGCCGACGCCGGTGTGCAGGGGCCGCTCGTACGGGAGGCGACCGACGGCGGCCTTGTAGATGGTCATGAGGAGTTGGGCGTCGTCGCGGCGGCCGGCGTGGCGCATGGCGATGTTCGCGACGATCACGATGGAGTGCCGGTCCTGGGTGAACAGGCGGCGGAACTGGTCGAGGGTCATGCCGGTGGTCACCTGCACGCGGGCGAAGGTGCGTGAGGCGAAGCGCACGGCGTATGCGACGTGTTCGGGGTCGAGCCCTATCTGGTGGGCGAGTTCGCGGATTCCGGGCGAGTAGTCGGTCATTGGGTCTCCAAGAGGCGCTTGCGCGTATGGGTGCGCCCCCGGCGGTGGGCCGGGGGCGCGGGGTGCTGGTGGGGTTCGGAGATGGTTAGCGGCGTCCGCCGCATCCGGCGTGGCCGCAGCCGCCGCAGAATCCGCCGCTGTTGCACTCGCAGCCGCATCCGTGGTTCTGGGTTTCCATTCCAATCCCCCTTCCCATTCAGGCGTTTCCCGAATTTCTTACTTATATCTTAATGGCAAATACCCCAGAAGCAAGATGTGGCCGAATGAATGCGCATTTAATTTCCGCAATTCAATTCCCTAATTCGCGGCTGCCGGAATGAGATCGGGCCAGCGGACGGCCTCCAGCGCGCGGCGGTGCGAGTCGGGCACGGGCACCGTCGGGTAGCCGAGCCAGTCGAGCCCCATCGCGGCGAGGATCGTGGCGTCCGCCTGGTCGTAGCGGCCCGGCCCTTCGCACGGGACGCCGTACCGCTCGACGGCCACCGAGCGCACCATGCCCTTCGCGATCCGGGCCCGGTCCTTGCGCGGGAAGTCCTGGGCCGGGTTGGCCCGGCCGGTCGCGTAGATCGTGCGCCCGTGCGGGGTCACCACGGCGTAGGGGATGCGGTGGCGCCACAGGTACTGCGTAACCAGCCACCACAGCCCGGCCAGCTCGTGGTGCCCGGCCTGCCCGCCCTGGGCGTAGGCGGCGCCCTCGACGACCACCAGGTCCGCGCCGTCCTTCACGCTCAGCGCAACGGCCGCGAGCAGCCAGTCCAGCCGCTCGTGGCTGCGGCGGCGGCCGGGCCGGTAGGCGCGTGCCCAGTCTGTCCCCGCGATGCCGGTCGAGGTCAGCGACAGGTCGAGACCGAGGACGCACGGCTGCCACTCCCCCTTCTCCTGCACGCTGGGCAGGGTCACCGGGGCGCTCTGGGGCTCGGCGGTCACGCGGCACCTCCCGCTCGCCTGATGACCTCGGCCATCGACAGCTCCCGCCGGAACGGGACGCCCAGCTCCTCTTCCAGGTCGGCGTACTCGCGCGCCAGCTCGGGCCGGAGCCCGGCCGCGCACGTCAGGTCCGGGGCGGAGGCCAGGACGCACAGGCTGCACGAGAGCCGGGACATGCCGGCGTCGTACGCCCAGTGGTAGGGCAGACCGCGGTCCCGGATGCGCTGCCACACCTCGGCGGTGCTCCAGCGCAGCACCGGGTACCACTGGGTCACGGTGCGGCGCCCGCTGCTGGCCCGGTGGTCGATCTCGACGGCGGGCCGCCGGGCGCGGGCACGGGACTCCTCCGCCCGGAATCCCATGACGTGCACGATCCGCGCCGGGCGGCCGAAGATGCCGAGGGCGTTGACCTGCTCGGTCATGAACCGGTGCGCCACGCCCCTCTTCTCCGAGGTGCAGAACCGGGTCATGAGGTGCGGAAACTGGCCGCGCGCCCGGATGCGGTGGAACAGGGACGGCCACTTCGTCATGCGCCGGACCTCGAAGGGAAGTCCGTAGTGGGCGGCCTGGCGGCGCGCCAGGTCCACGGTGCCGGGCCACTCCACGCTGTGGCCGCGCGGAGTGGTTCCGAGATCGATGTGCAGGACCACCATGCGGTCGCGGACTCCGGCCTCGTCGCCCAGGCGTACGGCCTCATCCATGGCCACGATGCTGTCCTTGCCGCCGCTGTTGCTGATGACGATGCGGTCGGCGGCGGACAGGTCGGGCACCGGCTCGGGGCCGTGCACGGCGCGGGCGCTGACCAGTTCTATCTGGCCGCTCACCGCTGGCCTTCCCCGGTCGCGGAAAGGTGCTTGCTGATCAGGCGCTCTGCCTCGGCCATGGCCGGTCCCTTGTGGCGGTCGACCCACTCGCCGTCGTAGCTGCCGACCGGCCCCCACAGGTACCAGCCGGTGTCGTGGTAGCCGTCCTTCGGGTTCCTGCGGCGGTGGCCCAGCTCCCACCAGCCGTCGCGCCAGCGCAACAGGCGCTTCGCGGCCGGGTCTGGTACCCAGCCGGCCCGCTCGGCCAGGGTCTGGAGACGTGCCACGTCGGTGCGCAGCATCGCCGCTTCGGCGGCGGCGTCCAGGTCACGCGGGGCGGGGCGCTCGCCGCCCGTCTGGTGCGCGGGCGAGGCGGGGTAAAGGCCGAGCCTTCGTACGGCGTCGTCCCTCTGGCGCGCGACGCGCCGCAGCAGACCGGCCGCGCCGACTATGCCCCGCTCCTCCAGCCACTTCGCGGTGGCGTCGATCTCGACGCCCACGGAACGGTCGTTCATCTCGAACTCCTTCGGCGGGGCCGTCCCGGCGCGTGCCGGGACGGCCCCTGGTGTGCAGCGGGTTACGGGCGGGCGACCTTGTGGGTCTTGGGGCGGTCCTTCTGGATGCAGTTGCCGGACTCGGGCATGGCCCGGCGGCCCGCGACGAGGTCCTGGAACCGGACGCCGGGGCGGAACTTCACGACCCGGCGCTCGGCGACCTCCACCGGCTCACCGGTCTACGGGTTGCGGGCGGTGCGGGCAGGGCGCACCCGGGGGGTGAGGCTGCCGAATCCGGTGACGGAGACGACTTCACCGGCGGCGACGGCGCGGACGATCGCATCGAGCGCGGCCTCCACGGCGTCGGCCGCCTGCGCGCGGTTGCCGGTCGTCTTCGCCACGGCCTGGATGAGCTGGGCCTTGTTCACAGAGGGATTCCATTCAATTCGGCTGGGCCGCAGGAGTCGAGGGCGGGCGCGCCACGCGGCGGGCCACGGGTTCAGTCCGTAGCCGGGGTCCGAGAGCTGTCCGCACACCGGAGCGCGGGAGCGCACAACATGGTTCATGAATGTCACCTATCTCGGCTCAGTCGGGCAGACGAACGAGGAACTTGCCGACCGCGAGCACGTGGGAGATGGGCAGGGCGACGGCCGCGTAGTCGGCCGAGATCAACCACGGCTCCTCGCCGGAGCGGGGCCGGGCGGGCACGACCCATGCCGTACCCGTCCAGTCCGCGTAGCGCGCCCCGACCTCGAGGAGCTGCCCGGCGAAGAGGAACAGGCGGGTGCGCAGCGACGAGGACCATCCCCGACCGGGCTCCGGGCCGTCCCAGCCGTGCGGGGTCTGGAGGCCGAGGAAGTCGGGTCCGGCGGTCACCAAGGTGCCCACCGGTCCCAGGGAGCGGAACTCGATCGCCTCGCCATTGCCGCCGGCGTTCAGCCACCGGGACAGGTCGTCGGCGCTGAGCTGCACGGGGCGCCCCTGCGCCAGCGGGTGTTCACGGGCGTCGAGCACCAGGCGCAGCAGGGACCGCCACGGCAGGCGGCCGACGTGGGGTGCGGCGGGGACGGTGAGCTGGGCGACGCCCTCGGTGAAGCGGAGCAGCTGATGGCCGCCGCTGGTGACGTGCTCGACGGTGACGGTGTCGGACGACTCCAGCCAGCCGCGCAGCGCGGTGGCGTCGTCGTAGCCGACGGGGGCCGTCCACACGTCGCCCGCGACGGGGGTGCGGGCGACGGCGAGCGTGCGGTCGCTGCACGCGACGACGTGGAGGTGGCCGGGGGTGCAGTCGAGGATCAGGGCGTCGAGGTCGCATGCGTCCTCGCCCGCCTGGAAGCGGTGCGGGGCGGCCTGGTCGAGGATGGCCGCCAGGTCGCGGGCCTTGACGGTGAACATGGTGGGTCTCCGCAGGAGTTGTAGGGGTGATGATCAGGAGCCGTAGGCGCGTTTGCGGGCCCGGCGGGCCTGCTGGGCGAGCCGTCCGGCCTCCAGGCACAGGGAGCACGCGCGCTCCCCGCGCCGGTTGTGGGCACGGGCACCGGCTTCGGTGCCGTGGGTGATCGGGCGTCGGCCGCGCTCGCGTAGTTCGGCGGGCTGAGCGCCCTCGCAGGTCGCGAGGACCTGCCCGTTGTGCCAGAGCCGTCCGCCGCACACGCCGTCGAACAGGCTCGTGCTCGGCATGACCAGGTCGATGCACTGCGACCGGAACGGGCAGCCCTGGCAGGCCGCGAGGAGGGAGAGGACCAGCGGCTCCGTCGGGGCTTCGGCCGCCGTCTCCTCGGACGTGAAGCGGGTGTCCCCGGCGCAGGGGGCCTCACCGACCCACCCGTTGCCGCTCATCT
Organism: Streptomyces sp. ISL-12; assembly: GCF_018614415.1. Lineage (GTDB taxonomy): Bacteria > Actinomycetota > Actinomycetes > Streptomycetales > Streptomycetaceae > Streptomyces. The sequence continues at coordinate 20,841 of NZ_JAGGOO010000102.1, forward strand.
GCTCCTCCTCCCGTGCGCTAGGCGGTTGGCGGCAGCGGCATCAGGCGGACCTGATCGCTGACGCTGGAGCCGTACGGGTGGGCGAAGCCGCGCGTGAGCGGCATCAGGTGACGGTCGGCCAGCGGGGGGAGGAGAACGACCTGTGCCACGAGGCGAGTGACAGCGTCGTCGCACGGGGCGCTGAGCCGAGGCCGGGCAACGGGGGCGGGGGCGCCACCGTCCGCCTGCTCCTCGATGACCCCGATGACGCGGCCCCCGCCTGCGCGGCTGTCCACGATGACCGCCGTTGCCGCGGGGTGGTGCCCGCGTATCAGATCCGCCACGCGGGCTGCGCGGTCGGCCGGGGGCAGCTCCAGGAGCCAGTTGCTGTCGCTGGCGCTGTTGCGTACGACGGTGGCCCAGGCCGGGGAGTCGTACGGCGCCAGCGCGCTCTGCACGTCCAGTTCGATGTCGACGGCGATCTCTTCGAGAGGGTGCTCGTCGTCGCCGTTCTCCCACAGCCAGGGGCAGGTCCCAAGGGGGCTGGGCTGCGCGCCGAGCACGCCCGCCAGCTCCAGCGACCGCGTCTTGCCGTTGTAGTCGAAGGTGACATAGACGGCCTCGGGGCACAGCGCGCGGATCCTCGCGCTGATGTGGTCCAGGACAGCCAGGCAGTACGCCTTCTCGAAACGGCGCCGCTCGGCGTCCAACTCCTCGCGCTGCTGGGCGAGGACGGCTAGCTGATCGCATACGGCAGGGGTCATGACGGTGCTCTCCTTCTTCTACAGGGGGTCAGGCGAGGACGGGCTTGAGGCGTTCACCGATCCAGCGGGCGACGTTGACCGACACGGCGTTGCCGGCCTGCTGGGTCTGGGCGGCCTTGGTGCCGACGACCTCGTACGTCTCGGGGAACCGCTGGGCCGATAGCTGCTCGCGGGGCTGCAACATGCGGAAGTAGCAGTCCTCGATGGCGGGCGCGGTCCGCACGATGGCCGCCGAGTCGCGGGTCGACAGGGTGTGCAGCGGCTCGCCCGCGGTCTTCGGCGCGGCTTTGCGGTACGGGATCACCAACGTGTTGCGGACGCGGGTGCGAACGTTGCCGTCGGGGACGACCAGGCCGTGGTGGCGGGCCGTGGCGATGGTGCTCAGCGGGGCGTCGATCGGCGCGGCGTCGCAGTTGTTGCGGAACTCGACGATGAACGGGTCCACCGTGACGAGGGCTTCGCTCTCGCGGGTGGTGCGGGTGCGCATGGGCTCCTCGATGGGCGAGGCCGTGTCGTTCCACGAGCCGCCCACGGGCACCAGCAGGGCCTCACCGAGCTTGGCCGTGCGGGTGGGCAGCGGCCGGGTGCGCGGGGCGAACGCGCGGTCGGTGCCGTCCTTGCCGTGCGTGAGGGTGACGACGGACGGCTCGTAGGGGAACTTCGCCAGTCCGGCCGCGATGCGGCGCATGGTGTTCGGCACCAGCGGGCGGGCGCGGTCCCCGATGCGCTGGCCGATGTCGTCCCACATGATCACGTCGGAGGCGGGCCGGACGTACGGCTCCACCAGCGCGTGGCCACAGCGGCTGTTCGGGCAGCGGTAGTCGTACTGCTGCTGGTACTTGCCGACCTTCACCCGCGGGTCGCGCCAGCTCTGGCGCGCCTTGACGTCCCGCCCGCACTCGAAGCAGTACGCCAGTGGACGGGGGGCGAGGTCGGGTCGGCGGATCCCGGTGAGGGTGAAGACCAGGTACACGCGGTCGCGCCACTGCGGGGCGTTCGGATTGGTCTCCGACCCGATGTGCGCGGAGGACACGGAGACGATCTGGACGCGGTAGCCGAGCTTCTTCATGGCGCGGATCCACTCGGGGAACAGCAGCCAGTCGGTGATGAACTCGACGACGTTCTCCACGACGACGCACGAGAACCGCTTCGCCTCGGCAGCGCGCAGCACGCACCAGGCGGTTACCCGGGTCATCTCGAAGGCTTCCGGGGGCAGTTCGCGCCACTGCTCCTCTTCCTCGAACAGTGCGTCCTGCGCCGGGTCGGGCCGCTTCTTCCCGCCGGCGGGGCTGACCTCGGTGCAGATGACGCTGGCCCACAGCACGAGGGCCTTCGGGAGCCAGCGCATGGGGTAGTTCTGGATGTCGGCGCAGCGCGCCGCCGCATTCGGGTGGTTGAGCCCGAACGTGTCGACGGCGGTCTGCCAGTGGTTGATGCCGAGGATGGGGTCGTAACCGGCTTTCAACAGGCCGGTGGCATCTCCGCCCGCTCCGCAGAGCAGGTGGATGGATCGGGGCACGGTCTTAGGTCTCCAAGAGGCGGGGCCGCCCGGCCCGGCTGGGCCGGGCGACCGTGGTCAGGACTCGTCGGAGGCGCGTAACGCGCGGTGGTGGCGGCTGTCCTCGATGCCGAGGGCGGTGAACCCCAGCAAGCCGAGGGCGCACACGATCAGCAGCCAGATCACCGGTCCGCGCCCCCGGAGGGGCGCGGTGCGCGGCGCGGCCGGTCAGTCATCGCTGCGGGTGACGCGGACGGTCGTGATGTGTCCGGCGGACTCGAACAGCGCCAGCGGGTAGCCGTCCGCCTGGGCCCGCTGCCAGACGCGGCGGTAGCCCTCGTGGTCGGTGAGCCGCTGGGACCACTCCGAGAAGCGGGCGATGGCGGTGGCCGCACCCTCGATCCCGGCGGTCTGGTTGTGGCTCGCGCCGTACGGCGCGGTGTGCGTGGCCGAGACGATCAGCCGGGGTGCGCGGCGGGGAACGTCGAGGCCGTCGATGCGGGCCAGCAGCGGGATCAGGCTGTTGCGGTGGTGGCGCTGGGGGCCGTTGGGGGTGGAGTCGTACAGGACGGTGTGCTTGCTCGGGTCCTGCACATCCCGACGGACGGCCGTCCAGCCGTTCACCTCAGCGGCGTCGGCGGGCAGGCTGTGCTCGGAGGCGATGATCAGCTCCGTGCCGTCCCGCAGGTCGGCACGGACGAAGAACTCGCCTCCTCCGGCGGTCTCGATGTCGGTGACCCAACCCGCGTAGCGCAGCGGGGTGATGACGTGGCTGTAGCGGTGGAAGAGCCGCTGCCACAGCGGGTCGGTGGTGCGGTTGTGGTCGGGCAGAGCCGCGATGGTGGTGGTCATGTGCTGGTCTCCAAGAGGGTGTGCACGGCGGGCGCACAGAAAGCACGCCCGCCGCTGAAAAATGTCACCTATCTCAGGTGAAGCGGATGTCAGATGGTGGGCAGTTCACTGCGGGCGAGGATCTGCACCGACCACATCCGGCCGCCGCGGGTGACGACGCAGCCGATCGCGCGCCCCTCGTGGGGCAGGACGAAGCCGCTGCCGCCTTCCTCGTTGCTCAGGTCGCTGACGAGCTCGCGGACGCCGTGTTCGGCGCACTCGGCCGAGCAGTAGAGGTGGTCGCCGAGGCGCGGTGCGACCGGTGAGCCGTGGATCACTTCGGCGACCACGACGTAGACGTCGGGGGTCGGGGTGAGCGTGTCGGTCAAGGTGGTCTCCAAGAGGTCGGTGAGTTCGGTGGGTTCCGAACTCATGCTTATATCTTAATGGCGTACACCGAGGCGTCAATGTTGCCGATCTCGTGAATGCCCCTGTCTCTGCCGGGAGTTGGCGCCCTTCTCGCGGCCCATTCGTGCCAGCTCTCGCACCCGTTGGCGGGCCATCTCCAGAGCTTGCGGGTCCGTTGCCGCAACGCGCCGCTCCTGCTCGGCGAAGAACTGCCGTAGCCAGTCCTGCTGCTGGCGGTGCTCGCGGTCGGCCGCTTCGCGCCGCGCCTGCTCCCTCCCGGCACGTGGGTTCGTTCCGCACCCGCGACAGTTCGACACCGGCTCGGCGTGCTTCGGGCAACCCGCCCGCTGCGGCTCTCCGCGCTCCGCCTCCGGCTCCCCTGCAGCGTCAGCCGTGGGGGTAGGGGGGTGAGGAAGAGAAGAGGAAGAAGAAGGAAGAGAAGGGGTTTCCCCAGGGGAACCCGCCCGGTTTCCCGAGGGCAACCCACTGGGTTCCCCCAGGGCAACCCTGCCCGGAGCGTCATCAGGGTTCCCCTGGGGCAACCCTGGCTCCGAAGCGGCCTCGGCGGCGGCCCGTGCCTCTTCCCGTGCGGCGACATCCTGTTGTGTCCGGGCCGCCGACGACGGCTTGCGGCGCGCGGTCTTGCGGGCCAGCCGGGGGTTGGTCGGGGCACGCTGCGCCGTCCGGCGCCGCTCGATCAACTCCTCCGTCGACGGGATGGGAGGCACGCCGTGCGGGAACACCCGGTACTCGGCGCGGCGGCCGACACGTCCGATCGTGACCCGCTCGACCAGGCCGAGGCCGACGAGCTGGGTCACCACCGTGATGACCTGCTTCTCCCCTACGCCGGCCCAGGCCATCATCCGCTCCAGGCCCGGCCGGGCCAGCCGGGTCTGGTCGTCGGCCGAGTCCGCGATCTTCATGAGGACGAGCTTCTGCGTGGTGTTGATCACTTCCTTCGGCAGGTAGGCGGCCACCACCATCAATTGGATGCTCACCGGCACCTCTCCGTGTTCCGTCTGGCCCCGCCCCGCGGGGGCGAGGACGGAGCACGCCGGCTCCGCCCCCGCCGTGTGGCGCGATCAGGGCTTCTTGCGCGCGGTGACGTTGATGCTCACCGCGGTCCGCCGGTCGTGGTCGAGGCGCGTAGGCACGGGGATGCCCACCTCCTTCAACATCGCCTTCATCGACGCCGCGTCGGGCACCATCGGCACCTCCAGCCCCGCACGGCAGTACAGCGCGACCATCGCCTCGACGTCATCGACCTTGGTCGGGTTGCCGCCGCTCCACTTCAGGACGTTGTCGCCGTAGACACCGGGTTCGGAGCCTTCGAGCTGGGCGCGCAGGAACTTCTGCCTGTCCTTGAGCGGCTTGATCTGCTCGGAGACCTCGGCGTACTCGGCCAGCGCCTTCGCGCGTTCCTCGTCGTCGTGGATGAGCTGGCTCTGCGGGGAGCGCCCGGCGACCAGAGGCCCCCAGCACGCGGTGCGGAAGGGGCAGTGGTCGCAGATCGCGGAGATGCCCGGCCCCTGGAAGGTGCGCGGCAGCTCCTCTGGGGAAGCGGCGGCCCGCACCTGCTGAACCCACCAGCGGGCACGGCGGGCGCGGTCGGCCTCGTAGGCGATCTCCTGAACGTGGTCGTCACCCGAGTCGCGGTTGATGAACCGGAAGCGGATGCGGGCGACCGGCACCGGCCCGAGGTGGGCAAGCTGCCGCTGGCCCCGGACGCTGGCGAAGCCCTCCGTGCCGAGCAGATCGGCGTACAGGTACACCTGCCTCAGCTCGGCCTCGCTCGCGCCGTACCGCAGGACGCTGTCCCACTGGTACGTGCTCTTCGTCTTCACGTCCTCGACGGTCGTTTCCTCGGCCGGGAGCGTGGGGCGCAGCCGCTTCGGGAGCCGGGCGGCGGTGGCGCTGTCGAGCTGGACGGCGTCGATGTGGCCCCGGACGGTCTCGTCCTCGACGCGGCGCTCGACGAGCCAGCCGTACTCCTCGCGGGCGGCCTCAAGTATCCCGGCGTGTAGCCAGGTTCCGAGAATCGCCTTCCGCTTCTCGCCGACGTCGGTCGGGGTGCGGCCGTGCAGGAGGTACCCGGCCCGGCGTGCGCACACGGTGTCGCTGGCGCCGAGCTTGGTCTGTTGGGAGCGGGGGCGGCGTGCGTCCGCCGCGTGAGCGGCGGGCCACAGGCTGACGGGCCGCTCCGGCGCGATGGCCATGGTGGTCACGGTGTTCTCCAAGAGGATGGGGTGCCGCCCGCCCGACAGCGGGCGGCACCCGGTGTCGACAGGGTCAGGAGGCGCGGCGGGGAGCGGAGGGCCGCTTACGCTGGGTGCGCTTCGCCGGAGCCGGGGCCTCGTCGGACTCCGCGGCGGTGTCCGGCTTGGCCTCCGGGGGAGCCTTCTTCGCGGCACGCGCCCGCTTCCTCGGCGCGGGCTGCTCCGTGCTCTCGTCCCGGTCCCCAGCCTGGGAGTCCTCGGCGGACTCCTCCTTCGCGTCGCCCTTGTCGTTGCCGCCCTTGTCGTCGCCCGCTTCGAGCCCGGCGGCCTCGCGCAGGCGTCGGGTCGCCTCTTCCGCCTCGCGGACGACGGCTTCAGCGTCGGCCCGCGCCATCTCCTCATCCACGTACACGCCGGACAGGTCCTGCGGTGCGGCCATGCGCAGCGCGCCGGCCTCGGCGCACTTGCGGAGCATGTGGGCGGGCATCTGCTGCCACATCTTCGCCACGACGTACGCGCCCTGCTTGCGGTCGTAGTACGTCGGGGCGAACTCGTCCCAGCGGGCGATCATGGGGAACCGGCTGGTGCCGCGCAGGACGGTGACCTTGACCGCGGCCGGGTACGCCTTCGACAGCCAGACCTCGTGGGCGTTGCCCTCGGAGTCGTAATAGACGGTGTCCTCGTACGAGATGGACTCCCCGGCCTTGCTGGCCGCGCGGTGGGCGACCGTGCGGAAGCCGTCGATGCCGGTCTGGATGGTCCAGGTCTTCTCCGGCTCGTCGGGGTTGTCGGCGGCCTTCCAGTTGGTGCGGCCGATCATGTAGATCTGCCGCGCGAACGGGTCGAGGCCGGACCGCACGCAGAAGTGGAAGAACAAGGCCAGTTGGGCACGCGGTGCCTGGGCGAGTCCGGGGCTGATCAGCGACAGGGCGGCCACCTGACGTGCGTCGAACTCGACTTGGTCGGCGCGCAGAACGACGGCGCTCTGGGAGACGCTGCGTTCGGGCAACTTCTCGGGGGCGGTCGGCGCCGGTGCGGCCGACGCCGTGTCGCCGTCCTGCTGTTCGGTGGGTTGGTTCATGGGTCGTGTCTCTCCAAGAGGGTTGCTTCACTCGGTCCGCAGGCTGCGGACCTCGAAGGCGCCCGCCCATTCGGGGTGGCGCTCGATCAGGAGCCGGACGTACCGGCTGCGGAAGTTGTTGTTGAGGCGGAACTCGTCGCCTTCGGTCGCCGTGACGTAGCGCCAGCGCAGGACCTCGAAGAGCATCCCGATGCCGACACGGCTCGCGCCGCGCTTCAGGTAATCGGCAGTCAGGGCCTCCAGCGCGCGCAGCACCCAGGGGTTGAGCTGGTGGAACGTCTCGAACTGGGCCTGGATGGACGCCGGCTGGCCGTCCGGCTGCTTCACGGTGTGGATGACCAGGCCCGGTATCTCGTCCTGGACGGCTGCCATACCCATCCCCTGATGATGACTTCTTTCAAGAATGTCACCTATCTTGCGGATCGGCGGACAGATGATCAACCCCACCGATTACAGGCGCGACTTCACACGCTCGGCCCGACGTCAGAAAGAGGCCCGATCGGCCGCTTCCTCCATGCGCGCCTCACGGGCCTCGTTGGCCGCCGTTGCGGCTCGTAGGGCATCGACGGCGACGTTGGAGTCGGGGTGCTTGAGGACGTAGAGCGAGAGGGCCCCTTCGAGGACCAGGGCCTCTCAGGCATCCATGGCCACAATCTCGCCGCCGTCCGGTGTGGCGGTGAACTGCACTGCTGCCTCCTTGGTGAACTGCGGACCCCCGTAACGGAGATCGCTTATATCTTATTCGCAATTCGGGGCCAAGTACACTGTTTACGCAGCTCAGAGGGCCTTTCGGGCGTGGCGACCTCGGGTCAGCACGCGACTGCCGGGCCCGTCGTACGTGCCGTCGCGCAGGGCGGCGACGACCTGTTCGTCCACATCCCAGGGCAAGCTGCGCGCGCTCTCGCGGAGCTTGGGGACGGCGTCGAGGACGGTGTCCAGCATCCAGAGCATCGACCCGGACAGCAGCCAGTCGTGCTCCGGGAACCGCCCTGTCGCGATGGTCGTCGCCAAGTTGCCCTGCGCGGGCAGGTGGAATAGCTCGATGATCTCCTGCTGGCCGACGATCGGCGGCAGCTCATCCCCCAGGCCCGGCTCCCAGCCCTCGCCCTGCTCCGCGATGATCCGCGCCTTCACACCCAGGTCGACCTGGCGAAACCGCGCCGTGGTCGCTCCCCACCCGGCCGCGAAGCCGAGCGGCCAGTACCGCACCCCGCTGACGACGATGGCGGTCTCCGGATCCAGCACGCTGCCGCGGCTCGGGGACAGCCACTGCGCAACCTGCTTCGGATCGACGCGGTACAGCGCGGCGAACTCCTGGTGCCCGACCAGATACGGCTTGCCCCGACTCATCCCCGTCCTCCGGTGTCTGCCCTGGATGCAGAGGGCAGCGTAGCCGTACGCGTACGCCGGCGGGCGCGGCGGTCGCTGCTATGGTGGCGGCGGTCTTTCTCCAAGAGGCCAAACGGCCCCCGCTTCGGCGGGGGCCGTGTGCGTTGCCGCGCGCTCTACGTGGTCTTGCCCTCGGCCTGGTCGGCGGTGGAACCGAGCAGGGCCGAGCCCTGCTCCTTCCTCTGTCGCGTGAACTGCAGGGCGTGGATCGTGCGCCCGCCGGTCACCTCCCGGAAGGCGGTCGCCACCTCGCCCTTGGTCAGCCGCCGCCCTCCCAGCGTGAACAGCGGTCCGTCCGTGCGGGACCCGATCAGCTCGCGCAGCGCGTTGGCCGCCGACGCGGTGATCCCGGCCTCGTAGACGTCGCCTTCCTTCGCGTGCCGGATGACGACCAGGCGGTCATCCAGCTCCGCGTCCGGCACGTCGAACGCCAGAACCTCATCCAGCCGGACCTCCGACTCCCAGAGCAGTTGCCACACCGCGCGAACGGCGGCCGGGACCGCCGGGTTCGCGAGAGCGGAGTCCACCTCCAGGTCGGTGACGAGCAGGTGTGTCGTATCCATCATGACCCCCAGGCCGCAGGAACGGCACCACCGCGGTGATGCTGGCCAGTACGGCGAGGGTCGGCAGCGGCCATCTGGTCTTCTCCAGCGCGCTCACCCTTTCCTCCAGATCTTCCAGGGCCTTGTCCGTTTGGTCGCTGCGCTGGACGAGTAGCGCCAACTGTCCGTCGATGCGGGCGAATCCGACCTCCAGCGCCTGGCGCAGCTCCGCCAGGGCGAGCGCGACCTGTCCTTCGGGCACAGTCCTTCCTCCTGTTCTCTCGCTGCCCGGTGATCAGTGCTGGGGCGTGGCCGGGTCGCGCTTCATCGGCAGCCACGAGGCCGTTCCGGGCCTGCCCAGGACGGTGCCGAGGGTGGACTTCAGCGCGCTGAGCGCAGCCGGTATGGCGGAGACCGCGGCGGCCTGCCACGCCGAAAGGGACACCATGTCCGTCGTGCTGGAGGCTGCCATCAGGCCCAGCAGCGCCTGGAGGTAGGTGGCAACGGTGCGCTCGGCGACATCGGCAAGGGCCTGCGGCATCGGGTCGTGCTCCTGGTTCGGGGTGGTGGGGGTGGGGGTGAGGTCGGCGGCACCGGCCTGGTGCGGGACGCGCAGGTCCGCCCAGGTCTGCGGGCCGGGAATGCCGTCGGCGTCGGCGCCGTGGTGGCCGCGTTTGATCTGGTAGGCCGCATACGAGCGGCGGTGCGCGTCGTTCCACACCGGGCCGGGCGGCGTGTCGTAGGAGTCGCAGCCCTCGGCGATCAGCCGCTTCGCCATCGCGGCGATCACCGGGGAGGAACGCCCTTCGCGGAAGAACTGCTTGCCCGGGTACGCCGCATACTTCGGTGTCGGCTTCGGCTTGGGCTTCGGGTCCGGCTTCGGCTTGGGCTTCGGGCCGGGCTTCGGCTTGGGCTTCGGGCCGGGCTTCGGCTTACCGGCGTCCTTGAGGTGCCGGGCGACCCGGGCGCGGAAGTCGTCCATGTTGATGCCGCCCGGATCCGGCTTCCCCGGCTGCCACTCCTTGTGGCCGATGACGGAGTGCTCGTTCCAGCCGTGCGCACGGCAGATGGCCGCCGCCGCCCGCGCCATCGCGTCGAGCTGGGCCGCCGGCCACGGCTGACTCCCGGTGTTGATGCACTCGAAGCCGTAGAAATGCCGGTTGCCGTCGGTATCCGCTTCGTTGTCGCGCGGGAGGTCCGTCTTCTCCGCGATGACCGCGAGCAGGACGTCCGTGTCTCCCATGCCGGCGTGATTGGTCCGGCCGTAGCCGACCAGGTGGATCGTCCCGGACCGGTCGATGACGCCATGGCACAGGGGACCTGGGAGATCCTGGTAGCCGACGCGGCACAGCTCCACCATGTCCTTCTCGGAGCTGTACGGCCCGGTGTGGTGGATCATGACCCCGTTCGCGGGGCCCCAGTTGCCGTGGGTATTCCGGTTGTGGGTGCGCCATTTGCCGTGCTCGACCACGCCGAGCCCGGCGCCCTTCAGCACGGACAGGAACCTGTCCGCGCTCAGCGGTGTAGCCACGCGCTTCATCCTTCTCCCCTGCGCCGGATGGCAGTCGGCCGTGGCCGCCGCGGCGGTCCGGTCCCTCGGGAGTGCGAAGCAGGTGGAGGGTCACCCAGGCGTCATGCTACCGGCGGCGCACCGGCCGGTGGCCGGGGTGCGCAGCCGGTCAGGTGTCGGCGCGGTCGGTCCGGAACGATGTGCTGTCGAGGCTGATCCAGGACGCGCGGACGCTGCCGCCGCCCTGGACGCGCAGCCGCACCAGGCCCTTGGGGTCGATGTCGAACTGGAGGCTGCGGCGTGCCGCGTCGGAGGCGACGTCGACCGTGCGCGGGGCTTGCGGCCAGTACCCCTCGGGCAGCAGCGCAACCAGTTGCTCGTCGGAGGCCCGGCCGCTCGCCAGTCCGATACGGCCGCAGAATTCGCTCGTGTCCCAGGGGTTGGCGCGGAACTGCGGCGGCTGCTCCTCGTCGGGGACGGTGGTGTCGCCGGTCAGCGGAAGGTCGCGCCACTCCGGGTACGGCGCGCGGTGGGCGCGCTCCAGGGTGACGACCCGCTTCTCCAGCTTGGCCAGTCGGCGGCCGAGGTCGGCGATCGTGTCCGGCACCTACTGCTCCTCTTCCTCGCCCGTCTCGTCCTCGGGCTTGTTCGTGCGCTCCAGCTTCAACGTCACGCGCTCGGCCGTCTCGCCCTCGCCGGGCCGCACCGTCCAGCCGACGATCCGGCACCAGCCGTCGTACTCGGTGTGCGGCTCGAACAGACGGATCCGTACGTCGTCCCCGATGCGCAGGGCCTCGATCGGAGCCGCCGGGTGGTCGATGATCTCCAGCTCGGTCAGGGAGGGCAGGACCTGGCGGGCCAGCCGCTCGCGGCGGGCCCGCTGCTTCAGCTTCGCCTCGTCCTTCTCGCTCGTCTCCAGCCGGTGTTCCAGGCGCAGGCGGCCGTTGCGCACGCCGTCCACGACGACCTTGCGCTTCTTGCCCTCGCCCGCGCCCAGGCCGATGACCCACTGGGCGTAAGAGTCGGCGTCCTTGATGACGTGCGGGGTGCCGACCACGTTGGCGCCGGTGGTGAACGTCAGGTCCTCGCGGCGCCGGCCAAGGCGCGGCGCACCGAGGATGATGCGGCGCTCGGCACGGCGCCCGCGCCATGCCACGGTCTCCGACCACTCCAGGCCGTCATCGATCTCGGCCATCTCATCCACGATCTCGCCGAGATTGCGCGGGTCGGTCTTGGAGGTGGTGAAGGGGTCCTTCGCGGTGCCGGTCTTCGCCTTGGACTTCGTGTCGTCCACGACCACGCCGAGGTCGCCGTCCGGCTGCGCCTGGGCGTAGGCCCACACATCGCGGATCACGTCGCACGGGTCCGCTTCGATGTACGGGCCGCGGCCGTCGAGGTTGCCGTGCAGGTCGAAGCGGCGGTGGAGGTAGCTCGTGAACCCGGAGGCTTCAACGGGCAGGGTGTTGCCCTCCGGTTCGGCGCGCCACAGCAGCCCGCCCCAGTCGAGGCGGGCGTTGCGCTCGACGAGGAGCACCGTGTCGCCGGCGTCGAGCGCGTCCGACAGCGAGCGGCGGAACGCGGTCGGCAGGGTCGCCTTCAACGAGCCAGGCCCGGATATCTCCGGGCCGTACTCGACCTCGCTCAGCGGCAGATTCCAGTGCAGAACATCGCCGGTCGCGGCGCGCGCAACGATGTAGCGGTAGTCGGCCATCGTCACGCAGGCCCTTCCGTGAACGCGACGTCGAGCGTGACGGTCGTGCCCTTGGCCACGGTCAGGTCGCCGTCGCCGTACTTGTCGTTCTGGTTGATCTCGACGGCCAGGTGCTGGCGGGTGCCCCGGTAGGCGGGCGGCACGGCGAGCGTGTCGGCCAGGGTCACGGAGGAGCGGCGGGTGGTAGTGCCGTCGTCGTCCACGACGGTCGGCTTCGCGGCGCGCTCCCCCAGCCGCGTGCGCAGCTCGGCGTACACGGAGCCCGCCTCGGCGCGCAGGCCGGACAGGGTGACGACGATGGCGGCCTCCGTCGCCCAGGCCGGGACGTCGAGTTCCCAGGCGGCCTCCTTGGGCCAGGCCGCCCACTGGCCGTGCTTGCCGGGCACCTTCTCCGTCGTGGTCGGGTGCACGGTGCGCAGCGTGCGCTCGGTGCGCGGGTTGGCCAGCCGCCGCAGATCCGTGATCATCTCGGTGGTGATCGCCGCGGTGTTCCGGGGGATGGTGAGGCGGGCCAGCGGGATCGCGGTCATCTCCCGCAGCGCGGTGGTGTCCTGCGCGCCGATGTTCTGGATGAGGTGGAAGTAGCCGATCTCCTGGCGGCGCGGGTCGCGGTCGCCTTCGAACTCCGGGTCCTCGATGCGCAGCACCAGCAGGTCGGTGCGGGCAACCGGCCCGGTCGGCGGCACGTCGACCACGGCGTCGCCGATGTTGGACTGGGTGTAGGCCCCTTGCCACGGCCGGGCACCGTGGATCAGAGCAGAGCCATCGCCGACCCGCACACCGGGGCCTGGAGTCTCCAGCGGGCGGACCTTCAGGTCCTCACCGCCAGCGACACCCTGCCGGCCTCGGGCCAGGTCGCGGATCATCAGGCGCATCGCGCGGGCGGAGTGGTCGGCCCCGCGCACCATCATCGGGGGTTGCAGCGTCACGAGTGCTCTCCGTTCACAGGGTGGTGTACGCCGACCGCCACGCCACCTCGAGGCGCGCGGTGCCGGACGGGTCGTTCGCGCTCCACGCGATCTCGGACCGTCCGGGCGGCAGGGTGAACAGGTCGAGACGGGATGCGGGGCTGAGGTCGTTGGCCACGTTGACGGTGCCGTTGCGCAGTGCCCAGCAGGTGCCGGGCCGGGTCTCCATCTCCACCCACTCGCCGTCGCGCAGCGACAGGTCGAGTTCGAGGACACGGCGGGTGACGGTGTTCCAGATGCGTGGGCCGGTGACCGGGCCGTGCACGCGCAGGCTCGGGTAGGTCGGCACGTCGCCGTGGTTGGTGACCCAGCCGGGGCGGTCGTCGGCCGGGTGGCGCTCCGGGTCGGCCGGGCGGCGGCAGGCGGCGGGTCGGCCCATTGCCTCATCGACGGTGCGATCCCGCTGCGGGGGCGGGCGGCCTGGTCCAGGCCAAGCGTCAACTTCGACAGCTCGTCGTCGTACCAGCGAGGGTTGTCCAGGCCGACGAATTCGATGTCGAGGGGTATCCACCCATGCACCGCGTTGGCCGTACTGGTCGCCTCCATACGCCGAAGTCGGCCGTACATGCGGCGCGTTGCATGCCCGGGCCACCTGCCTCGCAGGACGTGACGGCCGCCGGGATTGGTACGGGCGTCGGGGTTATCCAGGGCGCGCTCCAGCCGGGCGAGGATCTCGGCGGCCTTCACCGGGTCTCCGGGCGTCTTGATGCCCGCCTCGAAGCGCAGGGGGCGCGGGCCGTAGAAGTCCCGGCCCGGTGAGGTGCCCTCGCTGTTGGAGTTGTCGGCGTCCTGCGGGCGGGTGCCGGGTGATCCGAGCCCTTCGATGTCCCCTATCGGGACGTAGCTGCCGGTGCCGAGGACGACACCGCCGATCTCGTACTGCCACGGGGCCAGTTCAGGGCGGCTGTGCTTGTTCGGTGCTGTGGTCATCACACTCTCCCGCCCCGCTGCGCGTTGCGCAGGGTGCGCATCATCTCGTTGCCGATCTGCTCGGGGGTGGCGGAGCTGTCGGTGACGGTGACCGGCATCGAGCCGATCAGCGGCTGCTGCTCGCGCACGACGACGACCTGGACCCGCCCGCCGGCGCGGGCGTCCACCACACGGGTGCGGGCGCGGTCGCTGCCGGTGCGGATGTCGAAGGAGCGCACGACGCCCGCCATGGCCGCGACACTGCGGGCCTGCTTGAAGCTGCTGGCGAGCATCGGGTTGTAGTCGCGGCTGCTCCGGCCTCGTACGCCGCCGTTGGCGTACCACTCGACCTGGCCACCGAACCGGTCGACCACGGTCTCCACGATCGCCTTGCTGCGGTCGCGCTTCGAGGCGGCCAGGGGCACGTACGCCTCCCCGCCGGTCTCGGGCTCACCCCAGATGCGCCAGCTCCCGGCCGGGGCGATCTGCGCGACGTGCCGCTCGCGGCGTCGAGGGCCGGTGATCCCGCCGTCGGCGAAGTAGTCGACGACACCGCCGTCGGCCTGCTTCGTGGCAGCGCGGGCCTGGGCGTCGGCCTGCTTCTCGATGGCGTCAGCGATAGAGGCGTTGGACTCCTGAAGCTGGTCGAAGATCGTCACGTGGCGCGTGGTGACGGTCACCTCTTTGCCCCGCAGCGCGTCGATACGGCCCTGGATTGTGTCGGCCGCTTTCTTCGGGCCCCCGGTGGGGACCGTGACCTTCACGTCCTTGGAGCCGGGGATCTTCTCGATGCGGAAGCCGAGCGACTCCAGATCCTTGCGGGCGCCCGCGGTCGGCGCGCTGACCCGGACGCTCTTCGCGCCGGGCGTCGCCCGGATCTTCGCCTGCACGGCCTCCAGGCTCTTGATCGCCGCGGCGGTCGGCGCCGACACCTTCACGTTCTTCGCGTTCGGCGTCTGCCCGAGCTTGTCGATCAGCACGTCCAGGTTCTTGCGGGCGCCCGCAGTCGGCGCCGTGATCTTGATCTGCCGCGTGCCCGGCACCGTCTTGACCGTGAAGCCGAGGCTGCGCAGCTTCTTCTGCGCGCCGTCGCTCAGCGAGTCGACCTTGATCGTCTTCTGCTTGGGCAGCCTGTGGAACTCGGCCTGCACCGCAATCAGGTTCGCCAGCGTGCTGTCCATGCCCTTGGTCTGGAGCAGCAACGACACCTTGGACGGCAGCAGGCCGAGGCTGTCGGCGACGCCCTCGGCCTGGGCTTTGGTCAGCCCGTAGCCGCGGGCGGCTCGGATCGCCTCCGCGCGGGCGCGGCTCATCTCCCCGCGGGCCTTCGCAAGCGCCGCGGGCAGCGACTCGCCGTTGCGGATGGCCAGGTCGTAGGTGGCCACCGAGGCGTCGGCCGCCGCGTCGGACAGGGCGGTGAGCTGGGTATAGAGCTGCTGCCCGTTCCTTGTCGTGGTGTTGAGGGTCTTGTCCTCGTTGACGAGCTGCTTGCCGCCGTAGCCCTGGCCGCGGTTGACGCTCTTGCTCCCCTCCTGCAAGTCGAGGACGGCGGAGTTCACCTTGGCCTTGGCTGCCTGAAGAGAGATCTGGCCGCCCGACAGCAGGTCGAGCGCCGACTTCAGCGAGCGCGTGCGCGTGTCGGCGTCGGCGGTCTCGTCTGCCAGACCGCCGACGGCCGCCTTCAACCGGTCGTATGCGGAAGTGCCGTCCCCGGCCCCCTTGGTGGCCCTGGCGAGTTCCTTCGCGTTCTTCACCGACTCGGCCATCTCACCCTTGACGCTGCCGAGCGCGTCGGCGGCGTCCTTGTACTGCTGGCCGACCTCGGAGTAGTCCTGGACGGTCGCCTTGCCTCCGGCGACGTCCTTCCACACCTTGTGCTTGTCGGCGGTGGCCTGGAGATGCTGCTGCAGCGCGTCCAGCGAGGTGCCCTGACCCAGGTACGCGTCCGTGAGCGACGCGAGCGGCACGCCGGCCTGCTCCATGACCTTGGTGAGCTGGCCCTGTTCGGTCTTCGTGTCCAACAGGGCCTGGGCGGCCTGCTGGCGGACGTTGCTGTCGATCTGTCCCCCGGACTCACGCAGCGCGGACGTCAGGGTGGAGACGCGCTGCTGGTGTTCGGCAGCGGCCTGCGCGGCCTTCTGCTGACGCGCCGCGAGCAACCCCAGCCCCACCGAGACGCCCGCCATGACGACACCGAACGGCCCGCCGAGCGCGTTGGTCACGCCGCCGAGCGCCGAGCGCAGTCCCGATCCAGCCGCCCGGCCAACCCCGTTGAGCGTGCCGACGAACGTCTGCCCGGCGCCGTTCGCGCTGCGGAACGCAGCAGTCATGTTCCCGAGGAATCCGACACGAGCCTGCACCGCTGCCCACGCCGCTCCGTACCGGGACAGCGCGACGCCGGACGCGGCGGCCAAGGACTGCTGCACTCGCATCTGCTGGTTGAAGGACTGCACCCCTGACCGGACGGGGCCGGTCAGGGTGTTCGCCATGTTCGTCAGGGCGGGCTGCGCGCGGCGGAACAGCAGCATCGCCAGCGCGGCCGACTGGATCGGCGCGGGTAGCGCGCCGAACGCGCTCACCAGACCGCCGACGAGATGGCCGACGGGAACGAGGACCAGGGACAGCCCGGAGACCGCGTCCATGGCCACGTTGCCGACGGTGGCGATGATGTCGAGCGTGCCGGCCGCCGCGCCGCCCTCCTCACCGAGCCCGGCGACGGCCTTGAGGAGCGGTTCCGCGCCGTCGGCGGCGTTGTCCAGGACGTCGCCCAGGGTGCTTGCGGCATTGATCAGCAGGTTCAGGCCAGTGGCCAGCGAGTGCTCACCGATCTCCGTGAGCGGCCCGATCAGCGCCTTGGCCTCATCGACGAGCCCGCTGAGCCCGTTCTTCGTCGCCTCCTTCAGGTCGGGGCCGTACAGGGTGGCGATGTCGCGGCCGTAGTCGAGGGCCGTGGTCAGGTACGGGGTGGCCCCGGCCATCCCGCGGGTGAGCAGACGGGTCACCCACTCCAGGCCGGGCGCCATCCCCTCGTACAGGGCGATCCCAGTCTGTTTGGCCTGGGTGCGCAGCTGCGTCATCGCACCGGCGAGACCCTCGCCGCGCGAGGCGGTGATGGACGCTGCTGCACCGGTCTGCCGTACCGCCATCGACAGGGCGTCGAAGGACTCGGTGCCCTGATGGGCGAGCGCCACCGCGCCGGACAGGGCGGGCTTGCCGAAGGCGCGGGTCACTCCCGCCGCGAAGTCCTTCTGGCTCATGGAGTGTTCGGCCTTCGACAGACCGTCGATCACCGTGCGCAGGCCCTTGAAGCGCCCCTGCGCGTCCCAGGCTTCGATGCCGAGGTCCCGCAGCGCGTTCTTCATGATCGGCGTCGGCGCCGCCAGGTTGGCGAAGATCCCGCGCAGGCTCGTGCCCGCCGTCTGGCCGAGGATTCCGCTCTTGCCGAGCATGCCGACCGCGGCGGCGGTGTCCTGGAGGCTTACGCCGAGCGCGTTCGCGACCGGGCCCGCGTACCGCATCGAGTAGTAGATGTCGGTGCTGGAGCCGGAGGCGTTGTTCGCCGTGGCCGCGAGGGTGTCCGACGCCCGGGACGCCTGATCAGCACCGAGTCCGAACTGATCCATGATGTCGCCCAAGTACTTGGCCGACGTGGCGGCGTTGACGTCGGCCGCCGCCGCGAGCTGGAGCGAGGCGCGTACGGCGTCGATCGACTGATCCGCACGGAAACCGGCCTTGCTCAGCTCGACCATGCCCTCGGCGGCATCCGCCGACGTAGAGGTGGGCAGCGTCAGGTCGTTGCCGAGTTCCTGAGCGACGACGGCGGCGCGCTTCATCTGCGCCGCCGTCGCGCCGGTCACCGCCCGGAACAGGTTCATCTGCCCCTGGTAGCGGTTGCCCTCCTCGATCATCTCGCCGGTGCCGAGGACGAGGGCGCCGCCGGCGAGCATGTTCGTGGCGGACAGGCCCCGGCGACCGGCCCCGGCGGTCGCCCGCTGGAGCCGGGACATCGACCGGGCTCCGTCGTCCCCGGCCGCGCGCAGCGCCGCGCGGGCCGCCCCGGCGCGGGCGGTGATCCGGCTCAGCTCTCCGACGGCCGCGCGAGAGGAACGATTCAGCGCGGTGAACTGCGCAGCGAGCCGCGCCCCGTTGGCGTCCAGTCGGGCCAGGGACCGGTTCGCGGCGTCGGTACGCTCCCCCAGGGTCCGCATCTGCGCGGAGGCAGCACGGGTTCCCGCGATCAGGTCGCGGACCTCGGCGCGCATCGCGACCGTGAGGGTGAACCCGGCCACCGCGGCGGCCTCCTTACTTACGTGGTGCGGGGGTGGATCAGGGGCGCGGCTCGTACTGCTCGCGCGGCAGGAGCTGGATCTTCACGCCGTAGCCGGACCGGTCCTGGGGGACGTGATCGCGTTCCTGCTCGATCAGCTCGCAGCCGGGGCAGCGCAGGGTGTCGGTGACGTAGGCGTGGGGGTCGCCGCCGCGTTCGCGGTCCCACTCCTCCAGCCGGGTGTGGCACTCCGGGCACACCGACCGCTGCCACTGCGCCCAGGCCAACGCCTTGGCCCGGTCGAGGTCGGACCAGCGGCCGTCGCCGCCGAGGAACTGCGAGTGCGGGATGCCGTACCGCTCGCACAGCTCCAGTTCGGCGCGCAGGCCGGCGTCACGGCTCAGCCTTTTCCCAGCTCGACCCGGCTCTCCTGCTGGATCTGCCAGGCGGCGTCCCACAGCGCGTTGGCGTCCGGCGCCGACCAGCCGTTCAGCAGCTCCTCGGCCTCCTCGCGGCTCATGCCGTCCACGGAGGCCGCCGCCACCAGCGCGGCGGGGAAGGTGTCGGCGTTGAAGATCGCCCCCTCCTCGGCCTGCTGCTCGGTGGGCGGGTGCTCGCTGATCAGCTCCTCCAGCACCGGGCGCGGCAGCGCGCGGAAGGTCAGGAACTCCGAGGCGGCGTCGAGCGCCGCCAGGGCCTGGTCCCGCGCCGCATCAGCATCGGCGGCCTGGCGCGCGGCCAGCTCGTCACCGGGGTTGGCCTCGGCGACGAACCGGGCACGACGGGCGGCCTGCTCAGCCTCGTCGTACCGCTGGCGCAGCTCGGCGTCATCGCAGATGCGCAGCCGGTTCTGCGGGCGGGCCCGGCGGCGGAGCCGTTCCATCTTGGCCGACCACGCCCCCTCCGCCGCCGTGGCGGAGGGGGACGGGCGCTTGGCCTGTGCGGGGCGCGACACGATCAGCCCTCATCGGCGTCGTGCTCGCGGACCGTCGCCTCAGTCTTGGTCTTCGTGGTGCTGACCACGGTCACGTCGACGTGGTCACCGTCGGGGTGGCCGTGCCCGTGGTCGTCGTCGCAGTCCTCGTCCGGCAGCGGGCGGGGATGGGCCTGCGGCACCGGGCGGTCGAGCGACGGCTCGTCAGTGATCGTGAAGTCGACCTTGAACTTCGCGGCCTCGTTGCCGGTGCTGTACGTCGCGGCGCGGGTGGCGACCTGCACGGGGAACACGTCCACCGAGCGGGAGCCGGGCAGGTCTCCCTTGCGGAGCAGGATGACGTAGCCCTTCGCGCCCTTGGGGAGCTGCTGCTCGATCGCGTCGGAGAAGCGGTCCTCGTAGAAGGTCAGGCTGGAGTTCTCGGCCTTGTCGTTGCCCGGGATCGAGGAGTTGAAGGTCGAGCCCATGTCGGGGGTCTCGATAGGGTCGTTCTCCAGTGCCCAGCCCTCGATGTCCGAGACGGCGTCGGTCAGGGCGAAGGCGTTGGTGATCTCTCGGCGGCTGGGGTACTTCGGGTCGTTGAGGTCCTTGGACCACAGGATCTTGGAGATGCCGCGCCGCAGAAATCGGGTCTGGGTCTTCTTCGTGCTCGTGGACACCGGTCCGCTCCCACTTCTGGGGCAGCGTCCCGTGCCGAGGCCCTGCCCCTTGAGGTTCAAAGGGGGTTCGCCTGGCCTGGGGCCTAGCGTCCGCGCGGGCCTCCGCGGTGAGGATCAGAAGAATCGATTCTTCATGCTGGGGTCACGGTGATCGCGACCCGCTGCACGTAGGACACGATAGCGCCTGCCGCCGACACCGAGGGCTCTCCTCCGGCGTCGTAGGTCAACTCCCGGTCGATGACGCGCGCTTCGGGAACGTGCAGGTCGTGGGTCCAGCTTCCGTCGGTACGACCGACGACGCCGGCGCGTACCCGATCGGCCAGCCACTCGACCTGATCGGCCCGTTCCCCGACCGAGGTGACCTGGTAGGACCAGGCGGCATCGGCGTGCCAGTCCCACAGCGGCGGGCCCGCGAACTCGGCGGGCAGCGAGTCGAGGATCGTGTACGGCACGGGCGCGGGCTCCCAGCCGAACTTCCCCTGAACACGCGGGAGTTCGCCGACGCCACACGGGCGGCCCGTGACGTGCTCCAGGAGGGCGGCGAGCGCGCGGGTCACCGGAAGACGAGCGGTCACGGCAGCACCCCGTCCGCCAGGGCCTGGATGAACGCCGGTTCGGTCTGCCGGAACGCGGGCTCGACGTGCGGGAACGGCGGCTGCCGGTAGTGCCGCCCGAGGCTGTCCACGCCGACGAAGCCGTATTCCAGGCGTCGCGCCTGCGGGGCGTCGGAGAACACCTCGGCGGTGACCTCGCCGCCGCCGCTGCGCATCCGGACGTCCCAGGAGGCGCGGTACTGCCCGGTGATCACGTTCGGGCCGGGCATGCCGCTCGCGTTCCGCTGGATGCGGACCCGCAGCAGCATGGCGTGGTGCCGTGTGATCGTCCGCGTACGGGCACGGGTCGCCGGACCCATCCGGGCCAGCGCGGCGGCCAGCGCGATCGGATCACGGAACGCGGTCGCGTCCGGGTGAGCGTTGGGGTGCGGGTTGGCCGGGTCCATCAGTCGATCACCTGCACCCTGACGATGCGCACCACGCTGTAGGTGCCCACCGCTTCGTCGGAGACGCGGAACCGACGGCCCACCAACTGCGGGTCACGGGGACCACCGGGGCGCACGGAACCGGCCACGCGGATCACGTCGTCGCGCCGCAGCACCGGGGCATCGACCGGCAGCACGGCCTGGTAGTCGGTGGTCGGCGGCTCGACGGCGACCGACCCTCCGACGGGCTGGGTGATGGCCGGGCGGCTGATCGGCATCACCGCGCCGAGCCCGTCCCAGACCAGCTCCTCGTCCGGCGCGGGCGGCACGAGCCGACCCGTGGTCTCGTCCAGCACGTCATCCGTATGGCCTGCGCTGTCCCGCCACGCTTCCAGTTTGTCGTCCAGGATGCGGTCGAGGACCCGGCGCGCACCCTCCACGTCAAAGGCCACGGGCCCACTCCCCGAGCTGGGTGAGCATCGCCTTGGTCAGCGAGTACGGCTCGGTGCCGAGGTCCGGCCGTGCCAGCGCGGCGTGTTCCAGGGCCTCTGGGTCGATCGCGTCCAGGAAGACGGCTGCCACTGGGCCCGGGTCGGGCGGGTCGGCAATCGCGACGCGGGCCATCCCCGACCACTGGCTGTCGCCGCGGTCGGCAACGTGCAGCAGAATCTCCGGCCGCTCCCCGGCGAAATGGGTGACGGTGTACGCCTTGACGGCCCTCGGGTCTATCCGTGTGCCGTCGATCTCGATGTCGGCCTTACCGCCCCGCGCGCTGATCTCAACGCGCCGGGCGGTGGCCGTGTCGTTCGCCTGATCCATTCAGCCGACGCTAGGAGCAGTGTCGGACACCTCGAGGCGGCAGGGACGGAGCCCCGTGTGCGCCGTCCCGTGCCTGGCCAGCCGTACGGGCGTCCTGGCGTGGATCTACGGGTTTGCTCCGTCGGTCCGTTAACACTTGGCGACGGGCCTTCTGGGCACCATTCGCAATACGTACTCTGGCCACAATGCTCCGATCAGCGAGGGGAAGCCGACGTGAATGAGAGCGTTATGCTGGGGGACCGGCTCCGGGTGGCACGCAAGACGCGGGGACTGTCCGCCGCGCAACTTGCCCAGCGGGTCGCGGTCTCCCCCAGCCTGGTGCAGAAGCTGGAGTCCGGCGCGCGGAAGGCGACGCCGAGCCTGATTCTCGCGCTGTCGAGGGCCCTGCACTTCGGCCCCGAGGTGCTGACCGGTCAGCCGTACTACGGGGACCCCGAGGCGGAGGACGGCGTGCACGCCGTCATTCCGGAGCTGAGGCGCATCCTGCTGTGCTTCGACACCCCAGATGAGTTGGAGTCGCGCCCACGCGCTCTGCCGGTCCTGGCCTCCGAGGTGGACCAGATCGCAGCTCTCCGGCGTGATGCCCGGTACGTGCCGATGGGGCCGCTGCTCCCTCCGGTGATCACAGAACTGACCCACGTTGCTCTCAGCGCGCGTGGCGATGAACAGCAGAAGGCGTTCTGGCATCTTGCCCGCGCGTACCGTGCGGTCAACAGCCTGGCCCACAAGATGGGGCACCACGACCTCGGCAATACGGCCTTGGAGAGGGTGCGGTGGGCAGCCGACCGCAGTGGCGATCCGCTCATGCAATTCACGGCCGGGTTCCTGGTCGCGGGGTCGATGCTGCGGCAGGGAGCTACCGAGTCGGCTCGTCGCAAGCTCAAGGGTCTGCGGCACGAGTTGGAGCGGGCCCAGCCGGAGCACTCATACACCGACGACGCGCTCGCGGTCGACGGGGCACTGCTGCTGAAGCTGGCGGTCGTGGAATCGCGGGACAACAACCCCGATGCAGCGGAAGAGTTCCTACGCGAAGCAGAGCAGGTCGCGCTGATGGCCGGCAACCGGGACAGCCTGGCCTACGAGATGAGCTTCGGCCCCACAAACATCAAGATCCACTCGGTGCATACGTTGATCGACACCGGCGACAGCGAGCAGGCCCTTGCCCGGCTCGCTGAATGGGGACAGGGCGGAGCGGCATGGGCGCCGCCTGCCTCCACGGTGGGTGAGCGATCCAGTCACCATCACATCGACGTCGCCTCCGCACGCCTGGCGGAAGGTGACCGCTGCGGAGCGTTCGCAGAGCTGAAGCGAGCCCGGAAGATCGCGCCGAATCACACGCGATTCCACCCATCCGTGCGCGAAACGCTCGGCTCGCTGCTACGCATGGACACGCACCCGTCAGCCGAGTTGTCCGCGTTCGGCACCTGGGCCGGAGTCGCATAGCACAACTCCCTTTACTCTCACGGGACTTGGCCTGAATTGGGTGCGGACAGTTTGTCCGCGCACACCCGCCTCCAGAGTGGAATGGTCCTCTCACACTCAGTTGTGAGGGGGCCTTTCCTATGTCGGACGCGATCCCGACCACTCGACTGCCAAGGTGGATGCCTCTCGGCAGCGAGCCGGAGTTGTGTCCCGCCGGCACGTGGTGGGACGCCATCCGTGCGCCCGAGCACGTGGGCCGCAGGGCCGTAGAGCTCATCGAGGAGCAGGGGCTGCCTGTCGGGTCCGTCGTCCTCGACGACGGCGGCCGTGAGCCGCGCATGTACTTCCTGACGCCGGTCGGCACCGCTGAACGGTGGGAGGAACAGGGCACTGTCGCGTTGGGACCGTCCTGCCACGTTCTCCTCCCCTCGGCGAAGCGGACGTCCGGCCCCGGACTCCACTGGCACCGGCTGCCCACCGGCCCCCGTGCCGTGATCTCACCTGACGGGCTTCACCGCGCCCTGATCAAGGCGCGCCGGGAACGCGAAGGCCCCCATTAGGACTCGCTCTGCGGCCTGAACTCCTCCCCCGTGGGAGCTGCCGCAGAGCGGCTAGACGCCGCCCCACCCACTCCCCGTGGGGCGGCCCCCGCCGGACCCCGGCGGATGCAAGTGATTGTTCCAGCACGTCCGACACACAGAGAGGATCAACTGTGCCTCAGCCCAGGCGAGAGAAGAAGGACCACCTGATCTACGCGGACGTCGTGGACTCCAAGTCCAAGGCGGGCGTCTGGATGGGTGAGCGGGCCTCCTTCCAGGAGAAGCAGGGCCGCATCATCGACGCGCTCAAGGAGCAGACCGACTGGGTCGAGCTGAAGGACGCGATCATGGTCATCGGCACCGACCCGGCCGGCATCACGGTCATCGCCCCCAACCCGACCCTGCCCGGCGTGATCGTCCTCGCCGACGGTGGCTCGCCGGCCACCTCCGCGAAGCTCCAGGCCACCGCCGAGGAAAAGGTCCGCGAGGTCATGGCCGAGCTCGGCATCGCCGAAGAGGAAACGGCGGCCTGACCAACATGGCCGTCCCCCGGATGCTGTGGGGGAAGTACTTCCAGTACGAGCGGGACGGGGAAGCAGTTCTCCTCGACCCGGTCGGGCTGGACAGTGTGTTCATCGACTCCGGCGAGGTCCACGACCTCGCCGGGGTCCCCCCGACCGCGACTCATGAAGCCCTCGCAGGGCTCGGCTTCACCTCCGACGGCCCCCTGGCCGACCGGCGAGAAGCACTCCGTAACCGTCTTCGACTCCTTGGGCTCGACGCCACACCTGACCGCATCAGTGGTCTGCGCGTAGTGCTCACCGACCGCTGCAACATGACCTGCACTTACTGCTTCGTCGATACGAACACCGGCAAGCCGGACATGACGAAGGAGGAGCTGTCGGAGGGCCTGGAGTTCCTGTTCGAGCAGAACGCCGGCCAGGAAGAGGTGTCCATCCAGTGGTTCGGCGGCGAGCCGACGATCCGCTTCGACCTCATGCAGTACGGCGACCGGCTCGCAGATACCCTCGCCGACCGATACGACGTTGCAAGGGTCCGGCGCACGGTCGTCACCAACGGGGCCCGTCTGACCGACGAAGCCCTCGCCCACTTCGTCGCGTACGAGTACGGGGTCGGCATCTCCATCGACGGCCCCCCGGGCATCAATTCCGCCCACCGCCTTCTGCTCGGCGGACAGCCCGCAGACGACCGCATTCGCCGCAACGTCGCCCGATTCATCGAGGCGGAGGGGCTGCACGTGGGCTGCAACCTCACCCCGACGGCCGCGAACATCGGGCGCTTGGCCGAGACTGTCCGGTGGATCATCGATGACCTCGGGCTGAAGTTCATCTACGTCAACACTCCCATCCCGACTGCTGGCCGCTGGCAGGTAAAGGGCGCCGACCTGGCTCAGGAGCTGTACGAGGCGCGCCTGGCCGCCCTGGGTCGCGGCGGAATGCTGTTCTCTGTCCTCGACCGCGCCTTCCAGGCCCTCGACACCCGTCGGCCGATGCTGTTCGACCACATGCAGGGGGACCGCAGTCTGAACGCCGCCCTGCTGCCCGGCAACCGGGTCAGCCTGTGCGACATCAACTTCACCGAGCCGTCATTCCTGCACACCCTAGACGAGTTGCGTGCCGATCCAGGACGACTGGCTGGTGTGGCGAAGAACGTCGCGCCCATCCCCGAGTGCGGGAACTGCCCGGCGCTCGCCATCTGCGGCGGCCCCTCCCGCAACGAGCAGGCCCTCGTCGGAGGCAGCAGCCCTGATCCCGAGATGTGCGCGTTCTACACGAGCACCGTGGAGATCGCCGTGTGGGACAACACGGGGGTGCAATGAGCGTCCAAGTCCGTACGGCGCTGGTCTCCACGGCCGGGCACTGCAAGGTGGCCTGCGGCTTCTGCTTCCGCGCTGACCGTGCTCACGGCTTCCTCGACACCGCGACGTACACACGCACGCTGTCGCGGCTGCGGGAAGCCGGCGTGGAGGGCGTATGTCTGACGGGTGGCGAGCCCACCCATCATCCGCAGCTCAGGCAACTTGTACGGCTGGCGCACCAGTTCGGCATGTCGGTGTCGATGGTGACCTCGGCTCGCTCCGTGGCCGAGGTCATCGCCCTCTCCCACGTGACCCACCTACTGAGCAACGTGACCGTGTCCGCCGACTCACAAGGCGCGATGCTGCTGGGACGCACCACCCGCACAGCGGCCTCGGGCATCGCCACGCTACGCGCCATCAGCACCGAGACGAAGATCCTCCACGTCACCTGCTGGGGCCTGAGCGACGATGAGGGCCAGGAGCTGGCCGACCTCGTGTCCGAGGCAGGCGTGGAGGTCCAGTTCAGCCCCGTCGTCCTCGACGAACGCGCCTTGCGCCGGGACGGCAAGTCGGTCCAGGACTATCTGGTGCAGCAGCATTTGGACGCCGACGTGCTGAGCCGTTACTTCAACCTGTCCGATCGGTACCGGGCCTACCTCGGCGAACTTCGGGACCTGCAACTGCCGCCGACGGGGGGCGAGCGGTGGTCGTGCCGCTCGGCGACCGCGTACGTGTCAGCGGACGGTCACATACGGCGCTGTCCCTACGGCCAGGCATCAGTCAGCGTCCATGCGCCTCGGGCCAGCATCAGACAGTTCCTGGCCGATCCGGCGCAGGACCGCGTGACCCCGGACTGCGCTGCCATCTGCCGATCCTCCGCCGCATCCGACGATCGCGCGGCGTCGTGCGCCGCGCCGGCGTGAGCGGCGCTACGTACACGACTCCATGGACCGCCCTATGACGATCACGACACCGGACGACTTCGCACATCGGTGGCGGCAGCCACCGAACTTCTCTCTGGAGGTCGCCTTCGACTACACGTTTCTGCCCGCCATCGACGTCCTCGACCACATCCGCCAGGACGCGGAAGTGCGCTTCACGATCCTCGGGGACGACGATTGGCAGGTGCGCATGGACCGCACCGCCGCCTTCCGCACTGCCCCGCTCGAAGAGATCGTCACGTGGCCGTTCCGGCTGGTGCACTTCAACCTCAGCCGCTTCTACAACGACCTTCTGCACGGCTTCCAGGACGAGGTGATGATCCCCTGGCGCACCCATTTGTCCGCCCGGGGTTTTACCTGGCAGCGCCTGGCTCCGATCCTCTTCCTGTCCACCGAAGGGGCGTCCTCGACGTACCACAACGACAACTCCCACGGCCTGGTCTGGCAGGTGCATGGCGGCAAGACGTTCCACAGCTACCTCGCCCCCGACAAGCACCTCTCGGCCGATGCCGCGGTGATCGGCGAGACGACGGGTGAAGAGCCGCCCGAGCATGACGCGGCCGACCGCCAGTCGGTCGTCATGCAGCCCGGCGACCAGTTGTGGAGCCATGCCCTGACCCCCCACTGGGTCACCACCGAGTCGTCGCTCGCCATGAGCGTCACCCTCTCCCACGGCGGCCTGTGCCACCAGGGCCGCTTCTCCGAGCGGGAGTTGGCACTGCGGGCCTACTGGGACAAGAACCCTGCCGAGGCGTGGACGCATGACCTGCGCAGCGTCCGCTACTGAGACCGCGTCCCACGACACGAGGCATCGGCCCGTGTCGTGGGACGCGCCCATCAGCCGGTTACGGCGTGAGACGGTTCGGTCCGCGGAAGAGGAAGGTGGCCTCGCGGATCGACTCCAGACCGAGGAGCACCATCAGCACCCGACCGAGGCCCATGCCCAGGCCACCGTGCGGCGGGCAGCCGTACCGGAACGCGTTCAGGTAGTCCTGCAACGGCTCTGGGCTCATACCCTTCTCGGCGGCCTGCTTCAGCAGCACGTCATACCGGTGCTCGCGCTGCGCGCCCGTGGTGACCTCCAGCCCCTTCCACAGCAGGTCGAAGCTCAGAGTCACGCTCGGGTCGTCGGCCGGCCGCATGTGGTAGAAGGGCCGGATGCTCACCGGGTAGTGCGTGATGAACACGAACTCGTGCCCGGTGGCCTCCTGGATGTGGGCGCTGATGCTTCGCTCACCCTCCGGGTCCAGGTCCTCCTTGATCCCTTCCGGGTCCCAGCCTCCCTTGCGCAAAATTTCGTGCGCCTCGGCCATGGTGATGCGAGGGAAGGGCGTCGTCGGGACGGTGATCTCCACACCGAAGTGCTCTCGGATGGCCTCACCGTGGGAGTCGGCGACCTTCGCGATCGCGTGGGCGAGCATCTGCTCCTCGAACGCCATGACGTCCTCGACGCCGTCGATCCAGGCGAGCTCGACGTCGACGCCGGTGAACTCGGTGGCGTGCCTGGAGGTGAACGACGGCTCGGCACGGAAGACGGGGCCGATCTCGAAGACCTTCTCGATGCCGGCCGAGATCGCCATCTGCTTGTAGAACTGCGGCGACTGCGCCAGGAAGGCGCTGCGGCCGAAGTAGCCGAGCTTGAAGACCTCCGCTCCGGATTCCGAGGCCGTTCCCATGAGCTTGGGGGTGTGCATCTCCGTGGCGCCCTGCGCGTAGGCGTACTCGCGCATCCCCTGTTCCAGGGTGGTCTGCACGGCGAACATCAGATGTGTGGCGGTCCGACGGCGCACGTCCAGGAAGCGCCAGTCCAACCGATGCTCAATGCCGGTGTGCTCGTCGATCGGCAGCGGCGTGGCGGCCAGGTTCAGGACCTCGACCGACTCAGGGACGAGCTCCAGGCCGCCGAGCTTGACCTGCTCGGCGTCGACCACACGTCCGGTGATCTTGACTGCGGACTCAGGGGTGAGTGCTTCGAGCTGGGCCTCAAGCGGCCCGTCGTCACGCTTGTGGGTCACCTGCACCATGCCGGTGCTGTCCCGAACGATGACGAACTGCATCTTGCGCTGCAGGCGCAGGGTGTTTACCCACCCGCAGACGGTGACGGTACGGCCGACGTGTTCTCGCAGGTCAGAGACGTGTACGCGGCTGTGGATCATTTCGGTCCTCCGAAGGACGTCGTCATGATCCCTTGGGAGTGCGGGCGAGAAGGGCAACTCGCGGTGCCACCGCACTTTCGCCGCCACATGGTGGCGGCCTCATTCGGGCCCGATGACGGGGGCCAACCGGCGGGGCATTGGACCACCAAAAGGGGTCGTTCCTCCCCGCGCTCAGGAGGGTCTTCGCCTCGGGGCGCGAGGCCGCCTTTCCAGCTTCCGGCGGCTCTCTCGGCTCGCGTGATCCCGGGCTACTCGTCTCCATCAACGCGTTGCCCAGCAGGATACGGATCTCACGGGCACCGCCGCAATCAAGAACACACTTTTGGACGGGAGGGACGGCTGTGAGCGTGCCCGTGCGACGGGCGGTGGCCGCCGACGCCGGGGAGCTGGCCCGCCTGCGCCAGCTATCGCTGACTTGCCCGGCGGTGCCTTGGACCAGGCCCCGGGATGTACCGGACGGACCGTGGGTCCAGGAGTGCCAGCAGGTGTTCGCTGCCTTGCTCCATGGCCCGGACACGGTCGCCGCGTTCGTGGTGGATGCGACCCCGGGCCGCGTGGCGTCCTGTGCGGTGGGGTTTCTTCTACCCCGGCTTCCTGGGCCAGGGAGCAGCAAGCCGTTCAACGGTGACATCAGCACCGTCGCCACCGATCCAGAGTTCCGCAGGCGGGGCTACGCCCGGGCAGTGGTGACGGCCCTCATGGACTGGATGGCCGTGCGCGGCTGCAAGCGCATCAGCCTCTCGGCCAGCCCAGAGGGAGAGCCGCTGTATACGTCGCTCGGGTTCGTGTATGACGAACCTCGGATGACCTGGCGGGTCCAGTGATTGCCCGGCAGCGGAGCGACCAGAGCGTCCCGCTCGACCAGCACCCGGCGCGCGACGACGTCGCGCTGCGGCCGACGGTGGAGGACGCCGCGATGGGCCGTTGGGAGGGGGCACGGGACCTGCTGGCCGCGACCGGCCCGGATTGGGATCGCCGGATCTTCCGCCTTCAGGTACTGGCCGAGGCCGGAGCCCGCCTACGGTTCGCTGACACCTGGGCAAGGGCCGAACCGCGCTCACCGCACGCGCTCGCCCTCCTAGCCAACGTTCAGGCCCTCCGGGCCATGATCGCCGGCCCAGGCAGCAGCGGCCGGGGCCTGATGGAGGAAGCATGGGCCACCTGCCGTACGGCCCTGGAAACGTGGCCCGAGGACGTGGCGCCGCTGGTGGTGATGCTCGCGCTGCTACGCACCCACGCCCCAAACCGTAAGACCTTGAACGCGGTATGGGACGAGATCATCAAGCGCGACCGATGGAATCGCGAGGCGCACCACGAGGTCGTGACCTTCATGCTCCCCCGCCACCACGGCGAGCAGGGCGAGGCGATGTGGTGGGCCGAGGAGCAGGCAGCCATCGCCCCTCAAGGCCTGCCGATCGCGGTTCTGCCGCTCGTGGTGATCGCGGAGGCCCACCGGACCCGCCAGGAGCAGGACCGCGACGCTTACGGGCTCACCATCCATCCCTGGGTCGACTGCCCGCAGATCGACCACGTGCTGGAGGGCTGGTGGCGCTACCGCGCCCCGCGACCGCACGCCTGCTTCGCGGATGACGCCAACTACCTGGCTCACGCCCTGTCGTTCGCGAACCGTCACAGCGAGGCCCTGGAGGTCTTCGACGCGATCGGCCCGTACGCCACGCAGGTCCCCTGGTCGTACTGCGGACAGGCCCGCGACCTATTTCTGCGACACCGCGCCTGGGCCTACAGCCCACCTCGGCGCCGACGCCGCTGAACCCTCGAACTACCCCTTAAACAAACGAAGGACGGAAATCCTGTGCCCCTCGATGTCTCTCGCGTCTCTGACGAGGAACGCCTGAAGCAACTCGGCTACCAGCAGACGCTCTCCCGCTCCATGTCGGGCCGCGCCAACTTCGGCGTCAGCTTCACGATCATCTCCATCCTGTCCGGCTGCATGACGCTCTACGGCTACGGGATGAACACCGGCGGGCCAGCGGTGATCATGTGGGGCTGGCTGTTCGTCGGCTTCATGACGCTCTTCGTCGGGCTGTCCATGGCGGAGGTCTGCTCCTCCTACCCCACCAGCGCGGGCTTGTACTTCTGGGCGCACCGCATGGCGCCCGCGAGAACGGCCGCGGCGTGGGCGTGGTTCACTGGCTGGTTCAACACCCTGGGCCAGATAGCTGTCACCGCGGGCATCGACTTCGGCGCCGCCACCTTCCTCAACGCCCTACTGGACCTGCAGTTCGGTTACGCCGCCACGCCCGTCCACACCATCACGCTCTTCGGGATCATCCTCTTCCTGCACGGCGTACTGAACACCTTCGGCGTGCGCATCGTCGCCTTCCTCAACGAGGTGTCCATCTGGTGGCACATCCTCGGCGTCGTCGTCATCTGCGGCGCCCTGGTGCTCATCCCTGACCACCATCAGTCGACCAGCTTCGTCTTCGGCGAGTTCGTCAATAACACCGGTTTCTCGTCCCTCTCTGCCAAAGTAGTGCGAGTCAGGCATACTGGATGATTCATTGAGTCGAGGGTGGAGAAGGAGTAGTGCCCAGGTGGCCAGCGCCAACGACCACGGGACCCCTGATCCGCAGGTAGAAGCCCGCTCCACCGGTCCGCGCCGGTACAGCGCGGAGTACAAGGCGAGGGTCCTCGCGGAGTACGAGAAGCTCGACAAGAAGGGCAAGGGTGCCCTTCTGCGGCGGGAGGGCCTGTACTCGTCGTTGATCACGACGTGGCGGCAGCAGCGTGACAAGGGGGCAGAAGCCGCGCTGGCGGCGCCCTCGGGGCGGCCGAAGGCCGACCCGAGGGACAAGGAGATCACTCGACTGGAGGCGAAGGTCGCCCGTCTGGAGAAGGACCTGGGCAAGGCCCAGACGGTGATCGAGGTCCAGGGAAAACTCTCAGCGCTGCTCGACCAGTTCGCCACGGACAGCGCCTCGGACCGCAGGGGCGAGAAGAGCCAGTGACCGGGAACGGCCCCGGCCAGGAGATCTGGGACGCGTTCGAGACGGCCCGCGAGGAGGCTCTCGCGAAGCTGGAGAAGCTGGTCGGCATGGTGCAGGCGTGTGCTGCGCTCGGCGTGAGCCGGGCCACCTACTACCGCCGCCACCGCAAGAGCCCTGCCCCGGACAGGCCGCGGCGGGAGCGGGGCCGGCATCACCGGGCCCTCGCCCCCGAGGAGGAGGCGCACGTCCTGGACGTGCTCCGCTCGCCGGAGTTCGCCGACATGGCGCCGGCCGAGATCTACGCGGTCCTCCTCGACCGGGGCGTCTACCTGTGCTCGGAGTCGACGATGTACCGGCTCCTGCACCGCCACGACGAGGTCCGGGAACGACGCCGCCAGGCCGTCCACCCGTCCCGCAAGATCCCCGAGCTCGTCGCCGAGGGCCCGGGCCGGGTCTGGTCCTGGGACATAACCAAGCTGAAGGGGCCGGTGAAGGGCGTCTACTACTGCCTCTACACGATCATCGACATCTTCAGCCGCTACACCGTCGGCTGGATGATCGCCAGCCGTGAGAACAAGGACCTCGCCGAACGCTTCCTGTCCGAAACCATCGCCAAGTACCCCGTCGGTCACGGCCAGTTGACGATTCACTCCGACCGGGGATCCCCCATGGTCGCGCAGAACGTCGCCCAGATGATGGCCGGCCTCGGCGTCACCAAGTCCCACTCCCGCCCGAAGACCTCCAACGACAACCCGTACAGCGAGAGCCAGTACAAGACGCTGAAATACAGGCACGACTACCCCGAGCGCTTCGGATCCATCGAGGACGCCAAGGCGTGGTGCACCCGGTTCTTCCACTGGTACAACGAGGAGCACCGCCACTCCGGGATCGGCCTCCACACTCCCTACGACGTGCACTTCGGTCTCGCCGAACAGCTCCGCGAGATGCGCGCCGACGTCCTGCGGGCCGTCTACGAACGCCACCCCGAACGCTTCGTCCGCAAGCCACCCGAACCGCCGAAGCTGCCCGAAACCGTCTGGATCAACAAACCGAAGGACGACCCACTGATCCCGGCACAGGGTTAGAACGAACTACCTGCCTCGATCGCTTTGACAGGTTCCG
>NZ_JAGGOO010000103.1 GCF_018614415.1 Streptomyces sp. ISL-12
GATCCAAACGAAACTGCCTAGATGGCCAAGGACAACAGGACCGGCGCCGCCTCCCGGTTCAGCGCGTCCGCGGCCCGGCGCAGCCGGTACGCGTGCTCCACCGGCAGCGACAGCGCCAGGCACCCCACCGTCGCCCCGGCCGTGATCGGCACCGCCGCGCACACCGTCCCCACCGCGTACTCCTGGAGGTCGAGCACCGGCACGGTCGGCGGCTGCGCCTCCAGCCGGGACAGCAGCAGCCGGTCACTGGTGATGGTGCGCGAGGTGAGGCGGGCCATCCGGTGCCGGGCGAGATGGTCGCGGCGCCCGGCGTGGTCCAGCTGGGTCAGCAGGCTCTTGCCGATCGCGGTGGCGTGCGCGGAGCGACGGAAGTCCACCCATTCGTTGACCTTCGGAGTGCCGGGACCGTCCGCGTACTGGGTGACGCTGACCTCGCCGTCGACGTACCGGCTGATGTAGACGGCCGCGCCGACCGAGTCGCGCAGCCGGTCCAGCGTCTGCTGGAGCTTCTCGCGCAGCGCCTCCTCGTGGCCGTGCGCCGAACTCAGCCGGGCGAGCGCCTCCCCGGTGGCGTACGTGCCCTCGGCGGTCTGCTCGACGTACCCCTCGCGGCGCAGCATCCGCAGGAGCGGGGTCAGTCGCTCCTGCCCGAGGCCCGTGCGCCGGGCGAGTTCGGTGTCGGTGACCGGGGTGGTCCGCCGCGCCATCGTCTCCAGTACGCGCAGGGCGTCCTGGACCGAGTGGTGCGGCGCGGTCGGCTCGTGTTGCAGCGCCACGGTGGTCTCCCCATGCGCTCGCTCCTGTGGCCGTGGCCCGGACGGCGAATCCCCTTCACGATAGCGGCCGGGCGGCCGGGAGGGGGGCGGTTGTCGGCGAGTCCGCCGCTCTCAACTGGGCGGCTGACCTGCGGCATATGCCAAAGGGAAGCCCCGACGCCGCAGTTCGAGGGCGTCGGGGCAGGTGACGGTGGGTGCTCACAGGACCGCGCTGAGGAATTCCCGGGTGCGGTCGTGCTCCGGTTCGCTGAAGATCTTCTCCGGGGGACCGGCCTCGATGACCCGCCCCGAGTCGAACATCAGTACCTGGTCGGAGATGTCCCGGGCGAAGTTCATCTCGTGGGTCACGCAGAGCATCGTGATGTCCGTGGAGCGCGCGATGTCCCGCAGCACGTCCAGGACGCCCGCGACCAGCTCCGGGTCGAGCGCGGAGGTCACCTCGTCCAGGAGCAGCACCTGCGGGCGCATCGCCAGCGCACGGGCGATCGCGACGCGCTGCTGCTGGCCGCCGGAGAGCCGGGTCGGGCGGGCGTCGCACTTGTCGGCCAGGCCCACCAGGTCCAGCAGCTCCCGCGCCCGCACCTCCGCCTCGTCCTTGGACATGCCGAGGACGGTGACCGGCGCCTCGGTGATGTTGCGCAGCACCGACATGTTCGGGAACAGGTTGAACTGCTGGAACACCATCCCGATCTTCTTGCGGACCTCGCGGACCTGCTTCTCGGGCGCCGGGAAGAGCTGCTGCCCGTCCACGGTGATGGTGCCCTCGTCGGGCTTGAGCAGCGTCATCAGCAACCGCAGGATCGTGGTCTTGCCCGACCCGGACGGCCCGATCAGGGTGACGTGCTTGCCGGCGTCGACGGAGAAGTCGAGGTCGTCCAGGACGGTGTTGGTCCCGAACCGCTTGGTGACCTTCTCCAGGCGGATGAGTTCACCGGACCCGGCCGGCTTCTTCTCGGGGCTCTTCTCGGGCTGGGGGAGGGTGTCAGTGGGCAAGGCGTCGCTCCAGGGCTCGCAGGGCAAGGGAGGCCAGGTAGGAGATGACGATGAAGGCGAGGCCGATCACCGTCAGGGGCTCGGTGAAGCGGAAGGTCTCCTGCGAGAACAGCCGTGCCTCGCCGAGCATCTCCAGCACGGTGATCGCCATCAGCATCGGCGTGTCCTTCAGCATGGAGATCACGTAGTTGCCGAGGGCGGGCACCACCCGGCGCACGGCCTGCGGCAGGATCACCGCGGTCCAGGTCCTGCGCAGCGGCAGGTTCAGCGCCGTCGCGGCCTCCCACTGGCCGACGGGCACCGCCTCGATGCCGGCCCGGTAGACCTGCATCGTGTACGTCGAGTAGTGCAGGCCGATGCCGATGACACCGGTGGTCATCGCCGAGGCGGTGACGCCCCATTCGGGCAGCACGTAGAAGAGGAAGAACAGCTGCACCAGCAGCGGGGTGTTGCGGACGAACTCCGTCACCACCCCCACCGGCCAGGTCACCCAGCGGGACGGCACCCGCGTCAGCAGCGCCCACACCAGGCCCAGGACGAACGAGATCACCGAGCCGAGGACCAGGATCTGCAAGGTGACCAGCAGACCGTCCCAGAAGTGCGGCATGAAGTCGGAGACGGCGCTCCAGTCCCAGTTCATCGGAGTCCCGCCTCGATCCCGGCCGGCTCGGGCACGGCCGTCTTCTTCGTCCGCGGCGCCTTGCCGACACCCGCCTTCAGCTTCTTCTCCAGCCCCCGCATCACCCGCGTCAGCAGGAACGCGATCACGAAGTAGATCAGCAGGATGTACGTGTAGATCTCCGCGCTCTCCTGGAGCGCGAGCCGCACCAGATTCCCGCTGAACGCCAGATCACCCATGCCCATGACCGACACCAGGGCGGTGCCCTTGAGCAGTTCGACCAGCAGGTTGGAGAAGGGCGGGATCATCTCCGGAACCGCCTGCGGCAGCAGGATCAGCCGCATCCGCTGCCAGGGCGTGAAGCTGAGCGCGATGCCGCCCTCCTGCTGCGCCGGGTCGACGGCACCGAGCCCGCCGCGCACGATCTCCGCGCCGTACGCCCCGTAGGTCAGGCCGAGCGCCAGCGTGCCCGCCCACAGCGGCACCAGCTGCCAGCCGAAGGCCGGGGGCAGCACGAAGAACACCCAGAAGATCATCACCAGGGCCGACGTCCCGCGGAAGACCTCGGTGTAGAAGCCCGCCAGGAAGCGGACGATCCACAGCCGGTGGGTGCGCGCGACGCCGACCACGAACGACACGGCCGTCGCCAGCAGTGCCGAGCAGACGAGCAGCTGGATCGTGACCCAGACGCCCTGGAGTACCAGTTCCCACAGTCCCGAGGTCATCCGCCGCACAGCTCCTTCGCGGTCAGATCCGTCATCTCGTCATCGGTGAACCCGAACGGCCTGAGGATGCGGAGCAGTTCACCGCTCTCCTTGAGCTGGTGGAGTTCCTCGTTGAAGGCGTCCCGGAGGCTGGTCTCGGTGGGCCGGAAGCAGAACCCGCCGCCGTCGACGTGCGGTTCGCCGTCCACGATCGGCTTGAACGCCTCGGTCACCTCGGCCTTGCCGGACTTCTTGACCACCTCGCGGGTGGTCAGCGCGGTCCCCGCGAACACGTCCACGCGCCCGGCCTCGACGGCGTTCAGTCCGGCCACCTGGTCGGGGACGATGAGGATGTCGCTCTCCTCGTACCCGGCCTCCACCGCGTAGGCGATCTCCGCGTACCCCGTGCCGGTGGCGAACCTGGCCTTCTTCTCGACGACGTCCCGGTAGTCGTGGAGGCCGAGCGGATTGCCCTTGCGCACGATGAAGGAGTCGAGCATCTGGTAGTCGGGGTCGGAGAAGATGACCTGCTCGCAGCGCTCGGGGTTGATGTACATCCCGGCCGCCACGACGTCGAACTGCTGCGACGCCAGCCCCGGGATGAGCGAGCCGAACTCCGTCGGCACCGGCTGCACCCGGTCCACGCCGAGCCGCTTGAAGATGACCTTCGCCAACTCCGGCGCCTCGCCGGTCAGCTCACCGTCCTTGTCGATGTACCCGAAGGGGATCTCACCGGCGATACCGAGCCGCGCCACGCCCTGCGCCCGGAGCCGGTCGAGGAGGTCACCGCCCTCGGTGTCCGAGGCGGTGGCCACCCGCGAGCATCCGGCGGCCCCCAGCGCGCCGAGCGCCGCGACCCCCGCGAGCAGCGTTCGGCGACTGGGCCCGGATATCCCGGACTTACGGTCCGTTCGTCCCCGTGACGGGGTTCTGTGTGGTGGAGCCATGGGCGCGCGCCTTCCCGACTCCGGGAAAGTTATGCCGGTCTTTTCCGGCCCTCTCCCGCCGCCGGACCCTCTCGACCCCGCCGCCGACGGGCACGGCCATGGAGGACATGACCGATCACCACACCAAGGTCGCGCTGGTCAGGCACGAAATCCGGCACACCGCACACCCGCTCGACGACCTGCGCGGGCGCCGAACCGGTCACCACGGCGTACGGCTACGACCGCCGGGCCGGCCGAGGCGCGCGACGACCTGCGGCGCACCGGCGCGCCGGGGCGGTCACGCGGCGGCGCCCGCCTCGTACAGGGCGTGGGCCGCCCGCAGGACCAGGTCGTCGCGGTGGCGGGCGGCCACGATCTGGAGGCCGACCGGCAGCCCGTCGCCGTCCCGGCCCACCGGGACCGTGGCGGCCGGCTGCTGGGTCAGGTTGAACGGGTAGGTGAACGGCGTCCACCCCGTCCACCGCCGGTGCCCCGACCCCTTCGGCACCTCCGCGCCCGCCTCGAACGCCGTGATCGGCAGCGTCGGGGTGAGCAGCAGGTCGTACACCTCGTGGAAGCGGCCCATCCGCCGGCCCAGCTCCGTCCGCACGTCCACCGCGGCGAGATACTCCAGCGCCGAGTACCGCGCGCCCTGCCCGCAGATCTCCCGCAGCCCCGGGTCGAGCAGCTCCCGGCGCCGGGGCCCCAGCCGCTGCGCCACCCGCGCCGCCCCGCTGAACCACAGCGTGTGGAAGGCGTCCACCGGGTCGGTGACGTCCGGATCCGCCTCCGTCACGTACGCGCCCAGCTCCGCCAGCCGCTCCACCGCCCGCCGCACCGCCGCCGTCACCACCGGCCGCACCGCCACCTGCCCGCCGAGCGTGGGGGAGTACGCCACCCGCAGCCCGTGCACCCCTTCGCGCAGCGCCTCCGTGTACGACCGCCCGGTCGGCGCCAGCGCCGACCAGTCCCGGGCGTCCGGCGCCCCGATGACGTCCAGCATCAGCGCCGCGTCGGCCGCGTCCCGGGTCATCGGGCCCACGTGGGCGAGGGTCCCGAAGGCGCTCGCCGGGTACAGCGGGACCCTGCCGTACGTCGGTTTCAGCCCGAAGATCCCGCAGAACGACGCCGGGATACGGATACTGCCGCCGCCGTCCGTGCCCAGCGCCAGCGGCCCCGCGCCGAGCGCCACGGCCGCCGCCGCGCCCCCGCTGGAGCCGCCCGCGGTACGCGTGGGGTCGTGCGGGTTGCGGGTCACGCCGGACAGCGGCGAGTCGGTCACGGCCTTCCAGCCGTACTCGGGTGTCGTCGTCTTGCCGAGGAAGACGGCGCCGTGCTCGCGCAGCCGGGCCACCGACGGCGCGTCCTCGTCCCAGGAACCCTTCTCGGAGACGGTCCGGGACCCCCTGAGCGTCGGGTGGCCGCGCATCAGCAGGAGGTCCTTGACCGTCACCGGCACCCCGTCCAGCCGCCCGCGCGGCTCTCCGCGCCGCCACCGCTCCTCCGACTCCCGGGCCCGCGCCAGCGCCTCCTCGGCGGTGATCCGCACGAACGCGTTCACCTCCGCCCGCGCCCGCTCGGCCCGCGCGAGGGCCGCCCGGGTCACCTCCACGGGACCGAGGGCACCCGTGCGGTAGCCGTCGAGGAGCCGCACGGCGGTGAGGTCGTGCTCGTGCTCGGTCATGCACCCTCCCGGGGAGTCAGTGTCCGGGTACGTACCCGCGGTTCTTGTCGACCACGTTCGGCAGCGGCCGCCCCGCCGCCCACAGGTCGAACAACTCCACGAACTGAGCGCCGAGTCCGTCCCGCCAGCCCATCGTGTCCCCGCTCATGTGCGGGGAGACGATCAGACCGGGGACGTCCCACAGCGGACTGCCGGCGGACAGCGGCTCGTGCGCGAACACGTCCAGCGCGGCCCCCGCGATGCCGCGCCTGCCGAGCGCCTCCGCCAACGCCTCCTCGACGACCAGCGGCCCGCGCCCGACGTTCACGAACCGCGCCGAGGGCCGCATCACCCCGAACCGGCGGGCGTCGAACATGCCCCGGGTCTCCTCGGTCAGCGGCGCCGCCGCCACCACCCAGTCGGCGCGGGCCAGCAGCCGGTCCAGGTCCTCCGGTCCGTGCACCCCGGGGCGAGCGGACCGGCCGACCAGCGCAGTCCTGACACCGAGCGCCCCCAGAGTGCGCCCGACCGCCCGGCCGATCGGCCCGGTGCCGACGACGACCGCCCGGCCCCCCGCCACCCGCTGCGACTCCCGGTGGCGCCAGACCCGCTCCCGCTGCAGCTCCAGCGTCCTCGGCAGATCCTTGGCCATCGCCAGCACCAGCGCGGCGACGTACTCCGCGATCGGCTCGTCGAAGATCCCGCGCGCGTTGGTCACCACCGTGTCGGAGGCGGCCAGCGCCGGGCACATCAGATGGTCCACGCCCGCGCTCGCGGTGTGCACCCAGCGCGGGCGCGGACCCTCGCCCGGCCAGGTCCGCCGCACGGCGTCCGACCGGAAGTCCCACACCAGCAGCACATCGGCGGACGGCAGCCGCGCGGCGAGCCCCGACCCGTCGACGTACTCGACGCTCGCACGCCCGGTCAGCCGGCCGAGCCGGGGCCGGGGCGAAGCGTCGAGAACGAGCACGGCGGGGCGGGCCATCGGCAGCGTGCCTCCGGGATCGGGGGATCGACCAGCTCTTGACCTGGCGGTGACGCGGGCGGCGGATTGACCACGCTCGCACCGGAACCTCCCTTCGTCAACACGGCCGCGATCACGGTGCGCCGCCATCCCCTCGCCCAAGGTGAGATTTCTGATCTCGGCCAACCAAGTGACGATGTGGGCGGCACTGCGCCGACTGGGTACCCGTGCCGTGGGGCCGTAACGGGCGCTGACCGATCCGGCGGCGCGGCCCGGCCCCGTGGCGGAGCGACAGCAGGAAGGGTGGACATGACAGCACTGGGATTCCTGTACCCGGGCCACTCCGGCGAGGACGACTACCCACGCATCGAGCAGCTCCTGGGCAGCGACATCCGGGTCGACCTGGTGCACACCGACCTCGGCGAGGACGCGCACCGCGTGGACGCCCTGCTGGAGATGGGCTCGCCCGCGCGGCTCGCGGCGGGTGTGGAGGAACTGCGGCACGCCGGCGCCGAGGCCGTGGTGTGGGCCTGCACCAGCGGCAGCTTCGTGCACGGCTGGGACGGCGCCCACGAGCAGGTCCGCGCCCTGGCGGCGACGGCCGGCATGCCGGCCTCCTCCACGTCCTTCGCCTTCGCCCACGCGGTACGGGAACTGCGGGCGCGCCGGGTCGCGATCGGCGCGACGTACCCGCAGGACGTGGCCGCTCTCTTCGCGGACTTCCTGCGCGCGGCCGGCCTGGAGGTCGTCGCCGTCCGCGGCGCGGGCGTCGTCACGGCGGCCGAGGCCGGCACGTGGGGCGAGGCCGAGGTGCGGGCGCTGGCCCGCTCGGCCGACCACCCGGACGCGGAGGTACTGCTCCTCCCCGGCACGGCCCTGCGCACGGCCGCGCACATCCCGTCGCTGGAGAAGGAGTTGGGCAAGCCGGTCCTCACCGCCAACCAGGTCACGGTCTGGGAGGCCCTGCGCCTGGCGGACCGCCGGGTGAACGCGCCGGAACTGGGCGCGCTGTTCACACGGGAGCCGCTGGTCCAGGCGTGAGGTCACGGCAGACCCGTGTGACACGACAGAACCCCGGTCCGCCGAAGCGGTACCGGGGTTCTGTCGTCTTGCTGTGGAGCGCCGGGCAGGCCTTGCACCTGCATCTCCCCGCAGGAAGCGGGGCGTCTTTCCTTGGACCACCAACGCAGTGCCGGTTGTTCGGAGTTGCTCCGTCGACCAGCGCATGATGATCGTATCGCATGAATGCCGGATGCGCACGCCGTACAACCTTGAACGATCCATGACGGTCTTGCCCGCGTGAACCCTGTGCCGAACCTGTGCACGGGGCATTGATCAGGGAGTGCACCATGCGAGCCACCACCGTCCGCCGTACCGTCCTGTCCGCGTCCGCGGTCACGCTGACCCTGCTCGTCACCGCCTGCGGTGGCGGTGGCGGCGAGGACGGGGACAAGAAGGCGAAGGGGACCGCCGCCGCGTCCGAGAAGCCCGCCGCGAAGGCACTGACCGCCGCCGAACTCGACAAGCTGGTGGTCACCACGGCCGACCTGAAGGGCGAGACGGCCGCGAAGCCGGGCAAGGACGACGTGGCCGACCCTGACACGGTCTCCGTCGACAAGGCCGAGTGCGAGCCCGTCGCCAAGGTGCTCAGGGCGCTGCCCGTCGCGGAGCCCGCGGCGAGCACGCAGCGACTGGTCACCCTGGAGTCCGCGGCGGCCAAGAAGGGCATGCCGTCGATCGAGGAACTCGCGCAGATGTCCGAGAAGGAGGCCGAGGAGGCGACGATCGACTCCCTCGACATCACCAAGACGATGACCTCCCTGTGGTCCTACGACGCCGACGGCGCCGAGCAGGCCCTCACCGCGATCCGCGAGGCCGGCGAGAAGTGCGCCGGGGGCTTCGCCCTGACGGACGACGGTGAGAAGGGGCAGGTCACCGGGATCGTCACCGACAAGATCTCCGCGGGCGAGGACGCTGTCGCCTGGACGGTCCAGGAGAAGGTGGACGGCGAGGAGGTCGAGACCAAGGTCGCCGTCTTCCGCCAGGGTTCCACCCTCGCGGGCTTCTCGTCCTTCAACATCGCGGCCGTCACCCGGGGCGACGCCTTCGACCAGCCTACGGCGGTCATCGAGGCGCAGGCCGCGAAGCTCGGCTGATGCGAAAGAACCCCGGTCCGCCGAAGCGGTACCGGGGTTCTGTCGTCTTGCTGTGGAGCGCCGGGCAGGCCTTGCACCTGCATCTCCCCGCAGGAAGCGGGGCGTCTTTCCTTGGACCACCAACGCAGTGCCGGTTGTTCGGAGTTGCTCCGTCGACCAGCGCATGATGATCGTACCGGACCCCTGGCCGATCCGCACATCGAGCTGTGGCCGTCGGGGCCACTCGCTTCTCTGCCAGTGTCGTGCTTCCACGGCCCGCCTCAAGGGCGCTGCGCTGACGCTCCGCGTCGGCTTCGCCGATGGGCCTGCGGCCCACCCTTGACCCGGCCCGCTCCAGCACGGGTGAGAAGCGAGCGAGCGGCCCGAGAAAAGCAGGTTCCCACCACCGGCGACGGGCCCAGCACCTTTCTTGTCCCTTCCCCGGCGTGTGGGGAGCGCGACAGCACCTCACATGCACGCCGGGCCGTCTCGGCGGCCACCGCTCCGTACGGGGTGCGGTACCTGCCGGGGCCCCGGTCCGGGTAGGGGTGCTGGAAT
>NZ_JAGGOO010000104.1 GCF_018614415.1 Streptomyces sp. ISL-12
CCTCCGACGCGGGGGCCCCGGCAGCACAGGGCCGGGACGGTCACGGCGGCGGCACGGAGCAGGACGGCACGCGTGGGCACGGCCCCGCCGCCCCCGGCGGCACACCGGACCCCGCGGCACCGGAGGCCCCAGCCGCCCCCCGGCCCCCACACCCGCCGGCCGAGCAGCCCCCGGCAGCAGCCCCGGCCCCCCACAGCCCCGGCGCCCCCGGCACCCGTGCCACGGACCAGCGCACGCACGCGCGGCCGGACACGGGACCGGACGTGAGGTCTGACACGCGATCGGTCACGCGGTCGGACGGCGGCGGCCCCGACCGCCCGCCGCGCCGCCCCCGCGAACCCGGCGGCGGCCTGCTGATGGGCCGCCCGTTCGGCGTCCCCGTCTACGTCGCCCCCAGCTGGTTCCTGGTCGCCGCGCTGATCACCTGGGTGTTCGGCGGCCAGCTCGACCGCGTCCTGCCCGAGCTGGGCGCCGCCCGCTACCTGGTCTCCCTCTTCTTCGCGGTCGCCTTCTACGCCTCCGTCCTCGTCCACGAACTGGCCCACACCGTCGCCGCCCTCCGCTTCAAGCTCCCGGTCCGCCGCATCCAGCTCCAGTTCTTCGGCGGCGTCTCCGAGATCGAGAAGGAGGCCGAGACCCCCGGCCGCGAATTCGTCCTGGCCTTCGTCGGCCCGCTGCTCTCCCTCGTCCTCGCCGGCGTCTTCTACCTCGCTCTGCTGCCCGTCGAGCCCGGCACCGTCCCCGGCGTCCTGCTGGCCGGCCTGATGATCTCCAACCTCATCGTGGCCGCCTTCAACCTGCTCCCCGGCCTCCCCCTGGACGGCGGCCGGATGCTCCGTGCCGTCGTGTGGAAGATCACCGGCAAGCCGATGACCGGCACCGTCGCCGCCGCCTGGGTCGGCCGAGCCCTCGCCATCTCCGTCCTGATCGGCCTGCCCCTGCTCACCCAGGCCGGCGCCCTCGGCGCCGACGCCGTGGACAACGTCGGCATGGACACCGTCATGGACGCCCTGCTGGCCGCCATCCTCGCCGCGATCATCTGGACCGGCGCCGGCAACAGCCTGCGCATGGCCCGCCTGCGCGAACACCTCCCCGAGCTGCGCGCCCGCAACCTCACCCGCCGCGCGGTCCCCGTCGAGACCGACACCCCGCTCTCCGAGGCACTGCGCCGCGCCAACGCCGCCGGCGCTCGCGCCCTGGTCGTCGTCGACGCCGAGGGCGCCCCCCTCTCCCTGGTCCGCGAGGCCGCCATCGTCGGCGTACCCGAACACCGCCGCCCCTGGGTCGCGGTCAGCGGCCTCGCCCAGGACCTCACCGACGGCATGCGCGTCTCGGCCGAGCTGGCCGGCGAGGAACTCCTCGACGCCCTGCGCGCCACCCCCGCCACCGAGTACCTGGTCACCGAGGAGACCGGCGAGATCTACGGCGTCCTGTCCGCCGCCGACGTGGAGCGCGCCTTCGTCAAGGCGATGGCCCGACCCTCCTGATGGTCGGTGGGCATCCGAAACGCCGGTAGGCTGGTCACATGTCCGAACCGACCGGTGCCGCCCGCAGGCGCGGGCCCTTCAAGGTCGGGGACCAGGTTCAGCTGACCGACCCCAAGGGCCGCCACTACACGTTCACGCTCGAGGCCGGGAAGAACTTCCACACCCACAAGGGTTCCTTCCCCCACGACGAGCTGATCGGCGCTCCCGAGGGCAGCGTTGTCCGTACCACCGGGAACGTCGCCTACCTCGCGCTGCGCCCCCTGCTCCCCGACTACGTCCTGTCCATGCCCCGCGGCGCCGCCGTGGTCTACCCCAAGGACGCGGGGCAGATCCTCGCCTTCGCCGACATCTTCCCCGGCGCGCGCGTCGTGGAAGCCGGAGTCGGCTCCGGCTCGCTGAGCAGCTTCCTGCTGCGCGCCATCGGCGACCAGGGCATGCTGCACTCCTACGAGCGCCGCGAGGACTTCGCCGACATCGCGCGCGGCAACGTGGAGCGCTACTTCGGCGGCCCGCACCCCGCCTGGCAGCTCACCGTCGGCGACCTCCAGGACAACCTGTCCGACACCGACGTCGACCGCGTCATCCTCGACATGCTCGCCCCCTGGGAGTGCCTGGAGGCCGTCTCCAAGGCGCTGGTCCCCGGCGGCATCCTGTGCTGCTACGTGGCGACCACCACCCAGCTCGCCCGGACCGTGGAGTCCATCCGGGAGATCGGCTGCTTCAACGAGCCGACCTCCTGGGAGACCATGATCCGCAACTGGCACGTCGAGGGCCTGGCCGTCCGCCCGGACCACCGGATGATCGGCCACACCGGTTTCCTGCTCACCGCCCGCCGTCTCGCCGACGGCGTGGAACCGCCCATGCGCCGCCGCCGGCCCGCCAAGGGCGCCTACGGCGAGGACTACACCGGCCCCAACGCCGACGGAGGCACCGGCCGCTGACCCGGCCCCGTCCCCCGTACCAACGCGACGACGCCGTGGTCCAGTTCCCGCACGCACCGGGGAACTGGACCACGGCGTCGTCACGTTGACAGGGCACCATCACGCGCCCCGCACACGACCGGTCGTGACCGGAACACACGCGGGTACCCACCCCGCCGTTCCCCCGCACTGTGACGTGTGGCACGATGCTGGGCACCCCACCGGCACAGCCCTCACAGGAGACGCTCCTCGTGCAGCACCCCGCCGTCCCGGAACTGGCACACACGCGTACCCGCCCGATCCACTGGGTCGCCACCGCAACCGCCGTCGCCGCCGTGGTGGCCCTCTCCTCGGT
Source organism: Streptomyces sp. ISL-12 (assembly GCF_018614415.1). GTDB lineage: Bacteria > Actinomycetota > Actinomycetes > Streptomycetales > Streptomycetaceae > Streptomyces. The sequence continues at coordinate 2,763 of NZ_JAGGOO010000104.1, forward strand.
CCTGCAGCCCGACGCCGCGACAGCGGCCCAGGCGGCGAGCCCCAAGGCCGAGCCGGCCCGGACTAAGGCCGCACCGCCCGACCCCGCGAGCGTCACGTTCCCCCTGGACTGCGGCCCGGTGAAGGCCCTGGTCCAGAAGAAGGCGTCCGGCGACCTGGACGGCGACGGCCGCCCGGAGACGGTCGCCGCGGTGCACTGCGACGCCCCCATGGGCACCCCGCCCGACGGCGTCTACGTCCTGACCTCGGGCAGCGACGGCGAGCCCCGGGTGGTCGCGACGCTGATCGACCCCGAGGAGCGCCGGACCGTCACCGACCTCTCCGTCACCGACGGCGCCGTCCTCGCCACGTACCTCGGCTACTCGTCGGCCGACGTACCCAGTTGCTGCCCGGACGTCGAGGAAGACGCGAAGTGGCGCTGGAACAACGGCGCGTTCGTCCGCTCCACACCCGCGAAGGCCCACTCGGTGTGAGCGCGAACCGCGCCGTCCCCATGTGAGACATCAGACATCGGTCACGGACTGTACGCAATAGGTTGCGATTTGGTCACTCTGCGTCCGGTCCGTAGACCTCGACCCTGTCCGAAACCCGACGTACGTGGATGCACTCGCCCGGACACTCCTTCGCCGAGTCGACCACATCCGTGAGAAGCGGCAACGGTACGGGTGTTGTCGCCCCCTCGGCCTGCAGCAGCTCGTCGTCCGCGCCCTTGACGTAGGCGAGACCGTCGATGTCCAGCTCGAACACCTCGGGCGCGTACTGGGCACAGATGCCGTCGCCGGTACACAGGTCCTGATCGATCCAGACCTCCAATGCCTCACCGGCGACTCCGGCCTCCTGCTGCACGATCGTCTCTCCTGCCGTTTCTGCGTCGAGCGGCGGGAATCCGGCCAGCTCTGACGGGTGTTGAACACTTCGAGCCTACCGCCGCCTGCTTTCCCGACGTGTTCCGTGGGTATTCCCCTGGCGTGAGGGAGAGCGCAAGGGTGAAGATCGGACACACCCCGACCGTCTTTGTGATCTAGGGGTTTCAATCGACACCCACCCAGGTAGGGTCTGGAAGCGTCCAGCTCCCCTTGGAGGAGGTGAGGACCGTGGCAGCCCACGACGACGACATGAACCGCGGCATCCGCCCGGGACGCGGGTCCGACGACCCGACCGGACAGATTGCCTATCTTGAGCAGGAGATCGCCGTCCTGCGACGCAAGCTCGCCGACTCTCCGCGGCACACGAGAATCCTCGAAGAGCGGATCGTCGAGCTGCAGACCAATCTGGCCGGCGTATCCGCGCAGAACGAGCGACTGGCCAATACACTCCGCGAGGCCCGCGACCAGATCGTGGCCCTCAAGGAGGAGGTCGACCGGCTGGCGCAGCCGCCGGCCGGCTTCGGTGTCTTCCTGCAGGCGAACGAGGACGGCACGGCCGACATCTTCACCGGGGGCCGCAAGCTCCGGGTGAACGTGAGCCCCAGCGTGGAGCTGGACGACCTGCGCCGCGGCCAGGAAGTCATGCTCAACGAGGCGCTCAACGTGGTCGAGGCCATGCAGTTCGAGAGCGTCGGCGACATCGTCACCCTCAAGGAAGTCCTGGAGGACGGCGAGCGCGCCCTGGTGCTGGGGCACACCGACGAGGAGCGCGTGGTCCGGCTCGCCGAGCCGCTGCGCGGCATCACCATCCGCGCCGGCGACGCCCTCCTGCTCGAACCCCGCTCCGGCTACGTCTACGAGGTCGTCCCCAAGAGCGAGGTCGAGGAACTCGTCCTCGAAGAGGTCCCCGACATCGGCTACGAGCAGATCGGCGGCCTCGGCGGACAGATCGAGATGATCCGCGACGCGGTCGAGCTCCCGTATCTCTACCCCGACCTGTTCAAGGAGCACGAGCTGCGTCCGCCCAAGGGCGTCCTGCTCTACGGCCCGCCCGGATGCGGCAAGACGCTCATCGCCAAGGCGGTCGCGAACTCGCTGGCCAAGAAGGTCGCCGAGGTCACCGGCCAGGCCGCGGGCAAGAGCTTCTTCCTGAACATCAAGGGCCCCGAGCTGCTGAACAAGTACGTCGGTGAGACCGAGCGGCAGATCCGCCTGGTCTTCCAGCGGGCCCGGGAGAAGGCCAGCGAGGGCACCCCCGTCATCGTCTTCTTCGACGAGATGGAGTCCCTCTTCCGCACCCGCGGCTCCGGTGTCAGCTCGGACGTGGAGAACACCATCGTCCCCCAGCTGCTCGCCGAGATCGACGGCGTGGAGGGCCTGCAGAACGTGGTCGTGATCGGCGCCTCCAACCGCGAGGACATGATCGACCCCGCCATCCTGCGGCCCGGCCGGCTCGACGTGAAGATCAAGATCGAGCGCCCGGACGCCGAGGCCGCCAAGGACATCTTCGGCAAGTACCTCACCGAGCGCCTCCCGCTCCACGAGGAAGACCTCAAGGAGCACGACAAGGACAAGGCGGCCACCGTCCAGAGCATGATCCAGACGGCGGTGGAACAGATGTACGCCGAATCCGAGGAGAACCGCTTCCTGGAGGTCACCTACGCCAATGGCGACAAGGAAGTCCTCTACTTCAAGGACTTCAATTCCGGCGCCATGATCGAGAACATCGTGGGCCGCGCCAAGAAAATGGCGATCAAGGACTTCCTGGAGAAGAACCAGAAGGGCCTGCGCGTCTCCCACCTGCTCCAGGCCTGCGTGGACGAGTTCAAGGAGAACGAGGACCTGCCCAACACCACCAACCCGGACGACTGGGCCCGGATCTCCGGAAAGAAGGGCGAGCGGATCGTGTACATCCGTACGCTCGTCACCGGAAAGCAGGGCGCGGACACCGGACGCTCCATCGACACGGTGGCGAACACCGGTCAGTACCTGTAAAAAACCGGACGGCTGCGGGTGTCCCTCAGCGGGTACCCGCAGCCGACTGTTTTTCCAGGGCCACGGCTGGAGCAAGGCAATGACGCAAATGATCTCCCCACCAGCGCAAAGGCGTTCTAGGCTCTTCCATACCGCCGAGTCGCGCAGTGCGGGGACGGGCACCGCACACGCACCGGAGCGCCAGCGGTACGTGAGCGGCGTCCACGACCGTGGGCACCGCCGGGCAAGGAGGGCCGCATGACCGTACGGCGAGTAATGGGCATCGAGACGGAGTACGGCATCTCCGTCCCCGGTCACCCCAACGCCAATGCCATGCTCACCTCGTCCCAGATCGTCAACGCCTACGCGGCGGCGATGCACCGGGCCCGCCGGGCCCGCTGGGACTTCGAGGAGGAGAACCCGCTGCGGGACGCGCGAGGCTTCGACCTCGCCCGGGAGGCCGCCGACTCCAGCCAGCTCACCGACGAGGACATCGGCCTGGCCAACGTGATCCTCACCAACGGTGCCCGGCTCTACGTCGACCACGCGCACCCCGAGTACAGCGCGCCCGAGGTCACCAATCCGCGGGATGCCGTGCTCTGGGACAAGGCGGGCGAGCGCATCATGGCCGAGGCGGCCGAGCGGGCCGCCCAGCTGCCCGGGGCCCAGCCGATCCACCTGTACAAGAACAACACCGACAACAAGGGCGCGTCCTACGGCACGCACGAGAACTACCTGATGAAGCGGGAGACCGCCTTCTCGGACATCGTGCGCCACCTGACGCCGTTCTTCGTCTCCCGGCAGGTCGTCACCGGCGCCGGCCGCGTCGGCATCGGCCAGGACGGCCACGAGCACGGCTTCCAGCTGAGCCAGCGCGCGGACTACTTCGAGGTCGAGGTCGGCCTGGAGACGACCCTGAAGCGCCCGATCATCAACACGCGCGACGAACCGCACGCGGACGCCGAGAAGTACCGCCGACTGCACGTGATCATCGGTGACGCGAACCTGTCGGAGATCTCGACGTACCTGAAACTGGGCACGACCGCCCTGGTGCTGTCCATGATCGAGGACGGCTTCATCGCCGTGGACCTGGCGGTCGACCAGCCGGTACGCACCCTCCACCAGGTCTCGCACGATCCCTCGCTGAAGCAGCTCGTCACGCTCCGCAGCGGACGGACGCTCACGGCGGTGCAGCTCCAGATGGAGTACTTCGAGCTGTCCCGCAAGTACGTGGAGGAGCGGTACGGGGCCGACGCGGACGACCAGACCAAGGACGTCCTGACCCGCTGGGAGGACACCCTCAACCGCCTGGAGAACGACCCGATGAGCCTGGCCGGCGAGCTGGACTGGGTCGCCAAGCGGGAACTCATGGAGGGCTACCGGCGCCGCGACGGCGTGGACTGGGACGCGCCCCGGCTGCACCTGGTCGACCTCCAGTACGCGGACGTACGCCCCGAGAAGGGCTTGTACAACCGCCTGGCGGCCCGTGGCCGCATGAAGCGGCTGCTGGACGACGGGGAGGTCGAGCGGGCCCGTACGAAGCCGCCCGAGGACACCCGCGCCTACTTCCGCGGGCGCTGTCTTGAGCAGTACGCGGACGACGTGGCCGCGGCCTCCTGGGACTCAGTGATCTTCGATCTGCCGGGCCGGGACTCGCTGCAGCGCGTACCGACCCTGGAGCCGCTTCGCGGAACGCGTAATCACGTCAAGGAGCTGCTGGACCGCTGCCGGACCGCGGAAGACCTGGTCAGGGTGTTGTCCGGCGGATGAACCGGGCGTGTTCCGGGCATGATCCTGGGCAGTGGGTACCCGGGCGGAGTCAGCCGGGCCGGGGTGAAAATCCCCGGCCCGGGAATCATCGAGGTGGTCCCCGCGCGTTGTGTATTCCGCGGGGCCGATGTCAGAGCCGGCTTGTAGGGTCGGATCTTGACGAGCGAACTGTGTCGGGCGAACCGAGCGGGGTGAGGGTTATGGCGACCAAGGACACCGGCGGCGGGCAGCAGAAGGCCACGCGTTCCACCGAGGAGGTCGAGGAGCAGGCGCAGGACGCGCAGGCGTCGGAGGACCTCAAGGAACGGCAGGAGAAGCTGAGCGACGACGTCGACTCGGTGCTGGACGAGATCGATGATGTGCTCGAGGAAAACGCAGAGGACTTCGTTCGCTCATTCGTTCAGAAGGGCGGTCAGTAGCCTTCGAATCGAAGGTCACGGGGGGCGGTCTTTGTCGAGTGAAGAATCTGTCAAGCGTTGCCCGCAGTGCAAGCAGCACAAGCCGCGGGCAGCGTTTGCACGGAACAAGGCGATGCGTGACGGGTTGCAGGCCTACTGCCGAGAGTGCGCGGCGGCCTATCACCAGGAACGCCAGGTGGCCAAGGGGCGCAACGTTCGACCCCGAGTGGACGTGCCCGAGGGGCACAAGCTCTGCCGGACATGCGGTGAGATCAAACCGCACGCTGAGTGGGCTCGAAACCGTAGCGCCTCCGATGGTCTGGCTACGCTCTGCAAGCCCTGCAAAGCGGCGCAGGGGCGCGCTCGGCGCTTGAAGCGTCACTACGGCCTCACCGAGGGCGAGCGTGATGCGGTGGTCGCTTCTCAGATGGGGCTCTGCGTGATCTGTCTGAAGGCTCCGGCCGTCCATGTGGACCACTGCCACAAGACGGGTAGGGTCCGTGGCGTACTGTGCTTCAACTGCAATTCGGCCATCGGTAAGTTCGGGGACGACCCCGACGCCGTCCGTCGGGCCGCCGCTTACTTGGAAGGAATCGCGTGGAAGCCAACACTCGTAGCACCGGGCGTCTACCAGCTGCCTTCCTGACGCCTGGATCGTCCTCCTTCATGGACTTCCTGTCGGAGCACCAGCCGGAGATCCTCCCGGGCAACCGGCAGCTGCCGCCGACCCAGGGTGTCATCGAGGCCCCGCACGGCACGACGATCGTGGCCGTGACGTTCGCCGGCGGTGTCGTGCTCGCCGGTGACCGCCGGGCCACCATGGGCAACGTCATCGCGCAGCGGGACATCGAGAAGGTGTTCCCCGCCGACGAGTACTCGGCGGTGGGCATCGCCGGTACGGCGGGGCTGGCCGTGGAGATGGTGAAGCTGTTCCAGCTGGAACTGGAGCACTTCGAGAAGGTCGAGGGCGCGCAGCTGTCCCTGGAGGGCAAGGCCAACCGGCTGTCGACGATGATCCGTTCCAACCTCGGCATGGCGATGCAGGGGCTGGCTGTGGTTCCGCTGTTCGCCGGGTACGACGTCGACCGCGGCAAGGGCCGCATCTTCTCGTACGACGTGACGGGCGGGCGGTCCGAGGAGCACAACTTCGCCGCCACGGGGTCGGGGTCGGTGTTCGCGCGCGGCGCGATGAAGAAGCTCTTCCGGGGCGACCTGAGCGAGGACGACGCCACCACGCTGGTGGTGCAGGCGCTGTACGACGCGGCCGACGACGACTCGGCGACCGGTGGGCCCGATGTCGCCCGGCGGATCTTCCCGATCGTCACCGTGATCACCGAGGACGGCTTCCGCCGGCTGACCGAGGACGAGTCTTCCGAGATCGCCCGCTCGGTGCTGGAGCGGCGGCTGGAGCAGCCCGACGGTCCGCGGGCGGCGCTGCTGTAGCGGCGGGCACGGTTGCTTTGTTGTCAGGTGATCCAGTGACTTCGACAGAAAGGGACGGTTGACCGGTGTCGACGCCGTTCTATGTCTCACCCCAGCAGGCCATGGCCGACCGGGCCGAGTACGCCCGCAAGGGCATCGCCCGTGGTCGCAGCCTGGTCGTGCTGCAGTATGCCGACGGCATCGTGTTCGTCGGTGAGAACCCGTCCCGTGCGCTGCACAAGTTCAGCGAGATCTATGACCGGATCGGTTTCGCGGCCGCCGGCAAGTACAACGAGTACGAGAACCTGCGGATCGGTGGCGTGCGCTATGCCGACCTGCGGGGTTACACCTATGACCGGGACGATGTGACGGCTCGGGGGCTGGCCAACGTCTACGCCCAGACGCTGGGCACGATCTTCTCGAGTGCGGCGGAGAAGCCGTACGAGGTGGAGCTGGTCGTCGCGGAGGTCGGGGAGACGCCCGAGGGCGATCAGATCTACCGGCTTCCGCACGACGGGTCGATCGTCGATGAGCACGGGTCGGTGGCGGTCGGTGGTAACGCGGAGCAGATCAGTTCGTACCTGGACCAGCGGCACCGGGACGGGATGACGCTGGCGGAGGCGCTGCGGCTGGCGGTGCAGGCGCTGTCGCGGGACACCAACGGCAGCGAGCGGGAGATTCCGGCGGAGCGGCTGGAAGTGGCGGTGCTGGACCGTACGCGGCCGCAGAAGCGGAAGTTCCGGCGCATTGTGGGGGGGCAGCTGTCGAGGCTGCTGGACGCGTCTTCGGCGTCTGGTGGGGCGGGGGACGCCGAGGAGGAGCAGCAGTAGCGGTTGAGTGGGGGGTGCCTGCGGCGCCTGTGTGGGTTCGGTGTGGGCGCGTGTAGCGCCCACGGTGCGGTCTGTGGTCGGGGCCGGGGTGGGGGGTGTCCGTCCTCGGAACGGCGCGGAATCGGTCTCCTACGGGGCTTACCCGGGTCGACGCGCCAACCGCTGCGGGCGGCCCCCCGCCCCGGCCCCTTCTCGCCGTACGCGGGTGCGGGTACGACCCCGCGCGATCGCAGGCGGCGCGGGCCGCGTCACCGCGGGCCGCGTCACCGCGGGAAGTCGTGCCGCCTGGGGCGGCACGGGTGGGCGCGGCGGCAACCGGTCGGGGCCGGGTCGTGGCCCCCGCCCAGCCCAGCGGTGCTGCTCAGCGGGGCGGTGCCGTCGAGCCTCGGACGATCAGCTGTACGGGGATGTCGCCGCCCTGGGGCGCCCGGCCGTCCAGGACGTCCAGTAGCGCCCGCATGCCTCGTTCGCCGAAGAGTTCCGCGTCCAGGCGGACCGTCGTCAACTCGGGGTCGATCGCCGTGGCGAGGGCGAGGTCGTCCAGGCCGGTGACGGAGAGGTCCTCGGGGATGCGCAGGCCCAGGCGGCGCAGCGCCTTGTAGGCGCCGGCGGCGAGTTTGTCGTCGTCGCAGACCAGGGCGGTGGGTCGTGGACCGGGGACCGTGAGGGCCGCCTCCGTGGCGGTTCGGGCGTCCTCGATGGAGATGGGCGCGCGGGTCGTGCGGAGTTCGGTGCCGGGGACGGTGTCCAGGCGTGCCGCCAGTTCCCGGGCCCGTACCTCGAACGTCCAGGAGGCCACGTCCGCGGCGAGGTGCAGGAAGCGACGGTGGCCCAGGGCCAGCAGGTGGTCCGCGACCTGACGGACGCCGTCGGCGATGTCCAGGTTGACTGTCGCCGTGCCCGTGCTGCTCTCCGGGTCGCTGTCCAGCATCACGAGTGGCAGTTGGTCGCCGCGGATGGCGGTGAGGGCGTCGGCGGCCATGGAGGAGGCGATGACGCCGTCCAGGGCCGCCTGGGCGGAGGCGAACGGGTCTCTCGCCGGGCCGATGCCCTCGGGGGAGGGGTAGAGGACGACTCCGAAGCCGTGTTCGGCGGCGACGCGGGCGGCGCCCGTGTAGACGCCCGCGAAGAACTCCGTGGTCAGGGCCGGTACGACGAGGAGGACCGTGCGGGTGCGGCCGAGGCGCAGGTTGCGGGCCGCGAGGTTGGGGCGGTAGCCGAGGTCGTGGGCGGCTCGGCGTACGCGTTCGGCCGTCGTCTCCGAGACGCGTCCGCGCCATTTGTCCCCCATGACCAGGGAGACCGCGGCCTGGGAGACGCCGGCGACCCGGGCGACGTCCCGGCTCGTCGGACGTGTGCTGCCTCGTGCCACCGTGGGCCCGCTCCTTCGTCTGGACTCCCGAACAGCGGTCATGGTACGTATGGGCGCGCACTAGTTATACGTAAAACGTGCGGTGGTGACGAGAGGAGTCGGTCGTGGTCGCGGGGTATCTGGAGATTCTTCGTGCGCGGCATGCCGTGCGGCTGCTGGTCGGCACGCTCGTGGGGCGGCTGCCCAACGCCACCGCGGCGATCGCCATCGTGCTGTTCGTGCGGGCGGAGGGCGGGTCCTACAGCCTGGCGGGGGCGCTCGCGGCCGTGTACGGGGTCGCCAATGCCGTGGGGCAGCCCGTGCTGGGGCGGCTCGTGGATCTGTTCGGGCAGCCGCGGGTGCAGCTTCCGGCGGCCGTTGTGTCGGGTCTGGCGATGGCCGTCTTCGCCTTCGCCGGCACCGATCCGGTCGTCGTCGCCTATCTGGCGGTGGCGGGCGCGGGGCTGTTCACGCCGCCGCTGGAGGGCGGGCTGCGGGCCCTGTGGCCCAGTGTGCTGGGCAAGGAGGGGCAGGTGCACACGGCGTACGCGATGGACGCCGTGGCCCAGGAGGTGATGTTCACCGTCGGGCCGCTGCTGGTGACGCTGTGCGCGTCCCTGTGGTCGGCGCAGGCCGCGCTGCTCGTGCTCAACGTGATCGGGGTGCTCGGGGCGCTGTCGGTCGTCGTGTCGCCGCCCTCGCGCGCGTGGCGGTCGGCTCCGCGCGCGGCGCACTGGCTGGGCGCGCTGCGCTCGCCGGGGCTGCTGGCGCTGCTCGCCGCCTTCCTGTTCGTCGGGATGGCGCTCGGGTCGATCACGGTCGCGGCCGTGTCGTACGCGGACGAGCACGGCGGTGACGCCGTGTACGGCTGGCTGATGGCCGCGCTGGGGCTCGGGGCGCTGGTGGGCGGCGCCGTGTACGGGGCACGGCAGTGGGGCGGTGAGCCGGCGCGGAGGCTGCGGGTGCTGGTGGCGCTGCTGGCGGTGTGTTACCTGCCGTTGATGTCGATGCCGGGCGCGGTCGGCATGGTGCTGCTCACCGTGGTGGCCGGAGTCTTCCTGGCGCCGGCCATCGCCTGTGCTTTCGTGCTCGTCGACCGGCACGCTCCCCGGGGTACCGTCACCGAGGCGTTCTCCTGGCTGGTGACGACGTTCACCGTGGGCGCGTCGGTCGGCACGGGGCTCGCCGGGCCGGTCGTCGAGGCGGGCGGGGCGCTGTGGGGCTTCGCCCTGCCGGGTGCCGCGGGGGCGGTCTCCCTGCTGGTGCTGACGGTGACCGGGCGGGTCCTCGCAGTTCCCGCCGGGCAGGCGGTGGTTGCGGCTTCATCGGAAAATGATCCAAACCGTGCCGTCGAACCCCGTTTCAGTTCAGGGGATCGGGCGTAATGTTCAGTCATGGACCGCCGCATTTTCGGGCTGGAGAACGAGTACGGCGTCACGTGCACGTTCAGGGGACAGCGCCGCCTGTCGCCTGACGAGGTGGCGCGGTACCTCTTCCGCCGTGTCGTGTCATGGGGCCGCAGCAGCAATGTGTTTCTGCGCAACGGCGCCCGCCTCTATCTCGATGTCGGGTCGCATCCGGAATACGCGACACCCGAATGTGACAACGTCACCGAGCTCGTCACGCATGACAAGGCGGGCGAGCGCATTCTCGAGGGACTCCTGGTGGACGCCGAACGACGCCTGCACGAGGAGGGAATCGCGGGCGACGTCTACCTCTTCAAGAACAACACCGATTCGGCGGGCAACTCCTACGGCTGTCACGAGAACTACCTGGTGGCCCGGCACGGGGAGTTCTCCCGGCTCGCGGACATCCTCATCCCGTTCCTGGTGACGAGGCAGCTGCTGTGCGGCGCGGGCAAGGTGCTGCAGACGCCGCGCGGGGCCGTGTACTGCGTCAGCCAGCGCGCCGAGCACATCTGGGAGGGCGTCTCCTCGGCGACGACCAGGTCCCGGCCGATCATCAACACCCGCGACGAGCCGCACGCCGACGCCGAGCGCTACCGCCGGCTGCACGTCATCGTGGGCGACTCGAACATGTCGGAGACGACCATGCTGCTCAAGGTCGGCGCCACCGACCTGGTGCTGCGCATGATCGAGGCCGGCACGGTGATGCGGGACCTGACCCTGGAGAACCCCATCCGGGCGATCCGCGAGGTCAGCCACGACATCACCGGACGGCGGAAGGTGCGCCTGGCCAGCGGCCGGGAGGCGTCCGCGCTGGAGGTGCAGCGGGAGTACTACGAGAAGGCCGTGGACTTCTGCGAGCGGCGCGGTATCCGCACCGGGACCGTCGAGCGGGTCCTGGAGCTGTGGGGCCGCACCCTGGACGCGATCGAGACCGAGGACCTCGACCGCATCGACACCGAGATCGACTGGGTGATGAAGTACAAGCTCATCGAGCGGTACCGGGCCAAGCACAACATGACCATGTCGCATCCGCGGGTCGCGCAGATAGACCTCGCCTACCACGACATCCACCGCCGTCGCGGCCTGTACTACCTGCTGGAGAAGAAGGGCCAGGCCACTCGGGTCTGCAACGACTTGAAGATCTTCGAGGGCAAGTCCGTTCCCCCGCAGACGACTCGGGCCCGGCTGCGCGGCGACTTCATCCGGCGGGCCCAGGAACAGCGCCGTGATTTCACGGTCGACTGGGTCCACCTCAAGCTCAACGACCAGGCGCAGCGCACCGTGTTGTGCAAGGACCCGTTCCGTTCCGTCGACGACCGGGTGGAGAAGCTGATCGCGGGCATGTAGCGCTCCGAATACATGGTCGGAACGCCACACGGGCGCCGTACGTTTCCCGTACGGCGCCCTTCTCACGCCGTAGAGTTGCGCGCACGCCATCAACCATGATCGACCGATTACGAGGCCCTCACCGTGCGCCGACGCTCACTTCTCATCGCCGTACCCGTTGGACTGACCACCCTCGCCGCGTGCGGCGACGACGGGGGCGAAGCGGACGACGCCGGTGAGACGCCCTCGGCGTCGGCCACGTCGGCGGCACCGGCCCCGAAGATCGTCGACGGTCCGCTGCCGGCGATCACGGCGGGTACGGAGTTCGGCGAGAAGCCGACGGTCGCCAAGGGCAGCGGCGACCCGTCCGGGCAGCTCGCGGTCAAGACGGCCGTCGCGGGCAGCGGCAAGACGGTCGCCGAGAACGACTTCGTGGTCGCGGACTACCTGGGCCAGATCTGGTCCTCCGCCAAGGTGCTCGGCAACTCCTACGACACCAAGAGCCCGCTGGTCTTCCAGCTCGCCCAGGGCAGCGTCATCGACGGCTGGCGGTACGCCCTCACGGGCAAGAAGACCGGCAGCCGCGTCCTCTTCGCCGTCCCGCCGGACTGGGCCTACGGCGACCAGGGCAACGAGCAGCTCGGGGTGAAGAAGGACGACACCCTGGTGTTCGTCTTCGACCTCAAGGACAGCTACAACGCCAAGTCGTCGGCCAAGGGCGAGGAGGTCGCCCAGGACGACACCGCGCTGCCGAAGGTGGGCACCAACACCGACGGCAAGGCGCCTTCCATCGAGGTGCCCGACGCCGACGCGCCGAAGAAGCTCGTGGCGGACTACGTCATCGAGGGCGACGGTGCCGAGGTCGCGGCCGAGGACAGCGTCCTGGTGCAGTACAAGGGCGTGCTGTGGGACGGGGGCAAGGAGTTCGACTCGACGTACAAGCGGGGGCAGCTCACGTCCTTCGGCCTCCAGCAGGTCGTCAAGGGCTGGTCGCAGGGGCTGACCGGCAAGAAGGTCGGCAGCCGCGTCCTCATCGTCGTCCCGCCGAACCTGGGGTACGGCGACAGCCCCCCGGAGGGCAGCGGCATCAAGAAGGACTCGACGCTGGTCTTCTCGGTCGACATCCTCGCGAAGCTCTGACGCGGCGGGGATGAAACACTGGGACCGTTGCCTTTCCGCAGACAAGCAGGAGCTAGAGACGTGAGCATCGACAAGCCCGAGATCGACTTCCCCGGCGGCGAGCCCCCGGCGGACCTCGAGATCAAGGACATCTGGGAGGGCGACGGACCCGTTGCGCAGGCGGGCCAGACGGTCACCGTGCACTACGTGGGTGTCGCCTTCTCCACCGGCGAGGAGTTCGACGCCAGCTGGAACCGCGGCGCCCCGTTCCGCTTCCCGCTGGGCGGCGGCCGGGTCATCAAGGGCTGGGACCAGGGCGTGCAGGGCATGAAGGTCGGCGGCCGTCGCCAGCTGACCATCCCGGCCCACCTCGCCTACGGCAACCAGAGCCCGACCCCGCTGATCAAGCCCGGCGAGACGCTGATCTTCGTCGTCGACCTGCTCGGCGTCTGATCCGACCTCGTCGGGGCCCGATCGGTACGGATCCGACCGGACGCGACCGGCTCGGGGCCCATGCCCGTGTGGGCATGGGCCCTCGGCTTTTGCCAGGCCACCGCGGGGCGGTACGGTCATCGGCGTAGGCATCACAAGGAGGCGAAGGGCGTCGATGGCCATTGCCAAGGCCGAGCGGCTGATGAACCTGGCGCTGTGTCTGCTCGGCACCCGCCGGCCGCTCAGCAAGCGCGAACTGCGCGAGTCCATCGAGGCCTATGTCGAGGCGTTCGGACCCGAGCACACCACGCCGGGCTCCGACGACGCCTTCAACCGCATGTTCGAGCGGGACAAGGACGACCTGCGCGAGCTGGGGCTCGTCATCGAGACCGTGGAGAGCCTGGACGGCGAGATCGGCTACCTCGCCCGCCGCGACAGCAACCGCCTGCCGGCCATCACCCTGGACGCCGAGGAGGCCGCCGCCCTGGGCCTTGCCGCCAAGGTCTGGCAGCAGGCCCGGCTGGCCGGCGCGGCCAGCGGCGCCCTGCAGAAGCTGCGCGCCGCCGGGCTGCCCGAGGACGTCGACCCCTATGAGGCGCACAGCGCGCTGGAGCCGCGCATCCCCGTGCACGAGGCCGCGTTCGAGCCGCTGATGCTGGCCTGCCGGGACCGCCGTCCGGTCGTCTTCGACTACCGCAAGGCCACCGCCGCCCGCCCCGAGACCCGGCACGTCGAGCCGTGGGCGCTGGAGTGCTGGCGCGGCCACTGGTACCTGGCGGGCTTCGACCGGGACCGCGGCGCCGAGCGGGTCTTCCGGCTGTCGCGGATCACCGGCAAGGTCCGCTCGCGCGGGGCGCGTTTCACCGCTCCCGTGCCGGACGTCGTCACCGTCCGCGAGACCGTGGCGAGCTGGGCGGGGGAGACCGCCGACCGCTCCGCGCTCATCCGGCTGCGTTCGGACGCCGGATACCCCCTTCGGGCGAAGGCCACGGCGGTCCGGGAACTCGGCGACGGCTGGGACGAGTTGGAGATTCCGTACGGGCACGGCCTGGACGCCTGGCTGGTGGAGTTCGGACCGGACGTGGTGGTGCTGGAGCCGGCCGAGCTGCGGGCCGACGTGGTGGACCGGCTGCGTGCCGTCGCCAAGGGCTGAGGGGGAGCGGACAACACAGTGGCAGGCAAACCGGTCAGGCCCGTCAACGCCATCGACCAGACCCGGCGGATGCTGTCGTTGGTGACGTATCTGCGCGAGCGCCCCGGCGCCCGGATCGAGGACGTGGCCCGCGCCTTCGGCATCACCGAGGACGAGCTGGTCTCCGACCTCGACGTGCTCCCCATGTGCGGCACCAGCTTCCGCGGCGGTGACCTGCTCGACATCGACACCGACGGCGAGCGCATCTGGTGGCACAACCCGGCCGCGCTCGGCGCGGACGCCGCCGAGCCGCTGCGCCTGGCCGCCGACGAGGCCACCGCGCTGCTGGTCGCCGCCCGCGCGGTGGCGACCCTGCCCGGCCTGCGCGAGAGCGACCGGCAGGCGCTGCTGCGGGCCACCGCCAAGGTGGAGGCCGCGGCCGGCGAGGCGGCCGGCGCCAGCTCCCGGCTGTCGGTCACCTTCGAGTCCGAGGGCGGCGTCTTCGCCGACGTCGACCGGGCCATCTCCGAGCGCCGCCGCCTGTGGATCCGGTACTACTCACCGGCCCGCGACGAGGTGACCGAGCGTGAGATCGACCCGATCCGCCTGGTCAGCGTCGGGCACACCTACGTGGAGGCGTGGTGCCGCCGCTCCGAGGCGCGGCGCACCTTCCGGCTCGACCGGGTCGCCGAGATCAAGATCCTGGACGAGCCGTCCGCGCCGCCCGAGATCGAGCCGCGCGACCTGTCCCAGGCGCTGGTGCAGCCGGCCGCCGAGGACCCCGAGGTCGTGGTGGAGGTCGGCCCCGGCGGACGCTGGGTCGCCGAGTACTACCCGCACGACAGCGCCGAGGAGCTCCCGGACGGCGGCCTGCGCATCACGCTGCGCACCCCCGACCCGGCGTCGCTCAGACGCCTGGCGCTGCGCCTCGGGCGGGACGGCCGGATCGTCACGCCGAGTGAACTGGCCGACAGCGCCCGGCAGGCTGCGCGCGACGCGCTGGCGGCGTACGACGGGACCGGGGCGGCCGACGCGTACGGGCCGTCTGCCGAGCGGGCGGCGGATACGGTGCACGACGGGCAGGAGCGAGGACGTTGAGCGAGAGCGAGTCGGCGGGGATCGGTGCGGTGGGCATGACGGTGGCGTCCGCGTTCGCCGGGATGAGAAGTGTGGCGCCGGTGGTGTTCCGGGCGGGCTGTCCGGACTGCCGGGGCCGCTTCGAGCTGACCGCGAGCGCCCTGCGCCTGGCCATCGGCGCCAGCAGCCGTACCACCTTCTACTCGTTCACCTGCCCGGACTGCGGGGTCACCGTCCGCAAGCCGGCGGGGGAGCGGATCGTGGAGCTGCTCACCGGCGGCGGGGTGCGGACCCTGCGCCTGCACTCCACCGTTTAGGACCAGGTGGCGGGACGGTCTAGGCTCGACGGCATGTTCTGGCCGATGTTCGCGGTTGCCATGGGGTTCCTGGGTCTCGCCGTCCTCGGAGTGCTCGCCGTACGGGTGTTCGTGGAGGCGCAGCGGCTGGGCCGGCAGGTGGCCGAGTCGGCCCGCCGGATCGGTGCCGCGGCGGAGGACCTGGAGCACGCCGCGGAGCGCGCGGGCCGTTCCGCGCAGGCGCTGTGAGGAGTACGCAAGACACCTGTCGGGGTTTGTGAAACGCCTGTGCGTGACGCAGCGGTCTCCTGTGACTTGCGTTCTGGGCCGCTTCGCCCTGTCGTCCGGCTCAGGGAGACAGGTACGCTGCTGGTCGCGGTCCGGAAAACGAGGCCCGGCCGCGGACGGGAGTACGCACAGGGATTGCCTCGCGTTTACCCCTGAGCGTTACGATCGCTGCACAACACGGCCGTTCAGACGCATGTCCGACCGGTCGGACAGCACCCCCACCCAGCCGCCTCGGTGAGAAGGTAAAGACTTATGTTCGGAAGGCTCGGCGCCCCCGAGATCATTCTCATCCTCGTCGTCATCATCCTGCTGTTCGGCGCGAAGAAGCTTCCCGACATGGCGCGTTCGCTCGGCAAGTCCGCGCGCATCCTCAAGAGCGAGGCCAAGGCGATGAAGGACGACAACAAGTCCGCCGCCCCCGCCGACCCGCCCACCGCCGGTGAGCAGTCCGCGTCGCAGCGCACCATCCAGGCCGCCCCGGGCGACGTGACCAGTTCCCGCCCGGTCGCCGAGCCGACGGACACGACCAAGCGCTGACGCGGGGCCGGTGACCTCCGGCCCGCCCGCACGAGATGGGAACGTGGGTTGCTGAAGTCTGCCCGCAAACAGGAGAGGGATCCCGAGGGGCGGATGCCCCTCGCGGAGCACCTGCGTGAGCTCCGCAACCGGCTCGCGAAGGCACTGCTGGCGATCGTCGCCGTCACCGTCGTCGCCGCTTTCTTCTACAACGACATCATCAATCTCCTCACCCGGCCGATCCTCGACTCGGTCGGCTGCGACCAGTCGTTCGAGCAGTTGGCGAAGTCGACGTCGGACAAGCCGTGCGCGCAGATCACCATCAACGGTCTGCTCACCCCCTTCACCCTGGCGCTGAAGGTGTCGCTGATGGCCGGCGTCGTGCTGGCCTCCCCGGTCTGGCTGTACCAGCTGTGGGCCTTCGTCGCCCCCGGGCTGCACCGGCACGAGAAGAAGTACGCCTACGCCTTCGTCGGCACCGGCGCCCCGCTCTTCATCGGCGGCGCCTACTTCGCGTACAACGTCCTCCCCACCACGGCGGAGGTGCTGCTGGAGTTCACCCCGAGCAGCACGACCAACCTGCTGCCGCTGGACGACCTGCTCGACCTCGTCCTGCGCATGGTGCTCGTCTTCGGCCTCTCCTTCGAGCTTCCGCTGCTGCTGGTCTTCCTCAACCTCACGGGCTCGATCACCGGCAAGCGGATGCTCGGCTGGTGGCGCGCGATGATGATGGGCATCACCCTCTTCGCGGCCCTCGCCACGCCGAGCACCGACCCGCTGACCATGCTCATGCTGGCCGGGCCGATCTGGGTGCTGTACTTCGCGGCCGTCGTCTTCTCGCTGCTGAACGACCGCCGCCGTCGCAGGCAGGAGGCGCTGGGCCCCGCCGACGACGAGGCCTCCGACCTCGACCTCACCCCCGAGGACATCGGCGAGATCGAGCCCGTGACGACCAGCCCCGCCCTGCCCGAGCAGTCCCGCACGGACCGGGTCAACGGGTACGACGACGTGACGTGAGCCAGGGGCCGTGCCGCGCCCCTGACCGGGCGCGGCCGCCCTGGCGGGTGCCCGTGAACCGGTAGGGCCCCGGTCCGCCGGACTCCTATCCGGATAATGATCGTCCTGTTGTCGGTGCGGCCCGGTACGCTCGAAAGCACGATGACAGAGGACCTCTCACCGGCCGAGCGGTACGCGGCGGCCCGTAGGCGCGCCGTCGAGCAGGCCACGGCGCTCGCCTCCTTCCGCGAGATGTACGACTTCGGCCTCGACCCCTTCCAGACAGAGGCATGCCAGGCGCTGGAGGCGGGCAAGGGCGTACTGGTGGCCGCGCCCACCGGCTCGGGCAAGACGATCGTCGGCGAGTTCGCCGTCCACCTCGCCCTGGAACAGGGCAGGAAGTGCTTCTACACGACACCCATCAAGGCGCTGTCGAACCAGAAGTACGCCGATCTGTGCCGCCGCTACGGCACGGACCGGGTGGGCCTGCTCACCGGCGACAACAGCGTGAACTCGGGCGCCCCGGTGGTCGTGATGACCACCGAGGTGCTGCGGAACATGCTGTACGCGGGCTCCCAGACCCTCACCGGCCTCGGCTACGTGGTCATGGACGAGGTGCACTACCTCTCCGACCGCTTCCGCGGCGCCGTCTGGGAGGAAGTGATCATCCACCTCCCCGAGTCGGTGACGCTCGTCTCACTGTCGGCGACGGTGTCCAACGCCGAGGAGTTCGGCGACTGGCTCGACACCGTCCGCGGCTCCACCGAGGTGATCGTCTCCGAACACCGGCCCGTGCCGCTGTTCCAGCACGTGCTGGCCGGACGCCGGATGTACGACCTGTTCGAGGAGGCCGAGGGCCACAAGCGGGCCGTCAACCCGGACCTGACGCGCATGGCGCGCATGGAGGCCAGCCGGCCGTCCTACCAGGACCGCAGACGCGGCCGGCACATGCGCGAGGCGGACCGGGAGCGGGAGCGCAGACAGCGTTCCCGGATCTGGACACCGGGCCGGCCGGAGGTCATCGAGCGGCTGGACAGCGAGGGCCTGCTGCCCGCGATCACCTTCATCTTCAGCCGTGCCGGCTGCGAGTCCGCCGTCCAGCAGTGCCTGTACGCCGGACTGCGGCTCAACGACGAGGAGGCGCGGGAGCAGGTGCGCGCCCTGGTCGAGGAGCGCACCGCCTCCATCCCCACCGAGGACCTGCACGTCCTGGGGTACTACGAGTGGCTGGAGGGCCTGGAGCGCGGTATCGCCGCCCACCACGCGGGCATGCTGCCGACCTTCAAGGAGGTCGTCGAGGAACTGTTCGTACGCGGGCTGGTCAAGGCCGTCTTCGCCACCGAGACCCTCGCCCTCGGGATCAACATGCCCGCCCGCTCGGTGGTGCTGGAGAAGCTCGTCAAGTGGAACGGCGAGCAGCACGCCGACATCACCCCCGGTGAGTTCACCCAGCTCACCGGCCGGGCAGGCCGCCGCGGCATCGACGTCGAGGGCCACGCCGTAGTGCTGTGGCAGCGCGGCATGAACCCCGAGCACCTCGCGGGGCTGGCGGGCACGCGCACGTACCCGCTGCGCTCCAGCTTCAAGCCGTCGTACAACATGGCGGTCAACCTGGTCGAGCAGTTCGGCCGGCACCGCTCGCGGGAGCTGCTGGAGACCTCCTTCGCCCAGTTCCAGGCCGACAAGTCGGTGGTCGGGATCTCCCGGCAGGTACAGCGCAACGAGGAGGGGCTGGAGGGCTACAAGGCCTCCATGACCTGCCACCTCGGCGACTTCGAGGAGTACGCGCGGCTGCGCCGCGAGCTGAAGGACCGGGAGACCGAGCTGGCCCGGCAGGGCGTGGCGCAGCGGCGTGCCGAGGCCGCCGTCGCGCTGGAGAAGCTCAAGCCCGGTGACGTCATCCACGTACCCACCGGAAAGTACGCCGGGCTGGCCCTGGTGCTGGATCCCGGTCTGCCCGCCGGGCGGTCCAACGGGCACCGCGGCTTCGAGCACCACGACGGGCCGCGCCCGCTGGTACTGACCGCGGAGCGGCAGGTCAAGCGGCTGGCGTCGATGGACTTCCCGGTGCCCGTGGAGGCGCTGGAGCGGATGCGGATCCCCAAGTCGTTCAACCCGCGCTCGCCCCAGTCCCGCCGGGACCTGGCGTCCGCGCTGCGTACCAAGGCGGGGCACATCCCGCCGGAGCGGGCCCGCAAGAAGCGGTCCCAGGCGGCCGACGACCGGGAGATCGCCCGGCTGCGCAAGGCGATCCGCGCTCATCCCTGCCACGGCTGCGACGACCGCGAGGACCACGCCCGCTGGGCGGAGCGCTACCACCGGCTGCGGCGCGACACCGCGCAGCTGGAGCACCGGATCGAGGGGCGTACCAACACCATCGCCCGCACCTTCGACCGGATCGTGGCGCTGCTGACCGAGCTGGACTACCTGCGCGGCGACGAGGTCACCGAGCACGGCAAGCGGCTCGCGCGGCTCTACGGGGAGCTGGACCTGCTGGCCAGTGAGTGCCTGCGCGAAGGCGTCTGGGAGGGCCTCGGTCCGGCCGAGCTGGCCGCCTGTGTCTCTGCCCTGGTGTTCGAGTCCCGGGCCGCCGACGACGCGATGGCGCCCAAGGTGCCCTCGGGGAAGGCGAAGGCCGCGCTCGGCGAGACGGTCCGCATCTGGGGCCGGCTCGACGCCCTGGAGGAGGAGTTCCGGATCAGCCAGACCGAGGGGGTCGGCCAGCGCGAGCCGGATCTCGGCTTCGCCTGGGCGGCGTACATGTGGGCGTCCGGCAAGGGGCTCGACGAGGTGCTGCGCGAGGCGGAGATGCCGGCCGGCGACTTCGTGCGCTGGTGCAAGCAGGTCATCGACGTCCTCGGCCAGATCGCCGCCGCCGCACCGGCGGACGGTTCCACCGTGCCGAAGAACGCGCGCCGGGCGGTCGAGGGGCTGCTGCGCGGAGTGGTCGCCTACTCGTCGGTGGGATAGGCACCGGCGGCACGGATCCACTGGGCGCCCGAGCGTTTCGCTCGGGCGCCTTCGTCATGTCCCGACCTATCGGTTCACTCGTTACGGTGAGTGACAATCGCGCGCCCGTGCGACGATACTTTACGTGTTCGAACGGCTCCGTAGCGTACAAATGGATCCGAGGCTACCCCTGCCCCGGTGTCCGTTTCAGGTGCTTGCCGAATGTGACACGGCGTTGATCCGCTCGGACTAAGCTCGCCCGCAGCGCGCCGAGTTGAGGTGTATTAGCGCGTTTGTTCAAAAAATGCCGAAGTAACCGACCACTCCATGACATACCCCCCTGCACGCTTCCCCATCCCCGCCGATTCGTTTTTCAGAGGGCCTACATGGTGAGTGTTGAATCCCCTCCCGGTCACCGCGAACTTCCCTACGCGCGCGTCCTGTTGCTGCCCGCCATACTGATGGCGGCGGCGACCGGGGCAGCCGTCGCCATGGTGACGGAGCCGGCCCGGACCGCGGTCGCCCTGTGCGGTGGCCTGGCCACCTTCCTGGTGATCATGACGGGCGCCGAAGCGGTCCGCCGTGGCCGCACACTGCGCGCCCTGCGTACCGAGCACGCCCGTCACGCCGCGTATCTGGAACGGCGGATCGCCGGCCACGACGAGGAGATGGCCCGCCTCGTCGACGAGGTCCTGCCGGCCGCGCTCCACTACATGCGGCGCGGGAACACCCCGCGCGAGGTGATGCTCCACCTCGGCGACCTCGACCCGTCCTATGCCCACTTGCACGAGCCGCAGCGGAAGCTGATCCGCACGGTGGTCGAGATCATCGACCACGAGGAGGCCCTGCGGGACTCCGCCGCGCGCTCCTTCGTCGACGTCGCCCGGCGCGTCCAGGCCATCGTCCACCAGCAGAACAAGGAACTGCGGGAGATGGAGGAGGACCACGGCCGCAACCCCGAGGTCTTCGACGACCTCCTGCGCATCGACCACGGCACCGCGCTGATCGGGCGCCTCGCCGACTCCATCTCCGTCCTCGGCGGCGGCCGGCCCGGACGCCAGTGGCCCCAGCCGGTGGCGCTCTACAGCGTGCTGCGCGGCGCCATGTCCCGGATCCTGGAGTACCGGCGCATCCACCTGGCCTCCATCGCCAAGGTCAACATCAAGGGCACCGCGGTCGAGCCGGTCATCCACGCCGCGGCGGAACTGCTCGACAACGCCACCCGCTACTCGCCGCCGAACACCAAGGTCAACGTCACCGCGACCGAGGTGCAGACCGGCGTCTGCATCGAGATCGAGGACGCCGGCGTCAACCTCAGCGAGGAGTCACGGCTGCGCATCGAGGGCATGCTGGAGGCCGCCAAGCGCGGCACCGACCTGCAGGACCTCGGGGGCAACCCGCGCCTCGGCCTGTCGGTCGTCGGCCGCCTGTGCACGACGTACGACATGCAGGTCTCGCTGCGCGCCTCCGCCTACGGCGGCGTCCGCGCCATCCTGGTCGTGCCGAGCAACATGATGACCACCGAGCCCGGCGTCGGACTCGCCCACGGCATCGGCGCGACCTCCATCCCGCTGCCAGGTCCGGACGCGCTTCCCGGCCCCAACCGCAAGCCCAAGAAGCGGCGCCCCACCAGCCCGCGGATCCCGGCCACGGTCTCCCTGGAGGACGACGTCCCCGAGGTCACCGAGTGGACGGCGGGCGGCCTGCCGCAGCGCCGCAGCCGGGTGAAGATGCCGCTCAGCCAGCGCCTCGCCGAGCAGGCCGCCTTCGAGCGGGCCGAGGCCGAGCGGGAGGCCCGCGAGGCCGCCGAGCGCGCCCGCAACGCCCGCTGGGCCACCCCCGAGCCGGAGCCGGAGCAGAAGCCGGACGAGGAGCCACTGCCGGGGCAGTGGGTCGAGGCCTTCTGGGAGGGCCTCAAGAGCGCCCCGGACCCCGACGCGTTCACCCAGCCGCCCCATGAGCCGGCCCACGCCCCGGCCGACGACGAGGGAGACCTCAAGTGATCGAGCAGCAAGGCAAGTTCGACTGGATGCTCAGGGATCTCTACGACGGCGTTCCGGGCATCGAGATGATCGTGGTGCTCTCCGCCGACGGACTGCGCATCGCCCGCTACTCCGGTGACCCGGACGCCGCCGACCGGGTGGCCGCCGCCTGCGCGGGACTGCAGAGCCTGGCCGGCGCGGTGGCCCACGAGATCCCGGACAGCGACGGCCGGATGAAGCTGGTCGTCATCGAGATCAACGGTGGCTACTTCTACCTCATGGCCGCCGGACCCAACGCCTACCTGGCGGTGCTCTCCGATGTCACCTGCGAGCCCGGCCGGATGAGCAACCGCATGCAGGACCTGGTCGCCCGCATCGGCCCCCATCTGACCAGTCCCGCCCGGCGCAATGGGCAGACCGTATGACTCCTCCCCAGCGCCAGAGGCGATTTCCCGCGCAAGAGCCGTCCGCCCGGCCTCCCGCGGAGGGCGGCGCACCCGCAACGGGGAACGTGACGGGCAACCCCGAGCGGCTGTTCGTCATCGGTGGTGACGGGGGTGGCGAGCGCGCGGACATAGACCTGGTGACCCTGATCGTGGCGCGCACCGACCCGCCGGCGTCGGCGACGCCCGAACAGGCCGCCCTGCTCCGGTTGTGCGTCGCGCCCCTGTCCGTGGCGGAACTCTCGGCCTACCTGAGCCTGCCGTTCAGCGTGGTGACCGTACTGCTCACCGAGATGCTGGCAGCGGAACTGGTACAGGCCCGCGCCCCGATCGTCCGGCAGAAGGTCGCCGACCGGTCCCTCCTCGAAGCGGTGATGCATGGACTTCAAAAACTCTGACACCATTCCCGGCCCCCGGACGGAGGACCGGCTGCCGCACACGGCCGAGGCCGCCGTGAAGATCGTCATCGTGGGAGGTTTCGGCGTCGGCAAGACCACCATGGTCGGATCGGTCAGCGAGATCAGACCGCTGACCACCGAAGAGACCATGACCCAGGCCGGTATCGGGGTCGACGACAACTACGGGTCCCCGTCCAAGACGGCGACCACCGTCGCGATGGACTTCGGCCGGATCAGCATCACCGACCAGTTGGTGCTCTATCTCTTCGGCACACCCGGCCAGGAGCGGTTCTGGTTCCTGTGGAACGGACTGTTCGAGGGCGCGCTCGGCGCGGTCGTGCTGGTGGACACCCGCCGGCTGGAGGTCAGCTTCGACGTCATGGGGCGGCTGGAGGAGCGCGGTGTGCCGTTCGTGGTCGCCGTCAACTCCTTCCCGGACGCGCCTCGATACCCGCTGGACGAACTGCGCACGGCCCTCGATCTGTCCGAGGAGATCCCGATCATGGAGTGCGACGTGCGCCGCCGGGCCTCCAGCCGGGACGTCCTGATGACCCTGATGCGCTTCCTGCACTCCCTCGCCATGACGGGGGCGCTCACCTGACCGCCGTCCGCCGTCCACCTCAGACATCCGACTGACCATCAGCTCCGGAGCGACCACTGTGACGTTCGAAACCCACTCCCTGACCGGAACGGGCGGCCCCACGCCCGGACCGCCCCCCGGCTGCCCCGCGCACGGCCTGGGACCCGGCGGGCTGCACCGGCTCCACGAGGCCGAGGACCTGGACGAGCTGTATGAACAACTACGGGAGCAGCACGGGCCGGTGGCGCCCGCGCTGATTCACGACGACGTGCCCGTGTGGGTGGTCCTCGGGCACTCCGAGAACCTGCACATGGTGAGCACGCCGGCCCAGTTCTGCCGGGACAGCCGTATCTGGACCCCGCTGAAGGAGGGCATGGTCAAGCCCGACCACCCCCTCATGCCGCACATCGCCTGGCAGCCCATCGCCTCGCACGTCGAAGGCGATGAGCACAAGCGGCTGCGCGGCGCCGTCTCCGGGGCCATGTCCACGATCGACTACCGCAGCCTGCGCCGCCACATCAGGCGGCACACCCAGCGGCTGGTCAACCGCTTCTGCGAGGAGGGCCGGGCCGACCTGGTCGGCCAGTTCGCCGAACACCTGCCGATGGCGGTGATGTGCGAGCTCCTCGGCATGGCGGACGAGTACGACGACCGGCTGGTGGAGGCCGCCCGGGACGCCCTCAAGGGCACCGACACGGCGATCGCCAGTCACGACCACGTCGTGGAGGTCCTGCGCCGCCTCACCGAGCGCCGCCGCGCCGAGCCCGGCGAGGACTTCGCCACCCACCTGATCAACCATCCGGCGAACCTCACCGACGACGAGGTCAGGGAACACCTGCGGCTGATCCTCTTCGCCGCCTACGAGAACACGGCGAACCTGATCTCCAACGTGCTGCGCGTGGTCCTCACCGACCCCGGATTCCGCGCCCAGCTCAGCGGCGGCCAGATGACGGTGCCCGAGGCGGTCGAGCAGTCCCTGTGGGACGAGCCGCCGTTCAGCACGATCTTCGCCTACTTCGCCAAGCAGGAGACCGAGCTGGGCGGCCAGCGGATCCGGGCCGGCGACGGCCTGCTGCTCGGTATCGCGCCGGGCAACGTGGACCCGCGCGTCCGGCCCGACCTTTCCGCCAACATGCAGGGCAACCGCTCCCACCTCGCCTTCGGCGGCGGCCCGCACGAGTGTCCCGGCCAGGACATCGGCCGTGCCATCGCCGACTCCGGCGTCGACGCCCTGCTGATGCGGCTGCCGGACGTCCAGCTCGACTGCGACGAGGACGAGCTGCGCTGGCGGTCCTCGATCGCGTCACGGCATCTGATGGAGCTGCCGGTGCGGTTCGAGCCCAAGCCGCCGCAGGACGTGACGCAGGCACCCAGTCACGCCCCGGTCCCGCCGCAGCGGGCCCCCTGGCACGTGGGCGCGCCGCTGCCCCGGCAGGTGGGCGAGTCGGGGGCCTCGCCCGTGGTGACCCGGCCGGCACCGTCGGCCGCCGGCCGGGCCGTGCCGGACGCGCCGGACGCGTCGGCGTCGTCGGTGGAACCGGCGCGTCCCCACGGCGCGTGGCAGCGCTTCGTGCGCTGGTGGCGTGGTTACTGACCGGCGGCCCAGTCCTCGTAGGAGGTCCAGGCGGTGAGGGCGCGGGAGCTGCGGAAGCGGTGCTCCCGTCCGGTGAGCGGATCGGTGAAGGCCAGCTCGCGGGCGAGCAGTTGCAGCGGGCGCCGGAAGTCGTCCGCGGGGACGGGAGCGGTCACCTCGGGGTACAGCGGGTCGCCGAGGATCGGGATGCCGAGCGCGGTCATGTGGACCCGTAGTTGGTGGGTCTGGCCGGTGGTGGGGGTGAGGCGGTAGCGGGCCAGGGCCGTGGTTGCCGCCGTTGCCGATTCCGTTCCTGCTTCCGTTCCAGTCTCCGTCCTCGGCCCCGTTTCGGTCCTCGGCCCTGTTTCGGTCCCCGTCCCTGTTTCGGTCCCCGTCCCCGTTTCGGTCCCCGTTTCCGGGTGCCGGGCGATCAGTTCGATGTGGCTGACCGCGTTCGGCTCGCCCTCGGTCTCCCGGGCGGTCAGCACCCCGCGTTCCTTCACGATCCGGCTCCGTACGGTCCGGGGGAGGGCGAGCGCGGGGGCGTACGGAGCGACGGCCTCGTACGTCTTGCGGACCCGCCGGTCCCGGAACAGGGTCTGGTAGGCGCCGCGTTCCTCGGGGCGCACGGTGAACAGCACCAGTCCGCCGGTGAGGCGGTCGAGGCGGTGGGCGGCGGTGAGCGTCGGGACGTCCAGCTCCCGGCGCAGACGGGCCAGGGCGGTCTCGGCGACGTGACTGCCGCGTGGTGTGGTGGCCAGGAAGTGCGGCTTGTCGGCGACCACGATGTGCTCGTCGCGGTAGTGGACGAGGAGGGGGAAGGGGACCGGTACCTCGGGGGAGAGCCGGCGGTGGAACCACACGTACATGCCCGGCCGGTACGGGGCGTCGGCCGCCACCGGCCGTCCGTCGGCGCCGACGACCAGACCCGCGTCGAACATCTCGGCGACGAGGCCGGGGGCCGCGCCGGAGAGGCGTTCGACGAGGTGGTCGCCGACCGTGGGCCACGAGCCCTCGGCGGGCAGCCGCAGCCGCACCGGGTCGACCCCGTCGCGCTGGGGGAGCGGGGAGGATGGGGGAGGCGTGCGGCGTCTCATCGTCAGCAAGGGTAGGAGGCGGAGGGAGCGAGGGGTGGACAGAGGCAGCGGAAAAGTGCTGTTCCGTGGTGGGTGCGCCTTGAGAGGATGCGGATCATGCCCTACCTGACGCCCCCGGTTCTGCCCGCCGGCACCCTGTCACGTACCGTCCAGCCCACGATCGCCACCGGCGACGGACTCCTGTTGCGTCCCTGGCGGGAGGGGGACGCGCCGGCGGTCTTCGAGGCGTTCCAGGACCCGTTGATGCACCAGTGGCACATCCGGGCCGCCGACTCCGTGGACGAGGTGCGCGGCTGGATAGCCGCGTGGCAGGCGGCCTGGGCCGGGGAGCGGAACGCGCAGTGGGCGGTCGCCGACGCGGCCAGTGGCCGGCTGCTCGGCCGGGTGGCCCTGCGCGATGTGCTGCTCGGCGATGGTGTGGCCGAGGTGGCGTACTGGACCGTGGCGGCGGCCCGCGGACAGGGAGTCGCCGCGCGGGCCACGGCGGCGCTCGCCCGCTGGGCCTTCGACGAGGTCGGTCTGCACCGCCTCGAGCTGACCCACGCCGTCGCCAACACGGCGTCCTGCCGGGTCGCGGAACGGGCGGGGTTCGTGCTGGAGGGGGTCAAGCGCAGCGCGCTGCGGCACGCGGACGGCTGGCACGACATGCATCTGCACGCCCGGCTGAGCGGTGACTGAGCCGACAGGGTGCGGTGCGGGTGGGGGCGGGCGGGTGCCGACAAGCGCCCACGACTGGGGGCGGCGTCTACAAGCACTGACGACTGCCGACGGCATCTGTAAGCACTGACGACTGCCGACGGGCGTCGACAAACGCCGACGGGCCCAGACCAGCGCCGACGGCCCCGGACCAGCACCGGCGGGCGCCGAAAACGCGGGCGCCGAAAACGCGGGCGCCGACAAGCGCCGACGGACCCAGACACAGCACCGACAGGTGCCGACGAAAGCCGGCGGGCTCGGCCGAACGCCACCGCGCGTCGACAGACACCGACCGGCACCGACAGCACCCCGGACATCGGCAAGCGCCGGCAAGCACCCCGAGCCGCCGTGGACGTCACGCGGCCGATGCCGGAGAGCCGCCCTCCTGCTCCGCCTCGACCTGCGCGTTCCACTCCCGCTTGGAGGACTGCCAGCCGTCCTCGTTGTGGCCGAGCCGCCAGTAGCCGGAGATGGACAGGTCCTCGCGGGGGAGCTGCCGCTCGACCCGCAGCAGTTTGCGCAGTTCCTTCACGCAGCCCGCCTCGCCGTGCACGAACGCGTGCACCCGGCCCGCGGGAAACTCCAGCGCGCGGACGGCCTCGACGAGCGCCTCGCCGACGGGCCGGTCCCCGCGGTGAAGCCAGACCACCTCCACGTCGGAGTCGATCTTCTGCTCCTCCTCCGGACCGGCGACCTCCACGAAGGCGAAGGCACGCGCACCGTCCGGCAGTGCCTCCAGCGAGCGGGCGATCGCGGGCAGCGCGCTCTCGTCACCGGCCAGCAGGTGCCAGTCGGCGGCGGGGTCGGGGGCGTAGGCGCCGCCGGGGCCCATGAAGAGGATGGTCTCGCCGGGCTGGACGTCGCGCGCCCAGGGCCCGGCCAGTCCCTCGTCGCCGTGGATGACGAAGTCCACGGTCAGCTCCCGCAGGGTGGCGTCCCAGTGCCGC
The DNA here is from genome assembly GCF_018614415.1 of Streptomyces sp. ISL-12. Classification (GTDB taxonomy): domain Bacteria; phylum Actinomycetota; class Actinomycetes; order Streptomycetales; family Streptomycetaceae; genus Streptomyces. The sequence goes on from NZ_JAGGOO010000104.1 coordinate 30,629, forward strand.
ACCGTGTAGGTCCGGGTGACCGGCCACTGCTCGCGGGGGAACTCCGCGCGGATCCGCTCCATGTCGAACGGCTCGGGGTAGGTCGCGCCGCCGGACGGGAAGAGCAGTTTGACGTAGTGGTCGGTGCAGGTGTCCGCGGAGAAGTCGGCGAGCCCCTCGCCGCCGAGCACCACCCGCTGCATGTGCGGGGTCAGCCGCTCCGTGCGGACGACCTGTGCCGAGTGCGGCTTCCGCGGCTTGCGCGCCGGACGGTCTGCCATGACGGCCTCCCAAAGCATAGTTAGGTTTGCCTAAGTTAGCATCCCTCCCCTGTCCGGCACCTCATGGACGAGAGGTCCATGAGTCCCCGAGTGTCCCTGCCGCTCCGTCCGGAACCCCCCGTGGCCCGGGCGCCGGCGCGGTCAGGCGCCGAGTGTGGTCAAGAGTCGTTGCAGTGATCCGCCCAGGCCCCAGCGGGTCGCCAGTTCGTCCAGGAGCCGCGGGTCGCGGGGGCCGTGCGGCAGCGCGGTGGGGACGTCGGGCAGCGGGACGTCGTCCGCGACCCGGACCACCTTCGGGGCCACCGCCAGATACGGCCGGGCCTCGTCGAGCCGCCTGCGCTGGGCGGGGGTGAGCTTGGCGCCGGGGTCGTCGACCGCGGCGAGGATGCCGGCCAGGTCGCCGAACTGGGCGAGCAGCTTGGCCGCGGTCTTCTCGCCCACGCCGGGCACCCCGGGCAGACCGTCGCTCGGGTCGCCGCGCAGCAGGGCCAGGTCGGCGTAACCGCGGCCGTCGACGCCGTACTTCTCGCGCAGCAGCGCCTCGTCGGTGAGCTGGAGGGTGCCGACGCCCTTGAGCGGGTACAGCACGCGCACACCGCGGGCGTCGTCGACCAGCTGGTAGAGGTCGCGGTCGCCGGTGACGATGTCGACCGGGCCGTCCGCGCGTGCGGTGAAGGTGCCGATCACGTCGTCCGCCTCGTACTCCGGGACGCCGACGCGGGCGATGCCGAGGGCGTCGAGGACGGCCTCGATCACCGGGACCTGCGGGGAGAGCGTGTCGGGCACCTCTTCCACGTCCGGTCCCGCCGGGCGCTCGGCGGCGACGCGGTGGGCCTTGTAGGAGGGGATCAGCTCCACCCGCCACGCCGGGCGCCAGTCGGCGTCCATACAGGCCACCAGCTGATCCGGCCGGTGGTCCTTCACCAGCCGGTCGATGAAGTCGAGCAGTCCGCGCACGGCGTTCACCGGCGAGCCGTCGGGGGCCTTGACGGAGTCCGGGACGCCGAAGTAGGCCCGGAAGTAGAGGGAGGCGGTGTCGAGGAGCATGAGTCGTCCGGTCACGCACCGCATCATGCCGCAGGGCCGGGCGGGGGCGGTCCGAGGCCGCCCCGGAGGGGCCGGGAGTGTACGTACCGTGACTGACACGTGCCCTGGAAGTGAAGCAGATCACACTTGTGTTTGGCCGATAAGGATCAGGGCAGGTGCGCTGCCGAACCCAAGCTGGTTGAAAAAAGCAACTGTTAGCCAGTCTTCGGATTCCGTCCCTGTTCCCGAGGCAAGAGGTAAGCGTGTCAGCCAGGCTTGAGGCCGAGCACCTTTACAAGGTGTTCGGCAGAAAACCCGACCAGGCAGTCGAACGACTGCGCCAGGGAGCGGAACGGGAGGAACTGCGGGCCGACGGCACCACGGCCGCCGTCATCGACGCGTCCTTCACCGTCGAACCGGGCGAGATCTTCGTCGTCATGGGCCTGTCCGGGTCCGGCAAGTCCACGCTGCTGCGCATGCTCAACGGCCTGCTGGAGCCGACCGACGGACACGTCCGCTTCGGCGGCGACGACCTGACGGAGCTGGGTGACCGGGGGCTGCGCGAGGTCCGCTCCAAGAAGATCAGCATGGTCTTCCAGCACTTCGCGCTCTTCCCGCACCGCAGTGTCCGCGACAACGCCGCCTACGGTCTGGAAGTGCAGGGCGTGCCCCGCGCCGAGCGCGAACGCCGCGCCGACGAGGCGCTCGCCCTGTGCGGCCTGGCCGGCTGGGAGAAGTCCTGGCCCGACGAGCTGTCCGGCGGTATGCAGCAGCGCGTGGGCCTGGCCCGCGCACTCGCCACCGACGCCGACCTGCTGCTGATGGACGAGTCCTTCAGCGCCCTCGACCCGCTGATCCGGCGCGACATGCAGGACCAGCTCCTGGAACTGCAGAAGACGCTGCAGAAGACCATCGTCTTCATCACCCACGACCTCAACGAGGCCATGCGCCTGGGCGACCGCATCGCCGTGATGCGCGACGGCCGGATCGTGCAGATCGGCACCGCGCAGGACATCCTCATCCGCCCCGCCAACGACTACGTCGCCTCCTTCACCCAGGACGTCGACCGCTCCCGGGTGCTCACCGCCGGCGCGGTCATGGACACCGAGACGCGCGGCGACGAGGCCGACTGCGGCTGCGAGACCGCCACGCCCGACACGTCGTTCACCGACCTGTGCGCGATCAGCGCGCGGGTGCCGCACCCCGTGGCCGTGCTGAACGGCGACGGAGTGCTCGTCGGTGTCGTGCCGCGGCAGCGTCTCATCGGCTTCCTCGGGGACGAGGAGGCCGACCCCGGGGTCTGCGACTCCCCGCGGGACAAGGGCGGCGAGAAGGTGATGGCCAGTGCCTAGGATCCCGCTCGGTACCTGGGTCAACCACGCGGTCGACTGGCTGCTCGACCACGTGGCCTGGCTCTTCGACTTCTTCAAGACCGTCTTCACCGGCACCTACGACGGCATCAATGCCGTTCTCCAGGCGCCCGAGCCGCTGCTGCTCGCCGGAATCTTCGCGGTGATCGCCTTCTGGCTGCGCGGCACGCTCGCCGGTGTCCTCACGTTCGCCGGGTTCGCGTTCATCGACTCCCTCGAACTGTGGGAGAACGCGATGATCACCCTGTCGCTGGTGCTCGTCGCCACCCTCATCGCGCTGGTCGTCGCCGTGCCCGTGGGCATCTGGGCGGCCCGCTCGGACCGGGTCAGCGCGGTGGTGCGGCCGGTCCTCGACTTCATGCAGACGCTGCCCGCGATGATCTACCTCATCCCGGCCATCCTGTTCTTCGGCACCGGCGCCTCCGCGGGCATCGTGGCCACCCTGATCTTCGCGCTCGCCCCCGGCGTGCGCATGACCGAGCTGGGCATCCGGCAGGTCGACAAGGAACTGGTCGAGGCGGCCGAGGCGTTCGGCACCACGCCCCGCAACACCCTGCTGCGCGTACAGCTCCCCCTCGCCCTGCCCACCGTGATGGCGGGCGTCAACCAGGTCATCATGCTCGGCCTGTCGATGGCCGCGATCGCCGGCATGGTCGGCACCGGCGGCCTCGGCGGCGACGTCAACGAGGCCATCGGCCAGCTCAACGTGGGCCTCGGCTCCGAGGCCGGCGTGGCCATCGTGATCCTGGCGATCTACCTCGACCGCATGACCAGCGCCCTGGGCACCCAGGTCTCCCCGCTGGGCCGACGTGCCGCCGCCCGGGCCCGCGCGCTGCACGGCCTGAAGATCTGGTCCTACCGGCCCCGCCCGCAGGTCGCCGTCGTCGGCGTCGTGATCCTGGCCCTGGTGGCCGGCGGCATGGGCATGTTCGGCGGCTCCGGCGACTCCGAGGCCGTCGCGGACGGCAAGAACGTCGGCCAGGGCAAGAAGGTCACCCTCGGCTACGTCCCCTGGGACGAGGGCGTCGCCTCCACCTTCCTGTGGAAGGAGATCCTGGAGGAGCGCGGCTACCAGGTGGAGGCCGAGCAGTTCGACGCCGGACCGCTCTACACCTCCCTCGCGCAGGGCGACATCGACATCGTCACCAACGCCTGGCTGCCGACCACCCACGCGCAGTACTGGAAGAAGTACGGCAGCAAGCTCGACGACCTCGGCGCCTGGTACGACAAGACGTCGCTGGAACTGACCGTCCCGGCGTACATGGAGGACATCGACACCCTCGCCGACCTCAAGGGCAAGGGCGACCTCTTCGGCGGCGAGATCACCGGCATCGAGTCCAGCGCCGGTGAGACGGCCATGCTGAAGAGCACGGTCCTCAAGGCGTACGGCCTGGACAAGGAGTACAAGGTCGTCGACAGCTCCACCCCGGCGATGCTGGCCGAGCTGAAGCGGGCCATCAGCAAGAAGGAGCCGATCGTGGTTCCGCTGTGGTCGCCGCACTGGGCGTACAACGACTACGACCTCAAGAAGCTGAAGGACCCGAAGGGCGCCTGGGGCCAGGGCGACGGCGTGCACACGCTCTCCCGCAAGGGCTTCGCCGGCGACGACCCGACGGTCGCCGGGTGGCTGAAGGACTTCAAGCTGACGGAAGAGCAGCTCACCAGCCTCGAAGCCGAGATCAACAAGTCCGGCAAGGGCAAGCAGCAGGACGCCGTGAAGACCTGGCTGAAGGACAACCCCGGCCTGGTCGACGAGCTGGCCCCGGTCGCGTCCGGCGCCGGCTCCACCCCGGCGGAGGCCGAGCGCGCGCTGGACGTGGCCTGGTTCCCGTGGGAAGAGGACGTGGCCATCACCTACCTCTGGAAGAACGTCCTGGAGAAGCGCGGCTACCGGATCAACACCAAGCAGATGGACGTCGGCCCGGTCTACACCGGTCTGGCCTCCGGTGACCTGGACCTCAACTTCGACGCGTGGCTGCCGCACGCCCAGGCCAACTTCTGGGAGAAGAGCAAGGACGACCTCACGGACCTGGGCACCTGGTACGAACCGACCTCGCTGGAGGTCGCGGTGCCCAGTTACGTCAAGGGCGTCGAGTCGATGGCCGACCTCAAGGGCAAGGCCGACCTCTTCGACGGGAAGATCATCGGCATCGAGCCGGGCACCGGCGAGATGAACCTGCTCAAGAACGATGTCCTGCCGGGCTACGGCCTGGACGACGAGTACGAGGTCGTCGACGGCTCCACTCCGGCGATGCTGGCCGAGCTGAAGCGGGCCATCGCCAAGGAGGAGCCCGTCGCGGTGGTCCTGTGGTCGCCGCACTGGGCGTACAGCGACTACGAGCTGACCAAGCTCAAGGACCCGAGGAAGCTCTGGGGCGAGAACAACACGATCCACACGATCGCCAGCAAGGAGTTCCCCGAGCAGTACCCGCAGCTCACTGAGTGGATCAAGAACTTCAGGATGAGCGAGGACGAGCTCGGCAGCCTGGAGAGCGAGATCAAGGACCGGGGCCAGGGCCACGAGGAGGAAGCGGTGGCCGCCTGGATCAAGGAGAACCCCGAGGTCGCGGAGCGGATGACCGCCGCGTAGCCGCCAGCGCGACCGCCACCGGAAGGGGCGGGCCGCCCACGCGCCGACCGGCGCGGGCGGCCCGCCCCTTCCGGTCGTCCCGGACTCCGGGGCGGTGACACGGTAAGGATTCGGACAACCACGGAGCGCTACGCACCCGCCCGAGCCGCACCCCCGGCCGCGCCCGGGGCGGGGAATACGGGGCGGAACCCCGCCAGGAGAACGGGGAGAACGGCGCGTACCGGGGACCCGGTTCCTGGCGCGAACCGATGGGTCCCTGCCACCCGGACGTGACATCGATGTGACGGCCGCATGAAACGGTTTGCCGAACATGCGTAGGGTGCAGACAACTCATCAAAGGGACCGCGCCCGGGAAACGGCACCGGGGCGGCACGATGGACACGACGGGTGAAGGAGGGAGCCGGAGCGATGGGCGACCACAAAGAGCAGCCCCTTCGGGTGGGCGCGGCCGTCCGGCGGCGGCGCCGCGCGCTGGACCTCACTCTCGCCGTCGTGGCCGAGCGCAGCGGCCTGTCGGTGCCCTTCCTCAGCCAGATCGAGAACGACCGGGCCCGGCCCAGCACCGCCTCCCTGGAGAAGGTCGCCGACGCGCTGCGCACCACCGCCGTGGAACTGCTCGCCGCCGCCGACCCGGCGTGCAGCGTGGACGTGGTCCGGGCCGAGGACGGGGAGCCGGAGTCCGGTCCCCGGGTGCGCTCGCTGGTGCGCGGACACCACCAGATGCACGCCTCGGAGTTCACCGGCGACCACGACGCCGGCCGGGAACTGCAGTACCGCAACGACCAGTTGATGTACGTCGCCGAGGGTGCCGTCGAGATCGAGGCGGAGGGCCGCGCCTACCGGCTGGGCCGGGGCGACACGCTGTACCTCACCGGAGGGGTCCGGCACCGCTGGCGGGCCACGGTCCCCGACACCCGGCTGCTCGTCGTGGCGGTCGCGGAGCACATCGAGGCGGTACGGGGCCGGTCGCGCCGGTGAGCGGCCCGGCGCCCGTGGTGGTGTCGCGGCGGTGTCACCGGGGCGCCGCGAGCAGCCGGCCGCCGGCCACCCCGCGCGCCGTCCCCACGGCCGCCACGGCCCAGGCGGTGACCAGGACCCCGTACAGGAGCAGGGCGAGACCCTCGTAGACGGCGAGACCGGTGTGCCGGGACAGCGCCGTGGCGCCGGTGACGCAGGTGCCGACCGGGAAGGTGAACGACCACCACGTCATCGAGAACCGCAGGCCGTGCCGCCGGGCCCGGACCACGTGCGCCGCGGCCAGGGCCAGCCACAGCAGGGCGAAGCCCATGACCGGGACGCCGTAGAGGACGGCCGGCACGGTGAGGTTCTCGGCGTAGGGGGCGGGGAGGACGCCGGGGGCGACGTCCGCGACGTTGCCGACGGCGGTGGTGGACTGGCCCAGCGGGCCGAGGACCAGGAACAGGGTCGGGGTCAGGGCAGGCGGCAGCGGGTCGCCGGTGAGCAGCCGGGCGAAGACCAGCGGCAGCATCAGCAGGGTCGCGAGCAGGCTCGCCCCGAACAGCGCCAGACAGCCCAGGAGCAGGGTCTCGCGCGGCTGCCCGGCGGGCAGGTGCGGCACCAGCGCCGGGCCCAGCGCGGCCGACACCATCGGCGCGACGAGCGGCAGCAGCCACGCGGGGGCGGCCTGTCCCGGGGCGATCTCGTGGCGTACGGCCATCAGGTACGGGACGACGACGGCCGCCGCCAGCCCGACGGCCGTACCGGCGGTGAACAGCACGGCGTCCAGGGCCACCGCCGCCGGCACGCCGATCCAGTCCCGGCCGACGGTGAGCGCGCCGCCGCCCACCGACAGCAGCGCCATCGCCAGACAGCCGTAGAACGGGGCCGCCGCCGGGTCGAGGAGGTGGGCGCGGGCCTGGTCGGGGTGGTGGCGCCAGTGCAGGGCCCGGGCGGCGAGCAGGGTCACCAGCAGGAACAGGGAGAGGGCCCAGACGGCGGCGCAGGCGGCGCGCAGTCCCGGCGGCTGCCAGGGGAGTCCGGCCCCGGCGGAGGCGACGACGGCGGTGCCCATGACGCAGGCGTACCAGTGGGGGCCGAGGTGGCGCAGGGCCGGGTGGCGGAGAGCGGTCGGGGTGGGCCGGGGGCGCGGGCGGACTGCGGTGACCATGTCCCCACGGTCCTGCCGCGGAACCGAGCTGACCAGGGAGCATGGTCCTATGAGGACATAAGCTGGAGTTATGAGCGGTACGGAGAATGAGGGTTCCGGTGACGCGTCGGGGCCGACGCGCGCGGCGCCGCTGGCACACCGGGTGCCGGACCTGGGCGCCCTGGAACTGCTGCTGGCGGTGGCCCGGCTGGGCAGCCTCGGCGGGGCGGCGCGGGAACTGGGCATCAGCCAGCCGGCGGCCAGCAGCCGCGTCCGGTCGATGGAGCGCCAGCTGGGCGTCGCCCTGGTGGACCGGTCGCCGCGCGGCTCCCGGCTCACCGACGCCGGCGCGCTGGTCACCGACTGGGCACGGCGGATCGTGGAGGCGGCGGAGGCGTTCGACGCGGGGGCGCAGGCGCTGCGGGACCGGCGGGACTCCCGGCTGCGGGTGGCGGCGAGCATGACCATCGCGGAGTACCTGCTGCCCGGCTGGCTGGTCGCGCTGCGCGCGCAGCGCCCGGACACGGCGGTGTCGCTGCTCGCCGGGAACTCGTCGGTGGTGGCGCGGCGGCTGCTGGCCGGCGAGGTCGACCTGGGGTTCGTGGAGGGGGTGAGCGTGCCGGCCGGGCTGGACTCGGCGGTCATCGCCCACGACCGGCTGATCGTGGTCACCGCGCCGGGGCACCCCTGGGCACGCCGCCGCCGTCCGCTGGCCGCCCGCGAGCTGGCCGTGACGCCGCTGATCCTGCGGGAGAAGGGGTCGGGCACCCGGCAGGTGCTGGACGCCGCGCTGGGCGGACTGGCCCCTCCGCTGATCGAGCTGTCGTCCACCACCGCGGTGAAGGCCGCCGCGGTCGGCGGCGCCGGTCCGGCGGTCCTCAGTGAACTGGCCGTGGGCGAGGAACTGGCGATGCGGCGCCTGGTCCGGGTACCGGTCGAGGACGTCTCCCTCGCCCGCGACCTGCGGGCCGTGTGGCCGACGGGGCACCGGCCGACGGGGCCGGCGCGGCAGTTGCTGTCGTTGACGCGGGGGTGAGCGCGGGGGCGTGGCCGCATGGCCGCGTACGCGGAGGTGGGGGCGGCGTTCCTGCACGGTGACGGCATGGGGCCGACGGGTACCGGGTCGACGGGCATCGGGTCGACGGGCATCGGGTCGACGGGCATCGGGGCGACGAGCACATCGGCGTGATCGGCCCGTGTGGCGGACCTGGGTGTCGGCCGGGAGCCCATGCAGGCACCGGGACGTGCGGCTGGGGGCGCCGAGCGCCGGTGCGTCGTGGCCTGGTGGCCGCGTGTTGCTGCCGGGCGGTTTCCGGTGCGTCACCGCCCGCGGGCCGCGTGCTGTTGCCGGGCGGTCTCTGGTGCGTCACGGTTTGCCGGCCGCGTGCTGCCGGGCGGTCTCCGGCATGTCACCGCCTGCCCGCCGCCCCCCTCCTGCCGGGCGGTTTCCGGCGGTTCCGTTCGTCGGCCCCGAGCCGCCGGCGCGCCGCACGCCAGGGCGAGTTCGCGCTGCCCGAGACGACCACCCCGGCGCTGCCGGCCGCGGCGAGTTTCGCCGACCTCGACATGCCCGCCGGGCTGCGCATGTCACCGCCTGCCCGCCGCCACCTCCTGACGGGCGGCGTCCGGCACGCCACCCCCCGCCCCCCGCTGCCCCGCGGCCTCCACCAGGGCCCGCATCACCCGTACGTCCTCGCCCATCTCCGGATGCCACTGCACCCCCAGCACCCACCCGTCGGCGGCGGGCAGCTCCACCGCCTCCACCGTGCCGTCGGCGGCGCGCGCCGACGGGATCAGGCCCGCGCCGAGCCGGTCCACCGCCTGGTGGTGGTACGTCGGCACGGACATCGTCTCCGGCACGATGCCGGCGTACCGCGTGCCGGGCACCGGCACCACCGGGTGGCCGCCGAACACGCCCACCACCTCGGCGTGCCCGTCGAGGTGCTGGACGAGCGTGCCGCCGAGGGCCACGTTCAGCAGCTGCATGCCGCGGCAGATGCCCAGCAGCGGCAGGCGGGCGGCGAGGGCCGCCTCGATCAGGGCCAGTTCCCAGGCGTCCCGGGCCCGGGCGGGCGGGCCGGTGCGCGGATGGCGGTCGGCGCCGTAGCGGGCCGGTTCCACGTCCGGGCCGCCCGCGATGACCAGGCCGTCCAGCCGGGCCACGGCCGCCGCGGCGTGCTCCGGCGCGTCCGGCGGCAGCATCGCCGCCAGTCCGCCCGCCCGCTGCACCAGCTGCGGATACCCGGTCGGCAGCAACGCCGCCGCCATCTCCCACACTCCCCAGCGCACCTGCTGCTCCAGGTACGTGCTGACACCGATCAGCGGCCTGTCCGGCATCCGCCCTCCCGTCAATGGATCCATATCGAACCTTTGCGCGGCGCTCACGCCAGGAACCCCCGCAGCAGCGCCGCCGTCCCCGCGCAGTGCTCCCGCATCACCGCCCGCGCCCCGTCCGCGTCCCCGTCCAGCACCGCCGTCACCAGCGCGGTGTGCTGCTGCTGCGAGTGCTCCAGGTTGCGCACCAGCAGCGGGATGCAGTCCAGCAGTCCGTTCACGCTCGCCCGCACCGCCGCGTACTGCCCGGCCAGCGACGGCGACCCGGACAACTCGGCGAGGGTGAGGTGGAGCAGCGTGTCCACCCGGCGGTACTCGGCCAGCGGCGCGTCGTGCGTGCGGGCCAGCGCCGCCCGCAGCCGCTCCGCCCGCTCCCCGGCCAGCCCGTGCGCCGCGCACAGCCCGGCCGCGCCCACCTCCAGCACCTCCCGGTAGCGCAGCACGTCCTCGATGTCGACCTCGGCGACCCGGCGCCGCAGCTCGTCCTCGCCGCCGGTGTCCGGACGGGGCAGCACGAACGTCCCGCCGTACCGCCCCCGCCGCGCCTCCACCAGCCCCTGGTCGTGCAGCACCCGCAGCACCTCGCGCAGCGTCACCCGGCTGATCCCGAGCCGCTCCGCCAGCTCCCGCTCGGCCGGCAGCCGTCCGCCCGCCGGTACCAGGCCCAGCCGCACGACCTGGAGGATCTGCTCCAGCGCCTCCTCGAAGCCGTTGCCCGCGCGCACCGGCCGGAGCACCGCGGCCAGCCGGTCCGCCACCGCACCCCCGGCGCCGGCCCCGCTCCCCTCCTCCGGCATACGGCCGTGCCCCCTTCCCAACCAATGGTCCTGCGCAATACCTTATGGCTCCCGGCCCGACAAGGAAGCCCGAGGAGCCCTCCGTGGCAGACCGCACACCCCCGCTCGGTGTCGAGGAACTGCACGCCCTCGTCGCCGGCGGCGAGATCGACACCGTCGTCCTGGCCTTCCCGGACATGCAGGGGCGGCTCCAGGGCAAGCGGTTCGCCGCCCGCTTCTTCCTCGACGAGGTACTGCACCACGGCACCGAGGGCTGCACCTACCTCCTCGCCGTCGACGCCGAGATGAACACCGTCGACGGCTACGCGATGTCCTCCTGGGACCGCGGCTACGGCGACTTCGCCCTGCGCCCGGACCTGACCACCCTGCGCCGCATCCCCTGGCACCCCGGCACCGCGTTCGTCCACGCCGACCTCGCCTGGGAGGACGGCTCCCCGGTGGTGGCCGCCCCGCGCCAGATCCTGCGCAGCCAGCTCGCCCGCCTCGCAGAGCACGGTCTGACCGCCCAGGTCGGCACCGAGCTGGAGTTCATCGTCTTCAAGGACACCTACGAGGCGGCCTGGGACGCCAACTACCGCGGCCTCACCCCGGTCAACCAGTACAACGTCGACTACTCCGTACTCGGCACCGGCCGCGTCGAGCCCCTGCTGCGCCGCATCCGCAACGAGATGGCCGGCGCCGGCCTCACCGTCGAGTCCGCCAAGGGCGAGTGCAACCCCGGCCAGCACGAGATCACCTTCCGCTACGACGAGGCCCTGGTCACCTGCGACCAGCACGCCCTCTACAAGACCGGCGCCAAGGAGATCGCCGCCCAGGAGGGTGTCTCCCTCACCTTCATGGCCAAGTACGACGAGCGCGAGGGCAACTCCTGCCACATCCACCTCTCGCTCACCGGCGAGGACGGCACCAGCGCCATGCCCGGCCCGGACGGCGGCATGTCCCCGCTCATGCGGCACTTCCTCGCCGGCCAACTGGCCGCCCTGCGCGACTTCTCCCTCCTCTACGCCCCCCACATCAACTCCTACAAGCGGTTCCAGCCCGGCTCCTTCGCCCCGACCGCCGTCGCCTGGGGCCACGACAACCGCACCTGCGCGCTGCGCGTGGTCGGCCACGGCCGCTCCCTGCGCTTCGAGAACCGCCTCCCCGGCGGCGACGTCAACCCCTACCTCGCGGTCGCCGGCATGATCGCGGCCGGTCTGCACGGCGTGGAGCGGGAACTCGAACTGCCCGAGCCCTGCCCCGGCAACGCCTACACCGCGGGCTTCGCCCACGTCCCGACCACCCTGCGCGAGGCCGCCGCCCTCTGGGAGGACAGCCCTCTGGCCCGCGCCGCCTTCGGCGACGAGGTCGTCGACCACTACCGCACCATGGCACGCGTCGAACTGGACGCCTTCGACGCCGCGGTCACCGACTGGGAGCTGCGCCGCTCCTTCGAACGCATGTGAGGCCCCCGTTGTCCGAGCTGTCCGAGCTCTCCGACGAACTGCGCGTACTCAACCCGGCGACCGAGGAGACCCTTGCCACCGTCCCCGCCGCCTCCGCCGCCGACGTCGACGCCGCCGTCGCCCGCGCCGTACGGGCCCAGGAACGCTGGGCCGCCCTCGCGCCCGGCGACCGCGCCCGGCTGCTGCGCCGGTTCGCCGTCACGGTCGACGAGCACCTGGAGGAGCTGGCCCGCCTGGAGGTCCGCGAGGCCGGGCACACGCTCGCGGGCGCCCGCTGGGAGGCGGGCAACGTCCGCGACCTGCTCGACTACGCGGCCGGGGGAGTGGAACGGTTGACGGGGCGGCAGATCCCGGTGGCGGGCGGCCTCGACGTCACGATCCTCGAACCGCTCGGCGTGGTCGGCGTCATCGCCCCCTGGAACTTCCCGATGCCGATCGCCGCCTGGGGCACCGCCCCCGCGCTCGCCGCCGGCAACGCGGTCCTCCTCAAACCCGCCGAGACGACCCCGCTGACCGCCCTGCGCCTGGCCGGACTCGCCCTGGACGCCGGTCTCCCCGAGCACCTCTTCCAGGTCCTGCCCGGCCGCGGCCCGATCGCCGGACACGCCCTCGTCGAGCACCCGGACGTCGCGAAGATCGTCTTCACCGGGTCGACGGCGGTGGGCAAGGCGGTACTGGCCCGCAGCGCGGCCCGCCTCAAGCGCGTCACCCTCGAACTCGGGGGCAAGAGCCCCAACATCGTCTTCGCCGACGCCGACATCGAAGCGGCCGCCGCCGCTGCCCCGATGTCCTTCCTCGACAACGCCGGTCAGGACTGCTGCGCCCGCACCCGCATCCTCGTCCAACGCCGCGTGTACGACCGTTTCCTGGACCTCCTCGCCCCCGCCGTCGAGTCGGTCGTCGTCGGCGACCCGGCCGACGAGCGCACCGGCATGGGTCCACTGATCTCCGCCGCCCAGCTGGACCGCGTCCGCTCCTACGTCCCCGAGGACGCCGACGGCATCCGCGGCAAGGCCCCCGACGGCCCCGGCTACTGGTACCCGCCCACCGTCCTCACCGGCGTCGACCCGCACGCGCGGGTGGCCGTCGAGGAGGTCTTCGGCCCCGTCGCCGTCGTCCTGCCCTTCGAGGACGAGGCCGAGGCCGTGGCGCTCGCCAACGACATCGACCACGGCCTGTCCGGCTCCGTCTGGACCCGCGACATCGGCCGCGCCCTGCGCGTGTCGTCCGCCGTCCGCGCCGGGAACCTGTCCGTCAACTCGCACTCCAGCGTCCGCTACTGGACCCCGTTCGGCGGCTTCAAACAGTCCGGCATCGGCCGCGAGCTGGGTCCGGACGCGCTGGCCGCCTTCACCGAGACCAAGAACGTCTTCCTCAGCACGGAGGCCTGAACCGACCATGACCGAGGACATCATCTGCCGCCGCCTGGTCGGCCGTACCGCCGTCGTCACCGGAGCCGGCAGCGGCATCGGCCTCGCCACCGCCCGCCGGCTCGCCGCCGAAGGCGCCCACGTCGTCTGCGCCGACGTCGACGAGACCCGCGGCAAGGCGGCGGCCGAGGAGACCGGCGGCCTCTTCGTCCAGGTCGACGTCACCGACCCCGAGCAGGTCGAGGCGCTGTTCAGGACGGCGTACGACACCTACGGCAGCGTCGACGTCGCCTTCAACAACGCCGGGATCTCACCGCCCGACGACGACTCCATCCTGGAGACCGGCCTGGAGGCGTGGAAGCGCGTCCAGGAGGTCAACCTCACCTCCGTCTACCTGTGCTGCAAGGCCGCCATCCCCTACATGCGGCGCCAGGGCAAGGGCTCCATCATCAACACCGCGTCCTTCGTGGCCCGGATGGGCGCGGCCACCTCGCAGATCTCGTACACCGCCTCCAAGGGCGGGGTGCTGGCCATGTCCCGGGAACTGGGCGTGCAGTTCGCGCGGGAGGGCATCCGGGTCAACGCCCTGTGCCCCGGCCCCGTCAACACCCCGCTGCTCCAGGAGCTGTTCGCCAAGGACCCCGAGCGGGCCGCGCGCCGCCTGGTGCACATCCCCGTCGGCCGGTTCGCCGAGGCCGAGGAGATCGCCGCCGCCGTGGCCTTCCTGGCCAGCGACGACTCCTCCTTCGTCAACGCCACCGACTTCCTGGTGGACGGCGGGATCTCGGGCGCGTACGTCACGCCCCTGTAGATCACAGGAAGGCGTGCCCCTCGCCCCGGTACGTCGGCACGGTCGCCGTCACCACGTCCCCCTCGACGAGGTGCAGCGCGTCGAACCGCTCGCACAGCTCCCCGGCCTTGGCGTGCCGGAACCACACCTTGTCGCCGATCAGCAGATCGTCGGCCGGGGAGCCGAGCAGCGGCGTCTGCACCTCACCGGCGCCCTCCTGGCCGTCGTAGCGCAGCCCCTCGGGCAGGTACGGCACCGGCAGCCGGTCGGCACCGGGCGCGCCGGAGGCCGGATAGCCGCCGCCGAGCACCGTCACCACGCCCACGCCCGGCCGCCGTACGACGGGCAGGGCGAACAGCGCCGCCGGACGGCCCCGGAACGAGGTGTAGTTGTCGAACAGGCGCGGTACGTACAGCCCCGACCCGGCGGCTATCTCGGTGACCGCGTCCTCCGCCGCCGTGTGCTGCACACTGCCCGTGCCGCCGCCGTTGACGAACTCCAGGTCCGGCACGACGGCCCGGACCGCGCGCACCGCCTCAGCACGGCGCTCGGCCAGCTCCCGGCGGGCGGCGGCCTGCATCAGCCGCACGGCCCGCGACCGCAGCGGACGCCCGGCGACGGCGTCCCCGACCCCGGCGACATGACCCTCGTACGCCATGATCCCCACGACCCGGAACCCGGGCCGCCGGGCCACCGCCCGCGCCAGATCGGCGAGCTGGGCGGGGGAGTGCAGCGGGGAGCGCCGGGCGCCGACCCGTACCCGCCCGCCGAACAGCCGCAGCGACGTGTCCAACTCCAGGCAGACCCGCACGACTTCACGGCCGCCGTCGCGCGCCGCGTCGACGAGGTCCAGCTGCGCCGGATCGTCGATCATCACCGTCACCGCGGCGGCGAGTTTCGGATCGGCGGTCAACTCGGCGTATCCGGCGCGGTCCGCCGACGGATAGGCGAGCAGCACGTCCTCGAAACCGGAGCGCGCCAGCCACAGCGACTCGTTCAGCGTGAAGGACATCAGGCCCGCGAAACCGTCCCGGGTCAGGACGCGTTCGAGCAGTGCGCGGCAGCGTACGGACTTGCTGGCGACCCGGACCGGCTTCCCTCCGGCCCGGCGCAGCAGATCGTCCGCGTTGGCGTCGAACGCCTCCAGGTCGACGATCGCCACCGGGGCGTCGAGCTGGGCGGTGGCCCGGTCGTAGCGGGCCCGGTCGGCGGAGCGAGCGGTCATGGGGGCAGCCTGCCAGACCGGATTACCGCAGGGTAGGGGGACGTTCCGGGCCAATGCCGCGGGCGCGTGTACTGGTTCCCCGCGGTAGGGGGTCACGCCGTAGAGTGACGCGCACGCACGTCGGAGGCGTTCGGGCACGGGTCCGGCGCCGACGCCGGGATGGTGTTCCGGCCGTGCGGGTAAGTGCCCGGGGCGGACCTGACCGCGCCGGGCCGGGCAGCAGGACACGGCCCGCCGACGAGGACGGCACGGGCACGAGGAAACGGGGGGTGCATGAGCACGGAAGCGCGACGTGCCTCCGTCCCCCCGCCCCCGCCCCACCCACCTGTCCCGCCACAGCCTCCCGTCCCACCGGGCCCCCGTGCGACGGGACAGCCGGGCCCTCGTGCGACGGGACAGCCGGGCCCTCGTGCGACGGGACAGCCGGGCCCTCGTGCGACGGGACAGCCGGACCCCCGTGCGACGGGTCAGCCGGACCCCCGTGCGACGGGACAGCCGG
>NZ_JAGGOO010000105.1 GCF_018614415.1 Streptomyces sp. ISL-12
GTCGGCGAGTGACGACAACGCCGCAGATGCGCGTGCCAGACCCCGCGTCTGCGGCGTGATCCAAACGACAGGCCCTAGTCGTCCGCCGTACGTGACCGTACCGGCCTGGGGGTCAGATCCGTCCGCCCGTGAGGCGGGTGACGGGGCCGTGGGTGTGCTGGGCCGAGCGGCGGCCGACCGCGTAGGAGGCGGCGGTCAGCGCGGTCAGGCCCGCGCCCACACCTGCGGCGACGAGCTTGCGGTGGGCGATGACCGTCCAGGCCGTCCTGGCGGCGCCGGCGACCTGACCCGTGGTCGCGATGACGGCCTGGCGGCCCGCTTCGACGCTCTTGGCCGCGCTCTGGGCGGCACCCGTCGCCACACTGGCCGCGCGTTCCGCGCCGGAGCCGGCCGCTGACGCGACGTCACCCGCCTTGCCCGCGGCGTCCTTGGCGGTCCGTGCGGCGGGAGCCGTCACCTTGTCGGCGCCCTGCCGGGCCTTGGCCGCGGCGGTCGCCTCGGCCTTCGTGGCGTCGGGCTTGGCGTCGGACTTGGTTCCGGGCCGGGTGCCGGACTGGCCGCCGGGCTGAGTGTCCGGCTTCTGGGTGTCCGGCTTCTGGTTCGTGTCGTTGCTCGGTTCAGTCATGGACTCCGGTTTGCCCCTCGCTCCGCGCGCAAACGCCCGCCCCCACGACTGTTTCGGCCGAAACCTGACCGAAACCGGGCCGCGCCGGGGACCGTCGGCCCCGGAAGGGTATGCCTGCACGTATGCCGACACAGGCAGGGGCAGGGGGCGGCTCCGGTGACAATGTGGCGCAGCACGACCGGCCGGCGCGAGTCCCGCCGGGTCCGACAACGGGAAGCCGTACGGCTGTTGCGTGCGCAGGGGCGGCACGGGCCGGAGTTCCGGGAGGTGCTCCCGGCGCTGACCGGGCTGGTCCTGGTGCTGTGCGCCGGGGTCGCGGGGCTCGCGGCGGGCTACCGTTCCCTGGGCGTCGTGGTGCCGCTCGCTTTCCTGGCGCTCCTGGCCGTCGTCGTACCGGTCGTCGTCGGGCGGCTGCGCCCGCCGGCCCGGCGCCGCCGTGGCCGCTACACGGCGGAGGAGATCGCCGCCCTGGACACGGAGGGCCTCGCACTCGCCGTCACCCGCATGCTGCGCCGGGACGGCTGGTCGGTCCGGCCGCCGTCCGGTGAGCGGGTGCGGCCCCGGGTGCGGGCGCGCCATCCCCGGGGCCATCGGCTGGAGGTGGCGTTCCGCCCCGTCGCCGAGCCGCTGCCCGACGAGGACCCGCCCGTCTCCCCGTCCCGCCGCGCGGACGCCGGACCGCCGGTCCTGCTGATCGTGCACCGCGGCACCTTCAGCGCCCGGGACGCGCGATGGGCCCGGCACCGGACCGGCACCCGTCTCATGGACGGTGCGCTGCTGCGTCGCTGGGCGGACGGCACGTCCCTGGACCGGCTGATCGACCTGACGTGACACCTGAGGTGACATCGGAGACCTGGGGCGACAGGCCCCAGGGGCGGGGCACGGCGGGCACCCGTTCCAGAACACCGCCGGCGAAGACGTCGTACAGGGGCAGCGTCTCCAGGTGGACGTAGCCGATGTGGCAGTCGCAGACGGCGAGCGGACAGGGGCGCGGGCGCAGGGCCGGCCGGTAGGAACCGTCGTACAGGTTGCCCAGTTCGGCGCGGACGAAGTGGCAGCGGCGTACCGTGCCGTCGCCGTCGACCGAGATGACGGACTCCCCCGTGCGGCAGGGCAGGCCGGCGCTGGTGTGGGGGTGGCGGCTGTAGGGGAAGAGCGGGTCCAGGGCGGTCCAGGTCGTCGCCTGGGCGTCGTCGTAGGTGTGGCCCTCGGCGGCGTTGATCCACAGGTAGACGTGGCCGGGCAGGTCGGCGCGGAGCCGGCGGGCCGCGTCGAGGTGCTCGGGGAGGCCGACGACACCGACGCTGAACCGCACCCCGCGGGCGGCCAGGTCCCGGCACTTGGCCAGGAAGCGGTCGTACGGCGTCTGCCCGGGGTGGTACGTGCACCACAGGGCGAGGGTGCCGGGATCGGCGTCGGCGAGCCAGTCGGTGCGGCAGCTGAGGTTGGTCTGGATCGCCACCCGGCTGATGTGCGGCAGGTGCGACAGCTCGGTCAGGGTGCGCCGGTACCAGGAGCGCGTCAGGCCCTCGCCCCAGGGCGTGAACAGCACCGACAGCCGGTCGTCGGTGCTGTCCGCCGCCCACGCGGCGAACCGCTCCAGGGCCGCCCGGTCCGCGCGGAGCTGCTCGCGGCTGTCGCGCCGCTTGGCGAAGGGGCAGTACGGGCAGTCGTAGTCGCAGGAGGCCAGGGGGCCGCGGTAGAGCACGGTCAGGTCCATGGCTCGTCGGTCACTTCCGTTCGTAGGCGGCCATGGCGGCGCGTACCGCCGGGGAGAACAGCTCGGGTCCGATCGCGTCGGAGTGGGCCAGGCCCTCCGGGGTCAGCCGCAGGACCGTGCCCGGGGTCCCGTCGCCGGCCAGCCAGCCGCGGTCGGCGAACCGGTCGAGTTCGGCGGCGAAGTCGTCCCGCGGCGTGCGGCCGAAGCGGGCGCGGTAGTCGGCGGTGTCGAGGCCGTCGGCCTGGAGCAGCGACTGGAGCAGGTGCCGGCGACGGGCTTCACCCGCGTCGATACGGCGGCCGTACTCGGCGTGCGCGAAGTCCGCGGCGGGGCGGGAGACGTAGTCGTCGATGATCGCGCGGATCTCATGCATGCCGACGGCGTAGTCGAAGGAGTAGTGCAGCCCGGCGGTGTACGAGCGGGCGCCGCAGCCGAGGCCGATCATGCCGTCGGTCTGGCAGGCGTAGTCGTCGGCGCCCTGCGGTGCGGCGTCCGCGCGGCGGAACATGCGCATGGACCGCTGCTCGTAGCCGTGCGCGAGGAGGTGGTCGCGTCCGGCGCGGTACAGGCGCAGGCGCTGGGCGTCCCAGGCGGGGTCGGGGTCACCGGCGCGCCGGCCGAGGCCGGTCAGGGGGCGGACGTAGAGGGGGTAGAGGTACAGCTCCTCGGGCCGCCAGGCCAGGGCCGCGTCCAGCGAGCGCAGCCAGGTCGTCTCGGTCTGGCCGTCGATGCCGTAGATGAGGTCGATGTTGAGGACCGGTATGCGGGCGTCGCGGACGCGGCCGAGGGCCGCCTCGACGTCCGCGCGGCGCTGGGGGCGTACGGCGGCCCGGGCCTCGGTGTCGTCGAAGCTCTGCACGCCCAGGCTCAGCCGGGTGGTGCCACGCTCGGCGAGGACTTCGAGCCGGTCTGCGGTGGCGGTCGCGGGCGACGCCTCGACCGACAGGGGTACGGCTGCGAGGTCGGCGCCCATGCGGTGTTCCGCTATGTCGCAGAGGCGCTGGAGTTCGGCTGCGGTGAGGAAGGTGGGGGTGCCGCCGCCGAAGGCAGCGGTGGCGAACCGGACGGGACCGGTGTCGCCGAGCGCGTCCCGTACGGCGGTTGCCTGCCGTTCCAGGGCGTCCAGGTAGGCGGTGGTCATGCCGTCCGGGGCGCCGATGCGGGTGAAGAGGTTGCAGAAGCCGCAGCGGATCTCGCAGAACGGGATGTGCAGGTAGAGGGAGAGGGCGTCCTTGGGTTCGGCCGCCCACAGGGAGCGCAGCGCCGGGCGGCCGGTCAGGCGCCGGTAGGCGGTCTTGTGGGGGTAGGCGTAGACGTAGTGCTGGTAAGGGCTCACGTCCTGGTCGGTGGGCGGAAGGGCGGCGGCAGGGGCGGTGGTCATCGGGTGGCTCCGGCGGGGGCGGGCTCGGGGGTTTTGGGGTTCCCCGGGGATTCGGAGCTCCCCGGAGATTCGGGGGTCCCCGGAGATTCACGAGTCTCGTGCGTCTCGGGTTCCAGGACGAAGTGGGCGTAGGGCACGGTCCACACCGACTCGTGGCCGAGGCGGTGGCCGGTGTAGCCGTCGTCGCCGTAGGCCGTGCCGTGGTCGGAGCAGACGATGGCGAAACACGGGCGCCTGCTGCTCGCGGCGGCGAACAGGCGGCCTATGTGCCGGTCCACGTACTCCAGGGCGGCGGCGTGTGTCTCGCGGGTGTCTCCGGCGTCGCGGGTGGCGCCGGGCAGGTGGAACCAGTTGGGCTGGTGCAGGGCGGACACGTTGACGAAGAGGAACAGCCTCTTGTCGTGCGGGAGTTCACGCACCACCTGCTCGGCGCACGCGATCTGGTGCTCGAAGGAGGTGGGTGAGGTGACACCGAACTCGGGCTCCCAGTGGGACTCGTGGAACATGTCCGGCAGCACCGAGCCCAGCGGGCCCCGCTTGTTGAAGAAGCCCACTCCCCCGACACACACCGTGTGGTACCCGGCCCCGGCGAGACCGGAGACGAGGTCGGGGGTGTCGTAGACCCAGGTGCGGTCGGCGGTGGTCTCGCTGCCGGCGAAGCTCGCCGCGAACAGGCGTGGATGGGTGCCGGGGGCCGCCGGGGTGGGCAGGAACCCGGCGAAGATCGCCTGGTGGGAGGCGTAGGTGAAGCTCCCCGGGGCATGCCGCTTCTCCCAGCGTCCGCCGGGCAGACGCCGGGCGAGGTGCGGGATGCGGCCCGCCGCGGCGAGTTCGGCGGCGACGTCGTGGCGCAGGGTGTCGAGGGTGACGAGGAGCAGGTCGTGGCTGCCGACGATCTCGTTCATGTCGGGTTCGGTCGTACTGGGCTCGACCGAACCGGGTCCGGTCGTACCGGGTCCGGTCGTACCGCCGGGTTCGACGGTCGGCTCCGGGGGGACTCGACGCCGGTCAGGGCCTGACATGGTGCTGTTCCGTTCTGTACTGGTACGGGTACTGGTGGCGCGGGGCGGCCGTCCGCAGGACGGCGGCGACCTGGGTGGCGTAGGTGTCGAGGCCCTCGGCGCCGCTTCCGGGCAGGCCCGTCAGACCGGGCAGCAGGTCACCGAAGGCGTTGACCTCGCAGACCACGAACCGCCGCCATCCGGTGACCGGCAGCAGGTCGACGCCGACGCAGAGGGTACGGGGGAAGCAGGCCGCGGCCCGTTCGCACACGTCGAGCGCCTCGGCCCAGGACGCGCCCGCCGCCTCCACCGCGCCCCGGGCCGCGTCGAGGTCGCCGCGGGCGCCGCCGAGGTGCAGGTTCGTCATCGGCGAGGTGCTGGTGCGGACCACCGCGTGCGTGGCTCGCCCGGCGACCACGACGACCCGCAGATCGGCCGCCCGGCCGCCCTGCGACGCCTTCGGCACCCATCGTTCCAGGTGCAGCCCGTCGGGAGCCAGGGTGTCGACGATGGCGGCTACGTCGGACTCGCGCTCGTAACGCCGCACGGCGAGGGAGTTGAACAGCTTGCCGTCCGAGGCGAGTTCGACCGAGGTGGTGGCCCGGACGCGGCCTCTCGGCGAGGCCTCCACGGCGAGCACGCCGGAGGCCGACGAGCCGTGCGCGAGCTTCACGAACAGCCGCGGCATCCGGTGTTCACCCATCAGCCGCCGTACGTCGTCCCAGCCGTGGACCACTGGAGCCGGCGAGGTGGGCGCTGCTGAGGTCGGTGAGAACGGCACCGGGACACCGGCCGCGTCGAGGACCGCGTGGCAGCGGCGTTTGTCGAACAGGACGGCCAGTTCGTCGTGATCGTCGAGGCGCTGCCCGCCCTCCAGGCCGCGCACGGCGGCCAGGAAACGCGTGTACCAGCGGGCCGAGCCCTCGACCCGGGTGGGATCGTCGACGCCGCGCAGTTCGCGGTCGACGCCCGGGTGCTCTCCGGGCGAGTCGATCCGGACGACCTCGTCCGGGGCGAAGACCGCCCCGCCCATGCGCAGTACCTCCGTCCAGGGCACGACGCGCGGTGCGGGCAGGCCGGCCGCGGCCGCCGCCGCGGTGAACAGCGTCACCCGCCGGTTCTCGGGGTTACCCACGACCGCGAGGGGTGGGCGGGTGTCACTCCGAGACCGCGACATAGCGTTCCTGTCCGTTCCTCAGGGAGGCGGGTTTGAGCGTGAGGCACACGTCGTGCGGTTCCAGGGACTGACGCAGCCGCCGGACCACTGACTCGCTCATGAAGTGGTGGTTGAGGTTCAACGAGCCCAGGTGGGTGAGGGGCTGACCGGAGAGCAGGGCTTCGCCCCCTTCGTCGTCCAGGGCGCCCATGCTCAGGTCGAGGGAGTCCAGGCGTACGACGACGGGTGCGGCGGCGACCGCCGCCGCGATGTCGTTCTGGATGTCGCTGTTCTGCAGCCCCAGGTGGCGCAGTCCGGGAGAGTGGGCCAGTCCGGCCAGGAGCGCGTCGATGTCCTCGCGGCGGCAGTCACCGCCGTACCAGCCGGTGCCCAGCCAGAGTTCCATCCGTTCCAGGTTCGGGAACGCGCAGGCGCTCAGTCCCCGCACGCATTCCCGGGGCAGGCCGCCGGACTCGACGCGCAGGGTGCGCAGGCCGTCGTGGAGCAGCGGTTCCACCACCAGGCCCTCCGCGCCGCGCATCCCCAGTTCGGTCAGGCGGGGAAAGGCGCGCAGCAGCCGGGTCACCTCGCTCTGCTTGATCCAGGAGATCTCGGACTCCTCTGACTCCACGTCCGCGAGGAACACGGCCCGCAACGCGGGGAACCGGTGGGCGTCGGCGATGATCGAGTCCAGGACCGGGCCGATGCCCTCCTCGTCGTAGTCGATCCACCAGGGGCCGACGACGAGCGCGGTGACCTCTTCGGCGCGCACCTCGTCGCGGAACCGGGCCCACAGCACCTCGAAGGGGTCCTCTTCGTAGGCGCGGCCGATCCGCCAGGCCACCGAGCCGGGTGCGGGTGGTGACGTGCGACCGGCCTTGTCCGGCTCGGTCGGGAAGCCATGGACGGGCAGGCCGTGGAAGGCGGTCAGGTGGGAAGGGTAGTAGTACGACATTCCTGGTCACTCCCCTGCGGCGACGAAACGGGCGACCGTGCCGTCCTCGTTCTTGTCGTCCTCGGTGCGGTCTTCGCTCAGGTCGACGTCGACACCCTCGACGGCGAGGAGGTGGGTGAGGGGCTGGCCGGCGAGCAGCGCGGCGGCGGCCACCGCGATGGCGTCCTGTATCTCGCTGTCGCGCAGCGCCAGGTGCCGCAGCCGGGGCAGGCGGCTGCCCTCCAGGATCGGCGCCACGTCCGCCGGCTCTGAGTCGGCGCCGTACCAGGAGGTGCCCAGCCACACGTCGAGGTGTTCCAGGGCGGGCAGTTCGCTCGCGGCGATGCCCCGGACCACGGCGGCCGGGAGCCCGGCTTCCTGCCCCACACCAGGGAAGTCGACGGCGGGCAGGTGGTACAGCTCGTTCAGCGTGTCACTGAAGGCCATGCTTACGGATCCTGACGTGAGAACGGACGCGGTACGGCGATGTGCCAGCAGTTCTACCAACTGGCACTGACATCGGCCGGGTGCGGGCTCGGCCGCGGTCCGTTGTCAGTGGTGGCCCGTACGGTTTTTCCCATGGCCGGTGCGCCGTGCACCGGCTGGAGAGGGGACACCCATGTACCGGCAGGGAGATGTGCTGATCGTGCCCGTCGCGGACGAGGCGGTGCCGCCGCATGTACGGCGGGCGCCGAAGGAGCCGCGGGACGCGAAGGGCCGGCTCGTCCTGGCCCTCGGCGAGGTCACCGGACACGCCCACGCCGTGGTCGGTCCCGGGGAACTGGTGCGCGAGCCCGGGCCGTTCGGCCCGTTCCTGCTGCGGCTGCCCGAGGGCGGCCGGGTGGTCCACGAGGAGCATGCCACGATCGCCCTGCCCAAGGGGTGGTACCGGGTGATCCGGCAACGGGAGTACGTACCCGGGTCGGTGCGAATCGTCGCGGACTGACCGATGGGGTCGGCGGAGGAGGGGACCGTGACGACCCGGGCTACCGGGACTACCCAACTACCGGACTACCGGAGTGACTGTGACGACCGGAGCGGCCATGGTGACCGGAGCGACCGTGACGATCGCGGCAATCAAGGGGCAGGAGACATGAGGACCGGGGGAAGCATGACGCAGACGACCGTGACGCCGGGGACGACGACGCCGGGAGCCATGAGGCGGGAGACCGGTGGAGGAAGGGAGCCGGTCGTCCAGGCCGACGACGACTATGTGGAACGCTGGCGCCTGCGGGCCCTGGCGACCGTGCCCGCCGACCGCGCGGCGGCCGAGGAAGGCGTACGGCTGGCCTACCTGCGGGCTGGACTGACCGGGCCCGAGCGCGTGTTGTGGGCCCGCTCGCCCCGCGAGGCGGTGCGGCTGGTGCGGGACCTGACGGACGCCGGTCCGAGCGTCCGCGAGGCGGTGCGCACCGCGCCCTGGGCGGAGGAACGCGACCGGGTCCACGCCGAGTTGGGCGCCATCGGCTGGTCGGAGCAGTGGTCCGTGACGGGTGGACGGCTGTGGGACCCGGTGCGGTCGCTCGTCGACCGGATACACCGCGGTGTGCTGGAGGACCTCGCCGGTGAGGACACGGAAGCCGCGGCGGAGATCCGCCTGATCCTGCTGGACGCCGTGCTGGGCCAGCACGACGCGCCCTGGCTCGCCGCGTTCCGCACGGACCGTGCTCCCCTCGACGGGCTGGCCCTGGTCGCCCGCAGCGCCGGCTGGTGGTGGCCGTTCGCGAAGGTGGCGGTGGTCTGTGAGCGCCCCGTCGCCCTGCACCGTGACGAGGCCGGACGGCTCGACCGTGGGGACGGGCCCGCGCTGGCCTTCCCCGACGGCTTCGCCCTGTACGCCTGGCGGGGCATGCCCGTACCGGCCGATTTCCTGGCCGAACTGCCCACGTTGACACCGGAACGCATCCGCACCGAGGAGAACGCGGAACTGCGCCGGGTCATGCTGGAGCACTACGGCTACGACCGTTACCTGGCCGACTCCGGTGCGCGCCCGTTGGACCGGGACGAGACCGGCGTCCTGTGGCGGATCGACCTGGAAGACGACGAGCCGGTGGTGATGGTGGAGGTCCTCAACTCCACACCGGAACCGGACGGCACCCGCCGCACGTACTGGCTCCGGGTTCCGCCGACGACCCGGACGGCCAAGGAGGGGGTGGCGTGGACGTTCGGACTGCGGCCGGAGGTGTACGCACCCGTGCGGGAGACGTGAGACTCGCGTCCTCAGTTCTCAGGGCAGGCGCGAGACCGTCGTAGGTGATGGCGCGGGGCTCCCCCGCAGAGCGGCCAGGACCGCGTGGTGGACGGCCCGGGCCAGCCGGGCGCCCCACTCGGAACGGGGCCCCGCGAAGGCATGGGTTCGGGCGTCGGCGTGCGGCGCGCGGGCAGCGACGCACACGGCGTCGGTCGGGGTGCCGGAACAGTCGTACCCGGCGTCCAGCAGCGCCTGCACCTTGGCCTCGGTGGCCGTCATCACCGCGTTGACCAGGGCCGCGTCGGTCAACGGGACCGGGACGGCGACGACGACGTTGATCGTCCCGGGTGGGTCGGCCCCGTCGGCCCCCTCCGCCGGGGACGCCGCCCAGCCGCGCACCGAGACGCCCGCGGTCGCCACGGCTTCCACTCCCCCGTCGCGCGCGTACCCCGGGTCGGCCACCTCGGCGGCCGTCATCAGGCCGACACCCGGTCCCACGGCCCCGGCCGCACGGGCCAGGCCGGTCAGGTGCCGTGCGGGGTCGGTACGGCGGTAGCCGTGGGCCACCTGGGCGTTGAGCACCCACGTCCGCTCGGCGATCCCACCGCCCAGCACGGCGCTGGCGACCATCCGCCAGCCCGGACCGGCCCGCCAGAGCAGCGCGTGCAGGCGTTCACCGTCCTCCGTGCGGACCAGGTGCTCCCAGTCCGTCAGGAGGGGGCCGGTTCGAGGCGACGGCAGGACGGCGGGCACCGGGCTGGCTCCTTGGGAGGTCAAGGGGTGAACAAGGGGTGGACAGGGGGTTGACAAGGGCAAAGGGAGGCGGCGGGGAAGGGGCCGACAGACGGGCAGGGGAGGGCAGGGCGGACCGGACGATCGTACGCGGCCCGCCCGGCCGGGCCCGCGGGCACCTGGCTCGCCGAGAGGGCTCAGGTGGCGCTCTTCGACCGGCGGCGGCGTCCCGGGCCGGCCAGCGCGTCGATCAGTTCCTCACGGCTCATGTGGGAGCGGCCGGAGACGTTGCGCTCGGTGGCCCGGGTGACCTAACCGCCGCGCGGGTCCAGTCGACTCAAGACCCGCTCGGCTTCCCGTGCCTCTCGCTCGGCCGTGGTCAGCGCGTGTGCCGCCGTGCGGTGCCGTTCCTCGGCCTGCCGTTGCTCCCGGTCGGCCCGCCGGGCCTCGGCTCGGGCCTCGGTCAGCCGCTGTTCCGCCTCGGACACCCGCTGCCGGGCCGCCTCTCGCCGCTCACGGGCCCGGCCGAGACCGGCGTCCGCCTCCGCCTCCTCGGTGCGTGCGGAGGACAGGAGCCGCGCCGCCGCCTCGGCCGTCTCCCGGGCGCGAGCGAGCCGCTCCCGCCGTATCCTCCGCCGTTCGGCCAGTTCGTCCACGGCCTCGCTCGTGGCCTCGCTCGTGGCCGCGCTCCGACGCCGTTCGACTGGTTCATCTGGTTCATCCTTGGTGTTCGTACGTCGCTTCCGCTCGGTCACCGGTGGCCTCGGCGGTCGTTCCAGGACCGGCTGGGCGAATCCGGCGGGGAACACCGACGGCGGGGTGAGGGCGGTGTGCAGGCGGCCGGTGGCCCATCGGTCGGCGGCCTCCTGGTCGGCCAGTACCGCGCCGAGGGTCGACTCGACCTCCTGCCGCACCGCGGCGGACAGCCGGTGGCCGGCGGCATCGGCCAGCTCGGCGGCCTGCCCGGTGAGCGCGGAGACCACGCGTCGCTGCGCGGACAGCGACTTCAGCTCGGCGGCGTCCAGGGTGCGGTAGGCCTCGCGCAGGGCGCGTCCCAGTTCCAGCAGCTTCTCGCACTCCTGGGGCCGGGAGCGCAGCAGGAGGTTGGCCGCCCAGGCCGCCAGCGTGGGGCGGCGGGCGGCCTTGATCAGACGGGCGTCCCCGGCGCGGCCGGCCTTCCTGGCCTCGGCGGCCAGTTCCTCGCGGCGAGCCACGAAGTCCGGCGGCGGTGTGGTGTACAGCGCGTCGAGCGCCGTCTCCACATCCGGGCCCGAACCCGAGCCCGAGCCCGAGCCCGCACCCGCACCCGCACCCGCACCCGCACCCGCACCCGCACCCGCACCCGCACCCGGGGCATGGTCCGCGCCGTCGGCGCGGCGCGCTCTCCTGCGTCGCACGTTCCCCAGGCTCCACCGGACCGCGCGACGGCGCACGCCGTCGGCCACCGTCGGTGCCCCGTGAACGGCCGTGTCACGACCGTCCAGGACTCGGACACCCCGGCGACAACATGGTCTTTACACCTACCGTGGGCCGACGGACGGCGCAGTCCGCAGCCGAGAGGAGTTCGCGCATGACCGGGGAGACAGCGGAGCACACGGTGGACGGCCGGGACACGGCCGTCGTCCTCCTCCAGGACGTCAGTGTCCGCCGTTTCACGACCGACCAGGTGATCCTGGACGGCATCGACTGGTCCGTGCGGGCCGGGGAACACTGGGCCCTGCTGGGCGCCAACGGCGCCGGCAAGACGACCCTGCTGCGGCTGCTGGGCGCCCTGATGCACCCCACGACCGGCAGCGTCGAAGTCCTGGGTGCCCGGCTCGGCCGGGTGGACGTCCGCGAACTGCGCGCCCGCATCGGCCACGTCTCCTCCGCGCAGCGCGTGCCGGAGAATCTCGGGGCGCACGCGGTCGTCCTGACCGGCCACACCGGCACCGTGCAGCCGCTGTGGCGGATGTACGACGACGAGGTACGGCAGCGGGCCCACGAACTGCTGGCCGAGATGGGCATCAAGGAGTTGGCGGACCGTCCGTACGGGGTGTGTTCGGGCGGCCAGCGGGCCCGGGTCCTGATCGCCCGCGCGCTGATGGCCGACCCCGCCCTGCTGCTCCTGGACGAGCCGTTCAACGCCCTGGACCTGCCCTCCCGGGAGGACCTCATCGAGGCCCTGCACCAGTTGGCGGAGGGACGCCCGCGGCTGGCCACCGTGACGGTGACGCATCACCTGGAGGAGCTGTCCCCGGTCGTCGGCCACGCCCTTCTGCTGCGGGAGGGCCGGATTCTGGCCCGGGGACCGGTGGCGGAGGTGCTGACCGACTACCGGCTCACCGCCTGCTTCGGCCGCCCCATCACGGTGGCCCGGCGCGAGGGCCGCTGGGCGGCCTGGTCCGGCCGGTCCGGAAACGCGCGCCCGGAGACGACCTGACCGCGGCCCCGACCACAACGGCACCGACGGGTCCGCACCGACCGACCGCGCTGACCGCCGGTCACACACACCGCCGCCCGACCCGCTACGCCACCGCCGGCTCCTCCTGCTGCCCCAGCCACAGGTCGGGTCCGAAGACCTCGTAGTGGATCGCCTCGGCGGGCACCCCGCGGCGCAGCAGGTCACCGCGGACGGCCCGCATGAAGGGCACCGGTCCGCACAGGTAGGCGGTGAGGCCCGGGGGCAGTTCGACGGCGGCCAGGTCGGCCCGGCCGGCCGACGCGGACTGTGGCGCCGGGTCGCCGAGCTCCTCGTAGAAGAGGTGGAGCCGGGTGTCCGGGAGGGCGCGGACGAGGGAGAGCTGTTCGTCTCGGTGGGCGTGGTCGGCCGGGGTGCGATCGGCGTGCAGGACGGTCAGCGGGCGGGTCGAGCCGGTGGTGACGAGGTGGTCCAGCATGCCCACCATGGGCGTGACACCGATGCCCGCGGAGGCCAGCAGCAGCGGGCCGTCGCCCTGCTCCAGCGCCAGGTCGCCGAAGGGCGCGGACACCGACAGGACGTCGCCCGCACGGGCGTGGGCGTGGAGCCAGGAGGAGACCTCACCGTCCGGCCCCGCGCCGCCCCGGACCCGCTTGACGGTGATGCGCCACTCGGGCCGGCCGGGGGCCGAGGAGAGGCTGTACTGGCGTATCTGCCGGGCACCGTCCGGAAGTTCGGTCCGGACACTGACGTACTGCCCCGGACGGAACGGACGCAGCGGGCCGCCGTCGGCGGGGCGCAGCAGGAAGGAGACGGCGTCGGGGGTCTCCTCGCGGCGCGCCACGATCTCCATGGGCCGCCGGACGTCTCCCTCGGGCACCTCGGCCTCCTGGTAGAGCCGCGCCTCGACGGCGATCAGCGCGTTGGCCATCAGCCAGTAGACCTCGTCCCACGCCGCGCCGACCTCGGGGGTGACGGCGTCGCCGAGCACCTCCGCGATCGCCTCGAACAGATGGCGGTGGACGATCTTGTACTGATCGGGGGTGATGCCGAGGGAGGCGTGTTTGTGCGCGATCCTGGAGAGCAGCGCGTCCGGGCGGTCGTCGGGGCGTTCCAGGAGCATCCCGGCGAACGCGGCGACGGATCCGGCGAGGGCCCGCTGCTGGTCGCCGTTGGCCTGGTTGCCCCGGTTGAAGAGGTCCTTCAGCAGTTCCGGGTGGGCGGTGAACAGCTTGCGGTAGAAGAGCCGGGTGATGTCGTCGATGGCGGCGCCGACCGCCGGGAGAGTGGCCCGGATCACGGGGACGGACTGTTCGGAGAGCACGGCGACTCCTTTAATTGGTAAAAGATCTTCGTGTTTTATGGTGCGGAGTGCGACGGTCAGCACTACCGGGAACGACTCAGGCGGAGGGACGGTCCGTCAGCGCGATCAGGACCGGGCCGGTCGGCGAGGCCACCAGGTCGGCGACGGTCAGCGGGTCGAGGGTGGCGTAGAAGGCTTCCTGCGCGGCACGCAGCGCGCCGCGCAGCCGACAGGCGGCCCGCAGCGGGCACGGCACGTCACCCTCGCACTCGACGACCTCGCCCTTCCCTTCCAGCTCTCTGACCAGCCAGCCCACGGAGGACCGGCGTCCGAGGGCGGTCAGTGCCAGTCCGCCGCCGCGCCCGCGTCGCGCCTCCACCACACCGAGGTGCTGGAGCCGGGTGACGGCCTTGGCCGCGTGGGTGTAGGGCACGCCCATGGCGTCCGCCACCTCGCGCGTGGTCAGCGGATCGTCTCCGTCTCTCACCACCGCCAGGCGCATCACGGAGCGCAGGGCAAGGTCGGTGAACTTGGTCAGCCGCACGTTCCGGAGGCTATCAAATGCGCATGCTAGGTTCTTCTTTGAGGGTCGCCGTCGGTCATGTGCGGTGGGCGAGACCCGGGAGACGAGAGACGGTGACCTGCGGATGACGACGCCGGAGTTCGGTGAGGGTGCCCCCGTTATCTTTTTCGCGG
>NZ_JAGGOO010000106.1 GCF_018614415.1 Streptomyces sp. ISL-12
CCCCGGAGGGTCGCCGTGCGTTCTCGACCGCGACGGCCGCCCCGGAAGCTCGCCGTACGACCTCGACCGGAAGGGCCGCCCCCGTGTCCCCGTGTTCCATGGGGAGGGCCGCCGCATGACGGTCACCGCCCCCGACAAGGCCCCCGTCGCCGAGCTGCCCGAGGCCGGCGCCACCCGGCTGGTCGACCGCGTCTTCAAGATGCGCGAACTGGCCATCCTGGTCGTCTTCCTGGTGATGATCGCCGTCACCCAGGCGGGCAACAGCGAGTTCCTGTCCGAACAGGGCATCAAGGACCTGCTGCTCAACGCGACCATCCTGGTCCTGGTCGCCACCGGCCAGTCCCTGGTCGTCATCACCCGCAACGTCGACCTGTCGGTCGGCTCCACGCTCGGCATCAGCGCCTTCGCCGCCGGCACCTACCTCCAGGGCGGCGGCAGCTCCGTCGTCGCCATCGCCCTCGCCGTGCTCCTGGGCGTCGGCTTCGGCCTGCTCAACGGGCTGCTGGTCAGCCTCGGCCAGGTGCCCGCCCTCGTCGTCACCCTCGGCACGCTGTACATCATCCGCGGCATCGACTCCATCTGGGTCGGCTCCCGCCAGATCACCGCGGCCGACCTGCCCGGCGGCTTCGTCGACTTCGGCTCCGGCGGCGTCTCCGCGGTGCCCTACCTCGCGCTGATCGCCCTGGCGGTCGTGGTGGCGACGGCGTACTACCTCAAGCAGTTCGGCGGCGGACGCGAGCTGTACGCGCTCGGCTCCAACCCCGAGGCCGCCCGCCTCGCCGGCATCCCGGTGCGCAAGCGCATCCTGGCCGCCTACACCTTCTGCGGCGCCCTCGCGGGCCTCGCCGGAGCCCTGTACCTGGCCCGGTTCGGCAACGTCGACTCCGGCACCGGCAACGGCTACGAACTCACCGTCGTCAGCGCGGTCGTCGTCGGCGGCGTCGTCTTCACCGGCGGCTCCGGCAGCGTCTACGGCGCCGCCCTCGGCGCACTGCTGCTGACCAGCATCAACAGCGTGCTGCCCGCCCTCGGCGTCAGCTCGGTCTGGGTGATGGCGATCAACGGCATCCTGCTCATCCTCGCCATCGCGGTCGACCGGATCGTCGCCCTGCGCGTGGCCACCGCCCTGAAGAAGAGGAACGCCCGCCATGGCTGACGCCCCGGCCTCACGCCTCTCGCGCGCCGTCCGCTGGGACACCGTCGTCGGCGCCCTGCTCATCGTGGTCGTACTGCTGTCCTTCGGCTTCGTCGACGGCTTCGGCAACTCCCTGAACCTGTCGTTCCTGATCGGCAACACCCTGCCGATCGCCCTGATCGCCCTGCCGATGACGCTGCTCGTGGTGGCCGGCGAGATCGACCTCTCCGTCGCCTCCACGGCCGGTCTGTCCGGCGCGGTGATGGGCGCCCTGTGGAACCAGGGCATGACCATCGAGACGATCATCCCGCTCTGCCTCGTCCTCGGTGTCGTCTGCGGGCTCGTCAACGGCCTGCTGGTGACCCGGCTCGGCCTGCCCTCCCTCGCCGTCACCATCGGCACCATGGCCGCCTACCGGGGCATCGCCCAGATCGTGCTCGGCTCCGACGCGGTCACCGACTTCCCCTCGCAGTACCTGGACTTCGCCGCCGGACGTATCGGGGACACCTTCATCCCGTACGCCCTGCTCCCCTTCCTGGTCCTGCTGGCCATCGCCGTGGTCGCGCTGCACGCCACCCCGTTCGGCCGGGCGCTGTTCGCGATCGGCGCCAGCGAGGAGGCCGCCCGGTTCGCCGGCATCCGGGTCAAGCGGCAGAAACTGATGCTGTTCGTCCTCACCGGCCTGCTGTCCTCCCTCACCGGTGTCTTCTGGGCCCTGCACTACGCCAGCGCCCGCTACGACAACGCCACCGGCCTCGAACTCTCGGTCGTCGCCGCCGTCCTGCTCGGCGGCATCGACTTCGACGGCGGCAAGGGCACCCTCGGCGGCGCGATCGCCGGTGTCTTCCTGCTCGGCGCGCTGCAGAACGTGATGAGCCTCCAGGACGTCTCCGCCCAGTCGCAGATCGTCGTCACCGGCGTCCTGCTCGTCCTCTCCGTGCTCGGCCCAAGGGTCGCGCGCCAGATCTCCGTCGCGAGGGCGGGCCGCCGGGCAGGGTCGGCGCCACCTCTGTCGAAGACGCCCGCACCCACGTCGTAAATACGTCTCCCTAAGGACTCCGCCATGCGCAAGTCGTCGATCCGCCGTACCTGTGCGGCCCTGGCCGCCGTCACCTCCCTCGCCCTCGCGGTCACCGCCTGCGGCGGCACGACCAAGAAGGACGTCGAGAACGAGGGCGGCTCCGCCGCCGCGGCCGGCAAGGCCGACCCGAACGCCGCGACCAAGAAGGGCCTGACCGTCGGCTTCCTGCCGAAGCAGGTCAACAACCCGTACTTCACCGTCGCCGACAAGGGCGGCGAGAAGGCACTGAAGGAGCTGGGCTCCACCTACAAGGAGGTCGGCACCTCCAGCGGCACCGACACCGCGGGCCAGGTCTCCTACGTCAACACGCTCACCCAGCAGCAGGTCGACGCGATGGCCGTCTCCGCGCAGGACCCCGGCGCCCTGTGCACCGCCCTGAAGCAGGCCATGAAGAACGACATCAAGGTCGTCACCTACGACTCGGACGCCAACCCCGAGTGCCGCAACGCCTTCATCTCCCAGGCCTCCGCCGACGACCTCGGCCGCACCCAGGTGCAGCTGCTCGCCGAGCAGATCGGCAACAAGGGTGAGATCGCGATCCTGTCCGCCGCGCAGACCGCGACGAACCAGAACGCCTGGATCGAGATCATGAAGGACGAGCTGAAGGACCCCAAGTACAAGGACATCAAACTGGTCAAGGTCGCCTACGGCGACGACGACGCCCAGAAGTCGTTCCAGCAGACCCAGGGCCTGCTGCAGGAGCACCCGAACCTGAAGGGGATCATCTCCCCGACCACCGTCGGCATCAAGGCCGCCGCCCAGTACCTGTCCGGCTCCAAGTACAAGGGCAAGGTCAAACTGACCGGCCTCGGCACCCCCAACGACATGCGCAAGTACGTCAAGAACGGCACCGTCGACGAGTTCGAGCTGTGGGACCCGGCCAAGCTCGGCGAACTGGCCGCCCGCACCGCCGTCGCCCTGGCCTCCGGCCAGATCACCGGCAAGGAGGGCGAGACGTTCAAGGCCGGTGACATGGGCGAGTACACCATCGGCGCGGACGGCGTGATCAACCTCGGCAAGCCCACCGTCTTCGACGCCGAGAACATCGACCAGTACGACTTCTGACGGTCAGTCAGTCCACCAGGGAGGAGCGGTACTTCATGCAGCGCGTCTGTTTCCTGCTCAAGGTCCGCGAGGACAAGCTCGCCGAGTACCGCGAACGCCACGCCGCCGTGTGGCCGGAGATGCAGCAGGCTCTCTCGGCCACCGGCTGGCACAACTACTCCCTCTTCCTGAGAGACGACGGCCTGCTCGTCGGCTACCTGGAGACCGAGGACTTCGAGGCCGCCCAGGCGGGCATGGCGGCCACCGAGGTCAACGCCCGGTGGCAGGCGGAGATGGCCCCCTTCTTCGAGTCCCTGGACGGCGACCGCCCGGACGAGGCGATGAAGCCGCTCACCGAAGTGTTCCACCTCGCCTGAACACCCACGGAGCCCCCGCATGAGACGACGTACCCTGCTGGCCGGCGCCCTCGCCGCCCCCGTCCTCACCAGCGGCACCGCCCGCGCCGCCGCCACCCCCGGCCCCTCCGTCACCCGGACGGGCACCACCACCCTCGACACCCGGGCCATCTACTTCGTGTCCTACGACGGCCTGGTCAACAACAACTCCTTCCAGAAGAACGGCCTGCTCACCTACAAGGGCCACCAGTACGCGGCCTGGTACACCGCCGACCGCGACGCGGTCGTCGCCCGCCGCGGACTGGGGGACACCACCTGGCAGACCCTCCGCATCGGCCACACCCTGCGCTACGACGACTCCCACAACGTCATCTCCATGGGCGTCTCCCGCACCGACGGCCGCCTCCACCTCAACCTGGACTCCCACAGCGACGGCTTCACCTACGTCAAGTCCGCCGCCGGGCTCCTGGACCGCCCGACCCGCAAGAGCTGGACCGCCGACAGCTTCGGCGCCCCGCAGTCCACGCTCGACGGCCTCGCCCTCACCACTCAGTTCACCTATCCGCAGTTCGTCGCCACCCCCGAGGGCCGCCTCCAGCTCAGCTACCGCGCCGGCGTCTCCGGCAACGGCCGCAACGCGCTGGCCGAGTACGACGGCACCCGGTGGACGGCGCTGGGGGAGTGGAGCGCCTCCACCGGCACCTACACCAGCGAGCACGGCAGCTCCACCGCCCGCAACATGTACCTGCACGGCATCGACTACGACCGGCGCGGCCGGCTGCACGCCTTCTTCACCTGGCGCGAGCAGAACGCCGCCGTGATGTGCTCCCCGGGCGGCCTCACCAACCACGACACCGGCTACGTGTACTCCGACGACCGGGGCCGCACCTGGCGCAACGACGCCGGGGCTGCCGTGGCCACCACCGGCGGCTCCGACCTCGTCTCCGTCACCGACCCCGGCCTGGTGGTGGACCCGCTCAACCCCGACCACTCCCTGATGAACCAGGAGAGCCAGGCCACCGACTCCGCCGGCCGCCCGCACGCGATCATCTCGTACGTCCCCGGCCGTTTCGGCCAGTGCACCACCGACTACGTGGCCGACCGCACCGCCAACGGCCGCGCCTTCCACCTGCGCAAGAACGCCGCCGGCGACTGGCAGAAGACCGAGATCCCCGTCCCGCTCGGCTCCAGCCAGCGCACCCGGCTGGTCCTGGACCGGTACGACAACGCCTACGCGGTCCTCCCCTACGGCCGGATCGCCGCCGCCTCGCGGGCGTCCGGGTACACCGACTGGCGGCTGCTGTACGACGGCGCGGACCTGAACGCCTTCGGCGAGGTCCTCGTGGACGAGACACGCGTGCCCCAGGACGGGGTGCTCTCGGTGCTGTACCAGGAGCGGTCCACCGGCACCACGCCCTCCCCGCTGCGCGTCGTGGACTTCCGGCTGCCCGTGTGACGGCGGCCCTCCCTGGGGCGGCGACGGTAGTGTGAAGGTCTCCCGGCCGCCGCCCCGCGTCGCCCCGGCATTCCCCTAGCTCGACCCTGGAGGTCCCTCCCCGATGGCCCAGTCGGTGGGTATCAAGGACGTCGCCCGTGCCGCCGGAGTCTCCGTGGGCACGGTCTCGAACGTCATCAACCGCCCGGACACCGTCGCCACCGAGACCCGGGCGCGCGTGCTCTCGGCGATCGACCGGCTCGGCTACGTCCGCAGTGAGTCCGCGCGTCAACTGCGCGCCGGCCGCAGCCGGATCATGGGCCTGCTCGTCCTCGACATGGGCAACCCCTTCTTCGTCGACGTCGCCCGCGGCGCCGAGCGCGCCGCCCGGGACGCCGGACTCGGCGTGATGGTCTGCAACAGCGCCCAGAACCCCGGCGAGGAAGCCGAGTACCTCTCCCTCTTCGCCGAACAGCGGGTGCGCGGCGTCCTGCTCACCCCGGCCGACGCCACCGGCCGCAACATCGACACCTTCCGGCGGCACAACATCCCCTTCGTGCTGGTCGACCGGGTCGCCGAGGGCACCACCGAGTGCTCGGTCTCCGTCGACGACATCGCGGGCGGCGCGCTGGCCGTGCGCCACCTCGTCGACGCCGGACACCGCTCCATCGCCTACGTCAGCGGCCCGCCCGGCCTCAACCAGGTCCACGACCGCCGCACCGGCGCCCTGCGCGCCCTCACCGAGGCCGGCCTCGGCCCCGACGCGCTGCGCGAACTGCCCACCGAACGGCTCGACGTCGCCGCGGGCCGGGACGCCGGCGCCCGCCTCCTCGGCCTCGCCGACCGGCCCACCGCCGTCTTCTGCGCCAACGACCTGCTCGCCCTCGGCGTCCTCCAGGCCATGTACGCGGCCGGGGTCGGCGTCCCCGACGATCTCGCCATCGTCGGTTACGACGACATCGAGTTCGCCGCCGCCGCGGCCGTCCCGCTCACCTCCGTACGGCAGCCCGCCCAGACCATGGGCGCGCTCGCCGCCGATCTGCTCCTGGAGGAGACCGAGGCGGAGGCGACGGGGGCACCGCACGAGCACCGCAAGGTCGTGCTCCAGCCCGAACTGGTGGTGCGGCGCTCCAGTCTCGCCGCCCGCTGACCGCCCGCCGCGCAGGATCTCCCGGTCCCGGGGTCGGCGACCGGACGTCCCTGTGCTGAACTGGGGCACGGCCGGAAAACCGTCCGCCCCAGCAGACCGGGAGTCCTCGTTGAGCGTCAGCTACCGCCAGCCCGGCGTCGTCCTCACCGACCGCCGCTTCACCGTCCCCCTCGACCACGCCGACCCCGGCGGGGAGACGATCGAGCTGTACGCCCGCGAGGCCGTCGCCAGCGACAAGGCGGACCGGGACCTGCCGTGGCTGCTCTACCTCCAGGGCGGCCCCGGCTTCGGAGCCAACCGCTTCATCGGCAAGCCGGCCTGGCTCGGCCGCGCCCTCAAGGAGTACCGCGTCCTCCTGCTCGACCAGCGCGGAACGGGCGCCTCCACCCCCGCCAACCGGCAGACCCTCCCGCTGCGCGGCGGCCCCGCCCAGCAGGCCGACCACCTCACCCGTTTCCGCACCGACTCCATCGTCCTGGACTGCGAGGCGATCCGCCCCCAGGTCACCGGCGGCGCCCCCTGGACCGTCCTCGGCCAGAGCTTCGGTGGCTTCTGCACCGTCGCCTACCTCTCCCTGGCCCCCGAGGGCCTCGCCACCGCCCTGATCACCGGCGGCCTGCCCTCCCTCGACGCCCACGCCGACGACGTCTACCGGGCCGCCTACCCCCGTGTCGAACGCAAGGTCGCCGCCCACTACGCCCGCTACCCCCAGGACGTCGAACGCGCCCGCCGCATCGCCGACCACCTCCTCACCCACGACGTGGTCCTGCCGAACGGCTACCGGTTCACGGTGGAGGCGTTCCAGTCGCTGGGCATCATGCTCGGCGCCGGCGAGGGCAGCCACCGCCTGCACTTCCTGCTGGAGGACGCCTTCGTCCGCACCCCCGGCGGCCACGCACTGTCCGACGCCTTCCAGGAACAGGTCCAGGGCCTGCTGTCGTTCGCGGCCAACCCGCTGTACGCGCTGATCCACGAGGCGATCTACGCCCAGGACGCCCGCCCGACGAACTGGTCCGCCGAGCGCGTCCGCGCCGAGTTCCCGCGCTTCGACGCCGCCAAGGCCCTCGCGGGCGACGAACCGCTGCTGTTCACCGGCGAGACCATCCACCCCTGGATGTTCGACTGCGATCCGGCCCTGCGCCCGCTGCGCGAGACCGCCGACCTGCTCGCCGCCCGCACCGACTGGACCCCCCTGTACGACCCCGCCCGCCTCGCGGCCAACGAGGTACCCGTCGCCGCCGCCGTCTACCACGACGACATGTACGTCGACACCGGCCACGCCCTGACCACCGCCCGCGCCGTCCGTGGCCTGCGCACCTGGGTCACCGACGAGTTCGAGCACGACGGCGTCCGGGCCGGCGGCCCCCGCGTCCTGGACCGGCTGCTCGCCCTCGCCCGCGACGAGGTCTGAGCACCGCGCGCGCCGACGCCGGGTGCGCTGTCAGTGGGCCGGGCTAGTCTGCGGAGCATGACCGAGCCGACGACGTCTGCTTCACCCCTGGAGCCCATGCCCGACGACTGGCGGCGCGCCCTCGCCGTCGTGGCCCACCCGGACGACCTGGAGTACGGCTGCTCCGCGGCGATCGCCGTGTGGACCGACGCGGGCCGTGAGGTGGCCTACGTCCTCGCCACCCGCGGCGAGGCGGGCATCGACACCCTCCCGCCCGCCGAGTGCGCCCCGCTGCGCGAGCGCGAGCAGCGGGCGAGCGCCGCCGTGGTCGGCGTGACGGAGGTCGAGTTCCTCGACCACCCGGACGGCGTCGTCGAGTACGGCACCGCGCTGCGCCGGGACATCGCCGCCGCGATCCGCCGGCACCGCCCCGAACTCGTCATCACCCTCACCCACCGGGAGGAGGTCTGGGGCGGGACGTACTGGAACACCCCGGACCACGTGGCCGTCGGCCGGGCCGCGCTGGACGCGGTGGCGGACGCAGGCAACCGCTGGATCTTCCCCGAGCTGACCGACCAGGGCCTCCAGCCGTGGAACGGCGTCCGCTGGGTCGCCGTCGCCGGTTCCGACACGCCCACCCACGCCGTGGACGCCACGGACGGCCTGGAGCGCGCGGTCCGCTCCCTGCTCGAACACCGCACCTACATCGAGGCGCTGACCGACCAGGACCCGGAGGAGTACGTCCGCGGCATCGTCCTGCCGTACGCGCGGGCCACCGGGGAGCGGTTCGGCGGCCGGCCGGCGGTCGCGTTCCAGGTGTTCGGCCGGTGACCGGCGTGGACGCCGCGGAGCAGCTGGCCGACCGGTTCGAGGAGCACCGCGGCCGCCTCGGCGCGGTGGCCTACCGCATGCTCGGCTCCCTGACCGAGGCCGAGGACGCCGTACAGGAGGCATGGATACGGCTGGCCCGCACGGGCGCCGACGGCATCGACAACCTCGGCGGCTGGCTGACCACCGTCACCGGCCGGATCTGCCTCGACATGCTGCGTTCCCGCGCCACCCGCCGCGAGGAGCCGATGGCCGAGGACGCCGGTGCGTTCGTCCCCGACCCGCTGATCACGCCGTTTCCGTCCGGCGACCCGGAGCAGGAGGCGCTGCACGCCGACTCGGTGGGCACGGCCCTGCTGGTGGTGCTGGAGACCCTGGAGCCCGCCGAGCGGCTGGCGTTCGTCCTGCACGACATGTTCGCCGTGCCGTTCGACGACATCGCGCCGGTCGTGGAGCGCTCCCCGGCCGCCACCCGGCAGCTCGCCAGCCGTGCCCGGCGCCGGGCACGGGACGCGGCCCCGGGCTCCGACCCCGACCTCGGGCGGCAGCGCAAGGCGCTGGAGGCATTCCTGGCCGCCAGCCGTGCCGGCGACTTCGAGGCGCTGGTCGCCGTCCTCCATCCGGATGTGGTGCTGCGGGCGGACGCCGGCAGCTCCCTGTCCCGGCTGGTACGCGGCGCCCGCACGGTGGCCGAACAGGCCCGGCTCTTCCGTCAGGACGCCGTCCGGACACGGTTCGTGCTGGTCAACGGCGCGGTCGGAGTGGTGGCCCGGCGCGCCGGGCAGCCCGTGTCCGTGCTGACCGTCACCGTTGTCGACGGCCGGATCACCGAGCTGTACATCCTGGCCGACACCGACCGCCTCGACCGACTGGAGCTGCCCGACGCATAAATCCGACCAGCGTCGAACGGATGTTCCGTATGCTGGCCGCCATGCGGCACGACACGGCCCAGCGGCCGTCCCTCGGGGACCTGCGAGGCGACTGCGCCCGGTGCTTCGGCCTGTGCTGTGTCGCCCTGCCGTTCGCCGCCTCGGCGGACTTCGCCTTCGACAAGGAGGCCGGCCGGCCCTGCCCGAACCTCGGCGACGACCACCGCTGCGGCATCCACGACCGGCTGCGGCAGCGCGGCTTCACCGGCTGCACGGTCTACGACTGCTTCGGCGCGGGGCAGCGGGTCTCACGGGTCACCTTCGGCGGGGCGGACCGGCGGACCGGCGCCATGAACGAGGTGTTCCCGCTGGTGCGGCAGTTGCACGAACTGCTCTGGTACCTCACCGAGGCGCTGACCCTGCCGGCCGCCCGTCCGGTCCACGGCGACCTGCGCCGGATGCGGGAGCGGACCGAGCGGCTGGCGGGCGGCACCCCGGAGGAGCTGGCCGCGCTCGACGTGGCGGCGCACCGTCGGCAGGTCGACGTACTCCTGCTGCGCGTCAGCGAGCTGGCGCGGGCCCGGTCCGGTGGCCGCGGGAAGAGCCGCCGGCGTGCCGACCTGCTGGGTGCCCGGCTGCGCGGGGCCGATCTGCGGGGCGCCGACCTGCGCGGGGCCTGTCTCATCGCGGCCGACCTGACCGGCGCCGACCTGCGCGGCGCGGACCTCATCGGAGCGGACCTCAGGGACACCGACCTGACGGACGCGGACCTGACGGGGGCGTTCTTCCTGACCCAGCCCCAGGCGAACGCGGCCCGGGGGAGTTCCGGCACCCGGCTGCCGGGGTCAGTCACCCGCCCGGTGCACTGGACAGCGTGACTCTGACGGCTCCGGCTCCGGTTCCCGGCCCGGTGCGGGCACCGCCGGCGCCTCGGCCGCGAGGGACGCGGCGGACGCGGCGGTCCGCCGCCGCTCGGGGCGCAGCCGCAGTCCCTCCGGCATCAGCGTCAGCCGCTCGGTCACCCGCAGCCGGTACTCCGGGTCCGGCCGCAGGTCGTAGCGGCGCAGCAGCAGTCCGAGGACCAGCGTGGCCTCGTGCAGCGCGAACTGCCGTCCGATGCAGGCCCGCGCGCCCGTGCCGAACGGCTTGAAGGTGTGCGGGGCGCGGGACCGTACGGCCGCCGCCTCGAACCGGTCCGGGTCGAACCGCTCGGCGTCCGGCCCCCACACCTCGGGGTCGCGGTGCAGCATCGGCGTGAGGACCAGGGCCCACGCGCCGGGCCGCATCGGATGGACCCCGCCGAGCACCGTGTCCGCGCGGGCCTCCCGGGCGAAGGCGGGCGCGGTCGGCCACAGCCGCAACGACTCGTCCAGGACCCGGCGGACGTACCGCAGCTTCGCCACCTGTCCGTAGCCCGGGGCCGCCGTGCCGCCCCACACCCGGTCCACCTCGGCGCGGGCCCGGTCGGCCACCTCGGGACGGCGGGAGAGGTAGTGCAGGGCGAAGGAGAGCGCGCCCGACGTCGTCTCGTGCCCGGCCACCAGGAAGGTGATGACCTGGCGGCGCACGTTCCGCGCCGACAGCCGCTCCCCGGTGCCGGGATGGGCGGTCTCCAGCATCCGGTCGAGCAGATCCCCGTTCCCCTCTCCGGTGCGGCGGGCGCGGACCAGGTCGTCGACGGTGCGGTTCAGAAAGGCGATGTCGGCCGCGTTGCGGCGGCTCGCGCGGCGCAGCAGCCACGGGGCGAGCGGACCGGGCACGGTGTTGCGGCGCTGCGCGAAGGTGAGCGCGCCGACCATCGCGGTCACGAAGGGATGCGGCCGGGACCGTTCGAAGGACCCGAAGTCGTGCCCGAACCCGGTGCGCGCGATCGTCTCCAGCGTCAGCTTGGTCATGTCCCCGGGCACGTCGACCGCCCGGCCCGCCGCCCCCGCGCGGTCCCAGTGGGCGAGGAGCCGGTCCGCCACGTCCAGCATCATCGGGTGGTAGCCCGCCATCGCCTCACGGCTGAACCCCGGGGCGAGGACGTCGTGCGCGAGCTGCCAGTTGGGCTCGTGGTTGTACGCCGTGAACAGCCCGTCCCCGGCGACCGGGCGCAGATTGGCCACGCCCAGGCCGACGTGCTTGGCGAACCGCGCGTCGTCCGCCAGCTCGGCCGCGAGGGCCGCGCCCCACACGAACACGAACTCCTTGCCGAAGGCCCGCCGCCGGAAGATCGGCCCCAGCCGCTCCGCCTGGCGCATCGTGCCCTGGAGGGGAGTGCGCCGGCTCGCGCCGAGCACGTCCCCGAGCAGCGGGAGCCGGTGCGGCGGACGGGGTATTCGCTCCAGCTCGGGCCAGCCCAGCTCGGCACTGCGGAACCCTTTCGGCAGTCCGTCCCTCGTCTCCGCCATGACGCTGTCTCCGTCTGTAGGTGGGGGTGTGGTGCGTGGGGTGTTGTACGTGGGTTCAACAGCGCGCCGCCTCAGTCTCGGCCCGTTGTCGAATCCACGTCAAGTAAGGTGCGGGCATGGCCGCCAACCAGGGTGAGCGCGTCCGCCGCCGGCTCAGCACCGGGGAACGCCGGGAGCAACTGCTGTCGGTGGGGGCGCGGTTGTTCTCGGAGAGCCCCTACGACGAGGTGTGGATCGAGCGGGTCGCCGAGATCGCGGGCGTCTCCCGGGGGCTGCTCTACCACTACTTCCCGGCCAAACGGGACTTCTTCGCGGCGGTCGTCGAGCGCGAGAGCGAGCGGATGCTGCGGATGACGGCGGCCGTGCCCGGCGTCCCGGTACGCGAACAACTCGCCGCCGGCCTCGACGCGTATCTGCGGTACGTCGAGGAGCACGCGCACGGCTACCGGGCCTTTCACCGCGCCGACGCCGCGGGGGACCCGGCCGTGCGCCGCGTCTACGGGCAGGCGCTGGCCGCCCAGCAGCGGCAGATCCTGGACGCGCTGGCCGCCGACCCCGGCTTCGGCGCGGAGTTCGCGGGGCGGCCCGACGTCCGGCTGGCGGTAATGGGCTGGCTGGCCTTCACCACCGCCATCTGTCTGGAGTGGCTGCGCGAGGGGGAGCCGGCCCGGGAAGAGGTGCGCGACCTGTGCGCCCGCGCGCTGTTCGGCACGCTCGCGCCCTGACGCGGCACGTCCCGCACCCTGAAGGTCTCGTAAAGATCACGCGTCCTGGTTGGCGCACACTCCGATCTTCGGTAGGTTAGGCAAGGCTTACCTAAGGAGGTTGGGATGGCAGACAGCCAGACCTGGACTGCCGCGCCCGCGGCGGCGGAGCGTGCCCGGTCCGTGCTCGCCGCCGCGTGGTCCTGCGCGGTGACCGCGGAGGGCGGGCGCGAGGAGTTCGTCGGCGCGCACTCCGTGGCGGACGACGGCCGGGTGCTGCTGCGCGTGCCCGAGGACAGCGCCCTGCTCGGGGCGGCGATCTGCGCGCCCAGAGGGGAGCCTTCGGCCGTCCTGGAGTTCGCCGACGTCGCGCCCGTCCCGGTGCGCGGCAGGATCCGGGCCCGGCTGTGGATGGCGGGCTGGATGGCCGTCGAGGAGGGCCACCTGGCCTTCCATCCCACCCGCGTGGTGCTGCGTCAGCAGTCCGGTTCCGTGGTGGTCGACCGGGATGAGTTCGGCGCCGCGAAACCCGACCCGCTGGCCACGGCCGAGGCCCGGCTGCTGACCCACCTCGCCGACTGCCACGGTGACGCGGTGGAGCGGCTCACCCGGCTCGTCGACCCCGACAGCCTGCACGGCGTCGTCCGGGTCCGGCCGCTCGCCGTCGACCGGCACGGACTGACGCTGCGCATCGAACGCGCCGGTGCCCACGGTGACGTACGCCTGCCGTTCCACCGGCCCGCCGACGACATCGCGCAGCTCACCGAGCGCATGCACGTACTGCTCACCCAGGCGAGCGGCGCGTCCTGCCCGCGCGCGCTCCACCGGCAGCGCACGGAGAGCGACGGGTGAGGCGGCCGCTTCACCGGCGGTGGCCGACGGGGGCTGGGCCGCTGGGCCGGGCCGGTGGCTGGTG
Organism: Streptomyces sp. ISL-12; assembly: GCF_018614415.1. GTDB lineage: Bacteria > Actinomycetota > Actinomycetes > Streptomycetales > Streptomycetaceae > Streptomyces. Next base: position 13,302 of record NZ_JAGGOO010000106.1, read on the forward strand.
GGAACGACGGCCGTGCGGGGCCGGCGGTCGTGCGGGTTGACGGTCGTGTGGGGCCGGCGGTCGTGCGGGTTGACGGTCGCGGTCCGTGGCCGTGTCGCCAGACGCGACAGCAGGGCCGTACTCCCTCGCGCCGCCCTGCCCCTCGCCCCTCAGGCCGGTCATCCGCCGGAGGCCCCCCGCGTACGTCGCAGCGGGCGCCTGCCGCGCAGCCAGTCCCGCAGCCGGGCCAGCCGGGGCCGGCGTTCGCGCTGCTCCCGGGTGTGGCGGTCCAGTTCCTCCAGCAGCCGGCGCGAACGGTGCTCGGTGTCCATCTCGTCGATGATGCGGTTGACCTCGGTCAGCACCGCGCCCTGGAGCTGCCACAGCCGGGCGTCGCGCTGCACCTCCTCCAGGAGCAGTCGGGCGAGCTTGTCCCGGGTCACCGCTGCCTGCCGCAGTTCGGCGGTCAGCCGCTCCTCCGCGGACTCGGCGTTCTCGCTGGCGCTGGTGGTGACCAGTACCGCGAAACTGACCACCGCGTCCCCGATCTCGGACAGCAGCTGTTCCACGGTGGCGCCCGTCTCCGCCGGGAACAGCGGCTCGGGCTCGCGTTCCTTGGCCAGGTCGGTCAGCGTGCGCGCCAGCACCCGCAGGACGACCGTGCAGATCTCCAGCGTGTCCAGGCCCGTGCGCAGCACCACCCGGTGCAGCAGCCCCTCGCGCACCCGCGGGTTGAACCGCAGGCTGTCCTCCGCCTGCCGCAGGTCCTCGTCCACCTCGGCGATGTCGTGGTCCAGGGCGCGGGCCTCGTGCAGCCGCGCCGCCGCCTGCAGGAACGGGGTGTTGTCGGCGGCCTCCTCACCCACCCGCAGCATCAGCTGCCTCAGCCGCCGCGCCAGGTTCTCGATCGACGCGCCGGCCTGTTCCACCCACACCGGGGGAGCGAGGACCAGATTGAACGCCAGTCCGACGATCGCCCCGATCAGTGTCTCCACCACCCGGGCCCACGCCAGCGCCCCGTGCGCGGTCACCCCGAGCACCAGCATGGCGCTGATCGCCACCTCGGCCGTGAACTCGTGCGCCCGCACCAGATGTCCGACACCCAGGGCGGCCACGATGATCAGGGCCAGACTCCACCAGCTCAGTCCCACCACCGAGCTGAAGACGATGGCCACCAGGACGCCCGCCACCACGGCGTTCACACGGCGGATGCTCATCTTCAGCGTGGCGTACAGGGTGACCTGCACGACCAGCAGCGCGGTGAGGGGAGCGGTGAGCGGCGCGGGTTCGGGACTCAGCCGCACCGCGATCACATAGGCGATCGACGCGGCGGCCGCCGAGCGGAACGCCTGCACCACCACGGGGTCGCGGTGCGCCGTCCTCAACGACCGTGCCAGGGACACTGACCTCTCACGTACATCCAGCATCCTCGGGTCTGTTCCCCTTCCCCAGGTGCAACGAACGTCAATGGACAGAACGGACCGTAACCGGAGGCGGAGGAGTCACCCCGCTCCCACGCGCCACGCGGGGCCGGACGTGTGGCGCGGGTCCAGGTGCCGGAACGGTGCCGGAAGGCGCCACATAGATGCCGGAAAGGTGCCGGAACCTGTGGAAAACCTCAGTGCCCGCCCGTGGTTTTCCGCAGTCGAGGACGGGGGCCGACCTCATGGCGTCGGCCGTCCGCGGCGCGGCAGCCTTGGATCATGAAGAAGCAAGGCATGGCGCGACACATGGCGATGGCCCTGACGCTGCCCGTCGCTCTCGGCGCGCTCACCCTCGGCACCCCAACCGTGGCGGCGGTCCCGCCGTCCCCCACCGTGGCGGCGACACAGCCGGGACCGGCGGTCGTGACGGCACTCGAGCGGGCCGCCCACCCGTTACGCACAGTGGAACCGGGCGGTGACACACGTGACCTGCGCCCACTGAGCGGGATGACCGGTGACGCCCGGGTCGTCGGACTGGGCGAGGCCACGCACAGCTCCCACGACTTCTTCGCCCTCAAGGACCGCGTCTTCCGCCACCTGGTGACGGAGCGGGGCTTCCGTACCTTCGCCCTGGAGGCGAGCTGGAGCACCGGCCTGCGGCTCGACGACTACGTGGTGCACGGCAAGGGCGATCCTCGGCGCATCATGCGGGACGAGTTCCAGCGCGACTACCTGTGGTGGAACAACACCGCATACCTGAAACTCGTGGAGTGGATGCGGGCGTACAACGTGCGGCATCCCGACGACCCCGTGCGCTTCCTGGGCGACGACATCGCCTGGACCGGCCCGGAGGTCTACGACGAAGTCATGGAGTACGTCGCCGGACGTCATCCCCGGCTCAGCGCGCGTATCGCCGAGCTGTACCGGGGGCTGCGGCCCGCCGTGCCGACGGGGACCTACATCGAGGAATACCTCGGCAAGCCGTACGCCGAGCGCCGCGAGACGGCCGACCGCACCGGTGAGGCCCTGCGGCTGCTGGAGCGGCAGGGCCCAGCCGACGACCGCGCGGGGTACGACTGGGCCGTCCAGCAGGCCACCGTCATCGACCGGACCGCCCGGCAGTACGCTTTCGACTTCGACGACCCGGCGCAGATCGCCGCGGCGATGCGCTACCGGGACGAGGCGATGGCCGACAACGTCCTGTGGTGGCAGCGCCGCACCGGCACCAAGGTGCTGCTGTCCGCGCACAACGCCCATGTCTCCTACGAGACGATGGACCCGGAGCACTACCCGAGGATGCAGGGCGCCTTCCTGCGCGACCGTCTCGGCGACGACTACGTCAGCGTCGGTCTCACCTTCGACCGGGGCTCGCTCAACGCCACCGGACGAGACGGCGCCATCCACCGCTGGACGCTCGGACCGGCGGGCCCCGGCGGCAACGAGCACACCCTGGACCGGGTCCGGCACCGCGACTACCTGGTCGACCTGCGGACCGTCGGCCCGCCGGCGGCGGCCTGGCTCCGCGAGGCCCGGCCGACCCGCAGCATAGGCACCGACTGTCCGGACGGCCCCTACGACGTCGCGCTCGCCCGTGCTCACGACGTGCTGATCCACCTCCACGGCGTCGAGGCGGCCCGGCTGCGCGACCGTTAGGCCGTCAGTTTGCCGAGGAACGCGTCCAGGTTGCCCAGCGTCCGGGCGACCTGCTCCTCCAGGCTGAGACTCTCCTCGAACCGGGTCCCGTTCTCCGGCACCTTCTTGCCCCGCAAGTACAGGGAACAGGCGAGGTCGGTGCACATGTACAGCCCGACCGAGTTCCCCTCGCGCCCGGCCGGCCCCGCCTTGCGGGCGGTCATCAGCGAGACCCCGCCGCGCGGATGGGTCGTCAGGCACAACGAGCACAGGCTGCGCTGCAGGACGCCGCGCCGGCCCGGCTGGAAGCGCAGCGCCACGCCGACGGGACGGTCCTCGCGCTCGGCGACCAGATAGCTTCGGTCGGGCGCGCCCGGGTCCCGCCACCCCAGGAAGTCCAGGTCGTCCCAGGGGCGGTCGCCCAGATCGCGGGGCAGGGGCAGCCGCTTGGCCTCGCCCTTCGAGCAGTTGACGAAGGACGAGCGGATGTCCCGTTCGTCGAGTGGTCTCATGGTGTCTCCGAAAACCTAGGGGTCTGCACCCCAGGGGTCTCAAACCTAGGGGGTCTAGGAACCGGCCTACCGTAGTCAGCCGCGCCTGGACAAGGCCACCGAATATTCCGGGCGGGCTCGGTTCGGAGCCGCGGGCGTCGCGCCGAGGTTTCGCCGGGCGGCGCGGAGGTACCCCGGCATCGCTCGTACGAGCGCGAGTGACCACAGCCACCAGCACGACATGGAACGTCCGGAACACGGACGGACCGGAGGGAGAGCGCCGTGACCGACCACCGTGCCGAAGGACCCGGGGAGAACGGCGCTCCGGTGCCCCGTGACATGCCGGACCAGCAGGCCGACGCGGGGGAGGACCCCTGGGACGTCGCCCCCGGTCTCGCGGCGCGCGAGAGCGGCACCGACGCGGACGACGCCGAGAGCGGCGACGACGCCGAGGACGGGGCCACCGGCGCCGGGGCCACCGACGTACCGGACACCGACGAGGCGGGGACGGGGCGGCAGGGAGCGCCGCACTCGGGAGCGGTCCACCCCGAGCACCCCGTACCGGACGAGTCGTCCGGCTGAGGCGGGCGCAGCGGGGGCGCGTGGCCGGACGGTCCGTCCGTCGGGCCGTCTGTCGGGCGGGGTCAGCCGGCCTTGCGTCCCCGCAGCGGTTCCGTCGGACCGCCGGCGCCCTCCCGGAACCCCTGGAGGAACTCCGCCAGCACCTCGGTGGCTGTGTGCTCCGGGCGCCAGCCCAGTTCCGCACGGGCCCGGCCGCAGTCCAGCAGCGGCAGCCGCAGTACCGCGTCGAACAGGTGGGGCGAGGCCGGCAGCAGACGCAGCCCCCAGGCGGCGGCGATCGCCGAGCGTGCGGCGGACCGGGGCAGCCGGACCCGCCGCGGCGTACCGACCAGCTCGCCGAGCAGTTCCGCGTCGACCGGCGGGTCGGCCGCCAGGTTGAACGGGCCCCGGGCGTCGGCGGAGCGCACCGCGAGCCGGTAGGCGTCGGCGGCGTCATCGGAGTGCAGCGCCTGCATCCGCAGACCCGGGATGTCAGGCAGGAAGGGCAGCAGATCCGGGCGGGCCAGCGGACCGGGCAGGTACTTGCCGCCGAAGATCCGGCGCTGCTCGCTCGCCGACTGCCGCTTGAACAGGAAGGCGGGACGCATCCGGACGACCCGGATCCCGGGATGGTCGCGCTCGAAGATGTCCAGGGTGCGCTCCAGGTAGGCCTTCTCCCGGCAGTACGCCGCGTCGGGCCAGCCGTGCGTGGGCCAGGACTCGTCCACCGCCCGGTCCTTCGGGCCCGGCGAGTACGCCCCGACCGACGAGGCGTGCACCAGGGCCGGCACCCCGGCCGCGGCCACCGCCTCGAACACCCGGATGGAGCCGAGTACGTTCGTGCGCCAGGTCGTGGCCGGGTCGTGCGTCGGCTGGAACGCCCAGGCCAGATGGACCACCGCGTCCGCTCCCGAGAACAAGCCGGTCAGGTCGGCCCGCTCGGCGGCGAGGTCGACCGTGGCCCACTCGGTCTTCGCCGGTGACCAGTCGGGGATCCGCCGGGCCAGGCCCAGCACCGAACCGGTCTCCGGATCCTCCGAGAGGAGCCGCACCACACTCGTGCCCACGTTGCCGGTGGCCCCGGTGACCACGATCCTGCTGCTTGTTGCGCCGCTCACCTCGCGCTCCTCTCGGCCGCTTGTCCGACGGAGGCGACCGAGTACCCGTACACGCACGGGATGCACGCGAGCCCGGCCCCGGACCGAACCCGGACCCGAACAGGTCCCTGGGCCGGCCCGGCCCCCGGACCGTTCCCGGACCCGGACCCGTCCCCGGTCCCGGACCCGATCAGGGCCCGGGACCGAACCGGCCCTGGGGCCGGGTCCTGGTGCCGGTTCAGGCGGCGAACGCGTCCACGCCGGTCAGTTCCGCCGAGAGCCGCCACAGCCGGGCGGCCTGGTCCGGGTCCACGGCCCAGTCCTTGATGCCGGAGCCCGGCCCGTCGGCCGGGGCGGGTTCGGCGATGTCGCAGTCCTCCAGGTAGACGCCTCCGAGCCCGTCCAGCCGCGGTGACGTCGCGGCCCACACCTGGGTCGCCGCGCCCTGCTGCGGTGTCTTGAAGGCGTCCGGATCGAGGAGACGGCCGTTCTCGTCGATCCAGCCGCGGTCCACCATCTCCGCCGTGGAGAGATGACGCTGGAGCGGGGTGAGGATGCCGCCGGGGTGCAGCGCGAAGGCGCGTACCCCGCGGTCCCGGGCGAGCCGGTCGAGGTGCACGGCGAACAGGACGTTGGCGGTCTTCGCCTGCCCGTAGGCCCGCCACTTGTCGTAGCCGGTGCGCCAGTGCACGTCGTCCCAGCGGATCCCCGAGGCGTGGTGGCCCCGGGAGGAGACCGAGACGACGCGGGCGCCGCCCGGTTCGAGGGCCGGCCACAGACGGTTGACCAGCGCGAAGTGCCCGAGATGGTTGGTGGCGAACTGCGCCTCCCAGCCCGGTCCGACCCGGGTCTCGGGGCAGGCCATGATCCCGGCGCTGTCGATGACCATGTCGACCGTTTGCCCGGAGGCGAGGAACCGCTCGGCGAACGCGCGCACGCTGTCCAGGTCCCCCAGGTCCATCTCGTCCACCTCCGCCTCGGCCAGTCCGGCCAGGGACTCCCGGGCGGCGGCGGGGCGGCGGGCGGGAACCACGACCCGCGCGCCGGCCCCGGCGAGAGCCCGCGTCGTCTCCAGACCGATGCCCGAGTAGCCGCCGGTGACGATCGCGAGCCGTCCGGTCAGATCGAGTCCGGCGAGAACGTCGTCGGCGGTGCTGCGGTGCCCGAAGCCCGAGCCGATCTTGTGCTGTGGAGTGCTCATGCCCGGAACGCTACGAATTGGAGCGCTCTCGAAGTCAAGCGGCTCAAGCGGCACGGCCGGTCATGGCAGGGCGCCGGGGCAGAAGAAGGCCCCGACCGGACGGGGGGATCACGGTCGGGGCGGATCAGGTGTGGGCACGGATGGCGGTCGCCTCTCGGCGAAGGGCTCCACAGGGCTTCAGCCGAACGATCTTCCCTGTGGGCGATAGGTGAGGCCCGGGGACACTGTCCCATCCGTACCCACGCCCTCTCCAACGGTGCGGGCCCCTTGGGTGTTCCGCCTTCTGAGCCGCTTTGGGGTGATGTGCGTCACCGCCGCTCGCCGTCCGCCATCGCCCCGGCGTTCCGTGCCGTCTCACTGTCTGGTGCCGTCCGGGCGTTCCGTGCCGTCTCGCCGTCCGGTGCCGTCCCCGCGTTCCGTGCCGTCTCGCCGTCCGGCAGTGTCCCGGCCCAGAGGTTCTCGGCCTGGAGCTGCAGGGTGCCCAGGACCGCCGCCGTCTCCGACCCCCGCTGAGCATGCTCCCGCAGCCCTTCCTGGAGCCGTTGGTGCAGATCCTCCATCTCCTCCCGGGTCGGAAGTTCCGGGCCGTTCCGCCCGTCGTCGCCCCGCAGCCGCTCGGCCTCCACCCGGCAGGCGTCGCCGATCAGCTCCAGCAGACGGGCGTACAGCCGCAGTACCGGCCCCTCGGGCGGAGTGGGCGTCCGGTGCTCGTCGGCCGTCACCGCCAGCGTCCGGGTCAGCGCCGTGACGTTGTCGGCGATGTGGCCCCACCGCCGGTCCTCCTCCTCGGGCGGCACGGTCGACGCCGGCGGCACCCGGTGCAGGGCCCGCAGCGGCCCGTAGGTCAGGCGCAGGCTCTCCCGGCTCCAGGCGCGGGCGGAGCGCAGCGCCTCGACGCGGTACCGCAGCCGCGCCGCCTCGCTCGACCAGTCGGCGACGCTCTGCTCGTCCCAGTCCTCCCGCAGGCCCTCGGCGACGGTGTGCAGGACGTCGCCCGTCTCCCGGGCGAGCAGCGCGAGGTTCTCCCGCACGTCCCGAAGATGCACCGGGGGCAGCACCAGCGCGTTGACGGCGACGCCGATGACCGCGCCGAGCGCCGCCTGCCCCAGCCGGTGGGCGACGGCGTACTCCGAGACGGTCCCGGAGGCCAGGATGAACACCGCCGTCGTGGCGGTGTAGATGCCCTGCGCCCCGAAGCGCGGCCAGTTGGCGAGCAGCATCAGCAGCGGCAGGGACACCGCGAGCGCGACGGTGGTGTTGTCGGTGAGTTCCTGGGCCCCGGAGGCCAGCAGCGTGCCGACGCAGATGGCGGCGAACTGCTGCGCGGCCTGCCGTACCGAGCTGTAGACGGTGGCCTGCACCAGCACCACGGCCACCCAGGGCGCCATCAGCGCCATCGGGTCGTCCATCCACACGCCCGCCACGAGCCAGGCGAGCAGTCCCGCCCCGGCCGCCTTCAGCGACTGCTTGACCAGGTCGCGCTCACGTCCCGGTCCGCGCACCACGGCCGCGACCGCCCGACCCGCGGTGGCCACCTCCCGCCGCACCATGTCCACGAGCCGTACGGCCCCCTCATTCAGCCCTGTCATGATCCGCCGGGTATCCGCATGATCGACACGCTCACCTCAGGGGGCTGTCGGCCAGCTCGGCCAGCAGGCCGGCGGGATCGTCGTAGACCTCGTCCGCGCCGGCCTCCACCAGGTCGGCGCGCGGGATGCCGCCGCTGAGCACACCGACGCAGCGGACCCCGGCCCGGCGGCCCGCGGCCATGTCCCAGACGGTGTCGCCGACGAAGACGGCCCGTTCGGCGGGGACACCGGCCAGTTCCAGGGCGTGCCGCACAGGTTCGGGCGCGGGCTTGCCCGCGTCGACGTCGTCGGAACTCGCGGTCGCGGTGATCGCCTCGTCGGCGTCGATCGCCCGGCGCAGCGCGCTCAGTTCCGCGCCGCCCGCCGAGGTGGCCAGCACCACCCGCCAGCCGTCCCCGGCCAGCCGCCGCAGCAGTTCCCCCGCGCCCGGCAGCGCGGGCAGCCGGTCGAAGTACTGCCCGTACAGCGCCTTGTGCGCGGCGCTCAGCTCGGCGTCCTGGTCCGTGTCCCGGTCCTCGCCGAGCAGGTGGGCGATCAGGTCGGTGGAGGGCAGGCCCACGGCGCGGTGGACGGCGTGCATGGGGACCCGGTGGCCCGCCTGCCGGAACGCCTCCCACCAGGTGACGACATGCAGGTGATTGGTGTCGGCGAGGGTGCCGTCCACGTCGAACACGGCCGCGCGCTCCATGCACCGGTCCCTTCCTCGTGTCTCGATGGGTGTGTCTCGATGGGTGTGTCCCGATCGGAATGTCTTCGTCGATGTGTCTCGGTCGGTGTGTCTCGGTCGGTGTGTCCGGGTCGGGCGGGCGGGTACCACGTCAGCCGCGCGTCACGCCGGACGGTGTGCGGCCCTCGCGGGTCCAGGCGAGCAGATCGTCCAGGGACCAGGTGGTCACCACGCGCTCCGGCGGCACACCGCACTCTTCGGCCCGCGCACACCCGTGGATCTGCCAGTCCAGCTGACCAGGGGCATGGGCGTCGGTGTCGACCGAGAACAGCACCCCCGCCGCCACCGCCCGGCGCAGCAGCCGCCGAGGCGGATCGAGCCGCTCCGGCCGGCTGTTGATCTCCACCGCCGTGCCGCTCTCCGCGCAGGCCGCGAACACCGCGTCCGCGTCGAACCGCGACTCCGGCCGCCCCCGCCCGCTCAGCAGCCGTCCGGTGCAGTGGCCCAGGATGTCGGCGTGCGGATCGCGTACGGCGGTGACCATGCGGCGGGTCATCGACCGGGCGTCCATCCGCAGCTTGGAGTGAACGGAGACGACCACCACGTCGAGCCGCTCCAGCAGCTCCGGTTCCTGGTCGAGCGAGCCGTCGTCGAGGATGTCGCACTCGATGCCGGTCAGCAGCCGGAACGGCGCCCAGGTCTCGTTGAGCCGCGCCACCACGTCCAGCTGTTCGCGCAGCCGGTCCGCGGACAGACCGCGCGCCACCGTCAGCCGGGGGGAGTGGTCGGTGAGCGCCGCCCACTCGTGCCCCAGGGCCGCCGCGGTCCGGCCCATCTCCTCGATCGGGCTGCCGCCGTCCGACCAGTCGGAGTGCAGATGGCAGTCGCCGCGCAGTCGCGCCCGCAGCCGCTCACCGCCCTCGGCGAGCGGGGCGTCCGCCTCGCCGGACAGTTTCTCCAGGTAGCCGGGGACCTGACCGGCCAGCGCCTCCCGCACCACCTGTGCCGTCTTCGGGCCGACGCCCTTGAGCGACTCCAGCGAACCGGCGTCCGCCCGCTGCCGTACCTCCTCCTCGGGCAGGGCGGACAGCACCTGGGCCGCCGTGCGGAAGGCGCGGACACGGTAGGTCGGTGCCTGGGACCGCTCCAGCAGGAAAGCGATCCGCTCCAGCGCCCGTACGGGGTCCATGGGGGCCATGGGATCCACGGGGTCCAGGGGGTCCAAGGGGTCCATCGGACCATCCACCTCCTCGCCCCACCAGGGTTCCCCAGCGACGGGTGGTCCGCACGACGGGCGCCGACGGTTTGTCTCCCCTTCGCCCGGGTACTGCGTCGGCCCGTCACGCGCTGCCACCGAGGAGGCCGCCATGTCCCCCACCGCCCGCGTCGCCGTGATCACCGGCTCCGACTCCGGCATCGGCCGGGCCACCGCCGTACGTCTGGCCGAAGCCGGACTGGACATCGGCATCACCTGGCACACCGACGAGCGGGGCGCCGAGCGCACCGCCGAGGAGGTACGGGCACGGGGGCGGCGGGCCGAGACCGCCCGGGTCGACCTCACCCGGCTGCCGGAGGCCGCGGACACCGTCGACGGGCTGTGCGAACGCCTCGGCCGGGTGGACGTCCTGGTCAACAACGCCGGTACGGGGACGGCCACGCCCTTCCTCGACCTGGGCCTGGACGACCTGCGGCACGTCCTGGACGTCGATCTCGCCGGGCCGTTCCTGTGCGGGCAGCGGGCGGCCCGGCGCATGATCCGGCAGGGCGACGGCGGCCGGATCGTCAATGTGACGTCCGTGCACGAGCACCAGCCGCGGGTGGGCGCCGCGCCGTACTGCGCGGCCAAGGGCGGCCTCGGTCTGCTCACCCAGGTGATGGCCCTGGAACTGGCCGAGCACGGCATCACCGTCAACGCCGTCGCCCCCGGCGAGATCGCCACGCCGATGACCGGGCAGGAGGACACCGACCCGCACACCGAGCGCCGCCCCGGCGTACCCCTGGGACGGCCCGGCGACGCCCGTGAGGTCGCCGCCGTGATCGCCTTCCTCGCCGGACCCGACGCCTCGTACGTCACCGGCGCCTCCTGGAGCGTGGACGGCGGCATGCTCCGGATGGGCCCGATGGCCGGATCGCACCTGCGGAGCGACGACTGGCGGCGACCCTGACCAGCAACGACCCCGGAACGACGGCGGGGGCGACGGCGGGGGAGACGTCTGGAGACGGCCCCGGCCGCCCGTTCGTTCTAGGCTCGATACATGACCGAAATCGTGAGCCCGCACATCGCCCGGCCGCGCATCCTGGTCCTGGGAGTCCAGCCGGCCGTTCCCCCGTTCCGGATCGTGGAGATCGACGGCCAGGTCGTCGGTGAGGCGAGGACCGTCGTCGATGTCCTGGAGACCGCCGCCGCGTACGGCATCACGGTCCACGACCTGGACGACCCGGAGGTGGTCCGCTGGGTCGGCGGGGACAAGTTCACCTGGACGACCCGCTGACGCCGGCGGAACACCTCCTCGCCTCACGCCGGTGAGCGGCGGGCGTGCACCGCGCGGCTCATCCGCCGCCCCAGCAACAGGTAACCCAGCAGCGCGCCACCGGTGTTGAGGATGACGTCGTCGATGTCGAAGGCCCGACCGGTCACCATCGAGCCCTGCGCCAGCTCCACCAGCAGCATGACGACGGCGGTCAGCAGCAGCACCCGCAGGAGTCCGCGGGTGCGCGGGGCGACGACCGGTACCAGCATCCCGAACGGCACGCCGAGCAGAATGTTGCCGCCGACCTGCTTGACCGCGTCGCGCAGCGCGGGCTGGCCCAGGTACTCGCGCAGGGAGCGGCCGGGATGCAGGTTGGTGTGGGTCAGCGCCTCCGAGGCGGGCGAGGGGTGCAGGGTGAGCCGGGCCAGTACGACGGCGAACGCCACCATGAAGACGAAGGCGCACGCTGTGGCCATCAGGCGCAACGGCCAGGGGACCACGTGCCGTTCGCGCGGAGCGGGGTCCTCGCTCCGCGCGGCGCGGGGGCGGAGCAGGGAACGCGGCCGTGGGGTGGCGGCGCGGGCCATGGGGGATCCTCCAGTTCTCAGCGGGGACGAGGACGTGCGGCTGTTCAGTCGGGGTAGGTGACCCGGACCTCCTTGAAGCCCAGCGAGCGCAGCAGGTTCTGGAGCATCTGCGTGGTGTTGGTCTCGGCGCGCGAGGTCAGACCGCTCTCCTTCGCGGCGTCACCGATGTGCCGCACCGCGAGCTTCTGGACGGCCTGCTCGCTGTTGGGGTTGTCCGAGAACAGGTCGCCGAGGCGGTCGAGCAGGCCGCGCTGCTTGGACACGGCGTAGGAGCGCTCGGGGTCGAGGGCCGGCTTGCCGAGGGCGGCGTGCGGCAGCCGGAGGGTGGCCGAGGTGCGGTCCTCGTCGACCGTGACATCGTCGCGGCCGACCTTGCCGAGGTCGACGTAGGCGTCCACCGAGCCCGCGCCGACGTACAGGGTGCGGGAGCCGCGGACCGCGTCCGGCAGGAACTTGGTGTCCTTCTCCAGATCGACGACGACCTGGAAGTTCCCGGAGGCGGCCTCGTACCGGCTGACGTTTTGGATGGACTCCAGCAGCGCGGGGCCCGAGCGGTCGCGGGTCTCGGTGCCGAACAGGTCCCTCAGGCCCGGGATCACGCTCAGCCGGAGCCCGGCGAACAGCACGACGAGCACCAGCGCGACGGCGCCGACCGCCTTGGCCCAGCCGGGTACGCGCCCGGGGAGGCGCCTGTGGGGAGTCGTCATGGCTACGGCCCTCCTTCCTACTCACCGCATGCCCCCCACTTCCCGTGCCAGACGGGCGAGTTGAGGGACAGGGGGGAAGCAGCGGGGGCACGGGCGGCGCGCGCCTGACCCCGACCTGCCGATCGGCGTCCGGGGAAGTCCGGAGGAGTCGGGAGGAGGCGGAGGAGGTGGGAGGAGTCGGGAGGAGGCGGGAGGAGTCGGAGGGAGAGGAGGAGCTAACGCGACGGCGGGGTACGGCTCGACGGGGGACCGGACCGGCCCACCACCTCGTCCACCGTCCGCCGCGGCAGCAGCCGGGCCAGGCCGGTGACCCGCAGGACGCGCAGCGTCAGGGCGTGGGTGCACACCAGGTGCAGTTCGCCGCCGCGGTCGAGCACCCGCTGCCTGGCCCGGACCAGCAGCCGCAGCCCCGAGCAGTCGAAGAACTCGACCCCGCTGAGGTCGAACACGACCCGGGCGCCCGGGTCGCCGGTGGCCCGGTCCAGGAGAGGGGCGATCTCGTCGGCCACGGCGAGGTCGATCTCGCCGTGGAACTCCAGCACCGTGTGTCCCCGTTCGTCATGGACACGCAGATGCCGGGTGAGCGGTGCGGGGTTCTGCCGCACGGCCACATCACCTCCCGCCTGCCCTCCATAGTTTCCCTCGTTCGGGGGGATTTGAGCATGTTCGATTGACATATGTCATCGGTTTCTCATGCTCATCGCAGGCGGGGCGGGCGGGAGGCGCGGTGGGGCGGAGGCGCGGTGGCCGTGTGGCGGACGTCGCTCAGTCCACGACCAGTACCAGCTTGCCCGTGGTGCGGCCGGTCTCGCCGAGCGCGTGCGCCTCGGCCGCGTCGGCCAGCGGGAAGCTCCGCTCGACGGCGGCCCGCAGCCTGCCCGACTCGGCCAGCGCGGCGATCTCCCGCATTCCGCCCCGGTCGGCGTCGACGAGCATCCGCGCCGCCCGCACGCCGAGCCGCTCCGCCTCCCGGTACAGCTCGTCCGACCCGGCCGGCAGGATCGAGACCACGATCCCGCCCGGGCGCAGCACGCGCAGCGAACGGGTCAGCGTGTCCCCGCCGATCGTGTCCAGGACGACATCGACGTCCTTCACCGCCTCGGCGAAGTCGCTCTCCCGGTAGTCCAGCGGCTCGTCCACGCCGATCGACCGCAGGAAGCCGTGCTTGGCGGCGCTCGCCGTGCCGGTCACGTGGGCGCCCCGGGCCTTGGCGATCTGCACCGCCACGTGGCCCACGCCGCCGGCCGCCGCGTGCACCAGCACCCGCTGCCCCGGCTGGACGTCGGCCCGCTCCACCAGCGCCTGCCACGCGGTCAGCGACACCAGGGGCAGCGCGCCGGCCTGTACGTGGTCGATTCCGGCCGGCTTGTGCCAGAAGCCGCGCGCCGGAGCGGCGACGTACTCGGCGTGGGAGCCGTGGCCGTACGGGTACGACAGCATGCCGAAGACCTCGTCACCCGGCCGGAACTCGGCGACGCCGATGCCCACCGCCTCGACCGTGCCGGAGACGTCCCAGCCCAGGACGAACGGCGGCTCGCCGAGGAAGCCGCCGGTCGCGCGGTGCTTCCAGTCGGTGGGATTGACGCCGGCGGCGCGCACCCGCACCAATACCTCGTTGGGGCGGGGCGTGGGGCGCTCCAGCCGTACTTCCTTCAGGACCTCGGGTCCGCCGAGGGTGTCCTGGCGGATGGCTCGCATGGTGTTCACATCGCTCATGGTCACCCAGCCTGCCGCTCCCCGCCTGTCCGGGAAATGGCATGTTGGTCATGCTCCGATAGGATCGTGCCATGTCGCACACGGAACGCCCGGAACGGGTCGTGGTCCTCGCCCTCGACGGCGTCTACCCCTTCGAGCTCGGCATCCCCAGCCGTGTCCTCGGCGCGGCCGACGGCCGGTACGAGGTGCTGACCTGCACTGTCGACGGACGGCCGGTGCGCACCGAGGCGGACTTCACCGTCACCGCCGAGCACGGCCCCGAGATACTGGCCACGGCCGACACGGTGGTGGTCGCCGCCGTCGCGCCGTCCCGGATCACCGACGCCCTCACCGAGGAGGCCACCGCCGCCCTCGCACGCGTCCCGTCGGGCGCCCGCCTGCTGTCCATCTGCACCGGTGCCTTCGTGCTGGCCGCGGCCGGACTCCTCGACGGCCGCCGGGCGACCACCCACTGGCAGCTCACCGACGTCTTCCGCCGGATGTTCCCGCGCGTCACCCTCGACCCGGACGTGCTCTTCGTCCACGACGGCCGCGTCCTCACCTCGGCCGGGGCCGCCTCCGGCGTCGATGTCTGCCTGCACCTGATCCGTGAGGACCACGGCAGCGCACTGGCCAACGCCGTCGCCCGGCGCTGCGTCGTCCCGCCGTTCCGGGACGGCGGCCAGGCGCAGTACATCGAGCAGCCGGTTCCGCGGGTGGGAGCGGCGAGCACCGCCGCCACGCGGGCCTGGGCCCTGGAACGGCTCGACGAGTCGCTGACCCTCGCAGCCCTCGCGGCGCACGCCGGGATGAGCCTGCGCACCTTCGCCCGCCGCTTCGACGACGAGGTGGGCCTCAGTCCCGGCCGCTGGCTGATCCAGCAGCGCGTCGCCCGGGCCCGGCACCTGCTGGAGGCCAGCGACCTGCCGGTCGATCAGATCGCCGGCCGGGTCGGCTTCGCCACGGGCGCCTCACTGCGCCAGCACCTGCACGCGGCGATCGGCGTCTCCCCCCAGGCGTACCGCCGCACGTTCCGCGCGCCCCACTGACCGTCTCGCACGCTCCGCTGATCGCACCGCGCGCGCTGCCGACCGCCACCGCTTCCGC
>NZ_JAGGOO010000107.1 GCF_018614415.1 Streptomyces sp. ISL-12
GCGGGCGGGTGTCGAAGTCGCAGGCGATGGTGGCCGTCCGCTTCCGGTTGGTTTTCTCGCCCGGGGTCAGCCGGCCCCGTCGCCCCGCAGCGGCCTGAGCGGCCTTGCGGCGGGTCGCCTCGCGCGGGGCTTCGGGCCGCATGCCCACGCCCTTGCCGTCAGCCTGGACGACCAGCGGCATGTCCCGGCTGCGGGGCAGCGCGGTCTTCGCCCGGTAGAAGCCGTCGATGTCCGCGGCGGACCGGCCCGCACTGCCGGCCGACGGCGGCCAGGGCCTCGTACGAACCGCACCCGAGCCCAAGAGGACTTGATTGTTAGCCCTGCAACAGTTAGCGTGTTAACTATGAACGGTATGCGGCGGGAGAGCACGTTGGAGCTGATGCGGTGGGTTGTGTGGGCGCAGCGACGCACCGCTGACGACTGGATACGGGAACGCGGCCTCACGCACGAGCAGAGCGCCGTGTTGGCGTACCTGTCGAAGAACCCGGAGGCCATTCAGCGTGACGTCGCGCGGGCCATGCGCACCAGCGCGCCGAGCGTCTCGCGGCTCCTGGCCGGACTCGAGCGGCGCGGACTCGTGGAGCGCCAGACGCAGGAGGACGACACGCGAAGCCGTCGCGTGCATGTCACTACAGCGGGCTCCGAACTGATCCAGGGTTTCGAAGAGGCCATGGACCGCGTCGAGGAGTCGATCCTCGCGCCGCTGGGCGCCGCAGGGCGGGCGCGACTCCATGAATTCCTGGAACAGCTCGCCTCCCGGATCGAGCCACCCAGCTCTCCCTGACCCCGCTCCACTGCTCCGCACGGCGGCCGGAGCCTCGCGGTCAGGGCCGCCGGTTCATTCACCAGCAGCAAGGGACGCACCAGCAGTAAGGAACGCACGTATGACTCAGATCACGATCATCGGTGCCGGTCTTGCGGGACTGACACTGGCACGAACCCTGGCAGTTCATGGAATCCCGTCCACGGTGTACGAGGCGGAGGCGTCCGCTCAGGCCCGGGGCCAAGGCGGCATGCTCGACATCCACGACTACAACGGACAGCACGGGATCCGTGCCACCGGTCTGATGGACGGCTTCCGATCCCTCGTCCTCGAAGGCCGCCAGGCATCCCGCGACGTGGCGCCGGACGGCACCATACTGGCGGACCAGCCCGATGACCCCGCCGGAGGCCGCCCCGAGGTGCAGCGTGGCGAGCTGCGACAGCTGCTGCTGGAATCCCTGCCTGCCGGCACGGTCGTCTGGGACCACAGGACTCGGAGCGTTCGGACCCTCGCTGACGGCCGTCACGAAGTGACCTTCGCCAACGGATCGACGGTTGTCACCGACATCCTCGTCGGTGCCGACGGTGCCTGGTCGAAGGTCCGACCGCTGCTCTCCGACGCCACGCCCGCCTATGCCGGACGCTCGATGGTCGAGACGTACCTGTATGAGAGCGACACCCGACACCCTGCCACCCTGGCGCTGGTCGGCGGCGGGTCGATGACCGCCTACGACGAAACCACCCGCATCGGTCTTGGCGTGCAGCGCGAGCGCGCGGACACCTTGCACTCCTACGCCATGTTCGACCAGCCGCTCGACTGGTTCGACGGCATCGACTTCAAAGACGGCCCTGCGGCCGCCCGCACCGTCGCGGCGATGTTCGAGGGGTGGGCGCCGGAGCTCGTCGCCCTGGTCGCGGACAGCGACATCCCGCCGATCTTCCGCCCCTTGTACGGGCTGCCCATCGGGCACCGCTGGGAACACGTACCTGGGGTCACACTCATCGGAGACGCCGCCCACCTGGCACCGCCGGACGGCGAAGGAGCGAACTGGGCGCTCTTCGACGCGGGCCAGCTCGGCAACGCCATCGCCGAACAGCCCAAGGACATCGACGCGGCCATCCGCGCCTACGAAGCCGCGCTTTTCCCACGGAACGTCGACACCGCAACCGCCGCCGCAGCCTACTACCCCGCATTCAAACCCTACTGACCACAGCGACCAGGCAAGTCTCACATTCCAACGCAGGCGTTGGACGTGGCGGTGGGTGATCAGACAGGTGGCGAGGCCGAGGATGGCTTCGTGAATGCCGTCGCGCCCAGGGCACTGCCGTGTTCCTGACCTCGTTCGGCGATGACTGGTCCGTCCCGCGCTGTCGCACCAGACGGCGGTACTTGTCGTGGTCGTAGCCGCGGTCGGCGAGGAGTATGGCGGGCCGACGTCTGGGCCCGCTTTTCCGCCCGCGCCGAGCGGCCCGCACATGCGAGGAGGCGATCCCCCTCGTCATGTTGTCCGCGGTTCCGCAAGAGGGCCGCTGGCCTCCGGGCCCGGCAACACCTAGTGCCGCATACAGACTGACCGCCTCCCGTGTGCAGC
The DNA here is from genome assembly GCF_018614415.1 of Streptomyces sp. ISL-12. Lineage (GTDB taxonomy): Bacteria > Actinomycetota > Actinomycetes > Streptomycetales > Streptomycetaceae > Streptomyces. Next base: position 2,355 of record NZ_JAGGOO010000107.1, read on the forward strand.
ACTTCCCGTACCCGCAGGGGTGGTTCCGGGTGAGACGGCGTCCGGATCGACACCTGTGGCCGTCTCCGAAGGCGTTCGAGACGGTGAAGTCGGGCAGCCGCATCAGGCGGGTTGGCCCCCGGGTCCAGCCCGTCAGGCCGCCGTTTTCATCCCGATGGTTGCGGCGCCGATGCCGGCGGCGGCACTCCTCGTCGCTCTCGTCTTCCTCGCACCGTCCTCTGGGGCCGCCCGGTCTCGTCCTCGTCATCCATCCGTCACCGTCGCGCGAAGCACCGGACGCCCCTCGTCTCCGCTGTCGGTCTCGCCATTGGGGTCGGCCGAACCTCCGTCCGGGGCGGGCTCGCGGTGAACATCATCGAGTGCTGGCCAGGCAGACGGACGGGCCTCGAACGGTGCCGGGGTCACCTGCTCGGAGCAATACCGGCTCCTGCGGGACTTCGTTGACCGCCCGGGTGGTGGATCGGTTCCACGACCCGGTGTCAGCGCACCCCATGAGAAATCTCCGAAAGGCAAGGCACCCATGAACTTCAGGTCCACCATCGCCTGCGCGTTCGCCGCTCTGTCCGTCGCCGGTGGTGCCGCCGGGACCGCGCAGGCGGCCGACGACGACACGTCGAAGTTCCGCAACTACGAGCAGGTCCTCAGTTGCGACGTCATCGAGGTCGTCGACCAGCCGAACGTCGGGCCCGCGGACGAGAACCACGACTGCTCCGAGACCAGCACCGAGAAGGAGACCGGTCTGGTGCGCGTGGTGGGCGACGCGCTCTCCCGCTGATCACCGTCCCGGCACGGCCGGCGAACGGAACGTTTCGTAGATGACTCGCGGATGAACAACAATCGGAGGATTGCGGCACCGCTCGCGACGCGCCACCCCCACTCGTCACCCTGGGCACCCTGTCACTGCGTACATGGCCGGGAATCCGGGGGGTCCTGCGATGAACGAGCAAGTGGAACAGTGGATCGCGATTCTGAGTGTCGCTTTTCCCGTCGGGGCGTTCCTGTGGGAATTCGCCGTCGTCGGCCGCAAGCGGCTCGGCTACCGGGTGCAGATGGACACCCTGGCCGCCGACGTGACCGGCAAGCCGTACGCCGACGTGCTGGGGGACATGCAGCACAACGGGACGGAGCTGAGGGATCCCTCGTTCGTCCTGCTGCGCGTCGAGAACGCCGGGTCGGCCAAGATCGTCCCTGAGGACTACCTGGCCGACCCCAACGACGCCTACGGCATCAAGGTCACCTTCCGCAACCGCCGGGTCGCGGCCGTGGTCCTCACCGATCCGAGCCAGGCGGAGATTCCCGACTTCTTCTTCCGGCAGGAGACCGACGGCAACAACGTCGTCACCACCGTCGCCAAGGACGGCTTCCGCCGCGACAACAACGAAGCCGAGCGCACGGGCGTGGTCCGGCTGCCGAAGGTGACGCTGCCCCGGGGGTCCGAGTACAAGGTGCTCGTCGTGCTGGAACGCTGGGCGGGCGACAACAGCACCGACAAGTTCCCCAAGCCCGAGGTCACCGGCACCGACGGGGAGGGCCGCTGGTACGACACCCTGCAGAGGTTCTTCCGGCTGCAGGCGACCAGGACCGAGAGCCATGTCTTCGCCTCCCGGCCCGCGTGGTGGCTCATCTGGATACTGATCGCGGGCGTCGGCCTCCAGGCCTGCTTCACGCTCATCTGGCGCGACGACCGGCGGCCCCCGCTGGACTGTGTCAAGGGCACCCTCGACCTGCACGGTTCCACCGCCTTCGAGCCGGCGGTGCGGGCCGCCGCCGAGGACTTCCTCAGGCGCTGCGAAGGGGCCGGCCTGACCATCCCGCTCGGGGACGACATCTTCGAGGGCAGCACCGAGGGGGTCTCCGCCCTGGACCAGGCCGGCGAGGATGCCGAGGTCGAGGTCGGCAAGGGGCTCGGCACCCACATCACCTTCACCGACGGTCTCGCGTCCACGGGCCATCCCCGGCTGATCCCGCAGCCCATCGCCATCTCCGTGTTCACCATCGTCGTCAACAAGGCGGCGGGCGTGGAGAACCTGTCGCAGGCCCAGATCCGCGACATCTTCGCCGGCCGGGTGACCAACTGGAACCAGGTCGGCGGCAAGGACGTGCCCGTCCACCTGATCAACCGCGGCTCCGGCTCGGGCACCCGCAGCACCCTCGTCGCCAAGGTCCTCAGGGGCAAGGAGCCGCCCCAGTTCACCGTGACCGACTGCGCGTCCCTGAATCCGGACCGGTACGGCCGCTGCGAGAGCAACGACCCGGACGTCCTGCTGGACAAGGCCGCCTCGATGCGAGGGGCCATCAGCTACAGCGAGGCCGCGAAGGTCGACGGACACAAGGACGCCGACCGGTTCGTCACGCTGAAGATCGACGGCAAGGAGCCGACGGCGGAAGGCGTCGAGGACACCAACTACCCCTTCTGGCAGACCGAGTACGCCTACACCTACGGCGATGCTCCGGCCGGCTCACCGGCGGCGGCCTTCCTGAACTTCCTCACCCAGCAGAGCGGCCGCGACATACTGCACGAGCACGGCCACGGCCTGTGCTCCGAAGCGGAGAACTCCGGCGAGTGCCGGCCGGTCTGACCCGGGCCGCCCTTCCCCCGGCGCCTGGCGTCTGACGTTCGGCGTCTTACATGCTGATATGCGCTTTCCAGAACATAAGACGCCTGAGATCGTTGGGGCACCAGTACTTTCGCACGTGAAAGACCGAGACATGCCCGCACCAGCAACCGGCCCGGCCCAGACACCCGTCAACCCGCGGTCCCGCGTCCTGATCGCCAGCCTCATGGGCACGACGATCGAGTTCTACGACTTCTACATCTACGCGACCGCGGCGGTCCTGGTCTTCCCCAAGCTCTTCTTCCCGAGCAGCGACCCGACCACGGCCCTGCTCTCCTCCTTCGCGGTCTTCGGCGCCGCGATGGTGGCCCGTCCGATCGGTGCCGTCTTCTTCGGGCACCTCGGGGACCGGCTCGGCCGCAAGAAGACGCTGGTGGTCTCGCTGCTCACGATGGGCATCGCCACGTTCCTGATCGGCGTGCTGCCCACGTACGCGCAGGCCGGCTGGGTCGCCACCGCGCTGCTCGTGCTGATGCGGCTCGCTCAGGGCTTCGCGCTCGGCGGCGAGTGGAGCGGCGCCGCGCTGGTCGCCACCGAGAACGCGCCGCGCGGCAAGCGCGCCCTGTACGGCACCTTCCCGCAGCTGGGCGCCCCGCTCGGCTTCATCATCGGCAACGGCCTGTTCCTGATCATCGGGGCGCTGCTGCCGTCGTCGGCGGGCGCCGATCCCACCCAGCCCTCCGAGGCCTTCGCGAGCTGGGGCTGGCGCATCCCGTTCCTGTTCTCCGCCGTGATGGTCGCGATCGGCCTGTGGGTGCGCTCCCGGCTGGTGGAGTCGGCGGTGTTCGCCAAGACGCGGGAGTCCGGCAAGGTCCGCAAGCTCCCGCTGGCCACGGTCGTCCAGGGCCACTGGAAGCAGCTGATCCTGGGCACCTTCATCATGCTGGCGACGTACGTGCTCTTCTACCTGATGACCACGTTCTCGCTCAGCTACGGCCGCACCGCGACGGACGCCGCCGTGCCCGGCCTCGGCTACAGCTACACCACCTTCGTACTGATGATGATCTTCGGCGTGCTGTTCTTCGCCGCGTTCACGCTGATCTCCGGCCCGCTCGCCGACAAGTACGGCCGCCGCTCCACCCTGATCTGGATCACCGCCGCGATCGTCGTCTTCGGCCTGGTCTGGGTCCCGCTGATCGGCCTGGGCACGCTCGGCGTCATCCTGTGGCTGGTCCTCGGCTTCACCCTGATGGGCATGACCTTCGGCCCGATGGGCGCGCTGCTGCCGGAACTCTTCCCGACCAGCGTGCGCTACACCGGCTCCGGCATCTCGTACAACGTCAGCTCGATCCTCGGCGCGGCCGTCGCCCCGTTCATCGCGGTGGCGCTGTGGGAGGCCGGGGACGGCTCGCCGTGGCTGGTCGGTGTCTACCTCTCCTCGATGGCCGTGCTGACCCTGATCGCGCTGCTGCTCGGCAAGGAGACGAAGAACGTTTCCCTGGACGAGGGGGACGGCGCCGAGACCCCCGCGCCCGCCGGCGACGCGCACGCCCCGGCGACCTCCCCCGCTTCCTGAGTCCGACCGGCGTTCGCCATCGCGGAAGCCGAGCCTCCACGCGCCCGGCGTACCGCGGTGGATCCCGGGCATAACCAACTCCCGACCCCACGCACTTGGACCACACAAGGCACCTGAGGGAGTCCTCATGCTGCGCGGCATCGACGTGAGCGCCTACCAGTCCGACACCTACGACACGGACGGCCTCTCCTTCGTCTTCGTCAAGGCGACGGAGGGCCGTTCGTACACCAACCCCAAGCTGTCGGCCCAGACCAAACGGGCCCGCGACGCCGGTCTCGTCGTCGGCTTCTACCACTTCCTGTGGCCGGGCAACCTCACCGCCCAGGCCGAGTACTTCGTCTCCAAGGCCCCCGACAGAGCCGGTGACATCCTCGCCGTCGACTGGGAGACCACCGGTGACGGCACCCACGCGAGCAACTCCGAGAAGGACCGCTTCATCAAGAAGCTGAAGGAGTTGCGGCCGGACAATCGGATCATCCTGTATTGCAACCGGAACTTCTGGCTGACCGTCGACACCACGTCCTACGCGGGCGACGGCCTGTGGATCGCCGACTACGTCTCCGCGGGCAAGCCGCGCATCCAGGCCAAGTGGCGCTTCCACCAGTACACGTCCGACCCGCTGGACAAGAACGTGGCCGACTTCGAGAGCAAGGCGGCGCTGAAGAAGTGGGCGGACGGGGCCTGACCCGCCGGGCCGGTGTCAGCCCCGGTACTCCGCCGGACGTCCCGCGGACGCCTCCGCCAGCGCCTTCCGTACCGCCTCGGCGTCCCCGCGCAGCCCGTACACCGGCGTCCCCGGCTGCTGGCGCCAGGAGTCGTCGATGCCGCCCCCGTCGACCGTGTCGAACCCCAGTTCCTCGATCAGGGCGCGGATCTTCGCCTTGGCCGGCGCGTCGTCGCCGGCCACCGGGAGGGCCATGCGGTCGGGGTCACCGGCCGGTCGGGCGCGGTCCAGGATGTCCTGGGCGTAGGTGCCGTTGAATGCCTTGACGACCGGGTGGCCGAGCTGCCGCTCCGTCCAGCGGCTCTCGGTGCGGCCCTCGTCCTCGATGCCGGCGATGCGGCCGTCGCGCTGCCGCGGGTAGTAGTTGCCGGTGTCGATGACCGCCAGGCCGTCCGCCGCCTCGTCGAACAGGCCGGCGGGGAGGTCGGGGACCGCCTTCAGCGGGACCGCGACCACCGCGATCTCGGCGCCGCGGGCCGCCTCCTCGACCGGGACGGGTGTCGCCCCGGTCTCCTCGGCGAGCGCGGTGAGGGTGTGCGGGCCGCGGGAGTTGGCGACGGAGACCTCGTGACCGAGAGCGGTGAGCCGCCGGGTGAGGTTGCCGCCGATGTTGCCCGCGCCGATGATGCCGATCTTCATCGTCCGACTCGCCTGGCCTTTCGGGTCGTGGATACGAGAACGCCGTCGGGCATCCCTAACCGGTCCGGTGGGCGGGCTATTCCTCCGTACGGCCGTCCGGGTGCCCCGGGCCGGACGGGTGCCCCGGCCCGAACGGATCCTCCAGCTCCGCCCGCAGGATGTCCGCCGCCGCCTCCGCCCGGCCCTCCTCGACCGCGCGGACCAGGGCCGCGTGGGCGGCGTCGCCGTGGGCGGGTTCGGCGGTGCGCAGGCCGGTGAGGGCGAGCAGGTCGACCAGGCCGTCCCGCAGTACGGGGGTGAACTCGGTGAACAGGTCGGCGAGCACGGGGTTGTGGGCGGCGGCGACCACCGCCGCGTGGAGGGCGATGTCGGCGTCGACGAAGGCCGCGTCGTCCGCGGTGGACGCGGCCCGGCGGCCGGCCAGCGCGGTGTGCAGGGCGGTGACGTCGTCGTCGGTGCGGCGGTGGGCCGCGAGGCGGGCGGCGTGCACCTCGACGGCCATGCGGACCTCGTAGACGTCCGTCACCGCGGCCCGCCGCAGCCGGGCCGGCCAGTCCTCGGCGGGCTCGGTGGCGATGACGAACACACCGGCGCCCTGCCGGGGCTGGACCAGCCCCGCGCCGGCCAGGGCGCGCAGCGCCTCCCGGACGGTGGAGCGGCCCACGCCGAGTTCCTTGGCGAGGGTGGTCTCGCCGGGCAGCCGGGTGCCCACCGGCCAGTGACCGCCGGTGATCTGCTCGCGCAGCCGGGCGGTGGCCTGTTCGACCAGAGGGCTGGGGCGGACGGCGCCTAGCGGCATGGGGTCACCAATCGACGGGCGGGAACGGCGGCGGGCGGGGTGTTCCCCGCCCGTCCCCCATTCTCACTCGTCTGGGAACCTGAGGTGGGGACAGCGTGCCGGTGTGACGTCGATGACCGCCGTCCCCACGGGGCACACGACCGGCCCGTCGGCGGCCCCGCCGTGGAACCCGCAGCGTCCCAGCACTGCGCCGCCCGGAGTTCGCGTCCGGCGTGCAGGAGGTCACGGACGGCGGCGGGCACGAGCCCGACCCGAAGGCCAGGCCCACTGACGCACGGGGGCGTCCGCCCGGTCGCCGGACGGACGCCCCCCCCCCCGCACGTCACTTGTCGAGGAACGCCCAGAACTCGTCGAACGACAGCAGCTTGTCGCCGTCCAGGTCGCGGCTCTTGATGATCGCCTCCGCGACGGACTCGGTGACGTTCCAGTCGCCGCCCTGCGCCAGGGCGGTCTTGAACTCGGCCGGGGTGATGCGACCGTCGCCGTCCGCGTCGATCCGGTCGAACTGCTTGCGTGCTTCCTCGATGTCCGCCACCGATCCGCCCCTCATCTCGTGCTCTGGTCATGCCGTGGTCGTCGTACTGACGCTGGTCAGATTAACGTTCCGGTCTCGCGGCCGGTGCGGCGACCACCCACGCCGGGGGGCGTCAGTGCCAGGGCTCGTAGTGCGGGTTGCTCCGGCACTCGTCCATGATCTCGGTCTTGGTCTTCTTGTCGACGGGACAGACGCCGATGACGTACCGCCGGTCGACGCCGCCGGGGAAGGCGACCTCGACCTGTTCGGCCCACCGGTGGGTGTCACCGATGGTCTGGTTGACGTCGATGCCGCCGGGGGCGTCGATGTAGTAGTTCCAGCCGGACTTGTACCAGGTCTTGTACAGGTCGTGGTCGTAGGTGGTCGACACGTACGGGGACGGCTGGTTGACCAGGACGTACTGCTCGATGTCGTACTGGCCGTCCACCACGTCCTTGGGGTGGAAGCCCTCCTCGAAGACGACGTCGGGGCCGCGGCCGTCGCTGCGGTAGAGGGTGCCGCAGGTGGTGCGCCAGGCGGGGGCGGGGGTGATGCGGTCGAGGTCGACGCGGCGGTCGGCGGCGGCCTTGAGCTTGTCGTCGAAGACGGGGCAGGAGGGCGCGGCGGCCTTGACGGCGGCCGGGGCCCCGGCGGCGGTCCCCGCGGCGGTCTCGGGGAGCGTGGCGGCCGAGGTGGCGAGGACGGCGGCGAGGGAGAGGGCGGCGGCGGTGGCGCGGCGGCGCAGGCGAGTGAGCATCATGGGCAGCAGGATCACGGCCCGGGACGGCCGGGCCGCGCACCATCACCCTTGGGTGGTGTGTCTCCTCAACTCCCCGCGCGCAGCCCGGAGATGGTGCTAGCGGTCCGCCACCCGCATCTCGAACCACGTCGTCTTGCCGCGCGGCAGCAGGTCGACGCCCCAGCGGTCGGCCAGCCTGTCGACGAGGAAGAGGCCCCGTCCGTTGATGTCCAGCGGCTGGACCGGTATCAGGCAGGGCAGCCCCCGGGAGGGGTCGCGGACCTCGACGCGGAGCCAGCCGGGACGGCGGCGCATGCGCAGGCCGAAGACGCGGGCACCGGTGTGCCGTACGGCGTTGCCGACCAGTTCGGAGACGAGCAGGACGGCGTCCTCGGCGTGCTTGGGGCCCAGTTGCCACTGGCGCAGGACGACGACCTGGACGAGCCGGCGGGCGGTGGCCGCGGACTCCGGGCGGGAGGGCAGCGGAACCTCGTCCTCCGTAGGATCGCCGAACAGCTCGATCGCCCTGAGCGCGTGTTCGTCCTCGACCGCCGGTGACCAGCGCGCAGCGGTTGCACGTCCGGCTCCCCGTGGCTGCCCCGTGTCCTCCAGCCCCGCCATGCCCCCATCATGGCCGCCGACGGCACCCTCCGGGGCCGTTCCGGGGATTACGGGCCGGTGCTGGGCCGAAGCCGCGGAAGGCTTTTTGGCATATGCCAGAGGCGTATCGAAAATCGAAAGGCGTGGTGTGAACTGGGCCGATGATTCGATCACTGGAGACCGGCGCGGACCGGCGGCCACCCCTCCCCCGGCAGGCTCAAGGGCGCGTCGAGCCCGCCATGAACCGCCCCAACGAGGGACTCCGGCCCTACGCCGCGTCAACAGCGCGCCGTTCAGGTGAACTTCGCCTTGCCCGGCCCCTCCTCGACGAAGCTGCGCATCCCGCGCTCCCGGTCCTCGGTGGCGAACAGGCCCGCGAACCAGTTCCGTTCGACGGCGAGGCCGGTGTCGAGGTCCGTCTCCAGTCCGGTGTCCACCGCCTCCTTCGCCGCGCGCAGCGCGATGGCGGGGCCCCGGGCCAGCCGGGCCGCCCACGCGTGCGCCTGCTCGTAGACCTCGGCGGCCGGGACCACCCGGTCCACCAGACCCAGCGCCAGCGCCTCGTCGGCCTTCACCTGGCGGCCGGTGAAGATCAGGTCCTTGGCCTTGGACGGGCCGATCAGCCGGGACAGCCGCTGGGTGCCGCCGGCGCCCGGGATCAGGCCGAGCAGGATCTCGGGCTGGCCCAGCCTGGCGTCGTCGGCGGCGATGCGGTAGTCGGCGCAGAGGGCGAGTTCGCAGCCGCCGCCGAGCGCGTAGCCGGTGACGGCCGCGACCACCGGCTTGGGGACGCGGGCGACGGCCGTGAAGGAGTCCTGCAGGGCCCGGGCCCGCAGCACCATCGCCGCGTGGTCCATCGCCCGCATCTCCTTGATGTCCGCGCCCGCCGCGAACACCTTCTCGCCGCCGTAGAGCACGACGGCCCGCACGTCGGTGCGGGCCGTGGCCTGTTCGGCGAGTTCCTTCAGCCGGTCCTGGGTGGCGGTGTCCAGCGCGTTCATCGGCGGACGGTCCAGACGCAGCGTGCCGACGCCGTCGGCGACTTCGAGATGTACGGTCATGCCCCGCAGGTTAACGGGGACTAACGGCGTCGGATAAGGCTCACGCCTTCCACTTCTCCCAGGACATGTTCCAGCCGTTGTAGCCGTTGTCGGCCGCGACGGTGGCGTCGTTGGAGTTCTTGACGACCACCACGTCCCCGATCATCGAGTTCGCGAAGAACCAGGCGCCCGGCGCGTCCTCGTCCCAGCCGCCCTGGGTGTCGCGCAGGCCGACGCAGCCGTGGCTGGCGTTGCGGTTGCCGAAGGCGTCGCCGCCCCAGTAGTTGCCGTGGATGAAGGTGCCGGAGGTGGTCAGCCGCATGGCGTGCGGGACGTCCTTGATGTCGTACTCGCCGCCGTAGCCGACCGTCTCGCCGTTCATCCGGGTCACCGAGAGCTTCTCGCTGATGACCATCTGGCCGTTCCAGGTCTCGTAGCCCGGGGCGCCGGTGGTGACGGGGATGGTCTTGACGGTCTTGCCGTCGCGCTGGACCTTCATGGTGAGGTTCTTGGCGTCGACGACGGAGACCTGGTTGCGGCCGATGGTGAAGGAGACCTTCTTGGCCTGCTCGCCGTAGACGCCGTCGCGGCCCTCGACGCCGTCCAGGTCGAGGTCGACGGTGACCTTGGTGCCGGCCTTCCAGTACTTCTCGGGGCGGAAGTCGATGCGGTCGTTGCCGAACCAGTGGCCCTCGACGTCGACGGCGGGCTCGGTCTTGACGCTGATGGCCTTCTCGACGTCCTCGGGGTTGGTGATGCCCCGGGTGAAGCGGATCGAGAACGGCATCCCGACGCCGACCTTCGAGCCGTCCTCCGGCGTGAAGGTGCCGATGAACGTGTTCTTCGGCGTCAGGGTGGTGAAGCGGGAGTCCTCGGCGGCCGTGCGGCCCTCGGAGTCCTTGGCGACCGCGTGCACCGAGTACGCGGTGGAGGCGGCCAGGTGGGAGGACGGCGTCCAGGTGGCGCCGTCCCCGGATATCTCGCCGTCGACCTTCTTCCCGTCGCCGTCCTTCACCACGACCTCGGTGAGCTTGCCCTTGGCCACCCCGACCTTCAGCGCTCCGCTGGTGTCGACGGCCTTGGCGCCGTTGGCCGGGGCGATGCTGACGACCGCCTCGGACTGCTTGCTCCGCGCGGTGTCCGAGCCCTTCCCCTCGCCGTCACCGGCCCCGGACCCGGATTCCGTTCCTGCCCCGCCGCACGCGGTCACCGCCAGCAGCAGCGACCCGACGGCCAGCGCCGACAGCCTCCGGCCGATCCGCCCCCGTGCCGAAGCCCCCGATATCGGACGCACGTTCAAGTTGTTCTCCCCTCGCCGGGCCCGGTCCGGCCCGCACCCCAAGTGCGCATGCGCGCACCGGCGCATCGTAACCGCAGGCCAGCGGGGGTTTGCAGGGGTCGTTTGTCACTGTTGTGTACCGAGTCGGCCCCGGCCGGTTTCCGCACCGGGGCGGCCGGGGGCGGATCACCGGGTCCGGGCGGGCGGATCAACGGGTCCGGACCGGTGGATCACCGCCTCCGCGCCGGTGGATCACCCCACCGCGCTCCCCTCCCGCCACGCCTTCCAGCTCATGTTCCAGCCGCCGAGCCCGTTGTCCGGGGCGACCGTGCGGTCCTTGCTGCGCACCACCTCGACGACGTCGCCGACGAGGCTGCGGTCGAAGAACCAGCCCGCCGGGGTGTCCGCCCCGCCGCCCTTGACGTCCCTGAGCCCCACGCAGCCGTGGCTGACGTTGGTCCTGCCGAAGACGTCGTCCGGCGCCCAGTAGTTGCCGTGCAGGAAGGTGCCGGACTCGGTCAGCCGCATGGCGTGCGGGACGTCCGGGATGTCGTACTCGCCGCCGAAGCCGACCGTGCGGCCGTCCATCCGGGTCACGTCGAGCATCTCGGTGACCACCATCTTGCCGTTGTACGTGGTGGTCTTCGCGGCGCCCGCGGTGATGGGCACGGTGGTGAGGAGTTCGCCGTCGCGCCGCACCTGCATGGTCTTGCGGGCCGCGTCCACCACCGAGACCTGGCTGCGGCCGACGGTGAAGGTGACCGTCTTGTGCTGGAGCCCGTACACCCCGGGCGCGCCCTCGACGTCGCGCAGCCTGAGGTCGACGGTGACCTCGGTGCCGGGTTTCCAGTAGTGCCGGGGGCGGAAGTCGAGGCGGTCCCGGCCGAACCAGTGCGGGCGGATCTCGACGGCCGGCTCGGCGCGCACCCGTACGGCCCGCTCGACGGCGGCGCGGTCGGTGATCTCCCGGTTGAACTCCAGCGAGACGATCATGCCGGTGCCCACCGTCGACCGGTTCTCGGGGGCGACGTACCCGATGAACCGCTCCTCGGGGACGTACGTCGTGAAGCTCGCGTGCCGGGCCGAGCGGCGGCCGGCGTCGTCCACGGCGACGGCGTCGACCGTGTACTTCGCGGCGAGCGCGAGGCGCCCCTCGTCGGGTTCCCAGCGCCGTCCGTCGGCGGAGATCCGGCCCGGCACCGGGGTGTCCCGCGCGTCCTGCGACTTGACCACCCGGACCGACTCCAGCCTCCCCTCCGGCACCCGGACCGACAGCTTCCGTCCGGGCCGTACGCCCTTGTCGCCGTGGTCCGGGGAGACGCGGATGCCCTCGCCGGGGGCCCCCGGCTTGCCGAACATCCCGCCCAGCCCGGTCCCCCCCGAGGTGCAGCCGGCGGCTCCGGCCAGCAGTCCTGCCCATGTCAGTACGGCGGCCAGCGCGGCCCCCGCGCGCCGTGCGCGCCCGTGTACGTGCCTCACATCCACCCGTAACGACCGGCCGGCCCTGGGGAAACGTGAGTGCGAGCCACGCTCTGGGCAGAACTAGGGAGGAGGACGACGCGACGGAGAGCGGCGGCCGGGACGCCGTACGCCCGTTTACACCGTCACGGCCCGTCGTCCCACGAGCCGTGGGAGGCCGCCAGGTGTCCAGCGCAGCCGAGCGGGAGGCGGTGGCCGGGAAGCGGGCCGCCGAGGACGGGCGGGCCGCCGCCGTGGCGAACGGGGTGCGGCGGACCGCGCCGCCGCCGCCCTCCGTGCCCGCGTGGCCGGGGACGCCGGTCCCGCTCGGCGCCCGGTTCCGCACCGGTCCGGACGGGGTGGCGGGCACCAACTTCGCGCTGTGGACGGGCGGCGCGGAGGCGGTCGAGCTGTGCCTCTTCGACGAGGGCGGGGCCGAGCGGCGGGTGCGGCTGACCGAGCTGACGCACGAGATCTGGCACGGCTTCGTGCCCGGCGTCCGCCCCGGCCAGCGCTACGGCTACCGGGTGCACGGCCGCTGGGACCCGTGGACCGGCGCCCGCTGGAACCCGGCGAAGCTGCTCCTGGACCCCTACGCCCGCGCGGTCGACGGCGACTTCCGGCTGCCGCCCCAGGTGTACGGGCACGTCCGGGACTGGCCGGAGCAGCACGTCGCCGACACCGTGCGCGACGACCGCGACTCCGCCCCGTACGTCCCCAAGGGCGTCGTCGTCCACGATGACGACGACTGGTCGGACGACCACCGCCCCAAGACCCCGTGGGCCGACTCCGTCATCTACGAACTCCACGTGCGCGGCTTCACCCAGCGCCACCCCGGCGTCCCGCCCGAACTGCGCGGCACCTACGCGGGACTCGCCCACCCGGCGGCGATCGAGCACCTGGTGCGGCTGGGCGTGACGGCGGTGGAGCTGCTGCCGGTCCACCAGTTCGCGCACGAGAGCCACCTCCTGGAGCGCGGCCTGTCGAACTACTGGGGCTACAACTCCATCGGCTACTTCGCCCCGCACGCCGCCTACGCCGCCTCCGGCACCCGGGGCGAGCAGGTCGGCGAGTTCAAGCGGATGGTGCGCGCGCTGCACGCGGCCGGCATCGAGGTGATCCTGGACGTGGTCTACAACCACACCGCCGAGGCCGGCGAGCTGGGCCCGACGCTGTCCCTGAAGGGCATCGACAACCGCGGCTACTACCGCCTCCAGCACGATGCCAGGAGGTACGCCGACTACACCGGCTGCGGCAACACCCTGCACGTCGTCCAGCCGCACGTCCTGCGCCTGATCACGGATTCGCTGCGCTACTGGGTGACCGAGATGGGCGTCGACGGCTTCCGCTTCGACCTGGCGGCGGCACTGGCCCGCTCGATGCACGACGTCGACATGCTCTCCCCGTTCCTCGCGGTGATCGCCCAGGACCCGGTGCTGCGCCGGGTGAAGCTGATCGCCGAGCCCTGGGACATCGGGTCCGGCGGCTACCAGGTGGGCGCCTTCCCGCCCCTGTGGACGGAGTGGAACGACCGCTACCGGGGCGCCGTGCGCGACTTCTGGCGGCACGCCCTGCCCGACGTACGGGAGATGGGCTACCGCCTGTCGGGCTCCAGCGACCTGTACGCCTGGGGCGGCCGACGGCCCTACGCCTCGGTCAACTTCATCACCGCGCACGACGGCTTCACACTCCGCGACCTGGTCTCCTACGAGCGCAAGCACAACGAGGCCAACGGCGAGGGCAACCGGGACGGCACCGACGACAACCGGGCGTGGAACTGCGGAGTGGAGGGCGAGACCGACGACGAGGGCGTACGGGCCCTGCGCCGCCGCCAGCTGCGCAACCTGCTGACCACGCTGCTGCTGTCGACCGGCGTGCCGATGCTGGTCGCCGGGGACGAGCTGGGCCGTACCCAGGGCGGCAACAACAACGCGTACTGCCAGGACAACGAGATCGGCTGGGTGGACTGGAGCCTGCTGGACGACCCCGGCTGGCGGGCGCTGACCGACCTGACGGCACGGCTGATCGAGCTGCGCCACACCCACCCCGTGCTGCGCCGCCGCGCCTTCTTCTCCGGCCGCCCGCAGACCGCCGACGGCCTGCGCGACCTGGCCTGGTTCACGCCCCGGGGCACCGAGATGACGGAACAGGACTGGTACGCGCCCGCCGCGACCCTCGGCATGTACCTCTCCGGGCGGGACATCCCGGGCCGGGACGAGCGCGGGGCGCCGATCACCGACGACAGCTTCCTGGCCGTGCTGCACGCCGGGGAGCGGCCGGTGGGGTTCGTGCTGCCGGCGGCGCCCTGGGCCGAGCGGTACGAGGTGGTGGTGGACACCGGCCGGGAGGAGCAGGACGCGGCGCCGGACACGGGTCATCCGGCCGGGGCGGAGATCACGGTGGAGGGGAGGACGGTGCTGCTGCTGCGGGTCGCCCGCTGAGCGCTTCGTGACGAGTTTTGCGACCTCGTGAACTCGTCGGTGATCTTCTTGACCGGCGGTCGGCATGGCTGGAAACGTCCCAGGTCACACCCTCTCCTTCTCTCGCCTGGGGTACCCGCATGCCCGAAATCTCCCGCCGTGCCTTCGGTGGTCTCGTCGGCGGCGGCGCGGTGACGGCCGTCGCCTCGGCCGCCGTCCCCGCCTCGGCCGCCACCGGGGCCGCCACGCCCGCCGAGCGCCCGTTCAGGGCCCGTACCGCCGCCCGGTCCCGCAGACGCCCCAACATCCTGTTCATCCTGGGCGACGACCTCGGCTGGGCCGATCTGTCGTCCTACGGCTCCCCGCACATCAAGACCCCGCACCTGGACCGGCTCGCCGCGCGGGGCGTGCGGTTCACCGACGCCTACTCCGGCTCCGCGACCTGCTCCCCCACCCGCTTCAGCCTCTACACCGGCCGCTTCCCGGGCCGTACCGAGGGCGGGCTGGCCGAACCCATAGGCAACCGCACCCAGGGTTTGACCCCCGGCCACCCGACCCTGGCCTCGCTGCTGAAGAAGGCGGGCTACTCCACCGCCCTGATCGGCAAGTGGCACTGCGGCTTCCTGCCGGACTACAGCCCGACCCGCTCCGGCTGGGACGAGTTCTTCGGCAACTTCGGCGGCGCGCTGGAGTACTTCTCCAAGCTGGGCCAGCTCGGCGAGTACGACCTGTACGAGGGCGACGCCGAGTACCAGGACCTGCGCTACTACACGACCGTGGTGACCGAGCGCGCCGTGGAGTACGTCTCCCGCGACCATGACGCGCCCTGGCTGCTGAACCTCAACTTCACCACCCCGCACTGGCCGTGGCTCACCGAGGACGACGCGGAGACCGGCGCCGAGATCGCCGCGAAGATCCGCGCCGGAGGCGGGGTGAGCGCGCTGCTGCACGACGACGGCGGCTCGGTGGAGAAGTACAAGGAGATGGTCGAGAGCCTGGACAGCGCCGTCGGCGAGGTCCTCACGGCGCTGCGCCGCTCGGGCCAGGAGGACGACACCCTCGTCGTCTTCGCCAGTGACAACGGCGGCGAGCGCTTCTCGTACCAGTGGCCGCTGAGCGGCGCCAAGTCGGAGCTGCTGGAGGGCGGCATCCGGGTGCCGACGATCCTGCGCTGGCCGGCCGCCGTCGGTGCCCGTCAGGTCAGCCACGAGCCGGTGTACTCCCCCGACTGGACGGCGACCCTGCTGGAGCTGGCCGGGGCCCGCCCGGACCCGGCGTACCCGCTGGACGGGCACAGCCTCGCCGGGTACCTGCTGCGCGGCGAGGACGTCCCCGAGCGCGACCTGTTCTGGCGGGTGCGGGGCAACCGGGCGCTGCGGCGCGGGAACTGGAAGTACTACCAGGACGCCGATGGCACGGACCACCTGTACGACCTCGCGGCCGACGCCCGTGAGCAGGCCGACCTCGCGGCCGTCCGGCCCGAGCTGCTGGCCGAGCTGAAGGCGGCGTGGGAGAAGGTGGACGGCACGCTGCTGCCGTACCCGGCGTCCTGACCCGGCCCACCGGCGCACCGGGCGGCGGGACCGTGCCCCGGTACAACCCCCGTGGCGGAGAAAACTCGATGGGCAGTGCCGGCGGCGGTCCGTAGGCTCGCTGTCGATGACCACGACACCCGTACCCCCCACGGACCGGTCCGCTGTCCGCATCCTGCTGCGGCTGTGGCCGTTCGTACGGCCCGTGCGGGCGCGGCTGTTCGCCGCCGCGTTCGTCGCGGTCCTCGCCTCCTGTGTGGCGCTGGTGATCCCGCTGGTCCTGAAGTGGATGGTGGACGGCCCGGTCGCCGGCCGCGACCCGGCCGGGGTGTGGCTCGGCGCGCTGTACCTGCTGCTCCTCGGGCTGGCGGAGGCGCTGCTGTTCGGGCTGCGGCGGTGGCTGGTGGCCCGGCCGCTGTCGCGGGTCGAGGCGGAGATGCGGGCCGCGCTGTACCGGCGGCTGCAGCGGCTGCCGGTGGCCTTCCACGACCGCTGGCCCTCGGGGCAGTTGCTGTCCCGGGGGACGACGGACCTGATGCTGCTGCGGATGTTCCTCGCCTTCCCGCTGACGTTCCTGCTGGTCAACGGGGTGACGATTCTCGTCGGCGTGATCATCATGCTGGTGCAGGACTGGTCGCTGGGGCTGGTGATCCTGGGGCCGGCCGTCCCGGTGGTCATCACGTGCTCGGTGTTCGAGAAGAAGTACGCCGACATCGCCCGGCGGGCCCAGGACCAGGTCGGGGACCTGACGACGGTCGTCGAGGAGAGCGTGCTCGGCATCCGGATCGTCAAGGGGTTCGGGCGCCACCGCAGCCAGGCGCGCGCCTTCAGGAAGCTGTCGGGCACCCTGCGGGGGACGGAGCTGCGCAAGGCGCGGCTGCTGGCGTCCATCTGGGCGGTCATCGTCACCCTGCCCGAACTGGCCGTGGGGGCCGCGCTGGTGGTCGGGGCGGTGCAGGTGGCGGACGGGCGGCTGTCGGCGGGGACGCTGGTGGCGTTCTTGTCGACGGCGCTGGCGCTGCGCTGGCCGATCGAGTCGATCGGCTTCCTGCTGGCGATGAGCCAGGAGGCGGCGACGGCGACGGAGCGGTACTTCGAGGTGATGGACGAGGAGCCGGAGGCCGACGGCGCGCGTCCGCCGGCACCGGAGGCCGACGGCGCGCATCCGCCAGTGCCGAAAGCCGACGGCGCACGTCCGCCAGTGCCGAAAGCCGACGGCGCGCATCCGCCAGTACCGAAAGCCGACGGCGCGCATCCGCCAGTACCGAAAGCCGACGGCGCGCATCCGCCAGTACCGAAAGCCGACGGCGCGCATCCGCCAGTACCGAAAGCCGACGGCGCGCATCCGCCAGTACCGAAAGCCGACGGCGCGCATCCGCCAGTACCGAAAGCCGACCACGCACGCACGCCGGTGCCGGGCGGCGGGGAGCGCGGCCTGCGGTTCCACGGCGTCCGTTTCCGCTACCCCGACGCCGACCCGGACTCCCCGCCCGTCCTCGACGGCGTCGACCTGCACATCCGCCCCGGCGAGTCGCTCGCCCTGGTCGGTGCCACCGGCAGCGGCAAGACGACGCTCACCGCGCTCGTCCCCCGGCTGCACGAGGTGACGTCCGGCCGGATCACCCTGGACGGCACCGACATCACCGCCCTGCCCCGCCAGGAGCTGCGCGCCCTGGTCGCCGTCGCCTTCGAGGAGCCGACGCTCTTCTCCGCGACCGTCGGGGAGAACGTCCTGATGGGCGCGGGCCCCGACGCCTCAGAGGCCGACCTCTCCCGCGCCCTCGCCATCGCCCAGGCCGACTTCGCGCACGCCCTGCCCGAGGGCACCGCCACCCAGGTCGGCGAACAGGGCCTGAGCCTGTCCGGCGGCCAGCGTCAGCGCCTCGCGCTGGCCCGCGCGGTGGTCGGCAGGCCCCGCTTCCTCGTCCTGGACGACCCGCTGTCCGCCCTGGACGTGCACACGGAGGCCGCCGTCGAGGCCGCCCTGCGCCGGGTCCTCGCGGACACCACCGCGCTGATCGTGGCCCACCGGCCCTCCACGGTGCTGCTCGCCGACCGCGTCGCCCTGCTCTCCGGCGGCCGGATCACCGCCGTCGGCACCCACCACGAACTGCTGCGCACGAACGCCGAGTACGCCCATCTGATGTCAGGGGCAGGGGAGGACGACCACCGATGACGGCGCCCACCACCACCGCACCGGCCACGGACGGCCCCGACGACCGCACACCGCCCGCCGGTGACGCCTTCGACCGCGACGTCCTGCCCACCCCGCCCGGCGCCACCGCCGCCCTGCTGCGCTCCCTGCTGGCGCCGATGCGCGCCCGCGTCGCCGTCACCTCCCTGCTGCTCCTGCTCCAGCAGGCGGCCGTGCAAGGGAGCCCGCTGCTGGTGGCGTACGCCATCGACCACGCCGTCCCCGCGCTGCGCGCCGACGACCACGGGCCGCTGATCGCGGTCGCCGCCGGCTACCTGCTGTGCGCGCTGGCCGGCGGGGCGCTCCAGTACGCCTTCATCAACGCCGCCGCCCGCGTCAACCAGGACGTCCTCCTCGACCTGCGCGGCCGGATCTTCCGCCACGCGCAGGCCCTCAGCGTCGACTTCCACGAGCGCTACACCTCGGGCCGGCTGATCTCCCGCTCCACCACGGACGTCGAGTCGCTGCGCGAACTGCTCAGCGAGGGCCTCCAGGAACTGATCACGGTCGTCCTCTCCTTCGTCTACATCACGGCGATGCTGCTCTGGCTGGACCTGGGCCTCGGCGCGGTGGCGGTCGCCTCGTTCGGACCGCTGTACGCGCTGGTGCGGACGTACCGCCGCCGGGCCGGCCAGGTCTACGGGCGGCGGTCGACGGCGATCGCGGCGGTGATCGTGAAGTTCGTGGAGACGATGAACGGCATCCGCCCGGTGCGCGCGTTCCGCCGTGAGGCCGCCAACGACGCCGACTTCGCCGTACTGAACCGGCGGCACGAGCGCTCCAACGGCGACGCCCTGCTGGAGATGGCCCGGTATGTCACAGGCTCCCGGCTGATCGCCAACACGGCCGTCGCGGGCATGGTGCTGTGGGGCGCCTACCGGGTCGCGGACGGCACCCTCGCCCTCGGCGTGCTGGCGGCGGCGGTGCTGTACCTGCGCCGCCTGTACGACCCGATCGACCGGTTCGGCATGTTCCTGAACTCCTACCAGTCGGCGGCGGCCTCCCTGGAGAAGATCGCGGGCCTGCTCGCCCAGGTCCCCTCCGTGCCGGAGCCGTCGGCCCCGGAGGAACTCCCGCCCCTGACCACCGGCTCCCCCGGCCGCGAGGTCGTCTTCGACGCCGTCCGCTTCGGCTACCGCACCGGCGGCGAGGTCCTGCCCCGCTTCGACCTGACCATCCCCGCCGGGCAGACCGTCGCCGTCGTCGGCTCCACCGGCGCGGGCAAGTCCACCCTGGCCAAGCTGCTGGCCCGCTTCTACGACCCGACCGGCGGCCGGGTCCTGCTCGACGGCACCGATCTGCGCGACCTGGCCGTGCCCGAGCTGCGGCGCGGGGTGGTGATGGTGACGCAGGAGGCGTTCCTGTTCTCCGGCACGGTCGCCGAGAACATCGCCATCGGCCGCCCGGAGGCCACCGACGAGGAGATCGAGCGGGCCGCGAAGGCGATCGGCGCCCACGACTTCATCGCCGCGCTGCCCGACGGCTACGCCACCGACGTCCGCAAGCGCGGCGGCCGCATCTCCGCCGGCCAGCGTCAACTGGTCGCCTTCGCCCGCGCGTTGCTGGCCGACCCGGCGGTGCTGATCCTCGACGAGGCGACCAGCTCGCTGGACGTCCCCGGGGAGCGGGCGGTGCAGCGGGCGATGCGGACGGTACTGCAGGGCCGTACGGCGGTGGTGATCGCCCACCGCCTGTCGACCGTGGAGATCGCCGACCGGGTGCTGGTGATGGAACACGGCCGCATCGTGGAGGACGGTCCCCCGGCCGACCTGATCACGGGCACCGGCCGCTTCGCGGATCTGCACCGGGCGTGGCGGGACAGTCTGGCGTGAGCACACGACGGCGCCCCGCCGGGCCCTCGGGATCTCCGCACCCCGGTGTCGCCCGGGCCTGTCTGACGATTCCCGCCTGCTCTGCGACGCCATGCACGCACTCTCGCCGCACCGGCCCCTGACCCGAGTACGTCCAGTACGAGGGCCAGGGGCCGGCACTCCCCCAGCCTCCGGCCGGGGGGACCCCCAGAGCACGCGCCTGACGCCGCGGAGCCGCCCTTCGGGCGACGACGGGAATGGCCAGACAGGCCCTAGTCTTGGGACCCATGTCCTTCACCTACGACGCCGTCGGCGCGACCCGCGGGCAGGGCCACTGCCCGCCGGGGTTCCACTCCCTGCACGTGCGCACCCGGCTGGGAGAGGGGGAGCCGGTCTTCCGCCGGGCGGCCGAGGCGCTGCTGACCTGGGAGATGCACCGGGCGATGGGCGTCGGCCTGGACGCGGGTGCCGGGCGTGCCGCGCCCGGCGTCGACGTCACCGTCACCCTCGCCGGGATGATCAAGGCGCCCTGCCGGGTGGTGTGGACGGTGGAGGAACCCCGCCGTGCCGGGTGGGCGTACGGCACGCTGGCCGGTCACCCCGAGTGCGGCGAGGAGGCCTTCGTCGTGGACCGCACGGGTGACGGCACCGTCTGGCTGACGGTGACCGCCTTCAGCCGCCCGGCCAAGTGGTACGCCAAGGCCGGCGGCGCGGCGACCCGGGGGCTGCAGCACGCGTACGCGCGGCGCTGCGGCACGGTACTGCGGCGGCTGGCCGCCGGGGAGGCCGAGGACTAGGCCTCGTCGAAGGCGTCGCGGGCGCGCTCGATCTCCGGCAGGTGCGCCGCGGCCCACTCCAGGAGGACCTCGACCGGGTGCCGGAGGGTCTTGCCCAGCGGGGTGATCCGGTACTCGACGGCGACGGGGCGGGTGCTGAGGAGCACCCGCTCGACGATGCCGTTGCGTTCGAGCCGCCGCAGCGTCGCGGTCAGCGACTTCTGCGTCACCGCGGGGACGGCACGGCGGAGGTCGTTGAACCGGCAGGGCCGTTCGCACAGTTCGTTGAGGACGTCCAGCGACCACTTGTCCAGCACCTGGTCGAGCAGCTCCCGGTGCGGGGCGGTGATGCGCAGCTCACCGGTGGGGAAGTCGGGTGCGGTATCCATGCCGGTACTTGGTCTCCTTGAAGTGCCCTTCGTACACCAGGTAGCGAAGGTATACCCACTCCGGCTCACCGACCGAGGAGACCTCGATGCCTGTTCGCCGTTTCACCCCCGACGGCATGCTGCGCCCCACCCCCTACGCCCATGTCGCCGTCGGCACCGGGACCCGGCACGTGCACGTCAGCGGCCAGATCGCGCGGACCGCGGACGGAGCCCCGGTCGCGCCGGGCGACCTCGCCGGGCAGGTCGCGCAGGCGCTGCGGAACACCGCGACGGGCCTCGCGGGCGCCGGCGCGACGTTCGACGACGTCCTGCGCCTGACCTTCTACGTCACGGACTGGGCGCCCGAGAAGATCGAGGCGTTCATGGCGGGCGTCGAGCGGGTCGCCGGGGAGATCGGGCTGCCCCGACCGATGCCCCCGGCGTCGCTGATCGGCGTGGACTACCTCTTCGAGCCCGACGTACTGGTCGAAGTGGAGGCCACCGCCCTCACCGGCTGACGCGCCGGCGCGGGCCCGGTCGTCACCGCATCAGCAGCCCCGCAGCCTCCACCAGTTCGTCCGAGGGGACCGCGACCAGGCCCAGTTCCGCGCCGGAGGCCAGCAGCGGGTGGGCGGGCAGGATGCGGACCGTGTAGCCGAAGGTGCCGGTGCGGTCGAGGGCGAGCGGGCCCTCGTAGGCCCAGCGGCCCTCCAGGTCGGGGCCGCCCACCGGCTTCAGCGGGACCGCCGTCGCCTCGGTGATGCGGTCCTCGGAGTCCACCCGGCCGGAGACCGCCTGCACCTCCACGTCGTCCGGGGCGAGTTCCCCGAGGTCGACGCGGACCCGCAGGCTCAGCGTGGAGCCGAGTTCGGCGGTGGCGGTGGCGGTGCCGGTCTCGACGTGGTCGACGCTCACCCCGGGCCAGGCGGCCCGTACCCGGCTCTTCCACTCGGCGAGGCCGCGCGCGGCGTCCGGGTCCATCGCGCGGTGGGCCGCGGCGGCGGGCGCGTAGAGCCGCTCCACGTACTCGCGGACCATCCGCCCGGCCAGCACCTTCGGCCCGAGCAGGCTCAGGGTCCGGCGGACCATCTCGATCCAGCGGTCGGGCAGGCCGGAGGGGCCGCGCTCGTAGAAGCGCGGGGTGATCCGCTGCTCCAGCAGGTCGTAGAGGGCGGCGGCCTCTATGTCGTCGCGCCGGTCGGGGTCGGTGCCGGCGCCGTCCGCGGTGGGGATCGCCCAGCCGAAGTCCGGCCGGAACCACTCGTCCCACCAGCCGTCCAGCACCGAGACGTTGAGGCAGCCGTTGAGCGCCGCCTTCATGCCGGAGGTGCCGCACGCCTCCAGGGGACGCAGGGGGTTGTTGAGCCAGATGTCGCAACCCGGGTAGAGCCGCTGCGCCATCGCCATGCCGTAGTCGGGGAGGAAGACGACGCGGTGGCGCACGCGCGGGTCGTCGGCGAACCGGACCAGTTCCTGGATCAGCCGCTTGCCGCCGTCGTCCGCCGGGTGCGCCTTGCCCGCGACGACGATCTGCACCGGCCGCTCGGGGTGGAGGAGGAGGTCCGTCAGCCGGTCGCGGTCGCGGAGCATCAGCGTGAGGCGTTTGTACGAGGGGACGCGCCGCGCGAAGCCGATGGTGAGGACGTCCGGGTCCAGGACGCCGTCGATCCAGCCCAGCTCGGCCGTACCGGCGCCGCGCTGGCGCCAGGAGGCCCGCAGCCGCTCCCGTACCTCGGTGACGAGCTGTTCGCGCAGCGTGCGGCGCAGCTCCCAGATGTCCTCGTCGGGGATGTCGGCGACCGAGTCCCAGCGGTCGGAGCCGCCGACGGTCAGCGCGTCCTCGGTGCGCTGTACGCCGATCTGCCGGGCTCCGAGCCGGAACACCTCGGGGGCGACCCAGGTGGGCGCGTGCACCCCGTTGGTGACGGAGGTGATCGGCACCTCGTCGGCGTCGAAGCCGGGCCACAGGCCGGAGAACATCTCCCGGCTGACGCCGCCGTGCAGCAGGGAGACGCCGTTGGCGCGCTGGGCCAGGCGCAGGCCCATCACCGCCATGTTGAAGAGGTTGGGTTCGCCGCCGGGGTAGGTCTCCATGCCCAGGCGCAGGACGCGTTCGACGTCGATGCGGGGCAGTTCGGCGCCGGGGCCGAAGTGCCGGGCGACCAGTTGGCGGTCGAAGCGGTCGATGCCGGCCGGGACGGGGGTGTGGGTGGTGAAGACGGTCCCGGCCCGGACCGCCTCCAGTGCCGGCTCGAACTCCGATCCCCGGTCGCACAGTTCCGCGATGCGCTCCAGGCCGAGGAAGCCGGCGTGTCCCTCGTTGGTGTGAAACACCTCGGGTTCGGCGTGTCCGGTGAGCCGGCAGTACGTCCGTACCGCCCTGACCCCTCCTATGCCCAGCAGCATCTCCTGGAGGAGCCGGTGCTCGCTGCCGCCGCCGTAGAGCCGGTCGGTGACGCCGCGTTCGCCGAGGTCGTTCTCCTCGACGTCGGAGTCGAGCAGCAGCAGCGGGACCCGGCCGACCTGGGCCAGCCAGAGCCGGGCGCGCAGTTCCTTGCCGCCGGGCAGGGCGAGGTGGACCTGGGCGGGGGTGCCGTCGGTCTCCTTCAGGAGGGTCAGCGGCAGCTCATCGGGGTCGAGGACCGGGTAGTGCTCCTGCTGCCAGCCGTCCCGGCTCAGGGACTGGCGGAAGTAGCCGTGCCGGTAGAGCAGGCCGACGCCGATCAGCGGCACACCCAGGTCGCTGGCGGCCTTCAGGTGGTCGCCGGCCAGGATGCCGAGGCCGCCGGAGTACTGCGGCAGCGCGGCGGTGATGCCGAACTCCGGGGAGAAGTAGGCGACGGCGGCGGGCAGCCCGGCGGACTGCGCCTGGGCCTGGGCCCGGGACTGCGTCTGGTACCAGCGGTCGCCGGTCATGTAGTGGTCGAGGTCGTCGGCGGCAGCGGCGAGGCGGCGCACGAAGCGGCGGTCCTCGGCCAGCTCGCCGAGCCGCTCGGCGGGGACGGCGCCGAGCAGCCGCACCGGGTCACGGCCCGAGGCCGCCCAGCACTCGGGGTCGACGGACCGGAACAGGTCGCGGGTCTCCGCGTGCCAGGACCAGCGCAGGTTGCGGGCCAGGTCGCTGAGTGGCCGCAGGGGTTCGGGGAGGACGGGACGGACGGTCAGTCGGCGGATGGCCTTCACATTCCACCTCACGCGATCGCGGGAACGACGCGGTGTGTACCGCGCCGCCTCTCCGACGGTACCGGCGTCAGGGCAGCCCTCGTGGGGGCTTCGCCCGCAGACCGCCCGATCGGCGGGAACGACGGCATCCGGGACCGCCGGACGGACCACCGGTCCCGCACGTCCGGATATGGCTGATTCCACCCCGCTGGGCCACCTTGTGACCCTTCGTGGCACACGAGAGGCTGCGTGCAGGCGTGGCGGTCCCGGGGAGGGCGGCCCGCCGGACCGAGGAGGGGAACGCACACCATGGCACGGACGCGCACGCGTCTGCGCCCGGCGGGGGGCCTGGTCGCGGTGAGCTGTGCTGCGGCGCTTTCGGCCATGACCCTGCCCGCGCAGGCCGCACCGGAGGGCCGCGTACTCGGCGCCGGGGCACCCGGCTCGGTGAGCGGGAGTTACCTGGTGACACTGAAGGGGGAGGTGCGGGCGGCCTCCGCCGACGGGCAGGAGATCGCCGGTGCGTACGGGGCGAGAATCAGCCACACCTACGGCACGGTGCTGAACGGATACGCCGTCACCGCCGACGCGAGACAGGCGCGGCGGCTCGCGGCCGACGCCCGGGTCGCCTCGGTCGTCCAGGACACCCGCGTGGTCGTGGACGGCACGCAGAGGAACCCGCCGTCCTGGGGTCTCGACCGCGTCGACCAGCGGAGCCTGCCGCTGGACCGCCGCTACACCGCGCCCGGCAGCGGCGGCAAGGGCGTGACGGTCTACGTCATCGACACCGGCGTCCGCACCTCGCACCGGGACTTCGGCGGCCGGGCGAGCAGCGGCCGGGACTTCGTGGACCGGGACCGCACCGCCCAGGACGGCAACGGACACGGCACCCATGTCGCGGCCACCGCCGCCGGATCGGCGTACGGCGTGGCCAAGAAGGCCCGGGTGGTCGCCGTACGCGTCCTGGACGACCAGGGCGCCGGCACCACCGCCCGGGTCATCGCCGGCATCGACTGGGTCACGAAACACGCCCGCAAGCCGGCGGTCGCCAACCTCAGCCTCGGCGGTCCGCGCAACAGCCGGCTCGACGCCGCCGTCCGCGCCTCGATCGCGTCCGGCGTCACGTACACGGTCGCCGCGGGCAACTCCGGGCGTCCCGCGTCGGGGTACTCCCCCGCCGGACTGCCACAGGCCGTCACGGTCGGTGCCACCGACCGGAACGACACCAGGGCCGCCTTCTCGAACTACGGCGCCGCCGTCGACCTGTTCGCCCCGGGCGTGTCGGTCACCTCGGCGTCCCGCGCGAGCGACACCGCGCGGGCCACGGCCTCCGGTACGTCGATGGCGGCGCCGCACGTCGCGGGCGCGGCGGCGCTGTACCTGACGGCGCATCCGCGCGCCAAGCCCGCCCAGGTGGCCAAGGCGCTGGTGTCGGAGGCCGTTTCGGGCAAGGTGTCCGGGCGGGGCACGGGATCACCGGACCGGTTGCTGCGAGTGCCGCGCACCTGAGTGCTCGCGGGGATGCGCAGGGAGACGCGGGGACACGCGGGGGCACGCGGGGGCACGCAAGGGATGGGGAGAGATACGCGTGAGTAGTTAACAAAGCGCCGGATTGCCCACCCGAAGAGTGTGGGAAGGATCCTGCGGTACACGCTTGGTACGACCCCGCGCGACCCACCTCCCCACAGTCATCCGCCCACCCTCGTCGACGCGGACAGGAGCGGTCATGCCCGCCACGCACCACTCGTCAGCACCCCCCACAGCGCACGGCGCCCCACCTCCCGGCGCCTCGACACCCGCGACCCCGGCCGTCGGCCGCATCCCCGTGCTCGACGTCCGTCCGGTGGTCCAGCACGGGCGCAGGCCCGCCAAGGCGGTGACCGGCGAGACGTTCCGGATATCGGCCACCGTGTTCCGGGAGGGACACGACGCGGTGGCCGCCAACGTCGTCCTGCGGGACCCCGAGGGCCGCCCCGGCCCCTGGACGCCCATGCGCGAACTGGCCCCCGGCACCGACCGCTGGGGCGCCGAGGTGACCCCCGGGGCACCGGGCCGGTGGACGTACACCGTCGAGGCGTGGAGCGACCCCGTCACGACCTGGCGGCACCACGCGCGCGTCAAGATCCCGGCCGGCATCGACACCGGCCTCGTCCTGGAGGAGGGCGCCCGGCTGTACGAGCGGGCCGCCGCGCAGGTGCCCGAGGACGCGGGCCGGCGCGACGTGCTCGCCGCCGCCGAGGCGCTGCGGGACGAGACCCGCCCGGCCGCGTCCCGGCTGGCGGCGGCGCTGA
>NZ_JAGGOO010000108.1 GCF_018614415.1 Streptomyces sp. ISL-12
CACGCACCAGACCCCGCTCACTGGCATCGAGCAGTCACCGCGGCTTCCCTGCGACCTGATCCAAACGACAGGCCCTAGCCTTGTCCCATGCTGCGACTCGGAATGCCCGTCATCGGTGTCACGGACCTGCCCCGAGCGGTGGTCTTCTGGACACAGGCGCTGGACCTGGTCACCGCCGACGAGTGGAGCAGCGAGACCTGGCGCACGCTCCACCACGCCGACGGGTCCGGCCGGGCGCTCGGCCTGCTGCTCAGCGCGTCGCCGGCCGAACCGCGCCCCCGACTGCACCTCGACCTCTTCACGGACAGCGCCGAGGAGCAGCGGGCGGAGGTCCAGCGGCTGATCGGGCTCGGTGCCCGGGCCGTCGACTGGGACCTGTACCCGCCCGAGCCCGACTTCGTCGTCCTCGCCGACCCCGACGGCAACGTCTTCTGCGTCGTGGACCTCAGCCACGCGCCGAGCGGGGCCTGAGGAAGGGAACGGCGGCTACGCGGCCTCCGCCCGTGCCAGCCGCAGCAACAGTTCGGTCAGCTCGCCCGGCATGGTGACCATGCAGTCGTGACCGGTCGGCAGCTCCCACACCCGCGCGGGCTCGCCGTTGGGCTGCACCGGGGGGACGGGCCGCCGGGCGAAACCCTCCGGCACACCGGCCACGCAGTGGATGTGGGTCCGCGGGATCGCGTCCGCGGCCGGGTTGTCCAGCCGGACCCGCTGCTGGAGGCAGCGCACCGGATGGTCCGACACCATCGTGCGCAGCCAGGCGATGTCCGCGGGGTCGGTGACCCCGAACAAGCCCGCCGGAGGCGGCAGTTCGGGCAGCGGCGGAACCCGCCAGCCGCTCTCGGACTCCAGCGCCCGGTCGATCAGGTGCCGGGTCACGGGCATGACATCGGCCGCGCTCTCGCCGTCCAGCGGGACCATCGCGTCGAGGTACACCAGGTGCCCCACCCGCTCCGGGACCCGGTGGGCGACCGCCGAGACGACCAGCCCGGCGTAGCTGTGCCCCACGAGCACCACGTCGGTGAGGTCCTCCTCGACGAGCAGCCCGACGACGTCGTCGACATGGGTGTCGAGTCCCACCTCGGGGCCGAGCAGGTGCGCCTTGTCGCCGTACCCGGTCAGGGACGGCGCGAGCCCCCGGTGACCGGCCGAGACCAGCAACGGGACCACCCGGTCCCAGGCCCGGCCGCTGTGCCAGGCGCCGTGTACGAGCAGATACGTCGACATGGGAGTGCTCCTTGCTGTGCTGGTCCGTACGAGCGGCGTGGACGCCACCGACCACGATGCGGACCGGCCGCCGGAGGGGCCAGAGCCCCCGCGGTCCTGGGGGTGACAGGACCAGGAACGGCCCCGGCACCCGCACTACAGTGGGCGGATGACCGACGGACCGAACCCGCTGGGTGACTACATGCGCGCTCGCCGCCGGCTCGTCACCCCCGAACAGGTCGGTATCCCCGCGGTGGGGACACGACGCGTGCAGGGACTGCGCCGGGAAGAGGTCGCGATGCTCGCGGGTATCAGCGCCGACTACTACCTGCGCCTGGAGCAGGGCCGGGACCGCAACCCGTCCGTGCAGGTCCTGGAGTCGCTCGCCCGCGTGCTGCGGCTCGACGACGACGCGACGGCCTACCTGCTGCGCCTCGCCGCCGCCCGGCCGCGCCGGCGGCCCCGCCGCCCCCGCGAGGAAACCGTCCCCGCGGGCATCGCCCAGCTCGTCGCCACGCTCCCGCTGCCCGCGGTGGTCGAGGACCGCTACTTCGACATCCTCGCCGCCAACGCCCTGGCGACGGCCCTGTCGCCGCGGCTGGCGGTGGGGGCCAACCGCCTGTGGGACCTGTTCCTCGACCCCGCCCAACAGGCACTCCACCCGGACTGGGAGGAGACCACCGAGGGCGCCGTCGCCGTCTTCCGCGAGTCGGTCGGCACCGACACCGACGACCCCCGGTTCGTCGAGCTGGTCGGCGGACTCTCCCTGGCCAGCCCCCGCTTCAGCCGGCTCTGGGCCCGCCACGACATCAAGGTGTGCGAGGGCGCTCCGGTGCGTCTCACCCACCCCCGGGCCGGAGACCTCCGGCTGAACAGGGAGAAACTGGACATCGGCGGTACGGCGGGCCAGATGCTGGTCGTGCTCCACCCGGACCCCGGCACCGACAGCGCCGACAAGCTGGCCCTGCTCGCCTCCGGGGCCCGGACACCGGCGGACGCCGTCAGCCCAGGGCCCGGACCCAGTGGCGGGGGAGCGCGGTGGCGTGCGCCCGGGGAACGTCGGTGACCACGGCGCACCGCACGGTGTCCGGAGTGCGGGTGAAGGACAGGTACACGGGCCGCTGCTCGTCGTCCCCGATGTGCAGGAACAGCGAGGCCGCGCTCAGCCGTGCGCCGAAGCAGGTGAAGCTCTGCGGGAAGGAGACGCTGCTCACGGCGAAGGGATAGAGGCGGGTGTTGACCACGGCGCGCAGCGCGCGGCTCCCGGAGGCCGGCGGGCAGGGCAGGTCCAGCAGCGCGCGCAGGGCGTCGCGGCGGTGCGAGCGCCGCACGGCGTCCGTCTGCCGGCGCACCTCGGCCGCCGAGGTTCCCAGCGTGGCGGCGGTGACGGGGAGGTGCAGCCGGTGGAAGGCGATGTGGTTGCCCGGCGCGAGCCGTTGCCGAGGCGTGCGGGTGGACATCGCCACCAGCGTCCGGGCGGGGGACGGAGGGTCGGGCAGCGCCAGTTCCGTGCTCCACGACCGCAGGGCGAGGGCCAGCGCGGCCAGCGCGATGTCGTTCACACTGGTCCGGTGGGTGTCCGCCAGGGCGCGCAGCCGGGCGAGCGGCACATCGCCGTACGTCCACCGCGCTCCACCGCCCGGCCCGGTGACGCGGCGCAGCGCGTGCCAGGGCGGCCCGGGGCGGAGCGCGGGCGCGGCCGTCTCCCGTACGGCGCACAGGCCCGCGCGGATACCGCCGCCGGCGTCGGGATACAGCGGCGGCCCGGCCACCGGGGTGTCCGCGAGGAGGGCGAGGGCGCTGTGGGCGGCTCCGACCCCGTCGGTCAGGGCGTGGTGCACGCGGAAGCAGACCCGGAACCGCCCGGCGACGGAGGACTGGGTGAGCAGCCGGCAGTCCCACGGCGGACGCGCCCGGCCGGGCAGTTCCCGCGTCAGCAGGGCCTCGCAGGCGTCGTGGAGGGCCCGTTCCCCGTCCGGGACGCGCCAGTGGCGGACGTGCGCGTTCGGATCGACGGCGGCGGCGTGCGGCGACCCGTACCGGGCCCGGCCCGCGGGCAGGAGACGGGTCAGCGCGGGCAGCGAGCCCGACCGGGCCGCGACGCGCCGCGCCAGCTCGTCCACGGACGGCGCCCGGCCGTCGAAGTCCAGGAAGAATCCGGCGACGGGTGGCCGCCGCATCGTGAGGAAGGTGCGGTCGGTCGCACTGATGGAGTACACGTCACCGCAACGAGGCCGCGGGCCTGCCGGTCACGACGGGACCGTCGTCAGGGAGCGCCCAGCGCCCGCCGGGTGGTGCGGTGCAGGGCACCGGCGAGCCGCTGGGCCTGGCCGGCGGTGAAGAAGGCGCGCGGCAGCGCGAGGGTGAGACCCAGGGCGTCGCTGTGATGCCCCGTCAGGGCGGCTACGGGGACCGGTCCGTGGACCTCGACGTACCCCCAGGGCGCGGAGGCGGACAGTTCCGGCGGCATGGGGAGCGCGGGGGCGCGGGCGGTGAGGTCGGAGACCGCCACGCTCAGGGGCAGCGCCGGACCGCGGGCCAGGGCCTGGGCGGCCAACTCCGGCAGGGCGGCGATGGACAGGTCCAGTTCGCCGCTGCGGACCGTGGCGCGCATCCGCTCCCGGACCAGCCGCCCGACGCGCACCGGGTCGTCCGCCGAGGCGACCGGGACGTGCGTCTCCAGGGCCGCCACCGCCATCACCACGCGGTGCGCGGGCAGCGGCGGCACCAGCCGGCGCCGTACGTCGAGCGCGGAGGCGCAGGTCAGAGTACGTACGCCGGGTGCGTCGTCGGCGACGTCCCGCACCGCGGTCAGGACGAGGCCGCAGGCGACGCTGTGCGTGCTGATGCCGCTGTCCCGGGCGGTCCGTACCAGGCGGGCGGTCTGCTCGCGGTCCAGGGCGACACGTCGTACGTGCACTCCGCGCGCCGGGCCGCCGGTGCCGGCCGCCTCGGCCGGGAGACAGAGGGGGGAGAGGGCTCGGGCACGGGCGGCCCGGCGGGCCAGGAACCCGTCGATCTGCCGACGGGTGACCCTGTGGCGGAAGTACGGCTCCACGGGGTGCGGCAGCCCGTCCGTCGCGGGTGGCAGCCGGGGAGCCCGGCCGGTGATCCGGGCGGTGCAGATCTCCCACAGTTGCGCCAGCGCGGTCAGGGCGCTGACGCCGTCGGCGATGGCGTGGTGGACGCACAGCACGAACAGCCGGTCCCCGCCGGGCTGTTCCAGCAGGGTCGCGCGCACCATCGGCGCCCCGGGAGCGAAAGGGGCGGTGGCGGCGGCGAAGTCGGTGCCGGTACGCAGCCGAGGAGGCGCGGCGGGGTGGCAGCGCAGGAGGGGACCGTCCGGCCCGGGACGGCACCGGGCGGTGAGGACGGGATGGACACCGGCCAGGACACGGAGGGACTCGTCGAGCACCTCCCGGTCCACGGGACCGCCCAGGGAATGGCACAGGACCACGGGCGTGCCCGACTGGACGAACATCGCCTCGTGGCCCGCCAGTGGGCGTTCGTACACCGCTCGGGGCGTGATCGACACGGAAGGCGACCTCCTGCGCGGGCGGGACAGCGGGCGCACGCGTCGCGCCGGCTGCCATGGGTCTTGCCACGGCATGTGACCCGCACGCCCGGCCCCGACGGCGTACGGAAGCACCGCCCCGTGGAGCACGTGCCCCCGCACGCCACGAGCGGGGGTGCGTGCTCCCGCACGCCACGCGCCGTGCGCCGCGTGCTCGCCGGGCTACCGGTGCCCGGCGTCCTGTTCGTCAGAACTGTCCGAGTCGCACAGTTCATCCTGTCCGTCCCGGTCGGTCTCCGCCTCGGCGAGTGCCTTGACCCCGGTGAGGGTTTCCCGCATGCCCGCGCGCAGCTCCGCCAGCCGGAAGGCGATGATGTCCGGCTCGCGGTCCGGCCGTTGCTCGATCGCCCGCGTGACGCCGCTCGGCCCCGGCCCCACGCGTACCGACTGGCGCAGCCGGACGCCGTCGGCCCCGGTCCGCAGCGTGTAGCTCCAGACGGCCATCGGCCGGGCCGGGTCCACGGAGGGCGGCCCGTAGCGGCCGTCCGCGTCCGTGACCGCCCAGGTGAACGTCTGCCGCGGCACCAGCTCGGTCACCTGGGAGACCGTGCGCCACTCGCCGAGCAGACGGTGCCGGTTGTGACCCTCGAAGCGCGCGCCGACCGCGGGCCGGTCCGCGCCGTCGAGCCAGGCCACGCGCCGCAGTTCCGGGCTGAGCCGGGCCGGCAGCCGGATGTCGGTGACCAGCTCCCAGACCCGTTCCGCCCCGGCGCGCACCAGAACGTCACAGTGCGTACGAGGCCCGTCGGTGAAGCGCATGTCGTCCCTTCCGGCATCGGCTCGGCTCCCGAGGACCGTAGCGGGGAGGTCAGTCCTCGGTCGACCCCTGGAGCATGGCGAGAGTCAGGACGTCACCGCCGATGCCCCAGCCTCCGTCGGTGACCTCCTCGACCAGGACCAGGGTGGTGGCGCGGGCCCGCTCCCCGTAGATGTCGACGAACAGTTGGGTGGCGCGGGTGACGATCTCCTTCTTCTCCTTCTCGTCGAGGGAACCGGCGGGGACCTTGAAGTTCGCGAACGGCATGGTGGTGGCACTCCTTGTGAGGGCGCGAGCGGTTGGTACGGGCCTCAGCCTGAGCCACGGTGCCCGGCCCGGCCAGGGCCCTTTCCACCCTGGGGTCACCGTCCCCTGGCCGGCAGAGCCCGTCCGCGCGACGATGGGCGACATGAACCACTCGGAACTGGGCGCCTTCCTGAAGTCCCGGCGCGGCCGCGTCCGCCCCCGCGACGTCGGCCTGACCGCCGGGCCCCGGCGCCGGGTGCCTGGGCTGCGGCGCGAGGAGGTCGCCCAGCTGGCCGGCCTGTCGGCCGACTACTACACCGAGCTGGAACGCGGGCGCGGTGCCCAGCCCTCGGCCCAGGTACTGGCCGCTCTGGGCCGGGCCCTGCGGCTGGACGGCGACGCGCGCGACCACCTCTTCCACCTCGCCGACCGGCCGGTGCCCCCGGCGGCCCACGGACCGGACGCGCACGTCCAGCCGGCCATGCTCGCTCTGCTGGACCGGCTGGCCGGCACGCCGGCCCAGGTCATCACCGACCTGCACGAGACCCTGGTCCAGAACACGCTGGCCGCCGCGCTCGTCGGCCCGCCCCCGGCGGTGCGCGGCCCGGAGGCGAGCTTCGTCCACCGTTGGTTCACCGACCCGGAGGCCCGCACCCTCTACCCCGTGGCGGACCACCCCCACCACTCCCGGGTCTTCGCCGCCGATCTCCAGGCGGTCGCCGCCCGGCGCGGCGACGACCCCGCGGTCCGGCGGATGGTGGCCGGACTGCGGCGGCGCAGCCCGGAGTTCGCCGCCCTGTGGGACACCCACGACGTCGCCCTGCGGCGGACCGACCACAAACGCATCGTCCACCCCGCCCTGGGCGTCATCGAACTGGACTGCCACAGCCTGTTCAGCGAGGACGGCTGCCAACGCCTGCTGTGGTTCACCGCACCGCCCGGCAGCGAGGGCGCGGGACAGCTGGAGCTGCTCTCCGTGATCGGCGTCCAGGACGTCGGGACGGACGGGCCCCGAGCCCGGCGGGCCGCCGACCGGACCGTGGATTCCTGAACCGGGCGGGTCACTCCCGGGGCAGCGCGACCCGGGACAGCACGGCGGTGGCCAGCAGGAGGGCGGCGACGACGAGCAGGCCCACGCGCATCCCCGGCAGGGAGAAGCCGCCGTCCGGGGCGGCGAGCAGGCTGCCGAACAGGGCGACGGCGAGCGCGCCGCCGGTCTGCCGCAGGGAGTTGAGCAGCCCCGACGCCGTTCCCGCGCGTTCCCCCGGCACGGCGTCGATCATCAGTGCCGTCAGCGCGGGCACCACCACCGCCCCTCCGACGCTCAGCGGCACCAGCAGCACCAGCACCAGCCACACCGGTGTGTGCGCGGCCAGCGGCATGAGGGCCAGCATCGCGCCGACGAACACCAGTTGCCCGGCCACGATCACCGGCCGCCGCCCGATCCGCTCCGCCAGGCGCGGCGAGACCAGGTTGACCGCCGTCACCAGCACCGACATCGGGACGAACATCAGCCCGGCCACGATCCCCGACATGCCGCGCACCTGCTGGTAGTACAGCCCGAGGAGGAATATCCCGCCGTAGAAGGCGGCGTTGATGGAGAAGCCGACCGCCAGCGGCACGGCGACCCGGCGGTCGGTCAGCATGTCCAGCGGCACCATGGGCCGCCGCTGCCGGCGCTCCACCGCGTAGAACACGTACCCGCAGACGACGGCGAGCGCGGCGGACGCCAGTACGGGACCGCTGGTCCAGCCCCGGTGCCCGCCCTCGATCACCGCGAACGCCAGCCCCGCCAGGGCCAGTACGGCCGTCAGCTGCCCGGCCCCGTCGAGCGCGGCGGGCCGGCGCGGGGAGACCGGCACCCGCACCAGCAGGCCCAGGATCACCGCGCCGACCGGCAGGTTCAGCAGGAACACCGCCCGCCAGCCGGCCGAGTCGGTGAGCAGCCCGCCCAGCACCGGACCCGCGGCCATCGCCACCGAACCGCCGACCGCCCACAGGGCGATGGCGCGGGCCCGGGACCGCGCGTCGTCGTAGGCGTGCCGGATCAGCGCCAGCGAGGCCGGCATCACGATCGCCGCCGCGCCGCCCTGCGCCACGCGCGCCCCGATCAGTACGGCGATGTCCGGAGCGAGCGCGCAGGCCAGGGAGGCCACGGTGAACAGGGCCACGCCCAAGGCGTAGGCGCGGCGGGCACCGACGCGGTCGGCCAGGGCGCCGGCGGACAGCATCAGGGCGGCGAAGGTGAGGGTGTACGCGTCGACCACCCACTGCAGCCCCGCCATTCCGCCGCTGAGGGAGTCCTGGACGGCGGGCAGCGCGATGTTCACGGCGGAGACGTCGATGGTGATGACGCTGAAACCGAGCAGCGCGGCGACCAGGGCGAGCCCGCCGCCCGGCGCGGTCCGCCCCGGCGGGCCGCCGCGTCCGTCGGGTTGCGACGACGGCCCGGGGGCACCACTGCGGACCGGGTCCGAGGACGGGGACGAGGACGAGGGCGAGACCGGGGGCGGGGACGAGACCGGGGACGAGACTGGGGACGAGACCGGGACCGGGGAAGAGACCGGGGCCGGGGACGAGGGCGAGACCGGGACCGGAGAGGGGGACGAGGACGAGGAGGGAAGGGCAGGCACGGCAGGGCTCCCGGGCGGGCGAGGGACACGGACCGACGGCGGACGGCACCGGCCACCGGGCCGCGGTCCGGTGCCACGCACCCCCTGGGCCCCGGCGGCCGGGCCGCCCGCTCCCCACCACCATCCGCCTTCCGGACGCCGCCCGGCAGACCGCGTCGTACCGGGGTGCCGCGTTCCAGGCAGTGACACGGCCCCTCACGCTCCCCGACCGGCTGCCACAATGGGCGGATGGCGACAGCAGGGGACGCACGGGGCACCGAACTCGGCCGCTACCTCAAGGCCCGCAGGGCCCAGGTGCGCCCGCAGGACGTCGGCCTCCCGGCCGGCGCGGGCCTGCGCCGCACCCCCGGCCTGCGCCGGGAGGAACTGGCCGCGCTGGCCGGGGTGAGCGTCGACTACTACATCCGCCTGGAGCGCGGCCGGGAGACCAACCCGTCCCCCGCGGTCGTGGACGCCCTCGGCCGCGCCCTGCGGCTGCGCGGCGACGCCTACGAACGCCTCCACGAACTCGCGGAACTGGCCTCCGGACGCATCTCCGACCTGCCCGCCTGCTCCGACCACACCGTCCGCGACTCGGTCCTGCGGATGCTGGAGTCGGTCCGTCCGATGCCCGCCTACGTGGTCAACCGCTTCAACCGCGTCCTCGCCGCCAACCCGCCAGGCCGACGGCTGATGCCCGGCCTGTGGGACTGGCCCGAGGAGCGGCGCAACCTGACCCGCTACCTCTTCCTCCACCCGGTCGGCCGGACCCTCTACGACCCGTGGGAGGCGACCGTCGCCTCCTCGGTGGCGCACCTGCGCGCGGTCGCCGGCGCCGACCCGGACTCCGCGGAACTGACCGCCCTCGTCGGCGAACTGGCCGTGAAGTCACCGGAGTTCGCCCGGCTCTGGGAACGCTACGACGTGTGTGAACGCGGCGGCGGACAGAAGACCTTCCGGCACCCGAAGGCCGGAACGATGACCCTGACCTACGAGATCATGAGCCTGGCCCGGACCGGCGGCCAGCGCATGGTGGTCTACCAGGCGGCGCCCGGCACCCCCGACGAAGAAGCCGTGCTCCGCCTGGAGGCCGCGGACGCCCGCCCGGAGCGCACCCCCGTCGGCCACCCCGAGCCGGCCGGCGAGCCCCGGCCCGCCACCCGTGCCCGCCCCGGCCGGCAATCTCAGAACGTTCTGATTTCCCGCCACTAGCGTCCCGTCCATGGTGCGCGATTACCTGATCATCGGGGCCGGACCGGCCGGACTGCAGCTCGCCGCTTCCCTGGAACGCGACGGACGCGACTACGTCGTCCTGGAGCGGGGAAACGGCCCGGGGACGTTCTTCACCCGCTTCCCCCGGCATCGGCAGTTGATATCCATCAACAAGGTCAACACCGGATACAGCGACCCGGAGCTCAGCCTCCGCATGGACTGGAACTCGCTGCTCAGCGACGACCCGCGGCTGCTGTTCACCCGGTACAGCGACGACTACTTCCCCCGCGCCGACGACTTCGTGCGCTATCTCGCCGACTACGCCGAGAAGACCGGCGTCCGCGTCGAGTACGGCACCGAAGTCGTCCGCGTCTCCCGCGCCGACGGGGTCTTCACCGTCCTCGACGGCGCCGGACGGACCTGGCGGGCCCGCCGGATCATCGTGGCGACCGGCGTCTCCCGCCTCAACGTACCGCCCATCCCCGGCATCGAACTCGCCGAACGCTACGACGACTTCGACACCGACCCGGCCTCCTTCACCAACCAGCGGGTGCTGGTCGTCGGCAAGGGCAACTCGGCGTTCGAGACCGCCGAGTCCCTGATGGCGAAGGCGGCCGTCATCCACGTGGCCGGCCCGCACTCGCTGAAGATGGCCTGGCAGACCCACTTCGTCGGCCATCTGCGCGCGGTGAACAA
Source organism: Streptomyces sp. ISL-12 (assembly GCF_018614415.1). Lineage (GTDB taxonomy): Bacteria > Actinomycetota > Actinomycetes > Streptomycetales > Streptomycetaceae > Streptomyces. The sequence goes on from NZ_JAGGOO010000108.1 coordinate 10,304, forward strand.
CAACTTCCTGGACAGCTACCAGCTCAAGTCGCAGAACGCCGTCCTGGACGGCACCGTGGAGAGCGTCGAGAAGAGCCCCGAAGGCGGGTTCCGGGTGGTGTTCCGCTACGCCCGCACCACGGAACGGCTGCGCGAACTGCGCTACGACCGGATCATCGTGGCCGCCGGCTTCCGCTTCGACGCGAGCGTCTTCGACGAGACCTGCCGCCCCGCCCTCGTCATCGACGACCGGTTCCCCGAACAGACCTCCGCCTACGAGTCGGTGAACGTACCGGACCTCTACTTCGCCGGTACCCTCACCCAGCAGCGGGACTTCAAGAAGTTCACCAACGGCTTCATCCACGGCTTCCGCTACGGCGTCCGGGCCCTGACCCGCATCCTCGACGCCCGCTACCACGACACCCCCTGGCCCGCCGCCGGACTGCCCGCGACCCCGGAGGCGATCGCCGACGCCCTCATCGCCCGCGTCAACCGCTCCTCCGGGCTCTGGCAGCAGTTCGGGTTCCTCGGCGACGTGGTCACCGTCGACGGGGACCGGGCCCGCTACCAGGAGGAGGTGCCGCTCGACCACGTCACCGACGGCGGTCTCGGCCCCGCCGCGCACCGGTTCGTCGTCGACCTGGAGTACGGGTCCGGACACGACGGCGTCGACCCGTTCGACATCAGCGTCCCGCGCGTCGTCGAGAACGACGTCGAGCACGCCGCGGACTCCGTCTACCTGCACCCCGTCGTCCGCCACTACCGCGACGGCGTCCTGGCCGGCACCCACCACCTCGCGGAGAACCTGGAGAACGACTGGGACATCCCGGCCGTCCACCAGCAGCCGCTCGTCGCGTTCGTGAAGGCCTGCCTTGACTGAGCAGTTCCCCGGCGGCGTGCTCGACCTCCTCGGCGCGGCGGGCGACCGCGTGGTCTTCGAGCACCTGGACCGGGCCGTCACCGGAGCCGAACTCCTCGCGGACGTACGGCGCGTGACCAACGGCCTGCGCGAGCACGGCGTCGGCCCCGGTGACGGCGTCGCGCTGCTGCTGGGCGTCAGCCCCGAGGCGTTCGCCGCGGTCGTCGCCGCTCACGTCGTCGGCGCCCGTGTCGTCGGCGTACGGCCGGGACTGACCGACCGCCAGCGCGAGCACCTCCTCACGGACGTCGCGTACCGGGTCTCCGACGACCCGGACACGGTGCCGTCCGGTGCCGTCCTCGCCCTCGACGACCTGCTGTCCACGCCGGACGACGGCCTCCGGCCGCGGGTCACGGCCCGGCCGGAGGACGTCGCCCGGCTCATCCACACCAGCGGCAGCACCGGCCTTCCCAAGGCCTGCGCCCAGACCTACGCGGCGATGACCGCGGCCTGGGCGCTGCGGCCGGACGCCTGGCCGCCCGCCGTCCGCGAACTCGCCGCCCGCCTCGACCGGTTCCTGGTCTTCGGCACCCTGGCGAGCCAGGTGATGATGGAGTACGGCCTGCTCACCCTCGCCGCCGGCGGCACCCTCGTCACCGCCGACCCGCCCGCCTTCCCCGACGCCTTCGTCCGTCACCGGGCCACCGCGAGCGTCATCACCGTGGCCCGGCTGACCAAGCTCGTCGCGAGCCAGCGGGCCTCGCCCGTGGACCTCGGCTCGCTGCGCGCGCTGATGGTCTCCGGGTCCCCGCTGTCACCGGGGCGGCTGCGCGAGGCCGCCGAGGTGCTCGGGCCGGTCGTCTTCCACGGCTACGGCCAGACCGAGACCGGCATGATCTCCATGGCCACCCCGGACGACGAACCCGGTTCGCTGGGCGTCCCGCCCGTCGACCTGGAGGTCCGGGACACCGACGGCCGCCCCGTCCCGCCCGGCACCGACGGTGAACTGTTCGTCCGCACCCCGTCGCAGGCCCGCGGCTACTGGCGCGAACCCGCGCTGACCGCGGAAGTGTTCACCCCGGACGGCTGGGTCCGCACCCGTGACCTCGGCCGGCTCGACGGTCAGGGCCGGCTGTGGCTCACCGGACGGGCCCGCGACGTGATCATCGTCAACGCCAACCTGTACTACGCCGGTCCCGTGGAACGCCTGCTGGCCACCCACCCGGCGGTGGCCGAGGCGTACGTCACCGCCGTCCCCGACGACAGCACCGGGGAGGCCGTGCACGCCTTCGTCGTACCCGCCGAGGGACGCGTCCCCGGCCTCGGTGAACTGCGGGACCTGGTGGCCGCGCGGCTGGGCGAGGCGTGCGCGCCGACCCGGCTCACCCTCATCGGGGAGGTGCCGCTCACGCCCGCCGGCAAGCCCGACAAACGGCGGCTGGCGAGCGGGGATTGACCGTCCGGCACAAGGAAGGGCCCGGCCCGTCGGGGCCGGGCCCTTCCTTGTGCTCAGTGGTTCTCGGCCACGACCGCCGGCCGCGGCCGCTCGTCCCGTCCGTGCCCCTCGTCCCGCCCGTCCCGGGTCCGCTCCCGCCGGTCGATCAGCGCCAGCAGCGGCGTCGCCATGACGGTGGTGACGATGGCGACCACCACCAGCGCGCTGAACATCGCCTGCGTCACGATGCCCGCCGCCAGTCCCAGGTTGAGCGCGATCAGCTGCATCAGGCCCCGCGCGTTCATCAGTGCCCCGACCCGCAGCGCCACCCGGTTCGGCTCCCCGGAGAGACGGGCGGCGAGCCAGCAGGCGCCGAACTTCCCGACGACCGCGACCAGCACGCACCCCGCGGTGAACAGCAGCACCGGCCCGGAGCCCAGCAGGGTGAAGTCCGTGTTCAGCCCCGAGTAGGTGAAGAACAGCGGCAGGAACACCCGGCCCACCGGTTCGATCGTCTCCACCGAGCGGTCCAGCTGCGGCGAGCGCGGGAAGACCAGCCCGAGGCTGAACGCCCCGAACACCGCGTACAGGCCGATCTCGTCCGTGTACCAGGCCACCAGGAACAGCACGCCGACCAGCATGAGGAGCAGGTTCTCCGGCGCCGCCCGCTCGGCGAGCAGCACGGTGCGTCCCCGCAGCCGTACCACCACCGCCAGGACCACGATGAGACCGAACCCGCCGGCGACGGCCAGCGACACCAGCCCGGCGCTGCCGCCGGCGATGCTGAAGACCCCCGCGAGCAGGATCCAGGCCACCGCGTCGTCGACCGCGCCCGCGCCCAGCGACAGCGATCCGTGCCGGGTGCCCGCCAGCTTCTGCTCGGCGATGATCCGGGCCAGCATCGGGAAGGCCGTCACGGCCAGCGCGACCCCGACGAACAGGGCCGACACCGTCAGCGACACGTCCGGGGCCATGGCGCCGGTCCGCTCACCGGCGACGACGATCAGCAGCACACCGAGCAGCACCGGCACCACCACCCCGGCCGCCGAGACCAGACCGGCGGACCGGGCCACGCCCCGCAGCCGGTCCACCCGGAAGTCCCAGCCGACGTGGAACATGAACGCGACGAGGCCGATCTGCCCCACCACGTAGAGGACCGGGCGCAGTTCCTGCGGGAAGAGACCCGACTCCACGCCGGGCAGCAGGGCGCCGAGCACCGACGGGCCCAGCACCACCCCCGCCAGCATCTCGCCGACGACCGGGGGCTGGCCGACCAGTTGCAGCAGCCGGCTCACGATCCGGCAGACGACCAGGATGACCACGACGGCGAGGAAGAACGCGGGTGCGAGATCCGTGGCGCTCATGTGCTGTTTCCTTCCGGGTGGACGACCGGGCAGCGCCCGGCCGGATGCTCCTCGAAATAGCGGCTCGCCAGCCGCAGCCTGCGGGCGTGCAGCACCATGACCGTGCCGAGCACGAGCTGCCGCACGGCCCGGGTGACGTCCTCGACGCCGTCCCGCGCCCGCACGAACCTCCGCAGCACCGCGAGGCGGGGCCCGGGGGACAGACCGCGCGGGATCAGCAGACAGGGCGCGCGGTGCGGGTTGGACCGGGTGTGCGAGGCCGTCGAGTCCAGCCGGTAGCGGCGCAGCACCTCGCGGACCGCGGCGCGCAGCACCAGCGGCGACAGCCGCCACGCCGGACAGGGCCGGTTCGCCGCCACCCCGAACGGGATGTGGTGGGCGTCCTTGGCGGACAGGGACTCCCAGCGGTCCGGGTCGAACTCCCCGGGACGGTCGTAGCCCGTGGCGTGGTAGTCGGGATAGCTGAAGCACACCACCGAGCCGGCCGGCAGCACCGTCTCCTCGTCGAGCGGGATCTCCCCGGTGGTGACGCGGTGCGCGATGCCGAACAGCGGGTACAGCCGCATCGTCTCGTCGAGTACGCGGGTGAGGTACTGGTCGTCGCCGGGCTCCGCCCACAGGCGGCGCTGCACCTCCGGATGCCGGGCCAGGGCCAGCAGCACGTGCGCGGTCGCCTCGGAGAGCTGCACCACGGCCGTGTTGAAGAACGTCCCCTGGAGGTAGTGCGCCTGTTCGGGCAGGGACAGCGAGGCCGGCAGCCGGTGCGGCACGTCACCGGCCGCGATCCGTTCGCGCAGATACGCCGTCAGCCGCGCCCGGCGCCGCGGATGACGCAGCCCGGTGCACTTCAGGGCGCTGATCACGTCGTCGGCGTGCGCGGTGATCAGGTCCCGGGCACGCGGCGGACACGGCTCCTTGAACACCAGTTCGTAGCAGAACCCGGCCCACGCGGGCATCACCAGGTCCCGCAGCCGTACCAGGCTGATCCGGTCGTCCGGCAGGGAGCCCAGTACGCCGGCGACGGCCCGGCCGGCCGCCGCCCCGAGGGCCTCCGAGCCGCCGGCCAGGATGCGCCGCGTCGTCGCGGCCACCTCCTCGTAGCGCTCGCCGGGCTCCAGGTGCTCCTGGTGCACCTCCGGGCCCGGCGCCAGCCAGTACCAGAACAGGTCGGACAGACCTGCCCCGGCGCTGCGCCCGTTCGCCGCGGGATGGGCGTAGACCCGCTCGAACACCTCCGGTCCGTGCGTGGCGTCGGGCAGGGTCACCGCGTGGTCGCCGTTGACCTTCTCGAAGATCCGTACCCGCAGCGCCACCACGCTCCGCGGCAGCCACCATGTCGTCGCGGGAGCCCGCTTCGGCCCGCTGTTCACCACGTCCCGCCCTTCCGGACGACCAAGTCCTTCGTCAGATCGGTGTTCCGGCACCCCCCGCACAGCGCGAGGGTGTGGTCGTACTCGTCGCGCAGCGCCGCCAGGACCCGCCGCACCCCGGCCTCGCCCTCGGCGGCCAGACCCCACACCACCGGGCGTCCCACGCCGACGGCGCTCGCGCCCAGCGCCAGGGCGACGGCGATGTCGCTGCCCCGGCGGATCCCGCCGTCCAGCAGGACCGGCACCCGGCCCGCCACGGCCGCCACGACCGCCGGCAGACAGTCCACGGACGCCGGTACGGCGTCCGACTGGCGGCCCCCGTGGTTGGAGACGACCACCCCGGCCGCGCCGTGCTCCACGGCCAGCCGGGCATCCGCCGGGTGCAGAACTCCCTTGAGCAGCACGGGCAGTGAGGTCGACCCGACGATGTCGTCGATGTCCCGCCAGGACACCGCGGGGGACATCGGGATGTCGGTGAGCGCGCCGGGCGGGGCGCCGGGCAGACCGCGCATGTTCTCCGCCGCGTAGCCGGGCGGCAGATCGGTGAAGCCGTTGCGCAGGTCCCGGGTGTGCCGGCCGAACACCGGGGAGTCGACGGTCACCACCAGCGCCGTGCAGCCCGCCTCCTCGGCCCGCCGCACCAGCGCCCCGGTGACCTCGCGCCGGGGATGGGGATACAGCTGGAACCACACCGCCGGGTCCCCGGCCGCCTCGCGGGCCGCCGCGACCACGTCGGCGACCGCGGTGGTCGAGGCGGTCCCGGTCACCAGGACGGTGCCCTCGGCCGCGGCGGCCCGCGCCGTGGCCCGCTCGCCGTCGGGATGCGCCAGCCGGTGGAACGCGGTCGGCGCCACGACCACCGGCGCCGTCCGCGGGGCGCCCGGCAGATCGACGGCGGTGTCGCGCGTCTCGCGGCCCGACAGCACCCGGGGCAGCAGCGCGTACCGGTCGAAGGCCCGCTCGTTGTCGGCGAGGACCCGTTCCTCGCCCGCCCCGCCCGCCACGTAGTCGTAGCGGACGGGGTCCAGGGACTGCCGCGCCTTGTCGTGCAGGTCGCGGAGGATCACGGTGCCACCGGGGCGGCCGGGCCGCGCCGGGCCTCCAGGAAGGCGCGCAGCGGGGCGCGGTGGAACTTCTCGCTGTCCCACTCGTTCTCCAGGTTCTCCGCGAGGTGGTACGCGTCGACGAACTCACCGCCCCGGTACCAGCGGACGACGGGATGGAGATAGCGGCCGTCCAGACCCGCCACGTCCTGCTGCGACTTGCGGCCCGCCGTGACGTCGAAGGGGTCGACCCGGTCGTGGTCCTCCCCGTACTCCAGGGTGATCACCGCGTGCGCGGCCACCTCCCCGAAGTCGCCCGCGCGCACGGCGTGCGGCACCTGGCCGACCGGGACCTCCTCGGCGTAGCGCAGCGTGCCGTCCGGGGCGAGCAGCAGGAGGTCGCCGAGGACGCCGAACTGCTGCCACAGCGCGGAGGACCGGTTGACGCGGGTGACGACCTCCTCGACGGCCCGTTCGGTGTCCGCGCCCAGCTCGGTCACCGGCCACGCCTCCCCTTCGTACCGCTGCCGCAGTGCCCGGTGCAGGGCGCGGACCGTGTAGCGGAAGCCGTGGATGAAGCCGGTGGTGGCCTTCTTGAAGTCCCGGCCCTGCATCAGCGTCCCGGCGAAGTACAGGTCCGGCACGTTGACCGACTCGCCCACCGCCGTCAGGTCCGGGAACCGGTCGTTCACCGTCAGGTCCGGGACGCAGGACTCGTCGAAGATCGAGGTGTCGAGCCGGAAACCGGTGGCGACGATCACCCGGTCGTAGCGGATCTCCTTGACCACGTCGTCGGCCCGCTCGAACGCGACCGGCACGTGGAAGCCGTCCGCCGCCCGCCGGATCGAGAGCACCCGGCCGTCCAGGAGCGCGTTCTGCGACTTCAGCTGGTAGCTGTCGAGGAAGTTGTTGTTGACCGCCCGCAGATGCCCGACGTAGTGCGTCCGCCACGCCAGCGGCAGCGAACCCGAGCCGACGACGTGGATCACCGCCGCGTTCTCCATCAGGCTGTCGGCCGTCTCGAAGGCGGAGTTGCCCCGCCCGATGATCAGCACCCGCTGGTCGGTGAAGGTCTCCGGGTCGGGGTCGAACGAGTCGTACCGCTCGGCCAGTCCGATGCCGGGGATGTCCGGCACGTTCGGCAGCGACACCCCGGTGGCGACCACCACCCGCCGCGCCCGCCAGGACTGTCCGCCCTGGTCGGTGACGGTGAAGCCGTCGGCGTCGCGGGAGATCCGCGCCACCTCGGTGCCGTACCGCACGCGCACCCCGGTGCGCTCGGCGAAGTCCGACAGATAGCGGACCATCTCGTCGGCCGGCGGGAAGTAGCGCGGGCTGTACTTGGTGAACAGCAGCTCCGGATCGTCGCTCAGCAGCGAGTTCCAGTCCATCCGCAGCCGCAGCTCGGGATCGTCGTATCCGGTGTGCACCTTGTTGGTCGAGATGAGGGTGCGGTGCCGGGGAAACCGCTCGAAGAACGCGCCGGGAACGCTGCCGCGCTCCAGGACCACGTAGTCCGCACCGTCACGTTCCAGGGAGGCGGCGAGTTGCAGTCCCGCGGGCCCCGCTCCGATGATCAGGTAGTCGTGCGCCATGGCCCGGAAGCTATCCACCGGATTTCAGAGGGCTCTGAGATTCCCCGCCTAGGTTCTGGCCTGTGCTCACCACCACGGATCCCGTCACGCTCACCGGCCCTCTGGACGCCACCGCCCTGCGGCGCGCGGCGACGCCGCTCACCGTCACCGTGGACGACGCGGCCCGCGCCCGGGTCGAGCGCGGCCGGCACCTCTTCCGCGCGCTGCGGAAGGACGGCCCGGTCTACGGCGCCACCACCGGCTTCGGCGCCCTCGTCGGCTACGCGGGCCGCGCCGACGAGGCCGACCAGTGCGACAACACCCTGGCCCACCTCGGCGCGGGGCAGGGCCCGGACCTGCCGCACGACGTCACCCGCGCCGCCCTGCTGCTGCGCACCTGGTCGCTGGCCCAGGGGCACTCCGGGGTGTCCGCCGAGACCGTCGACCGGCTCGCCGCGATGTTCGCCACCACCTTCTCGCCCGCCGTCCCCCGCTACGGCTCCGTCGGCGCCAGCGGCGACCTCATCCCGCTCGCCTACGCCACCCAGGCCCTGCGCGGCCGGGGCCACGCCTACCTGGACGGCCGCCGCCTGCCCGCCGCCGACGCGCTCACCGCCGCCGGGCTGACCCCGCTCGCCCTCGACGGCCGCGACGCCCTCGCCCTCGTCAACGGCACCTCCGTCACCACCGCCGCCCTCGCCCTGGCCCGCGACACCGTCCGCGCCGCGCACCGCGCGCTCACCGACCTCACCTGCCTGCTCACCGACCTCCTCGGCTGCGACCCAGGCTTCCTCGACGCCGGCCTGCTGCGCGCCTACGGGCACCCCGGCGCGGCCGTCGTCGGCACCCGCATGCGGCACACCCTGACCGGCACCAGCCCCTCCGGCGCCCGGCCGCTCCAGGAGCCGTACAGCATCCGCTGCGCCCCGCAACTGCTCGGCGCGGCCGAGGACGCCCTCGGCTACGTCGACGGCGTGGTCGCCGCCGACCTCGGCGGGGTCAGCGACAACCCCCTGTTCTTCGCCGACGGTGACGGTGACGGCGACGGCGCGGGCCGGGTCGTGCACGGCGGGAACTTCTTCGGGCAGCCCGCCGCGTTCGCCGCCGACCTGCTCGCCTCCGTCACCGCCCAGCTCGGCAACCTCGCCGAACGCCAGCTCGACCTGCTGGTGGACCCGGCGCGCAACGGGGGCCTGCCGCCGATGCTCGCCACCGCACCCGGCGTCCAGCACGGCCTGCAGGGCGTGCAGCTGGCCACCACCGCGTTCGTCGCCGAGATCCGGCGATGCGCCGCCCCGGCCGCCATGCAGAGCCTGCCGACCAACCTGCACAACCAGGACGTCGTCCCGTTCGGCACCCAGGCCGCCCTGCGCTCCTACGACATGGCCGGGCTGCTGGGCCTGCTGTGCGGGTCGCTCGCGGTCGGCCTGCGCCAGGCCGTCCACGTCGGCGCCCGCCGGCCCACCGCGCCCCGGTGCGCCGCACTCCTGGACGCCCTCGCCGAGACCGTCCCGCCGGTCGAACCGGACCGCCCGCTGGACGCCGACGTGCGCGCCGCGGCCCGGCTGCTGCTCACACGTGACCTGCCGTGACCGGGGCCGCCGGGATCCGCTCGGGCGGGGCAGCGCACTCCGGCAGCCGGATGGTGAACCGGGCGCCCCGCCCGGGCCGGCCCGCCGCGGTCACCGTACCGCCGTGTCCCGTGACCACCTCCCGCAGCAGTGCCAGCCCCAGCCCGTACCGCCCGCCGTCACCGGCCCGGTGGAACCGCTCGAACAGCCGCTCCGCCTCGGCCGGGTCGAAACCCGGCCCGGTGTCCGAGACCGTCAGCTCCACGGCCGAGCCCGAGCGGGTGAGCGTCACCTCGACCCGTCCGCCCGCCGGGGTGTGGCTGATCGCGTTGGACAGCAGCTCCCCGACGGCCCGGCGCAGCGCCGACTCGACACCGCCGACGAACAGGGACCGGCGGGCACCGCCCACGGTCACGGTGAGCCCGCCGTCCCGGATCCGCTCCGCCTCCTCGGCGACCACCGACCGGGCCAGCGCCGTCAGATCGACCGGCACCCGCTCGGCGGGCCGCGCGGGGTCCGCCGCGAGGCTCGCGGAGAGCAGCAGATCGTCCAGGACCGCGCCGAGCCGGCCCACCGAACCGACCAGCCGGGCCAGGCCGTCGCGGTGCTCGGCCGGCAGCCGCGCGGCCCGCGCCTGCCGGGACAGCACCTGGGCCCGGGTGTACACCTGGGTGACGGGGGTGCGCAGCTCGTGACTGGCGTCCGTGACGAACCGGCGCTGCCGGGCCAGCGCCTCGGCCAGCGGCGCCACGGACAGCCGGCCGAGGACCGCGCCCGTGACGGCCGCCGCGATCAGCCCGACCAGCTCCGCGACGCCCAGCGCGTACCAGAGGTGCCGGCGGTCGGCGAGCTGGAACCGCAGGTCGAACACCGCCTGCACCACGTTCCCGTCCGCCCGGACCTCGGTGCGCACCAGGTAGACCGTGCCGTTGCGGTGCACCACCCGCTCCACCGCCTCGTCGGTCCGGCGCACCCGGTCCAGATCGGCCCGGACCGGGAACCCGTCCGGCGCGTTGGCGAGCGGGGTGGCGCCGGCCGCGTACAGCCAGGTGCACACCGGTGGGCTCGACAGGTCGCCGCGCGAGGCGCCGTAGCGCAGCTCCCGCCGCACCTGGTCGTTCTGCGCCCGGGTCATCACCGTGTCCGCGACGAGGCCGACCACCACCATGAGCAGCGTGATGATCGCCGCGGTGATCACGGCGATCCGCAGCCGGGCCAGGCGCACCTCCGTGCGCTCCGCGACCTGTGAGGACCTCACAGCGCCCCCAGCCGGTAGCCGAGGCCGCGGACCGTGCGCACGGCCTGCCGGCCGAGTTTGCGGCGCAGGTAGTAGACGTAGGTGTCGACGATGGACGACGCGGGCGCCTCCTGGAACACCATCCGGCGCAGCTCCGCCCGCGAGTACACGGCGTCGGGGCGGGAGGCGAGCGCCCACAGCAGCGCGAACTCCCGGGCCGCCAGGGCGATCCGCCGCCCGTCGGGCAGTTCGACCTCGCGCGGGCCGACGTGCAGCCGGCCGGAACCGATCCGCAGGGTGTCGGTGACGTCGAGCGCCCGTCTGCACAGGGCTCTGAGCCGGGCGCCGAGTTCGTCCAGGTCGAACGGTTTGACCAGGTAGTCGTCGGCGCCGGCGTCCAGCCCGTCGACCCGGTCGTGCACGGTGCCCATCGCGGTCAGCATGAGCACCGGGGTGCGCACCGCGCGCGAGCGCAGCCGGCCCAGCAGGTCGACGCCGTCCAGCACCGGCAGCCGCCGGTCGACGACCAGTACGTCGTACTGCCGGGTCAGGCCCAGGTGCAGGCCCCGCTGCCCGTCGGTCGCGGCGTCGACCTCGTAGCCGTCGTCGCGCAGTACTCCGGAGAGCATGCCGACCAGTTCCCGGTCGTCCTCGACCAGCAGCAGCCGCCAGGGATCCCGTGGCCGTACCCGCCCCTGTGTCACCGTCCGGCTCCTCTCGCCCCCCGTCTGGCCCGTCAACACCCACGCGTGACACGGGAGTTCCGCTCACGCGACCCGGTGGCCGAACGGGAATTCGATCGGCAAGATCAAGCTAGCGCTTACCCGCCGGGGGAGGGAGGGGCAGGGAAGTCCTGTCCGTATTCCGCGCCTCGGCCCACGCCGCACCCCGGCCGGCAGCCGGTCACGCCCTGCGGACGTGACCGGCCGAAGGCCGGCGGGTGGCCGAAAACAGCCGGGGCAGCCGGGGCAGCCGGGGGGAGCGCTTGCGCCGGAGGAACACCCGGGGTCAGCCCTCGCGCCGGAAGCGGAACACCGCGGCGTCGAGATCGCCGCGCAACCCCGTGCGCAGGCCGTGGTGGAGCAGGACCGGGGCGCGGTGGGGGCGGCCGGTGTCCTGACAGACGTACACGGCGCCCGGGTCCAGGCCGCGCAGCCGCACCGGCGCCGGTTCCTGGCCGAAGGACTGGGCCCGCAGCCAGGCGAGGACCACGACCTCGTCGCCCAGGCTGTACTGGACGGCGCTCAGGCCGTCACCGTCCGGCGGCAGCAGCCGGTGCAGGCGCCCGCGCTGGACGACCGGCCGGATCTCCTTGTAGAGCCCGATCCACTTGCTCGCCTCGTCGAGTTCGGCCTCGCTCCAGCGGGTGAGGTCGCCGCCGACGCCGAGCACCCCGGCCATCGCGCTGACGAACCGGAACCGCAGGGAACTGACCCGCCCGTTCATCTGCTCGTTGGGGCTGTCCGTCACCCAGGCCGCCATCACCCGCGCCGGGTGCACCTGCCCGAAGCCGTGCTGGATGGCCAGCCGGTCCGCCGGGTCGGTGTTGTCCGACGTCCACACCTGGTCGGTACGGGAGAGGATGCCCAGGTCGATCCGGCCGCCGCCGCCCGAGCAGGACTCGAAGGCGACGCCCGGGTGGGCGGCCCGCAGCCGGTCCAGGATGCCGTACAGCGCCTCCACGTGCTCGGTCCACAGCCGTTCCGGGAACGCCTCGCCGGGCCAGCCGGGGTCGGTGAAGGAGCGGTTGAAGTCCCACTTGACGTAGTCGATCGGCGCCGACTCCAACAACTGGTGTATCCGCTCCTCGACGAAGGCGGCCACGTCGGCGCGGGCGAGGTTGAGGACGAGCTGGTTGCGGAACTGGGTGGGCGCGCGGCCGGGGACGTGCTGGGTCCACTCGGGGTGCGCCCGGTACAGGTCGCTGTCGGGGTTGACCATCTCCGGCTCCACCCAGATGCCGAACCGCATGCCCAGGGCGCGCACTTCCCCGGCGAGCGGGGCGAGCCCGCGCGGGAACCGGTCCGGGTTGGGACTCCAGTCGCCGAGCCCGGCCCGGTCGCTGGTCCGCCGCCCGAACCAGCCGTCGTCGACGACGAACAGCTCCGTACCGATGGCGGCGGCCCGGCGGGCCAGTGCCAGCTGCTGCTCCTCGGACACCTCGAACCAGGTCGCCTCCCACGAGTTGTAGAGCACCGGCCGGTCCTCGGCGGCCGACGGGATCACGTGCGCCAGCTGCCAGGCGTGCCAGGCGGCACTCGCCCCGCCGAAGCCCTCGGCGGACCGCAGGCCGGCCAGCACGGGCGTACTGCGCGACTCACCGGGCGCCAGGACCAGCAGCCCCGCGTCGTCGTGCCCCCAGCCGCCGGTCACCTGCACGGTGCCGTCGGGCAGCCGGCGGGTGGCCAGCCGCCAGCTGCCCGACCAGGCGAGGGCACAGCTGTAGACCTCGCCGTGCTCCTCGGTGGCGGTGCCGTCGGCGTCCAGCGCCACCCAGGGCAGGTGCTGGTGCCCGGTGTGCCCGCGCCGGCTGCCGATCGTGTGGGCGCCGTAGCCGACCGGGACGCGCACCAGCCGGCTCTCCGCGCCCCAGCGGCCGTGCAGATGGGACAGCCGCCAGGCGGCGCGCACGGGCAGCGTCCAGGTCGCCGAGTCGGCCCGCGGCACCTCCAGGGGCGTGTCCGCCGAGGTGTTGGCGACGGTGACCCAGCGTTCGACGACGTCGTGTCCGTCCCGGAGGCGGTAGTGGAGGGTGAGGGACAGGGAGGTCACGGGATCGCGGAAGGCGAGGCGCAGTTCGTCCCCCGCCGTCCCGGCGGAGACGAAGGTCCACGCGGTGCCGCGGGCGCCGGGGGACCGTACGATCAGGGCGGGTTCGGCGAACCGCCGGCCGCCCTCGACGGGATACTCCTCATGGCCGTCGAGCGGCGACTCGAACGACCACTCCGGCAAAGGGAGTCCGGCGAGCGCGGCGACGTCCGCGAGACCGATCCGCGGCCCCCAGTGCAGGTGCAGCAGGTGGTCCTCGTCGTCCAGGCGCAGGGCGTAGGAACTCGTCGGGCCGGACAGCAGCCAGCTGCGGCCGTCCTCTCCGGTCTCGATCATCGGGCGTCCCTTCGGTGAGCGGTGGGGTCTCCGGTCTCGGATGCCGCCGGATCGCGCGTCATCTTAAGACCGTCGATCTTGGGCAGGCGGAGTGAAGTGATCTTCGTCGTGATCTTTGTCCAGGCCCTGTGGAGGGAGCGCAATGACCGTACCCACCCGCCCCGTTCGCCGCGCGGACCGCGAGCGGCGCTTCGACCTGCGCGCCACCGCCCTGTTCTTCCTCCTCCTCGCGATCCTCCTCTGCCTCGCGGGCTTCGTGGTCCGCACCGCGGCCCGGACCGCCGGGCAACGTCCCGCGTGGGCCGTCGCCCTCGTCCTGACGGGCGTCGCGGTGGCGTGGCTGTGCCGCTCCGGGCGGCGCCGCCGGTCGGCCGTGAGGTACGCCCGGCGCGCCACACTGGCCCTGGAGGAGGCGGCCGAGCAGGTGGCGTCCGCCCCCGTACCGGAGGTCGCGGCTCCGGGAACCGAGTACGTCGAACTGGAACCCGACGGTTTCGAGCACGCCGTGGCCGCTCTCTGCGCCCGGGACGGCTGCCCCGAGACGGAAGTGGTCGGCGGCCCCCAGGACCTGGGCGCCGACGTCCTGGCACGCACCCCCGACGGACGGCGGATGGTCGTCCAGTGCAAGCGGTACGGCGACGGCCACAAGGTCGGCTCGCAGGACATGCAGCGCTTCGGCGGCACGTGCTTCACCGTCCACGAGGCCGAGGTCGCGGTACTCGTCACGACCAGCGACTTCACCGCTCCCGCCCTCTCCTACGCGCAGCAGTGCGGCATAGTCTGCGTGAACGGCGAGGAACTGGACGCCTGGAGCGACGGGACCGGACCCGCCCCGTGGACCCGCGCCGCCGGCTGAGCGGAGACCGCCGTCCACCGTCTCGGAGTCCGCCCGCCGATGTCCCCGCTTTCCCCGCGCAATCGCCCGATGGGGTGAACAGCCCGTCCATGCCCGCCCGGTGGCACGACTCGTCCGGTTGAGTGAAGTGCGCGCCACGCACGAGTGACGACGGTCGCAACGAAGCTCCGCAGTCTCTGCGGCGGACGGAACGGTACGGGTGACAGTGACCACGACAGAGCGGACGGCCGACTTCGCGAGCCGGGAGCGCACGGACGCGATCGCCCGGTTCGCCTCCCCGGCCACGCGCCTGCTGCTCGCCGGCGACGGCCTCACCACCACCTCCCTGCAAGCCTGGGCGCGGGCCCCGCTGACCGTGGGAACGCTGGAGTGGCAGGTGCGCGGCGACCGGGACACGCCCATCGCCATGGCGCCGGCCGTACTCGGCGGACCGGACCGCGTGGTGGTCCGCAGCAGCACGCTGGTGGACCCGGCCGGGACGGTGTGGTCGGCCAACGTGGTCGTCGGACGGCTGGACGTGGACGCGCGCACCACCGCGTGTCTGCAGGGCGCCGGCCCGCTGGGGCCCGAGCTGCACCGGGCGGGCGTGAGCGGGCACCGCTCGCTGCTCGACATCGGCCGGATGCCGTGGCCGCTGGTGCGGGGCACCGCGCCCGCGGCCTACCGGATCTGTCTGCTGCGGCACGGGGCCGAACCCCTGGGCGTGGTCCGGGAGATCTTCAATCCCGCGCTGGTCGACCCCCGCCTGCTGTCGGAGCGCGGACGGTGACCCTCCGGCTGTCGGCGCAGGTCGGCATCGTGGGCGCGGGCCCGGCGGGACTGGTGGCCGCCTGTGTGCTCGGCGCGGCGGGAGTGGACGTCTGCCTGCTGGAGAAGGACTCCCGGCGGGACGTCGAGGAGCGGGCCAGGGCCGGCCTGGTCGAGCACCGCGTCGCCGAGTACCTGGAGGGCCGGGGGCTGGCCGACGGCATGCTGGCGGACGGCGTGCGCCACGCCTGGTGCGACATGGTCTGCGAGGGCCACCGGGTGCGGATCGACTACGGCGCGCTGTCCGGCGGCGCCGCCCACTGGGTCTACCCCCAGCAGTCGCTGGTGCGCGACCTCGTCGCACGGGCGGCTGCCGCGGGCTGCCCGCCCCGGTTCGGCCGCAGGGTGCGCGCGGTCACGGACGTCGACGACCGCCCGCGGCTGCTCGGCGACGGCCTGGAGGTCGTCTGCGACTACGTGCTGTGCTGCGACGGTCCGCACAGCCTCGCCGACAGCCTGTCGCCCGGTACGGCACGGTCCTTCCGCTACCCCTACGACTGGCTCACCGCCCTGGTGGCCGTCGACCGGCCCGTCGAGGGAGTGACGTACGCCGTCCACGCGGACGGGTTCGCCGGGCTGATGCCGCGCACCGGTCACCGTGCCCGCCTCTACCTCCAAGTGCCGTGCGAGGACCGGGCCGAACGCTGGACGCCGGACGGCATCCGGGCGGCGTTCCGCTCCCGGGCGGGCGCCGCGGCCGACGGCCTCCCGATCGTGGGAGAGATCCTGGACGTCGGCATGCTCCGGATGCGCGGGATGGTCCGCGACCGGGCACGGCTGGGCCGGGTCCTCCTCGCCGGCGACGCCGCCCACGTACTCACCCCCAGCGGGGCCAAGGGGCTCAACCTGGCCGTCGCCGACGCGGCCGACGCCGCCCGCGGCCTGATCTCCTGGTTCCGCGACGGCACCGGCGCCGACCTGGCGGGCTACGCGCGGCGGCGGGCCGCCGAGGCCTGGCAGGTGCAGGAGTTCGCCGACCGGCTGCTCACCCTCCTCCACCTGCCCGAGGGGGCCGGATCCGATCCGCGGTTCCTGCTCCGGCTGCGACGCGAGCGGATGCGCCACCTCGGCCGGCCGGGTCCGCAGGGGGCGGAGTTCGCCCACTGGTACGCCGGTTCGGGCCGCGGCCCCGACCTCCGCGGCCCGGTCGGCGTCCCCGTGCTCGCGGGGAACGGATGACGGGCCGGGCGGAGCTTTCCGGCCACGGCAGGGGGAACGGAACACTCCCACCTCCGTTCGTGTCACACTGATCGAAGGCCCGCCGCGCATCCCCCGTCGCGGCGGGCCGTATCCGTACGGCGGCCGGGCGGTCATCGGCCCAGCCGTCGAGCCGCTGCTCCGAGACCGTCGGCTGGGTGGGGCCCCGTCCTCGGACGTCGTCGGGCCCTGCCCGGCACTACCCGGTCTGGCAGGATGCGCCCTCCGGGAACCGACAGGAGGCCGTATGGTCCAGCGACACTCCGCGCCGGCCGGCTCGCACGCCGTCGACCTCACACCCCCGTGCGCCCTCGGCGCGCTGTGGGCGGTGCGCCACGGGGAGAGCACCGCGAACGTGGCCTTCGCCGCGGCCGAACGGTCCGGCCGTTCCGCCCGGCCGGTACCCGGCCGCGACCGTGACGTGCCGCTGTCCGGCGCGGGCGCCGCCCAGGCCGGCGCACTGGGCCGCTGGCTGGCCGGTCAGCGGCCCGGCACGGGACCGGAGCTGGTGGTGTGTTCCCCCTACGTCCGCGCACGGCAGACCTGGCAGGGCATGGCCGAGGGCGCCGCGGGGACGTACGGCGCGGCACTGCCGGTGGTGGCCGACGAACGGCTGCGGGACAGGGAGACGGGCGTCCACGAACTCTGGCCCCCGGCGGTGCTGCGGGAGCGGGCCCCGCGGGAGGCCGAGCGCCGCGCCACGGCGGGGGAGTGGTGGTTCCGGCCGCCCGGCGGTGAGGCCCTGACCGATGTCGCCCTGCGGGTGCGGCAGTTCGTCACCGACCTGAGCGCGGCCGCCCCCGGCCGCAGGGTGCTCCTGGTGGCGCACGACGCCGTGGTCGTCGCCCTGCGCCACGTACTGGCCGGGATCGGTGCGGAGGCGCCCGATCCGGTGCCGCCCGTTCCGAACGCCTCCGTCTCGTACTGGCGCGGCGACGGCCGTCGCCTGCGGCCCGTCCTCTGGGGCGACACGGCCCACCTGACGGCGCCGGACGGCTGAGGAACCTTCCCGTACGAGGCCGGCCGGGACCGGGGATCAGCCGAGTCCCAGGACGCTCATGGCGTGCTCGGCCATGCGCCGCTCCCCGAGCGCGTTGGGGTGGACGGGAACGAGGTTCGTGGAGAAGAGCAGCGGTTCGATCCACCGGGTACCGAGGGCCGCGCAGGCGTCGTGCCCCTCGGAGACCCGCGCGAAGTCCACGAAGACGGCGCCGGTCTCCGCCGCGGCGCGCTGGACGGCCGCGTTGAGCCGCGCCTGGATGCCGCGCAGGTACGGCACGTCGCCCTCGGCGATGGGCAGCTTGGCGAAACAGGACGGGTCGGCGGAGGCGGGCACGATCCAGGGGTAGCCCAGCGCCGCCACGCGCGCGCCGGGCGCCTTGGCGCGGACGCCGCTCAGTGCCGCCTTCAGCGCGGGATAGGTGTTGGTCTCGATCTGGTCCACGAACGAGGTGCCGTACCGGTCCTTGCAGGGACTGCCCTTGCCGCCGCTGAGCACCCCCGCGGTGCCGCAGGAGGTCACCGCGTTGATGAACGTGCTGTTGTCGTTGCCGCCGATCGTCAGCGTCACGAGGTCGGTGCCGGTGTCCAGGGCGTTCAGTTGCGGGGGGACGCCCGGGTACTGGGACTGGGTGAAGTGGCTGGTCTGGGCGGCGCCGCAGGTCACGTCGGTGAGCCGGGCGCCCGTGGTGGAGGCGATGACCCGCGGGTAGTTGGCGGTGGAGCGCAGGCACAGCAGATTGGTGACGTCCACGGGCAGGACGCCGGAGCCGGCGCTGTAGCTGTCGCCGAGGGCGACGTAGTCCAGGGGCTCGGCGGCGTGCGCGGTGGCACCCGTGGCACTCAGGGCCAGGGCACCCGCCGTAGCAATTGTCGCGGCCATGACACGCCGCGCGGGGCGTCTGAAGGTGCGCTTCGGCATGGGCTGTCCCTCTTCTCGGGCGTACGGGCGGATGGTCGCGGCGGCGCCGAACCGGGCGTTACCTGCAAGTAACACTGATAGGTAATGTGCGGCCTGTGAGACGGGGAGTCAACAGGCGTGACTCGACTTGTCGTCACCGCCGTTCCCTCAACGCGCCGTTCACACGTCCGCCGCTGTGGCTCCATAGCGTCATGTCCATGAATGAACTCCCCGAGAGCTCCCTGGCCCTGAGCCGACGCGGCCTGCTCGCCGGCGCGGTGGCCGCGGCCCTCACCGCGACCACGGCCGGCGGTGCCGCCGGCGCCGCCCCCGCCCGGCCCGCCGGCGGCCCGGCGACCGGCACCGGTACGCGCCACGGCACCGACGGCGGCGCCCCGCGCCCGTGGGTCCCCGACTACCGCACGACGGTTCCCGGCGAGTCGGTCGAGGTGGACCGGGTGGACCGCCCCGTGGCCCCCGGCATCGTCCTGACCAGCTTCGCCACCTACGGCCGCACCGGCTGGACCCGGGTCCACGTCCTCAACGCCGATCTGCGCCACGCCGCCGCCGACCTGGTCGCCGGGAAGGTGAGCGAGAAGCGCACGCCGTCCGCGCTGGCCGGGGCGCGGGGCGCGGTCGCCGCCGTCAACGGCGACTTCTTCGACATCACGGAGACCGACGCCGCCATCGGCCCCGAGATACAGGACGGCCGGCTGCGCAAGGGCAGCGCCACGGCCACCACCGTGGCGACGGTGGGCGCGGACCAGGTCGCGCGGCTGGCCGACCTGATGATCGAGGGCACGGTCACGGTGGCCGGCACCGCGCGCCCGCTGGCCGCGCTCAACTCGCCCTCCCCGCCCCTGGACGGGCTCACCGCCTACACCCCGCTGTGGGGTCCGGGCCCCCGCACCACGATCGGCGGCACCGGCCCGTACACCGAACTCGTCGTCACCGACGGCAGGGTGACCCAGGTCAACGGCGAACTCACCGACACCGCGGTGCCGGACGGCGGGCTGATCGTCGTCGGCCGGGGCACGGCCGCCGCCCGGCTCGCCGCCGCCCGCCCGGGCGACCCCGTCACCGTCACCTTCGCGCCGCGCTCCGACTCGCCCGCCGCGCCGCACATGGCGCTGGGCAGCAACGCCGTACTGGTCCGCGGCGGCAAGGCCGTCGACTTCCCGCCCGGCGAGGGCAACGACGCGGACAAGCCGCGCACGGTCATCGGCTGGCCGGCCGGCGGACACCGGCTGCTGCTGGTCGCCGTCGACGGCTCGGCCGACTTCTCGGCCGGCCTCTCCTACGACGCCACCGCCGAACTGCTGGTCCGCCTCGGCGCGAGCGAGGCGTTCATGCTGGACGGCGGCGGCTCCACCGGCATGGTCGCCCGCCGTCCCGGCGACACCGAGGTCAGCGTGGTCAACACGCCCTCCGACGGCGCCGAACGGCCCGTACCCAACGGGGTCGGCCTGTTCGGCACCAAGGGCTCGGGAAAGCTGCGGGGACTCGACGTCCGCGCCGCGGCCGACCGCGTGGTCCCCGGTCTCACCATGAACGTCACCGCCGCCGGCTACGACGAGACCTGGTCCCCGGCCGCCGTCGACGGCCACCGGATCGGCTGGACCGCCCGGCCCGGCTCCCTCGGCCGGGCGCACGACGGCGTCTTCCGCGCCGGACGGCCCGGCGCCGGCACACTGACCGCCCGCGCCGGCGCCGCCCGCGGCGAGCACCCGATGCGGGTCGTCGGTCCGCTGCACCGGCTCGCCTTCACCGACCGGGCCCTCACCATCGAACCCGGCGCCACCGCCCGGACCGGCCTGACCGGCTACGACGCCGACGGCTTCGACGCCCCGGTGGCCGCCAGCGACGTCACCCTCGACCACGACGAGGCCGTCGTCGACGTGACCGCGCAGGCCGACGGCCGCCTCACCGTCACCGGCGCCGCGGCGGCCGACGGCAAGGCGACCGTCCTCACCGCGACCGTGGACGGGGTCACGGCCCGGCTCACGGTGACGGTCGGTCTGGCCGACGTACCCCTCGCGGAGTTCGAGCCGGACGAGACGTGGACGGCCGTGGCATCCCGCGGCACCGCGTCGGCCCGGACCGTGGCCGCCCCCGACCGCCCCGGCGCCGACGCCGGCAACCACGCCCTGCGCCTGACCTACGACTTCACCGGACAGCCCAGTACCTCCGCGGCCTACGCGGTGGCGAGCGCCCCGATCACCCTGCCCGCCGGCACCAGACGGCTCGCGCTGTGGGTCAAGGGCGACGGCCGCGGCCACTGGCTGCGCGCCATGCTCCGCTCCCAGGGCACCACCAACGTGCCCTTCACCTTCACCACCACGGTCGACTGGACGGGCTGGCGCCAGGTCGTCGGGGACCTGCCCGACGGCTTCTCCGGGCCGATCACCCTGCTGCGCCTCTACATCGCGGAGACCTCGCAGACCGACAAGAACGCCGGCGCGCTGGAGTTCGACGCCCTCGCCGCACAGGTCGGACAGCAGCCGGAGACCGCCGAGGCACCGTTGCCCGACCCTTACGTGGTCGGACAGTCCGGGCTGCCGCGCGGCCGCTGGACCTTCGCGGTCCTGTCCGACCTGCACATCAGCGCGGCGACCGGACCCGACTCCTTCGCCGGACGGCAGGCGGCCACCGCCCTGGCCCAGGCGGTCGCCGCGGACCCCGACTTCATCCTGGTCAACGGGGACTTCGTCGACGACAACGGCCCGGCCGACTTCGCCCTCGCCGACAATCTGCTGCGCGATCACGTACCGGCCGCACTGCCCGTGTACTGGACCCCCGGCAACCACGAGGCCGGCCTGTCGGCCACCGGCGGCCTGGACGCCTTCAAGGCCGCCACCGGACGCCCCAACCGGCAGGTCTTCGACCACAAGGGCACCCGGTTCGTGCTGCTGGACTCGCACACCGGCGACATCCGGACCTCCGACTGGGACCAGGTCCCGGCGCTGCGGGACGAACTGGACAAGGCCGCCGAGGACCCGCGGGTCACCGGTGTCGTCGTCGCCTTCCACCACCCCCTGACCGACCCCTCCGGCGCCGGTTCCTCCCAGCTCTCCGACCGGCTCTCCGCCGCCCTCCTCCAGCGCTGGCTGGCCGGCTTCCGGGAGACCTCGGGCAAACCCGTCGCCCTGTTCACCGGCCACGCCCACACCGCCTCCGTCACCCGCGCCGACGGCGTCCTGGAAGTGACCACCCCGGCCGTCGGCAAGGCGCCGTACAGCTCTCCCGACCAGGGCGGCTTCTTCGGCTGGATGCACGTCGCCGTCGACCCGCGCCCGGCCCGGATCCGGCGCGGCCTGCCCAGCCCCGCCACCCGGGACTGGCTCCGGGCCGAGAGCCGCCCGCTGATCGACGCCGTCGAACTGTCGGCCCCCGCCGAACTGGCCGCCGGCGCCTCGGCCGCCGTCGCGGCCACCGGCGTCACCAGCGAGTACGGTCTGCGCTTCCCGCTGCGCCACCCCGCCAGCGTCGTCTGGTCCGGCTCCCCGGGCCTGGCCGTCGCCGTCTCGGCCGCCGACGCGAAGAAGGCCGCCGCGAACCGCCGGACCCTGGCCGTCCTCGACCTGACCACGCACACCCTCACGGCGCTCCGCCCGGGGCGAGTCACCCTGACGGCCACCGCCGGCGGCCGGTCCGGCTCGGCGACCGTCGGACTGACCGGCTGACGCCCGGCCGCGCCCCGGACGTCCGTCAGGGGCGGCAGGCCCCGCGCGCGGGCGTGCCGACGCTCCTGGACTCGGCCCGCTCCGCGCCGGGGCCACCGGGCCCCAGAGGGCGCCGAGGCCCGGGTCGCGGGTGGTCCAGTCACCGGCGAGGACAGCCGCTCCGGCGCCCGGCGGCCTGCGCCGGACCATCGACGGCGATCACGGAACCCGCCGGGAGACACACGGGTCGGCCCCCGGGCCGGCGAGGCTCTCCTCGCGGTAGGCGCGCGGGGCCACGCCGGTCACCCTGCGGAAGGCCCGGCTGAAGTGGGAACGGTCGCGGAACCCCACCGCGCGGGCCACGCTCTGGACGCTGTCCTCGCTCGTCCGCAGCCGTTCGGCCGCCCTGCGCACCCGCAGCCGGGTGAGGTACTCCCACATCGTCAGGCCGTAGCGCCGGTGGAAGAGCTTGCCGAGGTGGTCCTCGCTGACCCCGGCGGCCTGCGCGAGCTGCCAGCGGGAGACGGGCCGCCGGTAGTGCTCGTAGAGGTAGACCAGGGCCTCGTCCAGGACGGCCCGCACCCGCGGCGGCAGCCGGCCGTCGCGGCCCGTCAGCTCCCGTACCAGTGCCGCCGCCTCGTGCGGCGCGAACACGTCCAGGTCCAGCAGGAGCAGCGCCGGATGCGGACGGGCCCGCCGGGCGTCGGCCGCCGTGATCCCCTCGTGCCCGGCGACGACCGCGGGGCACAGCGCCCGGCCGCTCCCGTCGTGCAGCCGTTCCACGACGTCCAGGCCGTGCAGGTCGGCGAGGGAGGACTCCAGGACGACGAGCCGGGGGGTCTCCTCCGCGATCAGCGCCAGCACGGTCGCCGCGTCGGCCACCACCCGGGTCGGGTGGTCGGGCAGCGCGGCCTCCGCGATCCGCCGCAGCTCCTCCCGTGACTCCTGCGAGCGGCCCGCCACCACGACCGGTTCGGCCAGGCCGCTCGGCCGCAGCGCCCGCAGGGCGTCCGCGAGATCGGTGCCGCGGGCGCCGAAGAGCACGAACGGCGTGTGCCGCAGGGCGGGATGGTCGTGCAGCCGCTGCACCACGCGCCACTCCTGCGGCCGGTCGGGCAGCGCCTCCCACACCACCGCCCCGGGCCCGCGGTCCGCCGGGAACGGCACCGTGTCGTGGCCGCCGTCGGCGCGATGGGCCCGCACCCCGTGCCGCTCGGCCGAGTGCCGTACGTCCTCGGCCACCTCCCCGGGCGTGACGACGAGCAGCGGCCCGGTGCCGGCCGGAGGCCGGTGCGCGTGTCCGTCGGGGGAGGGGAGGGGGAGCTCCAGGACGTACTCGGCGCGGTCCGGCCCTCCGGTGGGCCGCAGCGAGCCGCCGTGCATCATGGCCAGCCGGCGGGCCGTGGTCAGCGCCACGTCGAACCGGTGCGCCTCGCCGGCCGGGGCCGGTACCGAGGGCACGGCGACGACGACCCGCACCCCGGCGGGCGACCAGCCGGCCGACACCTCCACCGTGCCGCCCCGGGCCAGGTCCGCGGCGGCGGTCAGGACGTTGCCGAGGACCTGCCGCAGCCGGGCGGCGTCGGCCGGGACCGACGGCAGCCGGTCCGGCAGCTCGACCGACCAGCGCGGACGCGCCGGCGGCCGGCGCCCCGCGGCCGCCTCGGCACAGGCCCGCCGCAGCAACGGCAGCGGATCGAGCAGCCGGCGGGTCAGTACCAGGTCGCCGGCCTCCGAGTGGGCGAGGTCGAGCAGGTTGGCGCTGAGGTGCAGCAGCCGGGCGGCGTCCCGGTGCACCTCCGCCAGCACCGCCTGAGGGTCGTCGCCGCCCCGCGCGAGCATGGCCTCCAGCGGCTCACGCAGTTCGGCGACGACATGGGTGAGCAGCCGGGTCTGGAACCGGTTGGCCTGCTCGGCCGCGTCCCGCGCCCTGCGCACCTCGTCGAACAGCCCGATGCCCTTCAGCGCCGCGCTGATCTGGTCGCCCAGCTCCCGGTAGAGCGCCCCGTCCTGGTCGGCCGCCGTCTCCCCGGCGGTGGCGTCGAACACGGCCAGCCCCAGCTGCTGTTCACCGATGTGCAGGGGCTCCAGGACCAGCCGGGAACGCCGCCCGGCGCCGGGCATCAGACTGTCGGGGAGCAGCAGCGCGGCCGAGAAGGGCGGGCTGTCCAGCACCCCCGCGTGCCCGAGCCGCCGCGCCTCCGCCCGGGTGAGCAGCGGCCGGGCGATACCGCGCACCGGCGCCGCCGCCCCGGGCGCGGCCTGCTCGTACAGCACGATCCGGTAGGCCGGCACGCCGGGCTGGGCGAGGTGGCGCTCCAGGACGTCGCAGAGCCCGTCGAGGTCGACCACCGTGGTCAGCGCGGTACCGAACTCCCGCAGCCGCCGGGCCCGTACGGCCTGGGTCCAGCGCCCGTACTCCAGCAGCGCGCGCGACCGCTCCGCGACGATCAGCCGGGCCTGTCCGAACAGCGCCTCCGCCGGCCCGCGCAACTCGGCCGGAAGCGGGTCGACGACACCGAGGCGGGCCCGCTCCAGCGCCTGGTGCCAGCGTTCGGTCTCGGCCTGGGTGCGGGCCCGGCCGCGCAGCAGCCGCTCGACCAGCGGCAGGAAGCCGCCCGCGCCGTCGTCCGCGGAGTCCGCCGCCTCCGCGGACTCCGCGGCGCCGGGCACGAGGTCGGCGTGGAAGGCCTCCGCGAGCCGGGCGCCGGCGGACGGCGCCACCGCGTCCAGCGCGGCCCAGCCCCGCGGTTCCTCGGCCGCCCGGGACACCGCCCGCGGCCGTACGGCGTACCGCGCCGTCGGGTAGGGGCATCCGCAGGAGCGGCGCGCGACGAGGGTGGCCGGGATGGTTGTGCGGTCCGGCGGTCTGGTGCCCCGCAGCCTGGCCACCAGCGTGTCCACGGCCAGCGCGCCGAGTTCCGCGAAGGGCAGGGCCACCGAGGTCAGCGGAGGATCACCCAGCCGCGCCTCCGGCGAGTCGTTGAACCCGACGACGGCCACGTCCTCCGGCACCCGCACGCCCCGCCCGGTCAGCAGCCGCAGCGCGTCCGCGGCCAGTACGTCGCTGCACGCCAGCACCGCGTCGAAGTCCACCCCCGGCCGCAGCCCCCGCGCGTCGAGCAGCACCCGCATCGCCGAGGCGCCGCCCGCCGCGTCGAAGTCCACCGCCGCGCACACATGCGTGGACTCCAGCCCGATGCCGTGGTGGCGCAGGGCGTCGACGCAGGCGCGGTAGCGGTCCTCGGAGACCGGGTTGGCGACCGGGCCGCGGATGCACACCGGCCGCCGGCAGCCGTGCCGGGCGACGAGGTGCCCGACCAGTTTGCGCATGCCCGCGTGGCTGTCCACGGACAGGACGTCCGCCTGGTCGCCCAGCGGCTGGTTGAGACTGATCACCGGCAGGTGCGCCAGCCGCCGCAGCAGCCACCGGGCCCGGTCCCCCGAGGAGGGCAGGCCGATGGTCGAGCTCCAGCAGACGACGCCGTCCAGCCGGGCGGGGCCCACGAGTTCGTACAGGGCGCTGCGGGGCGCGTCGCCGCCGCGCAGGTCACCGCCGGGGAAGCAGACCAGGCCGACGTCGTCGCGCTCGGCGGCGGCGCGGACACCGGACCACAGGGTGGCACCGACGCCGAGGTGGATATTGGCGGTGAGCAGCCCGATGATGAGCGGCCGGCGCGGGCCGCCGTCCGCCGTACCGTGCGGGTCCGCGGCCATCGGCGCTCCCTCGGTCGGTTCCGGCCGGCATCTCCGGGGGGTGGAGAACCTAGACGAGGCGGTCGCACCCGGCAAGAGCCGTGACGGAACGGGCCCGCGGGGCCTGCGGGAAACCGAGCAGGACCGGTGGCGTGGGGGCCACCGGTCCTGCCTGTGCGCGGTGTGCGGTAGGTGAGGGCGGGTCAGATCTTGCCGACGCCCGCCCCGGCGGTCACCGTCGCCTTCACGGAGGACGCCGACTGCGCGGTGTAGCTGTACGGGATCGAGGCCACGCTGCCGCCGGTCTGCCCCGAGCCGGAGTTGACGAAGTGGTTGTTCCTCGCCACCAGCGAGCCCTCGTCGGAGTCGCCCTCACCGAGGTGGTACGGGTCCTCGGTGTTCTCGAAGTAGTTGGCCTCCACCAGGACGCCCGCGTTCTCGGTGGACGCGACGCCGTAGGAGCCGATGTCGCTGAAGTAGTTGTTCAGCACGTGCACCGGGTTGCCGAAGCGGACCCGCGGGTTGCGCTGGTTGGTGCCGTCGAACCAGTTGTTGACGTAGGTCACCTTCAACTTGCCGGTGTCCTCCGAGGAGTTGCTGTCGGAGTGGCCCAGCAGCATGTTCTTGTCCTGGTCGTGGGTGCGGTTCCAGGACACGGTGATGTTGGTCGAGGCCCGCTTGATGTCCACCGCGCCGTCGTTGGCGTCGGAGATGTCGTTGTGGTCGATCCAGACGTTGGTGGAGTACTGGACGTTGATCGCGTCGTCGTTGGACCCCGAGAACGTCAGGTTCTGGATGATGACGTTGTTCACCTCGGAGACGTTGAGCCCGCTCCCGGTGATCTTCCCCGAGGTGCCGACGCCGACGATGGTCTTGTTCGAGGCGACCTTCGTCATCGACGACAGCGAGATCGTGCCGTTGACCCGTACGGTCTGGGCGCTGCTGCTCTGTACGGCGCTGATGAAGGCCGAGGCGGTGGAGACGGTGACCGTGCCGCCGCCGGCGCCGCCGGTGGTGGCGGCGCCGAAACCGACGGGAGTGGTGGCGGCTGCGGCCAGCGGCTCGGCCGGGGCGGATCCGCTCGCCGCACCTACTCCTGTCACGGCCATGACAACCGCGATCGCCGTGGCTCCGGCCAGGGTGAACCGTGCGCTCGTCCTGCGCATGTGGATCTCCGTCCGTGGGGGGGATTCGGGGAGAGGGGTACTGAGGGGAAGTGCTGTGCGGGCGTGCTGTGCGGGCGTGCTGTGCGGGCGTGCTGTGCGGATGTGCTGTGGGGTGCACCACCAGGGCCTCGAGGCCGGCTCTTGCCGAGGCTCACTGTGAGCGTAGGGAGGCCGCTGTGGACTATGACGTGCCCTGTGTGGACTATTGCGTTCCGTCACAGCGGCCCTCCGGGCACGCGCCTGTCCCCGGCACGCGCGGTGCCGGGGACAGGGCTGCCTCGCGGTGGTCAGGAGGCGACGAAGCGGGCGATCTGGCCCAGTACGACCGTGTCGGCCAGGTAGCCGATGTGGGTCTGGCGGAGCACGTTGTTGTCGGTCGCGCCGCTCGGCCGGGTGCTCGTGTACGGGAGGATGATCCCGTCGCACGCCGAGTACCAGGTGGCGTACTCGGTGGTGCCCGGCGTCTCGTCGCCCGAGGTGATCTGGGAGATGAACGAGGGCCCCGGATACATCTGCTGACAGGTCGTGCAGATCGGACAGGCGCCGGCGTACGTGGCGCCGTGGTTCGCGCCGGCGATCGAGGCGAGGTGGCTGACGTCGCTGTCGCCGCCAGCACCTTCAGGTAGAAGTCGTCCGGTCAGGGTGCGGGCCCCACCGATATGACGCGGCAGAACTCGAACACCGGGCGGCCCGCCGCCGCGCCGGATACGAGGGGTGCTCCCGTCACTGAGCCGTGTCCGCCGACCGTCCGGAGACAGCCGACACCCCGGGTGGACCAGATATAGCCGCGATCCATGCAGCGGCCTGGTCGGCACTGATCACTCGGGGACTGCCTGCCCGGTGAGCCGGCTCGCTCCGAGCACCGGCGGGTTACACCACGTCGACGGGCGAGAGGCTGGGCCCGGCCGATGGGAACCTGCGGGCTGCCCAGCGTGTGACGGGTACAGGCGGCGGGAGAGCAGGGCGTCGTCGAGGAGGTTGGCGCCGGGCCGGGGATCGGGGAGATCGACGACCTCAAGGACCTCCGGGCCACCGAACCGGCTGAATCGCGCTGCTCTCATGACGCACTCCTGCCGCGGAAGGAGTGGCGGATCGTCCGACACCGCGTGTGCGCGTACCCGCCGACCGGCTGCCTGCCAGGCCCCAGAGCACGTTTTTGCTCCGACACGAACAGCCCGCGGTACGGCTGTGCAGGACGGGGCTGCCGAGGCCCACAGTCGCCGACATGGCGTCAGTCGTCGACGTGACGGACCACCACCGTGTCCGCCCGCCGCTCGACCTGTACGTGCCAGATGCCGCCGGGAGCGGTGGCCGTACGGTCCGGGTCGGGTCCGGCCGCCACCTCGATCTGCTGGGGGTGGATCTCGGCCAGCCGGGACACATGTTCCTTGACCGCGATCCGGGCGGTCCGCTCGGGCAGCGGCAGTCCGGGCGGCAGCCGGTAGATCCGGGTGGTGGAGCCGGGGAGGAAATCGAACCGGCGGACCGTGTCCAGCGCGAGCGTGGTGACTCCGTCGTGCGTGGTGGACAGGCCGGCCGTCGCGACGTAGTGGAGCCCGGTCGCGAAGGCCCGCCGGTCCGGCAGGGACACCCGGTCGATCCCCGGCAGCCGCACCAGGATCTCCACCAGCCGCAGTCGCGCCACGACCCGGCCCGCCACCTGGACCTGCGCGTCGATCACGGGCATCAGCCGCTGCCCCTGGTCGAACCCGGCGAACCGGGCCTCGACGCGCACCTCGCCCTGGGCCGGCAGCGGTGCGTACAGGTCCAGCCAGGGCAGCCGGTGCGGATAGCCGACCATGTCCCGGGTCAGGCCGGGAATCCAGCGCCACAGCGACTGGGACGGGACGGCATGCAGGAAACCGTCGAGCAGCCCCTGCCCGAGCGCGCCGAACGGCGCGGCGACCAGCCCGGCGTCGAGGACAGCGCTGGCACCGGTGGGCCCGATCGACAGCGAGGTGAGGCAGCGCAGCGCCGGTCCGTGGAACAGCTCGCCGGACTGGTAGGGGTCCGGTTGCGGCGCCCCGTCGGCCACCGGCGGCAGCGGCTGCGGGGGCGGTCCCGGGTCCCCGGTCGACGCGGTCGCCTCGGCGATCGTGTCGTACCGGGAGCGCCGGCCGTCCTCCTGCCGGACGGACAGCCGGACCTCCGTACCTCCGTCGGGCGCGGGACGGGCGTCGGTACGGATCCGGACCGGTCCGGGCAGCGCCAGCCAGCGGTGCAGCCGGACCTCGCGCAGTGCGGTGACGGGCCGTCCGGTGAGCCGGGACGCGGCGGTGGCGAGCTGGTCCACCGTGGTCATCATCGGCACCGCGGGCACCGCGTGGTTGGGACGGTGGTCGTCCAGCCAGGTGTCGACGGCCGGGTCCAGGGTGAGTTCGCGGACCGCCGGGTCGCCGTCGACCACCCGGACCCCGATCCCCGGCAGGTGGTAGACCCGCCGGCCGTCGACCCAGAGCCAGGCCTCGGCCCGTACGTACCGGCCGCGCGCGTCCGTCCCGTACGCGGTGATCTCGGCCTCGAAGGCCACCAGCCCGTCGGCGGGCACCACCTGCCCCCGGTACAGCCAGCGCACCTCCTGGCCGACGGCCACCGACTCGAACCGGGGGTCGGTCATCCCGGCCCCGGCGTCGCGTTCGACCAGGTACCACTGGAGCAGTTGGACCACGCCTTCGAGGCCGAGCGAGCCGGGCTGCACCGGGTCGGTGAAGAAGTGCGCGCGGAAGTACCAGTCCCCGGCGTCGACCGCCCGTTCGGCCCGCAGCCTGCCGAGGCCGGCCGCGCCCGCCCCGGGCCAGTACCCGGTGATCCGGTCCAGCATGAGCAGCATCGGCCCGGGCAGTCGCAGCGAGCCGCGGCCGTACCGCCCGGACCGGTCCCGCAGCTCCACCACCCGGTCGCAGGGGGCGGCCAGCCGGGCGCGTTCGGCGTCGGAGGGCGGCAGCCCCGGCTGGCGGTCGAACGCCGCCGCCGGGAAGTAGCCGAACACCGTGGACAGTTCCATGACCGGTGCCCGGCCGCCGTCCCCGTCGACCGCCTCGCAGCCGACGTCGAAGGAGACGAGGGTGACGCCGTCGAACTCCGACAGGGACCGCAGTTCGACCCTGGTCCGCAGCGCCCGGGTCCCGGCCGGCACCTCCCGCAGCACGGTGCCGGTCCCCTGGAGGTTGCGGAAGAGCAGCTCGGGGGCGTCCGCCGGCTTGGGCACCAGCAGGCTCGCGGCCATCCCGCACGGCTGCAGGACCACCTCGTTCAGCACCGCGAACGGCATCACCGGGGCGCCGTTCTGCTCGAAGTACCAGACCTGCTCCGGTACGTCGTACTCGGCGAGCAGCCAGGATCCCGGCTCGGGCCGGTCCGGTTCGAGGCCGGCCTCGACGACGCGGGTGACGAACAGGTACGGCGGCCCGGGCAGCCGGGCACAGCGCCTGCCGTCGTCGTACGGGACCCCGCGGACGCCGAACGCGGTACTGGGCCGGCCCCAGGCGGCGGCCAGCATCCGCGAGTGGTCCAGTGCCGCCCCGGCGACGGTGACCGCCCGCGGGTCGGGGCCCGCGCCACGCAGACCGCCCAGCGCGGGCAGCGGGGCGGGATCACCGGTGCTCTGGACGGCCGGCGGGCCCAGCTGACGCCAGTGCTCCAGGGGCCAGTCCGGGACCAGCCGCAGCCCCATCCCGGCGACGTGGAACGCCGGCAGCCCGTCCACCGTGCACAGCACGTCGGCGCGGAGGGTGGGCCGCGGACCCGCGTCGAGGGCGCCGACGAACACCTCGTAGCGGATCCGCCGGCTGCGCGGGGTGACCTGTCCCCGGCAGCGCATCCGGTAGGGCTCGCCGGGCACCGGTTCGAACCGCCAGCCGTCCCGGTCGACGGTGAAGCCCAGCGCGGTCAGATAGAACGCCATCGCCTGCAGGCAGCCCTCGAACATCAAGGTGCCCGGCATGCAGGGATCGTGGTGGAAGTGGCCGTCGAAGAACCAGTCGTCGGGCCGGACCGCACGCTCCGCGCGCAGGTAGCCACGGCCCCACGGGCCCCCGGCGGGGTCGAGTTCCGTCACCTCGTCCAGCAGCCGCAGCCGCCCCTCGCCGGTCGCCGGGGTCCGGACGTGGGCACGGGTGGCGTCCCAGCCGGGGCCGAAGCACGCCGCGGGCCGGCCCGCCGCGAAGGCACGTACGGCCTCGGGGCCGAAGGAGGCGGCGGCCGGGGCGAGAGCCGGCGGGTCGACCGTTCCCTCCGGCGGCGCTCCCGGGGACCAGCGCACGCCGTCGGAGCGGGCGAGTTCCCCGTCGGTGAAGAAGCCGGCCTGCCCCTCGCGCACCGACAGCCGCAGTTCGTCGCCGACGTAGCAGTCGTTGCGGAAGAAGAACAGCCGTACGCCCTCCTGTTCGGCGTGGCCCTCGACATGGATCTCGTACCGCAAGGTCTCCCCGGCGGCCGGCGGCGGCCCGTGGTAGGTGACCTCGCAGCCCAGCAGCCGGTAGACCCGGTCGCCGTGGTCGCCGTGGTCGCCGTGGTCGAGCAGGTCCACGCCGAGCCGGCTGATCAGCAGCAGGTCGGCCTGACCGGCCTCGATGAACAGACCGGCGGGCATCCGGCCGGCCGGGTCCAGGTACCAGGCGCGCGGGGTCACGTCGGTCTCGGTGTGGACCGTGCCGGTGGACATCGACCCGGGCTCCGCGTCGAGCCGGGTCACCCGGTCCACCAGGAGCATCGGGGGACGCGGCAGCCGGGTCTGCCGGTGCCTGCCGTCCTGCGCGCGGAACGCGGGACCGAACACGTCGGAGATCCGCCCGTGCGCCAGATACTCCAGCGTGGCGCGGTCGAACGGCAGCGCGAGCTGGTGAGGTTGTTGTCCGGGAGCCGACGCTGGGGCGAGGGGCGGCCGCGATGGGGCGGGAGCGGTTCCCCGGGCGGGGACCGCGCCGGTCACCAGCCGCCGGGTGCGCAGGAACTCCGCGTGGGACCGGGACTGCCGCTCCAGGTAGTCCTGCTGGGCGGCGGCGAGCCGGGCGTGCTGGGCGGCGGCCAGCGCCGCCCACGGGGCGACGGACGTGACCGCCGTCCCCGGCAGGGCCGTGCTCCGGGTCCCGTCGAGGTTGCCCGCCGTACCCGGGTGTGCGGGTGGCGGACCGCCGTCCAGCGGCCCGGCGGGCAGCGCCGGCGGGGGCGCTGAAGGGGCCGCCGTGCCCGGGTGTGCGGGTGCCGGGCTGTCGCCGTCCGCCGGCCCGGTGGGCAGTGGTGTCCCCGGCAGGGCTGTGCCCCGGGGCCCGGCGAGGTTGCCCGCCGTACCCGGGTGTGCGGGTGGCGGACCGCCGTCCAGCGGCCCGGCGGGCAGCGCCGGCGGGGGCGCTGAAGGGGCCGCCGTACCCGGGTGTGCGGGTGCCGGACCGTCGCCGTCCGCCGGCCCGGCGGGTAGCGACGGCGCGGGCCGCATCACCTGCCGCTCCGGTGCCCCGGGTTCGGGCAGCCGGATCGCGGGAGGGTGCGCGGGCACCGCGACCGACGTGCCGGGGGCCGGCGGCAGGTACGCGGCCGCCGTGAGCCGGTCGAACAGCGGCGCGGGATCCGGACAGACCCCGGCGGCGGTCAGTTCGGCCACCGCGTCGCAGAGCCGCGCCAGGCTCCCGCCCGGCGCGTCGAGGGCCACCGCCACGTGGTCACGGCCGGCCAGGATCTGCCGGACCGAGCGGGTGCGCAGCGCCCCCGGGCCGTGCTCGACGAACACCCGGACGCCGTCCGCCCACGCCCGCTCGATCACCTTCGGATAGTCCACGGTGCCGGTCAGCTGGGTGAGCAGGGCGTCGGCGACGCCGTCCGGGTCGTCGACCGGATATGGCCTGCCCGTGGCCGCGCTGTAGAAACGGAGTCCCGGGGGCGGCCCGACCGGCCGGCGGTGCAGCGCGCGGAACCCGGCCGCGGCCTCGGCCGCTTCGGGGGCGTGCGCCACCATCCGGTACCCGTCGGACAGCGCGAGCCCGGGGCCGATCCGGGCCAGCACCCGCCGGCAGGCCGCCTCCAGTCCGCCGATCACGCAGGTGTCCGGGGTGTCCACCGCGAGCAGGTGAGCCAGTGGCTCGCCGGCCAGGGCGGCCCGCACCTCGGCGGGGACCGCGTGCACCAGGTACTCGGCCCAGGTCCCCTCCTCGACCCCGTGCCGGCGCCAGAAGCGGTGCGCGGCGCGGAACTCCCCGGCCAGCTCGGCGCGGAACACCTCGCTCGCGGAGACCTCCTCGTACATCCCGGCCGCGTCGGACCACACGCCCAGCACGAGCAGCGCGGTGGACTCGCCGGAGGAGAAGCCGATCGCCGCGTCCGGCCGCAGGCCGAGCAGTCCCCGGGTGACCTCGCCGTGCAGGGCGGCCAGTTCCGTGGTGGCCCGGATGCGGGCCATGACCGGTACGAGGCCGTCGGCACCGGCCGGACGCGGGGGCCGCGCGGGCGGCCCGGCGGGTGAGGCGTCCGCCCCGGTACCGGGGCCGCGCAGGGCGAGCCGCAGCTCTGCCCCGCACCCCGGGTAACCGGCCTGGCCGCTGGGGAAGACGAAGGCCGTCTCCCCGCCCACGGGAGCGTCCCGGTAGGCGATCCGGTCCGGGCGCGGCCCGCCGTCGGCCAGCCAGCGGCGGGCCTGCGCCAGCCGTTCGGGCAGCGACTCGGCGACCCGGTCCACCACGACCACGAGCCGCGCCGGACCGGCCCCGGACTGGCGGCCGGCGGCCAGCGCGGCCAGCACTTCGGCACGGTCGGCACCGGAGAAGACGTACGAGCGGGGCGCCACCGGGGACCAGGGCGCGGGCGGGCCCGCCGGACGCAGCAGCACCGACACGGGCGGGGCGCCCAGCACCGTCACCCGGGCGCGGGCGGTGAGCGGCGCGTCGGCCGGGAGGGCCGCCGCGCCCGGCCGGGGCACCGCCTGATGCCGGACCGCGATCGCGGCCACCGCCACCGCGAGCGCCCCGTGCGCGGCGTGCGCCACGCCGAACAGGTCACCGTGGTCGTACCGGGGGACGGGGGCGGGGGAGCCCGGGGCGGGAGTGTCGGGGCCGTCCCCGACCAGCAGGTCCACCGGTGTCTCCAGGTCGCCGTCCTCCGCCAGCAGCGCGAGCACCCGGTCGCCGTCGCGTTCGGCGTCGGCGAGGCGTTTGAGCACCAGGACCACGGCCACGTCCCCGCCGGGCCGCTGATCGCCCAGGGCACGCAGCGCCGCCCGGTGCACCGGCTCGTGGGAGAGGTCGACCGCGCCGGCCAGCACCGCGTCGGCCTCCCCGGTACGCAGCGCCCGGGCGCCCAGTTCGAGGGCGACCAGGCCGGACGCCTCCTCGGCGCAGACGACGTGACCGGGGCCGCGCAGGCCCAGCTGCACATTGATCCGGTGGGCGACGAGGTTGGGCATCGTGCCGGACACGGTCGCGGGAACCACCGGTGCGCGGACCGCGTCGGGCCACTCGGGCGTCGGAGCCGGTCCGCCGGAGCGGGTGGTCCAGCCGGGCGCGCGCCAGCGGGAAAGGCACCGCGCGGCCTCCGGGTCCGGGCCCATGCCCAGCAGGACCATGGTCCGGTCGGACGGCAGCCGGGTCGCGGCGGCGGCCTCCCGGGCCGCCTCCAGCGCGAGGACCTGCTGCGGCAGCGTCTCGGCGAGGTCGGCCGGGGGGAAGCGCAGCCCGCTCGCCGCGACCTCGACCGAGGACCGGGGACCGGTGTCGGGCACACCGGCCAGGACGGCGTGGCACAGGTCCCGGTAGCCGGTGCCGCTCCCGGCCCTGGCACCGACGGCCACGATCGCCACCCGCCCGTCCGGCCGGGGCGGGACCGGACCGGGCGCCGGGACGGACGCGACCCGGCCGGGCTCCCAGGCGTCCACCACCAGATGCGCGTTGGCCCCGCCGAACCCGAACGCGCTGACCGCGGCCCGCCGCGGCCCCGGCCACTCCTCGGCCTCCCGTAGCAGCCGCAGCGGCGTTCCGGCGAACACGTCCAAGGGCGCGTCGGCGTGCAGGGTGGGCGGCCGGACCCCGGCGCCGAGCGCGCCGAGCACCTTGAGCAGCCCGGCGCCGCCCGCCGCCGTCAACGGGTGTCCCAGGTTGGACTTGACCGACCCGATCGGCACGTCGGCCGCGTCGGTGAACACCTCGCGCAGCACCAGCGCCTCGGCCAGGTCCCCGCCAGGTGTGCCCGGCGCGTGGCACTCGACCAGCGACACCGACTCCGGTGCGACGCCGGCCATGGCGTAGGCGGCGCGCACGGCGCGTTCCTGGCCGGCCCGGTCCGGGGCCAGCAGGCCGCCGCCGGCCCCGTCGTTGCTCAGACCGATGCCCCGGATCACCCCCAGGACCGGCATGCCCCGGGCGACCGCGTCCCGCAGCCGGGCCAGGGCGAACAAGGCCGCGCCCTCCGCGGGCACCAGCCCGTCCGCGTCCCGGTGGAAGGGGCGGCTGCGGCCGGACCGGCTCATCGCGGTCAGCGCGCAGAACCCCTGGTGGACGAAGAGGTTGTCGGCGGCGGCTACCGCTCCGGCGAGCATCAGGTCGGCGCTGCCGTCCCGCAGCCGGTCGCAGCCCGTCTTCAGGGCGTACAGCGAGGAGGCGCAAGCGGCGTCCAGGGCGTAGCCGCCGGCGCCGAGACCGAGCGCACGGGCGGCCAGATGGGCGGGGAGCCCGCCGCCGAACCGGTTGCGGGGATCGGGCCGTGGCCCGTCCGGGAGCCCCGGCAGGTCCTGTCCGGACAGCCAGACGTGCTCGGCGAACCGGGCCATCGCCGTGGTCGGGTAGGCCAGGTTGCCCAGGACGAGGCCGGTGCGGGCCGGAGCGGGGCGGTCCGCACCGGCCTCGCGCAGCGCCTGCCGGCCGGCGTGCAGCACCCAGCGCAGCGCCCGGTCCAGCGGGGTGATGTCGGCCGGGGCCAGCTCGAACCCGGTGGGGTCGAACGCCTCGTCGAAGCCGTGGACATAGCCGCCGGTGTCGGTCCAGATCCGGTCCGGGGCGCCGGGCGCGCCCAGCACCCTGGACGGGGGCAGGTCCCAGCGGCCGTCGGGCAGCGCCGACAGCGCGGACCGGCCGGCCACGACACCGGCCCAGAACGTCTCCGGGTCGAGCGCACCAGGCAGCACGCAGCCCCGCCCGACGATGGCGACCGGTTCGGCGTCCGTCGCGGGCGGCCGACGCGCGGACGGGGAGGGCGAGGACGGCGGCGGGCACATCAGTCGCTCACCCCTCGGTCGGGTCGGGCCGGCGGATCAGCTCCACCCCGAGCAGTTCGGCCAGCGGCGTGCCGTCCTCGGCCAGTACGGCCGCGTCGCACTCGGCGGACACCGCGTCGGCCCGCCGCGCCGTCACGACCACCCGCGAGGCTCCCCAGTCCCCGCCGGCCCGATGGACCCGGCACTCGCCTACGGACATCGGCAGCGCGGCCCCCGTGGCACCGCGCGCCGCCCAGCCGACGGCGAGCTGGAGCGCGCCGTCGAGCGCGGTGACGTCCACCGTCCAGGGCACGGCCCCCCAGGGCCCGGCGTCCGGGACGCGCAGCGCGGCCCGGCCGCCGTCGGCGCAGAGCCCGACCCGGTCGAGGACCCGCAACGCCGGGCCGTGGAACAGGATCCGCCCGTCGTACGGTTCCGGCACCGGTTCGAGTCCGAGCCGGTCCGCGGCCGCCCAGCGGCCCGGGTCCGGGTCCGGGAAGCGGCCGGTGACGGCCACGGCACCGGCGTACGGCGTTCCGGCGGCGCTCAGCTCGACGGCGAGGCCGTCCGGCAGTGCGGGCCCCGCCGGGCTCGTCCGGCCGTGCAGCAGCAGCCTCGGCTCCTGCTGCGGCAGTTCGATCCGCCGGTGCACCCGCAGGTCGTGCAGGACCACCGGGCCGGCGTCCGGCCGCCAGGACCGGACCAGCGCGGTGAACCAGTGCACCAGGACGGCGACCGGCACCACCGCCGTGCCGTCGACGCGGTGGTCGTCGAGGACCGCGTACGCGGGACGCGCCGGCGTCACCTCGGCGGCCGGCCCCGGACCGCCCGGACCGTCCTCGAAGGCCGCGCCCCCGGCGGCGAGCAGCACCCGTACGGGACCTTCGGGGTCGGCGAGTTCGGCCACGAAAGCCCGCGCGCCGGCAGCCGGTTCGATCAGTCCGACCCCGGCGGCACGGAACCGTTCCGCGAGCGTTTCGGTGACCATGCCACCGGCCCACGGCCCCCATGCCAGCGAGCGGGTCAGACAGCCGGGGTGCGCGGCCGCGTACGCGGACAGCAGGTGGTCGACGGCGGTGTTGGCCATCGCGTAGTCGGCCTGCCCGGGACTGCCGAACACCCCGGACACCGAGCTGAAGGCCACCAGCAGGTCCAGCGGATCACCGTCGGTGGCGGCCAGCAGCGCGCGCAGTCCCGCCACCTTGGTGGACCACACCCGGCCGAACTGCTCGTCGCTCTTCGCGCCGATCAGCCGGTCCGCGATCACCCCGGCGCCGTGCACCACCCCGGTGACCGGACCCCAGTCCTCGCGCACCTGGGCCAGGGCGGCCCGCAGCGCG
Source organism: Streptomyces sp. ISL-12 (assembly GCF_018614415.1). Lineage (GTDB taxonomy): Bacteria > Actinomycetota > Actinomycetes > Streptomycetales > Streptomycetaceae > Streptomyces. The sequence continues at coordinate 47,637 of NZ_JAGGOO010000108.1, forward strand.
CGCTCGTCCCGGGTGTCCACGCTCACGTAACGCGCCGGGGAACCGGCCTGGCGCAGCGCGTGCAGCGTCTGCCTGATCTCCCGTACCGCCAGCACCCGCCGCGCCTCGGCGGCGAGTTCGGCGGGTCCGCCGGCCCCCGGAACCGCGGCGAGCGCCCGCACCAGCTCCGCCTCGTCGGCGGCCCCGGCCAGTCCCGGGGGGTCCTCGGTCAGCGCGGTACGCCCGAGCAGTACCAGTTTCGGCCGGTGGGCGGCGGCGAGCGCGCGGACCGCCTCGGCGGTGACACCGCGTGCGCCCCCGGTGACCACGATCACCGAGTCGGCGGTGACCCGGGGCAGCGGCGGGCCGGGCTCGGCGGGACGGGGCAGCGGGACCGTCCGGCTCCCGTCAGCCGGCAGTCCGACCGTCACCGCAGGCCCGCCCCCGGTGAGTTCGGCGGCGACCGCGGCCGCCACCTCCTGGTCGGTACGTCCGGTCCGCGCGCAGTCGATCGCCTTCACGGCGGCCGAGGGCCACTCCCGGGCGGCGGTCCTGGCCAGGGCGGCCAGCGCGCCACGGACCGGGTGGTCACCGCCGCCGCTCAGCCCGAAGTCGCCCCCGGTGTCCTGCACGGTGACCAGGACACCGCCGTCCGCGCGCAGCCGGCCGGCCAGTTCCCGGGCCACCGCGAAGGCGGCCAGCGGGTCGTCACCCTGGTCCAGCAGCACCACGGAACGGGCGTCGGACGGCACGTCCGTCACGACCCGCGCCGGTACGTCGTACGCGGCCAGCTCCCGGACCAGCAGCGGGGCCACCTGGGTGGAGTCGTCGAGGACCAGCAGCTCCCGGTCGCGCAGACCCGCCAGGGCCAGCCCGGCCGGCGCCGAGGGCACGGCCCGCACGGCCCGCCGGACCGGGCCGGACGGCTCCGGGGCGGCGGGGGTCTCAGGAGCGGCGGCCACCGGGGAACCCGTACCGGAGTCCAGCGCGCCGGCGGTGCTCCCCGCCCGGTCCGCCATCTCGGCCACCTTGTCCGCGATCTCCCGCAGGGTACGGAGGGAGGCCAGTTCGGACAGGTCGGCGGCGGGCAGTTCGCCGACGCGCTCGCGGATCCGCGACAGGATCTCGACCTTCTTGATCGAGTCGATGCCCAGGTCGCTCTCCAGCTCCATGTCCACGTTGATGATGTCCGCCGGGTATCCGGTGCGTTCGGCGACCACCTCCAGCAGCAGCGCGCCGATCGACTCGGCGTCCGTCGGCAGCACGGCCGGCACCGGCGTGGCGTCCACGACCGGAGGCGCTGCCATCACGGCCGGGAGCGGGGCGGTACCCGCCGATTCGGCGTCGAGCGGGACCCGGGGCGGTGGCGGGCCGGTGATCACGGGTGCCGACGGGCCGGCCGCCCCGGCGTCGGTACGGACACCGGCCGCGCCGAGCAGGGCCTCCATCGAGGCGTGCGCGGTCCGCAGGTAGAGCTGGTGGTTCTCCGCGGTCACCCGCTGATAGGTGGCGTGTGCCTCCGCGCTCTGCCGCTGCGCCTCGGCCAGGAGCGACAGCCAGTCCGAGGAGGGGGAAGCGGCGGAGACGGCGGGAACCACGGGAGCCGGAAGGATTTCAACAGCCGGGGAAGGCGGGGAAGCCGGGGAAGCCGGGGAAGCCGGAAGGATTTCAGCAGCCGGGGGAGCCGGGGGAGCCGAAGCAACCCCAGGACCGGACGGCGCCCCACCCCCGCCACGCACGTTGCCGCCATTGATCATGATCGTCATCCGAGGCTTCTCCTCGTGAGCGCGAGCATCGGTGTGACCGGGACCGGACCCGGGGACCGGACCGTGTCCCTCCCACAGCGCGGACAGATCCATGGGCACCCCGCGCACCGCGGCCCGCCCCAGCCCGTCGTAGAACGCGGCCAGCGCGTGCTGCCCGGGCCGGTCCAGGCTGATCGCGTCGTGTGCGCGGTCACCGAGGACCGCCCCGGTCAGCCCGGTCAGGGTGGTGCCGGGGCCGACCTCGACGAAGGTGCGCACCCCGGCCGCGTACATCGCCTCCACCACGTCCCGGAACCGCACCGGCGCGGTCAGCTGAGCGGCGACCCGGCCGCGGACGGCGGCCGGGCCGGCCGGGTAGGGGGCCGCGTCGGCGCCCGCGTACACGGTGAGCTTCGGCGGGCGCACCGTGACGTCGGACAGGAAGCGGGTGAGCGGCGCGGTGGCGGCGGCGACCGCCGGGCTGTGGAACGCGGCGGCGGCGTTCAGCCGGCGCGTGACCACCCCGTCCCCGGCGAACCGGTCCGTCACGGCGCGCAGGGCTTCGTCCGCGCCGGCCAGCACGACCTGCCGGGGCGCGTTGTGGTTGGCGACCCACACGCCGTCCACCTCGGCCACCACCGGCTCGACCCGTTCCAGCGGGGCGTTGACGGCGACCATGCCGCCGGGGACGGTGGCCGCGTCCCGCATCAGCTCCCCCCGCCGCCGGGCCAGCCGGACCAGCGTGGCCGCGTCGAAGCAGCCGGCCGCGTGCAGCGCGGTGAGTTCGCCGAAGCTGTGGCCCGCGACGCAGTCCGGCGTCAGCCTCAGCCGGGACAGCACGGCCAGCAGGGCCAGGCCGTGCGCGGCGAGCGCCGGCTGCGCGACCTCGGTGGCGGTCAGCGCGGCCTCCAGGGCGGCCCGGTCCGTCTCGTCGAACACCGGGGGCGGGAACACCTCCCGATGCACCGGCAGGACCGCCGCGACGGCGTCCCAGGCGTCCCGGGCCGCAGCGTGGTGGACGGCGAGTTCCGCGCCCATGCCCACGTACTGCGCGCCCTGGCCGGGGAAGAGGAAGCCGACGCGGCCGGGATCGGCGTCGCCGGTGGCGAAGTGGGCCCGTGGCGCGGAGAACGGCTCACCGGCCTCGATCCGGCCGGCCAGCGCGTCCAGCCGCCCGGCCAGGTCGGTGGCGTCGTCGGCGACCACGGCCAGCCGCGCCCCGTGCCCGGCCCGGAACGCCGCCTGGCTCTCCCGCGCGGTCGCCGCCAGCGGCACCTCCGGTCGGGGCCGGCGGATCAGCTCGGCCAGCTCAGCCGGGGTGGCGGCGCTGAACAGCACCAGTTCGCCGGCGGCCGCCGCGAGCCGCCGGGCCGGCCGTCCACCGCCGCCGGGGACGTACTCCTCCAGCGTGACGTGGAAGTTGGTGCCGCCGAACCCGAAACTGGACACGCCGGCGCGGCGCGGCCGGTCACCGGGGCTGGTCCAGGGCCGGGTGGCGGTGTTCAGGTAGAACGGCGAGCCGGTCACGTCGAGTTCGGGGTTGGGTCGGGTCACCTTGATGGTCGGCGGCAGCACCCGGTGGTGCAGCGCCAGTACCGCCTTCAGCATCCCGGTGGCGCCCGCGGCGGACTTGGTGTGCCCGAACTGCGACTTGGCCGACCCCAGCGCGCACCACTGCCGCCGCGTGCGGTCGCCGTCCTGGAACACCTCGCGCAGCGCCGCGAACTCGGCGGCGTCCCCGGCCCTGGTGCCGGTGCCGTGCGCCTCGACCAGTTCCACGCTGTCCGGGCCGTACCCGGCGGCGGCGTAGGCGCGGCGCAGCGCCCGCTCCTGGCCCGCCGCCAGCGGCGCGTACACGGCGGTGCTCCGGCCGTCGGCGGACGCGCCCAGGCCGCGGACCACCGCGTAGATCCGGTCCCCGTCGCGTTCGGCGTCGGCCAGCCGCTTGAGGGCGAACATGACCACGGCCTCGCCGAGCATGGTGCCGTCGGCGTCGGCGGCGAACGGCCGGCAGTCCTCGGTCGGCGAGAGCGCCGGTGTCCTGGAGAAGCAGACGTACATGGTGATGTCGTTCAGCACGTCCACCCCGCCGCAGATCACCAGGTCGCAGGAGCCGAGGGCGAGTTCGCCGAGCCCGGTGGAGAGCGCGGCCAGCGAGGACGCGCAGGCGGCGTCGGTGACGTGGTTGATTCCGTGCAGGTCGTACCGGTGGGAGACCCGTCCCGCCACCACGTTGCCCAGCAGGCCGGGGAAGGTGGCCTCGGTCCAGGTGGGGAAGTGCGCGCTGATCCGGTCGCAGATCTCCTCGGCCCGGTCCGGAGCGAGGCCGGCGGCGAGCAGTTCGCGGCGCCACACCGGCCGGGTGAGCCGGGCGGAGACCTCGAAGCCCAGCGCCAGGCCGCTGCTGCCCAGCACCACACCGACGCGTTCGCGCTGGGCGGCGGTCATCTCCGCCAGGCCGCAGTCGGCCAGCAGTTCACCGGCGGCCATCATGGCCAGCAGTTGCGCGGTGTCGGTGGCCGGCAGGTCGCTCGGCGGGACGCCGTACGCCATCGGGTCGAACGCGAGGTCGGGCAGGAACGCGCCCCGGCGGACGTACGTCTTGTCCGGGGCGGACATGTCCGGGTCGTAGTGGTCGGCCGCCGACCAGCGCTCCGGCGGGACGTCCGTCATCAGGTCCCGGCCGGCCAGGACGTTGCGCCAGAACCCGGCGACGTCGCGTGCGCCGGGGGTGTACGCGGCGAGGCCGACCACCGCGACCGGGACCTGGACACGTTCCGCACCGACACGTTCCGCACTCACACGTTCTGCACTCATCTTCGCGGCACTCTCCACAGGCGGTCAGGCCAGTTCGCGGGGACGGAAGGACAGGGCGGCGCCGGGTACGGGGACGCCGAAGGTGCGCAACTGGTGCGCGCGGGTCACCACGGCCGCGCCCTCCAGCAGGTTCAGCGCGATCTGGGTGACGGTGCACCGGGCCGGGTCGGCCAGCAGACTGCCCCGGGCCCAGTCGTTGAACGCGCCGAGCGAGGGGCCCGCCCACAGCTGGTAGTCGGTGCGCCGCTCCGGGCGGCCCTCGATCGCCCACCGGCTGGAGTTGCCCACGTACCACCGGAACACCAGGGCCATCCGGTGCCTGGGGTCGCGTGCGGCCCGGTCCAGCTGTCCGGGGTCGCGCAGCCGCCAGAACCGTTCGGTGTCCGCCCACACCTCGTCCAGTCCGGCGCCGAACACCTCGCGTTCCAGCCGCCGGCGGGTATCGGCGGGGACCTCGTCCAGGGAGCGGTAGCGCCGGTAGGTGTCGTACAGCCGCCCGGCGCGCGCCGCGAACAGGGTGTTCCTGGTCAGCACCTGTACGCGTACGCCCTGTTCGAACATGTCGGCGGCCGGGGCCATCGCCACGTCGGTGACACCGGCGGCGGCCAGCAGTTGTCGCGCGTCCGCGGACACGCCGGACTCCACGGCCAGTTGGTTGACCGAGCCGGTCACCACGTAGGCCGCGCCGAGGGCGAACGCGCCGGCCACCGCGCCGGGGGTGCCGAGCCCGCCGGCGGCACCGACCCGGACCGGCCGGGTGTACCCGTACCTGGCCGCCAGCGTGTCGCGCAGCGCGAGCAGTTCGGGCAGGACCACCGACAGGGGCCGGTTGTCGGTGTGGCCGCCGCTGTCCGCCTCGACGGTCACGTCCTCGGCGACCGGGACCCGGCGGGCCAGCCGGCCCTGCTCGGCGGTGAGCCCGCCGTCCCGCACCAGGGCGTCCACCAGCGCCTCCGGAGCCGGCGACATGAACCGCTCCGCGACCTCGCGCCGGGACACCTTGGCGAACACGTGGATGTCGCGGACCACCCGTCCGGCGCCGTCCAGCCGCAGTCCGGCGGCCGCGCAGCGGACCACGGCGGGCGTCAGCTCCATGAACGCGGAGGCGGAGATCCGGCGCACCCGGTGGCGCAGCAGCAGGTCGGCGACCTGCCACTCCAGCCTGGGCTCACCGGGGGAGTGGATCAGGTTGACGCCCCAGTTGGGCGCGGTGCCCAGGGCCGAGGTCAGCTCCACCACCGCCCGCTCCACCCGGTCGGCGCCCAGTCCGGCCGCGCCGAAGAACCCCAGCAGCCGGGCCCTGGCCAGCGCCACCACCATCCGGGTGGTCGCGATCCCGTTCGCCATCTCCCCGGCCACGTACGGGAACCGGGTGCCGTGTGCCTCGGCGAAGCCGCGGTCACCGAGCCACTCCGGGTAGAGCGGCGGGACCAGTCCGACCAGCGGATGACCCGGGCCGGGGCCGAGGGACCCGCCGACGGCCAGTCCGTAACCTGCTGCCCGGTCGCCGGGCCCGCCGCGTACGACGTGCACCGGCTCCCGGACCCGGGCCGTCAGCGCGGCGAGGCCGGGCGGGTCGAACACGGCCGTTTCCGCACCGGGCCGCCAGCACACCAGGGGCGCGTCCGCGGCGGTGCCGGGCGCCCCGGACTCAACCGTGGTCACCGGTCGGTTCCTTCCGGTCGGGGGTCGGGGAGGTCGGGGGCCCGTGGCAGGAGCCCCGCCATCAGGTAGTCGACGCCGATGTCCTGGGGTATGCCCGGTGGTCCGAGCGCGGCCCGTACCCGGGAGTCGTCATAGCGGCGGCGCTGGCGCAGGTAGCGGAACACGCCGCCGACGCAGCCGGTGAGCGACTCGTACGGTGTGGGGTCGGTCAGCTCCGGCACGATCGCCACCGGCACCCCCGTGAGCCGCTCAGCCAGGCCCCGCAGTACGTCGACGGGGGTGTCCCGCCCGTGCATGACGTGATACGTCTGCACTCCCTCGCCCTGCGGCAGTTCGGCGAGCCGGGCCATCACGGCGGCGGCCCGCTCCACCGGCAGCAGGTTGAGCTGCCCGTCCGGCCGGCCGACGAGCCGGAACCGGCGCTGGCCGGGCAGCAGCAGTTCCGGCCTTCGGCCCGCCCCGAAGTGCTCCCGCCCGATCTCGGTCAGCGCCCGCTCGATGTTCAGCAGCGGGTGTTCCGGAAGGTCCGGGTGGGGCGGCAGGCCGGTGGTCAGGACGCTGGGCCGGAAGACCACCGCCGGCCGGCCGGTCTCGCGGGCCCAGGCGTGCACCAGCCGCTCCGCCTCGTACTTGGACCGCTCGTAGCTGCCCTCGAACCCGTAGGCGTCGGTCAGTTCGTCCTCGAACACCGTCCCGGTGCGGCGCGCCCCGGCCACGAACGCGGTGGAGATGTGGAACACGGCGGGCAGCCGGCGTCCCGCCGCGGCCAGGCCGAGCACCTGCCGGGTGCCCTCGACGTTCACCCGGCGCAGTACGGCCGGGTCGCCGTCGAGCGTGGTGTCGCCGGCGCAGTGCCAGACGACGTCCAGCGAGTCCGCCAGTTCCCGGTGGGCGCCGCCGGGCAGCCCCAGGTCGTCCTCGGTGAGCCGGACGGGCACCACGCGTATCCGGGCGGCGAGGCCGGCGGCGGTGTGGCCGGCGGCGAACCGGCCGAGGCCCCTGGTGAGCCGGTCCAGCACGTGGTCCGGCTCACCGCGCGCGAGCACCGTGACCGACCGGTGGCGGCGCAGCAGTTCGTCCAGGAGCCGGAGCCCGAGGAAACCCGTGGCCCCGGTCAACGCCACCCGCACCGTGCCTCCTTGTTGCCGTACCCGGCCGATTCCGACAAGTTGGTCACTTTCTCTGCGCTGTCCGGAACGGGAAGCCGGACGGGGGAGATGTCACTGGAACTGCTGACAGCAGCCGATCGAGCCGACGAAGCCGCGTGCGATGCCCGGCGGAGGGCCGCTCGGCGTCAGGCGTCGGCGAGGAGGGGGTCGTACGGCGTGCCCGAACGGCGTCCTGCCATGAAGGAGAGGAAGCCGCCCACGAAGGCGCCCCGGCCGCAGGTGCCGTCGGCAGTGGTGAGGTCGCGGTGGAAGGCGGTGCGGAACAGCGTCCGGTACTCGTCCGCGTCGATGGTTCCGTTGCCGTCCTTGTCGGTGGCGTCGAAGAGGACCTCGGCGACGCGGATCAGCGCGGGGCCGGCGAGCGAGGGGACGGCGGCGGCGTACTCGTCGGCGCTGACCCGGCCGTCACCGTCCGTGTCCAGTGCGGCCTGGAGTTCGCGCCACCAGGCGGCGAAGGCGTCGTAGAGCCGGGTCTCCTCGGGTTCGTCCAGGTCGAGGCGGGTGGCCAGCTCGCGTGCCATGGCGGCCAGGTCGGGCCAGTCGAGGTGGCCGTCACCGGTCTGGTCCAGCACCTCCCGGAAGAACTCCGCAGCCGAACGCCGGCCGTCTCCCCGGTCCGATGCGGATGCCGCGGCCGGCAGCGGTGTGAGGAGGCGCAGCAGGGCCGACGCACGCTTCATCCGCGAACGCACGGCGGTCGCGGCCGGGGAGCGGGGGTCGTCGCTGTCGGGTGAGAGGGAGAGGGTTTCGATGATGGTCTCGGCGTTGATCCAGCCCTGCGGCAGGAAGCGGGCCAGTCCGGCGGCGAAGTAGGCGCCCTGCATGAGGGTCGGGGCGCCGGGCATCTCCGGCAGACCGGCCCGGCGCCGGTACGCCTCCGGGAGCGAGGCGACGGTGATCGCGCCGAGGACCGGGCCGGCCACTGCCCGGCCGGCCGCCCACAGGGTCGGCACACCCGTGAGCAGCGCCGGGGCGGGCAACTGGTCGAAGAGCCGGTAGAGGATGACGCGGGCCGCCTCGGTGTTCTCCAGTTCGTTCTCGACGACGCCGTCGAAGTACCGCCAGAAGTCCTTCAGTTCCGTCGGCAGCTCGGCCGCGTCACCGTCGAGCGCGGCGAGGTACGCGCGGTACTCGGCGTACATCTGTTCCATCGTGTCCTGGCCGAGCGGCTGGCCGCTCAGCCGGCACATGGTGACGGTGCTCTCGAAGAGCGTGGCGACCACCCAGGCCCGGGTCGCGCGGTCCCTCGCGTCGTAGCCGCGGCCACGGGCATCGGAACCGCTGATCCGGGCGTGCAGCCGGTTGAGCCGCGCCGCTTCCCGTTCCCGTACCGAAGGGTCGGCGCCGAACATGCGCCGCAGGCTGAAGAACGTGTTGCGCAGCCGGCGCCAGGGGTGGGCGACGAAGGTGGAGTTGTCGAGGAGGGCGGCGCCGACCTGCGGGTGAGCGGCTTCCAGTACCGTGGCGCGGATCAGGGCCAGCGCCCAGCGCGGGTCGTCGAAGAAGGCACTGAACTGCGAGGCCGGCCCGAACAGGGGCGCCTCGTCGGCCGTCTCAGTGGTGGCGGACGTCATGATGGGTCTCCGTCGGTCGTGGGTGGCACCCCGCCGAAGCGGCGGTCGCGGCGCCGGTAGGTGTGCAGGCAGGCGAGGAAGTCGGGGCCGCGGAAGTCCGGCCAGAGCACCTCGGGGAAGATCCACTCGGCGTAGGCGACGTGCCAGAGCATGAAGTTGGAGATGCGCTGCTCGCCGGAAGTGCGGATGACCAGATCCACATCGGGGGTGTCGGGGAACGGCAGGTGCTGCGCGAAGAGCTGTTCGGTGACCTCGTCGACGGTGATCCGGCTGCGGATGAGCGACCTCGCGGCCTCGACGATGTCCCGGCGCCCTCCGTGGTCGAAGGCGACGGTCAGCGTCATCCCCCGGTTGCCGGCGGTCAGCGTCGTCAGGTCCTCGAAGTCCTGGGCCAGTTCGCGGGGAATACGCGGATCGGCGGCGCCGAGGAAGCGGCAGCGGATGCCACGGGCCAGCAGCGACGGCGCGTGCTTGCGCACGACCCGGCGCACCAGACGCATCAGGAACTCGACCTCGGGCTCGGGACGGTTCCAGTTCTCGGTGCTGAAGGCATACAGGCTGAGCCACTTCACTCCCGAGGCGCGGGCTGCCTCGATGACATCGATGACGGTGGTCTCGGCGGCGCGGTGCCCGGCCGTGCGGGGAAGGGAACGCCGCTGGGCCCAACGGCCGTTGCCGTCCATCACACAGGCCACATGCCGCGGCACCGCACGCACCGGCCCGCCGTCCTGCCACCGCCTGCCGGACCTGTCCGAAGCGGCATGGTCGGCCGCCCACTGCTCAGTCACACCCACCCCGCCTCACCGCCCCACCGGAGCGTTCTCCGGCAGGAGTCTGACAGCGCGGAAGCGGACCGGACCGACGAAATGACCATCTGTCACCCTTGGCTCGTATGTGCGAAGCCGGCCGGCGCCACCCTGTGACTGGCGGGATCCGGACTCACCGTCCGTGGGCCCCGAGCCGCACAATGGCGGGCCCAGCCCGTAGGAGGTCGCCGTGAACCCCGCATGTTCCGCCAGTCCGCTCAAGGGTGTCCTGCGGGCCGTACTCGTCCTCGCGCTGCTGCTGGGCTGGTCCGCCGCACTCGCACCGGACGCCCGAGCGGGGCAGCGGGGGGAGGCACAGGCAGGTGCCGTGGTGCGCGGCGGTGACTTGCTCCACAGCACGACCGCCCGCTGCACCGTAGGCTTCAACGCCCGTTCCGGCGCCACGCTGTACGCCCTGGTGTCCGGGCGGTGCGCTCAGGACGGCGACGGCACCTGGTACGCCGACGCCGCCCTGACCGTGCCCGTCGGTGTCACCGCGGGGGTGAGCTATCCCGGCAACGACTACGCGACCATCCGGTACACCGACACGAGTGGTTCCTACCCGGGCGAGGTCTCGCTGGGCGGGGCCGGCACCCGTGACATCACCAACGCGGCCGGTCCTGCCGTCGGGCAGTCGGTCTGCCACGTCGGACGGACCACGGGATACCGCTGCGGGACCGTCCAGGCGGTGAATGTGACCGTCGACCACGGCGGTGGTGCCGTGTCCGGTCTGTTCCGGTCGAACGTATGCTCGGAGGCCGGGGACGCCGGCGGTCCGGCGTTCTCCGGTGGCACGGCCCTCGGCATCGTCGTCGGCAGCAGCGGCGACTGCGCCGTGGGGGGCTTCACTTACTACCAGCCGGTGGTCGAGTGGCTCTCCGCGTACGGCCTGAGCATCTACTGAGCGCCCCGCACCCGGTGACCGACCTCCTCGCCGGCTGCTTTCCGCGTCAGCCCGCTCGGCGGGCGCCCTGAACCGATGCCAGTGCCGCCGCCACCCGCTCCACCGCCTCCGCCGGCGTCGAGGCGTGCGGTGACAGGCGCAACGAATCCGCCCGCACGGTCGGTGTCACACCTTCTCCGCGCAGCGCCCGCGCCACCGCCGCCGGGTCGTGCCCCGGCACAGTGAACGAAAGGATGCCCGCACGCCGCGCGGGATCGGCCGGAGACAGCACTCTGCCGCCCAACTTCGCCACGGTGTCGGCGAGTTCGGCGACCCGCACGCCGATCGCGCCCTCGATCGCCTCGACTCCGTACCGCTCCACCAGTTCCAGCGCGGCGGCGAAGGAGGCGGCCGTGACCGGACTGAGGTTGGTGATGGACCAGCGGCGCGCGTCCGGAGCGGGCGGGTGCTCGACGCCGTCGAAGACACCGGCGTCCGCCACCCCCGTCCACCCGGTGAGCACCGGCTGCAGCGACTCCAGCGCCCGGTCGGACAGGGTCGCGAACCCGGTCGACCAGCCGGCCCGCAGCCACTTCTGCCCGCCCGCGATCACCACATCGGCCGCCTGCCAGGGCAGCTCGGCCGCCCCGAAAGCCTGGATGGCGTCCACCACCAGGAGCCGGTCCGGGCCGATGACCTCCCGCAGCGCGGCCAGATCGGCCTTGAACCCGGTGCGGAAGTCCACCGCGCTCACCGACAGCGCGACGACGTCGTCCGTCAGCGCCGCCCGCACCAGGTCGGGCGTGACACCGCCGCCGGGGGCCGGCTCCAGCCAGCGCGGCACCGCCCGCCCCAGTTCCGCCGCCCGCCGCCACGGGTACTGGTTCGACGGGAAGTCGCCGCGTGGTGCCAGCACGGTCCCGTGCCGCAGCCCGAGCGCCGCGTGGAACAGACCGGTCGAGGCGTTCGGCAGCAGGACGGTGTGCGCCGCGTCCGCGCCCGCCAGCCGCGCTGCCGCGTCCCGAGCCGTTTCCTCCGCCCGCATGAGTTCGTCCACAGTCGTATGGGTCGCCCGCGCGGAGGCTTCCACGGCCCGCGCGGTGGCGGCCACGGCGTCGCGCGACGGCGGTCCGAAACGGGCGAAGTCCAGGTATCCAGCTGGGGCGTCGAAATGCGCGGCGTACGGCGTGAGCACAAGGTGTCCTTCGGGCTGTGCGATGCGGGTGCGAGCCTATCGCCAGGTCCGCCGCGCGCTCCGGGTGGGCCACCGGTCGCTCGGACGGTCCGTCACTCGAACATCGGTGAGCGCGGGACCCAGCGGCTCTGGCGGAACCAGGCCGACAACTCGACCCCGTAGCACGAGCCGTCCAGGATCTGTCATCAACCCTGGTCAGGCCCGGAACCAGGCCACCATCCAGCTCGAAGCGCTCAGCTCGATGCGGACCAGTCGGCGTACCGAATGCGACGCAGTTCGCGGACGTCCCCGAGGGTGCCCCACTCGTCCTTGCCCAGACGCGTCAGCGGACGCAGCCGGGTCACTTCGGGGTGGTCCCGGTCCAGGACGGTGTCATCGATGGCGAAACGCACCACCCGTCCGAAGACGACGGTGCAGTCGCCGAGCGGAAGGGTGCTGTGCAGCTCACATTCCAGGGCCACCGGGGAGTTGGCCACGCGGGGAGCTGTCACCCGGGCACTCGCCTCACGCCTGACTCCTACGGCGTCGAACTCGCTCACCTGCTGCGGGATGTCCGTAGCCGTCTTGTTGATCTCTTCGAACAGCGGCTCCGGGGCGAAATTGATCACGAACTGCCCGGTTGTCTCAACGTTGCGCAGCGAGTCCTTCCGCCCGACCGAGGTGAACTGCACGATGGGCGGCGTGACCGACGAGATGGTGAAAAACGAGTGTGGAGCGAGGTTGTCGACGCCGTCGGCGGACACGGTCGACACCCAGGCGATCGGCCGCGGCACGACAGTGGAGGTGAGCAGACGGTAGACCGCGGTCCGGTCGAGCTGGTCCGGGTCGAGTTCGGTGCGCATCCCGCCAGTATGGTGCAGGCACCAGGTGAAGGGCGTATTGCTGCCAACGATCAAAACTATCCATACGTCAGAGAATGTAAGCGCCTGACTTCCATCCGTTCGGTCTCCGTGACCGTTGAGGCCGACGACCTCGACACCTTCAAGCAGTACTGGCTGACCAGGCCGCCCATCGACGCGAGGCATTGGGCGTCGGTGACGTTGTTGCCGTAGGAGTCGTACTCGTAGGCGAACAGGTCGGAGCTGGACCAGCCGTTGAGCCGGAAGACGCTCATGGCGGTGACCCAGTTGGAGGCGCTGCCGGTGTAGCCGTGCACGAAGACGACCGGTGTGCTGGTCGGCAGCGGCTGGGCGGCGGTCCCGGCGGACGGCGCGGTGGCGGCGGTCGCGGTGTCGGCCGCGCCGGCCGTCGAGGCCGAGGAGGACAGGGTGAGCGCGGCGGTGGCGGCCACGAGCACGCCGAGGAGCCGACGTGGGGGACGACGACGCATGGACCCTCTGCGAGGACGCGAGGATGCGGGGAAGCGAGGATGCGGGGAAGCGAGGATGCGGGGAAGCGGGTGCCTGACCCGCCCAGCGCCGTGGCGTGAGGTGCCGGCGCCGTCGGTGAAATCACCTGTGGCCGCGACGGCGCCGCGCGGCCACCGGCTCCGGAGGTTCACCGCCCGGAGGACAGCCGCTACGCCCGTCCGGGCGGGGCGTCGAGCGGCCGGTCGGGCGAGGCGAGCCGGCCGAGCGCCTCCGCCAGGGTGAGGTCGGCGTCGTCCTTGCTGTCGTGCCACCGCTCCAGCGTGGTCGCCGCCGCCCGCAGCAACTCGGGCGGGAGCCCCGCCGTTTCGAGCGTGTCGGCGATCTCGTCCATCTCCGGCCCCCACCGCCAGGCCCGCGCCGCGGCCGAGGCCACGTACTCCGGCTCGGCCAGGTACGTGTCCGAGCGGCGCCGGGCGACCTCGCGCAGTTCCCCCTCGACGCCGTGCTCATGGGCCAGCGCGTAGGACAGGCCGACCAGGACCCGGCTGACCTTCTGGAAACCGGCGTAGGCGAGCTTCAGCGCCGACGCCTGTCCGATACGGGGGCCCAGGACCTCGGCGCGTACGGCGGTGCCGTCGAACAGCCGGGCCACGGCCGTGGTCTGCGCTTCCGGTCCCGACAAGTACAGAGCCGGGCTGCTGCCGTTGACGGGCGGAGCGCCGATGACACCACCGTCCACGACGGTGGCCGGCGGCGCGAACAGCGCGGCGATCCGTGCCGTGCGCTCGGGGTTGACGGCGTTCGCCTCCACGTACACGCCGGTGAAGCCGTGCCCGGCGACCTCGCGGGCCAGTTCCTCGGCCGCGGCCGGCGGGCACAGGCTGATCACGATGTCGGCCCGGCCGGTCAGCTCCCGCAGGGAGGGCACGGGTTCGAGGCCGAACCGTTCGGCGCGGCGCGCACTGGCCGGGCTCCGTCCGTCCGCGCACCACAGGACGGCGGCCGCGTTGGCCGCCGCGCAGGCGGCGACGGCGGCGCCCATGCTGCCGGGGTGAAGGATGCCTACGACGGGCTGCTGGGACACGGTGCTACTCCAGAGAGTGGGCGAGCAGGTGGTCGACGGCCTCGGTGACGTCGTCGACGGCGTGGTGGCGCGCGGTCAGGCCCTCGGGCCAGGGCCGGCCGCGTACCCAGATGGCGCGCAGACCGGCCGCCGTGCCGCCGGCGATGTCGGTCTCCGGGTTGTCCCCGGTCATCCAGTCACCGGCGGTCAGCTGGGTACCGCAGCGGGCCGCGGCCAGTTCGAACAGCCGCGGGTCGGGCTTGCGGACGTCTATGTCGCCGGAGGCGGCGATGCCGTCGATCAGTCCGGCCAGTCCGGTGGCCCGGACCTTGGCGCGCTGGAGGTCACTGGCTCCGTTGGTGGCGACGCCGATGCTCCAGCCCGCCTCCTTGAGCCTGGCCAGGCTGTCCAGGACGGCGGGGCGGCAGGTGACGGCGGACGCCATCCGGTCGACGTAGACGCGCCACAGATGGCCGGGGTCCTCGTCGAGCCGGAAGACGTCGCGGAGGCGGACGAAGTCCTCGCGGCCGGCCGTGTCGGCGAGTTCGGTCCGCAGCCACCGCTCGATCTCCGGACCGTAGGCGTGATCGTGGACGAGGTCGGTGACGGCGTCCGCGAAGGCGGCACCGCGGTCGACCAGGGTGCCGTCCAGGTCGAAGAGGGCGAGGCGCATGGGGACGACCTTAACGCCGGTGCCCCGCCGCCCTCACCGGGTGCTCATCGCGCCCGGCTCGGGAGCGGCCCCAGGACGCCGGCCAGGTGCTCCGTTTCCCGGGAGCGCGGGCGGTGGACGGACAGCGGCGGGCTGTCAGTGCCACAGTCCCGCGGTGGCGAGGCCGATGGCGAACACGGCCAGGACGCCCACGGGCTGGAAAGACGCCTGGTTGAACACCGCGAGGGCGACCGGCGGCTCCGCGCGGCGCAGCAGGACGAGGCCAGGACGGACCACGGTGACGGCCGTGACCAGCACCGTGCCGACCAGACCCGGCGGGCCGAAGGAACGCAGCGTCACACAGGCCAGGAGACAGCTCGCCGCGCCGGCCACGAGGAGGAAGCCGAAGGCGACCGCCGCACCGGTGCGCGGACCGAAGGCCACGGGCAGGGTGCGGACGCCGAGGTGGCGGTCCTCGTCGATGTCGGCGAGATCGTTGGGGATGTTGCGGCCACCGATCTCCCACGCCGCCATCCACACCAGGAACAGGCCCAGCCGCAGCGGGTCGACGGAGGCGGACACCGCGAACCAGCCGGCCGCGGCCCCGACCGCGACCATCACCCCGCTGACCAGGAACTTGAGCGGCGTCACGGTGGCCAGTCGGCAGTAGAGCACCTGAAGGAGGGCGGCCACGGCGAACAACGCCAGGCACACCCAGCTGAGCAGCGCGGCGACGACGACGGCGATCAGGCCCAGCCCGCCGATCCAGGCGAACGCCGCCCGGCGGGACAGCCGGCCCCGGGCCAGCGGATGCCGTCCGCCGACACCGTCCAGGTCGGCTCCCTCGTAGGGCCGCACATGGGCGAAGCGCCGCCGGTCCACGTCGATGTCGAGTACGTCATTGGCGGCGAAGACGGCGAAGAAGGCGGCGAACGCGGCGAGGGTGGCCGCCGCGAGACGCGGCGGTGAGGGGCGGTCGTCGGCGAGGAGAGCCGCGATCAGAGGCTGGGCGACACTCAGAGAGGCCTGGGTGCCGCGCGAGAGCGCGAAGAGCGCCTTGGCCGGGGCGGCCACGAAGGTCATGGGAGAAGTCCCCCTTCCCGTGTGCCGGTCCGCCCCGCGGGCACTCCCCGTGCCGCCCACCGGTCCCGGCGGTCCCGGGTGGCCACGGCCACCAGATACCCCGGCGGGACGAAACGCGTGCGCACCGCGACGGTCGGCGTACACGCGCCGGCCAGGGCGTGCAGCGCCTTCGCGCCGTAGAGCCTGCGCAGGCTGATCAGGCCGTCGTGGAGATGCGGCAGGCCACCGGTCAGCCAGAGCAGCGGCGCGACGGCGAGATAGGCGGGGTGGCGCCAGCCGTCGATGATCAGCAGCCGCCGCGCCACGCGGGTGCCCTCCTCCAGCAGGGCCACGACGCCCGGTGCCGGCAGATGGTGCAGCGCCATGGTCAGCACCGCCACGTCGAAGGTGCCGTCGGGGGCGTCGATCGACGTGGCGTCCAGCACCGCGGGCGTCACCCGGGGGTGCGAGCCCACCGGGCCGCGCCGGATCCGCTCGACCACGTCGGGGTCGACGTCGCTCACGGTCACTCGGGCCGTGGGGTGCCGGTCCGTGAGGTACCGGGTGAGCCGGCCCAGTCCCGCTCCGAGTTCGAGCAGGCGCGGGTCGGGGACGTCGCGGGCCTCCGCGAGGGTCAGGCGGCAGAAGGTCCGGTAGCCGCCCGTCAGCCGCTGGAAGCGGTCCAGCGCGCGCAGCACCTGCCGCCCCTTCTCCGGGGTGTCGGGCCGGTCGATGTACTCCGCACGGCTCGTTTCGAACCTGCGGTCCCAGCGTGCCGCGTCAGGGCCACCACGGGGCATGTCGGCGATCATCGGACTCCGAGTCGGTCGCGGGCCGGGCCGGGGCCGTCGGGCACGGCACACGGCGTTCGCCGACAACAACGAGCAGCCGCCGCATCCGGCACCGGGCAGCGCCGCCCGCCGCATCTCCGAGGCCCCTCAGGCCCCGGCGACCGCACCGCCCAGAGGGTCAGGGCGCCAGGAACACCCGGTCCAGGTGGTGGCGCAGGACGGCGGCGGCCGACTCCGGGCCGCGCTGGCCGACCAGGACACCGGTGCCGAGCCCCGCGGACAGGGCGAGCAGGCCGGCCGCCTCCATCCCCGGATCCACGTCCGGCCGGAGCAGGCCGTCCTCCCGCGCCCGCCGGAGCAGCCCGGCGAGCGCCTCCTCCGCCGCGTCGGGGTCCTTGATGAAGGGCTGGGCGGCGAGGGCCCGGTCCTTCACGGCCAGCACGGCGTACGAGGTGTAGACGAAGTGGAACGTACGGCTCTCCTCGTCCGTGGGCAGGGCAGCCATCAGCAGCGCCTCGACGGCGGCGCGCGGCCCGGGGCTCTCCCCGGCGTCCCTGAACCGGGCGGCGACCCGCTCCCGGAACCGCTCCGTCAGCTGCTCCAGGCCGAACAGCAGCAGCTTCTCCTTGGTCTCGAAGTAGTACTGCACCAGCCGCAGCGACACCCCCGCCTCCGCCGCCACGTCGCGCATCCCCACCGCGTGCAGCCCCTGCCGCCCGGCGACCCGGACGAGGGCCCGGGCGATCTGGGCACGCCGCTCCGCGTGATCCACCTGCTTGGGCATCGGCCGTCTCTCCCGCTCGTCGTCCGCGCCGCCATGTCGGTGCCGGTCCCGGTGATGATACAGCCGTACCACGATGATGGTACGGTCGTATCACAACGCACACGAACCTGGAGGTGCCCGTGTCACAGACCGCTTCCCGTCCGCAGGCGACCGTCGGCCGCTATACGGACGATGCCTGGCGTGAGCGCTACTTCGCGGCCTGCGACGCGGTCTACGCCCTCGGCGCGCCCGCGCGGGGCGAGCAGACGGTGGAGACCTTCGCCGGTACCACGCACGTCTACCGGTACGGCCCCGACGACCCCGCGGCCCGGTCCCGCACCCCCGTCGTCCTGGTGCACGGGGCCGGCTCCTGCTCCGCCATGTGGTACCCCAACACCCCCGCGCTCAGCGCCGAACGCCCCGTCTACGCCATAGACACCCCGGGCGATCCCGGACGCAGCGTGCAGCGCGAACCCATCCACCGGCCCGAGGACGCCGCGCGGTGGCTGGAGGAGACCCTCGCGGGGCTGGGGCTCGACCGGGTCCACCTCGTCGGCAGTTCGTACGGCGGCTGGCTCGTCCTCAACCAGGCGCACCGCGCCCCCGGCCGCCTCGCGTCGGTCACGCTCCTCGACCCCGGCGGCCTGGAGAAGGTGGGACTGCGTTTCTTCTTCTGGATCTTCGTGAGTCTCTTCGCGACCTTCGCGCCCCGGGCGCTGCGGCCACGGCTCGCGGCCTGGCTCGACCAGCCGGTCCTCGCCGTGCCGGAACTGCGCACGATGATCAGAACGGCCACCCGTGCCTACCGCATCCGCCGTCCGTCCCCCGCGCCTCTGGCCGAGGACGAGCTGGCCACCATCCGCGTCCCGCTCTACCTGGTGCTCGGCGAGCGCAGCCTGCTCGTGCATCCGCGGCGGCAGGCGGAGCGGGTGCCCAGGCTGGTGCCGGGCGCCCGTGCCGAGATCGTCGCCGGCACGGGCCACGGCCCGCAGATCGACCACGCGGACGCGGTCAACCGCCGGATGCTGGACTTCATGGACTCCGTCGACTGACGAAAACGACGCAGGGGGCCTGCCCGACACCGTCGGGCAGGCCCCCTGCGGCAACCGGTCAGTCGGTGCCGGACTCCATCGCCGCGCGGTCCAGCAGCTCGTCCTCCCCGGAGACCTGGCCGCGGGAGGCGATCGCCTCGGCGCCGCCCTCCGGCATGGTGCCGATCAGACCGGTCGCGGCCGCCTGCGCCGCTCCGATGGCGGGACCGCCGGTGCCGATCAGGCCGATGCCCGCGTACTGCTCCAGCTTGGACCGGGAGTCGGCGATGTCGAGGTTGCGCATGGTGAGCTGGCCGATCCGGTCCACCGGCCCGAACGCCGAGTCCTCGGTGCGCTCCATGGACAGCTTGTCGGGGTGGTAGCTGAACGCCGGGCCCGTGGTGTCGAGGATCGAGTAGTCCTCACCGCGCCGCAGCCGCAGGGTGACCTCGCCGGTGACGGCCGCGCCGACCCAGCGCTGCAGCGACTCGCGCACCATCAGGGCCTGCGGGTCCAGCCAGCGGCCCTCGTACATCAGTCGGCCCAGCCGCCGGCCCTCGTTGTGGTAATGGGCGAGGGTGTCCTCGTTGTGGATCGCGTTGACCAGCCGCTCGTACGCCGCGTGCAGCAGCGCCATGCCGGGGGCCTCGTAGATGCCGCGGCTCTTGGCCTCGATGATCCGGTTCTCGATCTGGTCCGACATGCCCAGGCCGTGCCGGCCGCCAATGGCGTTGGCCTCCATCACCAGGTCGACGGCGGAGGCGAACTCCTTGCCGTTGATCGTCACGGGGCGGCCCTGCTCGAAGCCGATCGTCACGTCCTCGGCGGCGATCTCGACCGACGGGTCCCAGAACCGCACACCCATGATCGGCTCGACGGTCTCCACGCCGGTGTCCAGGTGCTCCAGCGTCTTGGCCTCGTGGGTGGCGCCCCAGATGTTGGCGTCGGTGGAGTACGCCTTCTCCGTGCTGTCGCGGTAGGGCAGGTCGTGGGCGACCAGCCACTCCGACATCTCCTTGCGGCCGCCGAGCTCGGTCACGAAGTCGGCGTCCAGCCACGGCTTGTAGATCCGCAGGTTCGGGTTGGCCAGCAGGCCGTACCGGTAGAACCGCTCGATGTCGTTGCCCTTGAACGTCGAGCCGTCGCCCCAGATCTGGACGTCGTCCTCGAGCATCGCCCGGACCAGCAGGGTGCCCGTGACGGCACGGCCGAGGGGTGTGGTGTTGAAGTAGGCCCGCCCGCCCGAGCGGATGTGGAACGCCCCGCACGCGAGCGCGGCCAGGCCCTCCTCGACGAGCGCGGCGCGGCAGTCGACCAGACGCGCGACCTCGGCGCCGTAGGTCTTGGCGCGGCCCGGCACCGAGGCGATGTCGGGCTCGTCGTACTGGCCGATGTCGGCGGTGTAGGTGCAGGGGACGGCACCCTTGTCGCGCATCCACGCGACCGCGACCGAGGTGTCGAGACCGCCGGAGAAGGCGATGCCGACGCGCTCGCCGGCCGGGAGGGAAGTGAGGACCTTGGACATGTATTGATTATGCAGGGCAACGTATGAACATGCAAAGTCGCCCGGTCGGCACGCTAACCTGCGTTCTCATGATGCGCGCCTGGATCCTGCCGTCCCTGCTGGTGCTGTGCGGCTCGGTGGTCGCGACGGGGCTGGTCCTGAACGGGGACGCCGGTGAGGCCGCCGTACTCCTCCTGTTCTTCCTCCTGCTCGCGGGCGTCCACTCGCCGCTGGTCTTCCCCAGGCCGGTCGGTGCGCTGGAGGCGCGGCGCCGCAGCGAGGCCGACGGCCGGCCGGTCGTCTACTGGCGGTCGGGCTGCCGGTACTGTCTGCGGCTGCGCCTCCGGCTGGGCCGTGACGCCCGCCGGCTGCACTGGGTCGACATCTGGCGCGACCCAGAAGCGGCGGCAGCGGTCCGGGCGGCCAACGGCGGCAACGAGACCGTGCCGACGGTCGTCGTCGCGGGCCGGCCCCACACCAACCCCGACCCCGCATGGGTGCGCGCCCAGCTCTCCCCTTCCTCACCCGGCTGACCCGACCGCGGTCAGGCCGCCGCGGACGTCACCGGCGCCGCCTCCCAGACGAACCCGTCCGGGTCGGTGAAGGGCTCGCCGGTGCCGCCGAGCACGATCCGGTGCGACCCGGTGCCGTCCTCCGGCACGCCGAGGATCTTGGCGAGGCCCCGGCGCTTGTAGAGCGCCAGCTGGACGGGGCCCGACTCGCCGGCGGCGAACTCGACGTACTTCCCGCCGAGACTCTTCGCCACGGTCAGGCCCTGCTCGACGTAGAACCGCTTGCTCGCCTTGACGTCCTCGACTCCCAGCAGGAGGACGAGTGCGCCGATCTCCCGGGAGGCGGGCCCGGTGTTCTTCTTCGACGAGGTCGCGATCTTCCAGATCGTCCCGTCCGGGGCCTGTACGACGGCGCCGTAGCCCCACAGGGACTTCTCGGCGGGCTGGAGCGGCGTGGCACCGGCGTCGAGGGCGGAGCGCACGAAGCCGTCGACGTCGGCGGGCTGGGCCACGGTGATCGACAGCGAGAACCCGCGGAAGCCGGTCGTCGGCGCCTGGGAGAGCCGGAAGAGAACCCGCGGTCCCACCCCGAAGGCGGCGGTGCGGAAGCGCTCGGCGGCCATGGGGTCGGCCACCTCGAGGGTGACGGATGCGAGAGAAGTCATGCGTTCACGCCAGGCGCGGCGGCAGCACGGCTGCTTCTCGAAAACTGACCGATGGTGAGCCCTCCGGGAATCGTCCCCCTCGTCCCCCTCGTCCCCCTCGTCCCCCTCGGCTCCTGCGGCGACGCGGGCGACCTGGACGCCGGGCGCGTCCGCTGACGTGCGATCCTCGTTCCCTGAACGACAGAAAGGACCCATTCATGATCTTCATCACCGCCAAGTTCCGCGTCCGGCCCGAGTACGCCGACGCCTGGCCCGAGATCACGCGTGAGTTCACCGAGGCGACCCGTGGCGAGCCGGGCTGCCTGTGGTTCGACTGGTCCCGCAGTGTCGACGACCCCACCGAGTACGTCCTGGTCGAGGCCTTCCGCGACGACGAGGCCGGCGCGGCGCACGTCGGCTCCGACCACTTCGCCCAGGCCCGCCAGACCCTGCCGCCGCACCTGGTGGAGACCCCGCGGATCGTCAACACGACCCTCCCGCAGGACGACTGGTCCGAGCTCGGGGAGATGGCGGTCCCGAGCGGGAACTGAACCCGCGCCGACACAGTGCCGACACGACCGCCGTGTGCGCCGTCCCGCCCGGGAGGCGCACACGGCGGTTTGTGTCGGTACCCCTCCCGGGCAGGCGAGGAGACGCTCAGTCGCGGCCGGCGGCGAGCACGCCCCGGTAGCCGCGCACCACCTCGGCGTAGGCGGTGGCGCTGGGCTTCGGCCGGCGCTGGAAGGTGACGCGGTCGACCTCGTGCAGCCCGAGCTGAGCGCCGTACCCGAAGATCCACTCGAAGTTGTCCATGAGCGTCCAGTGGCAGTAGCCCAGCACGGGGGTGCCCGCGGCGGCCTCGGCGGCGAGCCCGTGGACCGCGGCCGGGACGAACGCGGCGCGCTGCCTGTCGTCCGGGGTCTGGATGCCGTGCTCGGTGACGAGGACCGGCACCCCCGACACCTCGTGGGCGTACCGGACCGCACCGGCGAGGGACTCGGGCGCGATGACCGTGCCCATGCCGTTGCGTTCCCCCTCGGGGGTCACCTCGCCGTCGGGGCCGTGCACGATGCGCTCGTAGTTCTGTACGCCGATGAAGTCGTCGTCGCGCGCCTCGCGCAGCCAGTGGTCGTACACGGCGGCCCGCTTGGCGTCCCGGCGTTCCTCGCCGCCGGGCAGGGCCACCTCGTCGGCGACGGCGATGGAGACACCGACCGGAAGGTCGCCGCGGCGTGCCTTGATCGCCTCCCGGGCGGCGCGGTGCGCGCGGGTGAAGGCCTCCTGGAACTCCTCCTGCCGGTCGGCGGGGATGACGTTCGCGCTGGCGTAGGAGTCGCTCCCGGCGGCCCGCGCCGCGGCGGCGAGCATCCGCGTCTTGAGCGCCTCCGCCTCGGCCGGCAGTTTCGCGCCCGCCTGCAGCAGCTGTTCCAGGTTGGGCTCGTTGAGAGTGACGCCGTACGCGATCCGGTCGCCGAAACGCGCCATGACGCGGTCGCACTGCTCGGCGAACCGGTCCGGGGCGTCCACGGCGGTCCAGGAACCGGCCGCCGCGAACCAGTGCGGCGAGGTGAAGTGGCAGAACGTCACGAGGGGCGCCAGGCCCCGGGCGAGGCAGCCGTCGACCATCCGCTCGTAGTGGTCGAGGGCCTCGGCCCGCACGACACCGCGCTCGGGCTCGATCCGGGCCCATTCGACGGAGAAGCGGAAGGCGTTGAGTCCCAGTCCCGCGACCAGGTCGAGGTCCGTCTCCCACTGCTCGTAGCCCCGGCACGCCGGTCCGCTGGGTTCGCGGAACAGCGAGGGAGCCGTGTGCTCCAGGAACCAGGTGTCGGCGGCGAGGTTGTCGCCCTCGTTCTGGTGCCCCGCGGTGGCGACGCCCCACAGGAAGCCGTCGGGCAGGCTGATGTGTTCCATAGGTGTTCCTCGTACTGGTGCGGTGGGCGGATCGGGGAAGGCGGCCGGGCCGGCGGGCGTCACCGTGGGTCCGGCGGGAACGGGGTGTCGAAGGCGTGCCGGCCGTGGCCCACCTCCACGGGCTCCGCGCCCGGGAGTTCGACCCGCGCGGTGACCCCCGGCGGCACGAGGAGGTCGACCCGCAGCGTCCCGGCGTCGAGCCGCCAGCCGGTCTCGGCCCGGCCGTGCGGAGTCTCGTGCGCGGCCCGTGCCCAGGTGAGGCCGGCGCCGGGACGGGGCCGGACCAGGAGCCGGCGGTAGCCCGGTGCGGCGGGTGCCAGGCCGGCCACGGTGCGGTGGATCCAGTCGGCGACGGCGCCGAACGCGTAGTGGTTGAAGGAGGTCATCTCACCGGGGTTGACGCTGCCGTCGGGGAGCATGCTGTCCCAGCGTTCCCAGACGGTGGTGGCGCCCATGTCGACCTGGTACAGCCAGGACGGGCAGGCCCGCTGGGTCAGCAGCCGGTAGGCGGTGTCCACGTGTCCGGTGTCGGTGAGCGCCTCGCACACCAGCGGGGTGCCGAGGAACCCGGTGCCGATGCGGTGGTCGCGCTCGGCCACGAGGCCGGCCAGCCGGCGTCCGGCCTCGGCGCGTTCGGCGTGGTCCTCCAGCAGCCGGAAGCACAGGGCGAGGGCGTAGGCGGTCTGGGTCTCCTCCGTCAGCCGTCCGCCGCCGGCGTGGAAGCGGCCGCGGAAGGCGTCGCGGACGGAGTCGGCCAGGGCGTGGTAGTGCTCGGCGTCGTCCGTCTTCGCCAGCAGGTGCGCGGTGCGCGCCAGCAGCCGGCAGGAGTGCGCGAAGTAGGCCGTGGCGACCAGGGCGGAGGGGGTCATCGCCCGCCCGGGATCGTCCGCCGGGGCGGTGGGGTCCAGCCAGTCACCGAACTGGAAGCCCTCGCCCCAGATCCGGCCGGGGCCGGCCAGGCGGTCGACCGCGTCGATCCAGGCGCGCATCGAGGGGTACTGGGCGCGCAGCACCTCGGTGTCCCCGTAGCGCTCGTACAGGACCCAGGGCACGATGACGGCGGCGTCGCACCAGCCGGTCATCGGGGGGTTCCCGGGCGGCAGCGGCACGGGAGTGATCACCGGGATGTCGGGGCTGAACACCGGGGGCACCCCCCGCGGGTCGTCGCCCTGGTCGGCGGCCAGGTCGCGCAGCCAGGACCGCAGCAGGTCGCGGACGTCGTAGAGGAAGGCCGCGGTGGGGGCGAAGACCTGGACGTCGCCGGTCCAGCCGAGCCGCTCGTCGCGCTGCGGGCAGTCGGTGGGCACGTCGACGAAGTTGCCGCGCATCCCCCACACCACGTTCTCGTGCAGCCGGTCCAAGGAGGCGTCGGAGCAGGAGAACCACCCCGTGCGGCGCAGGTCGCTGTGCAGCACCACGGCGGTGACGTCGGCCGGGTCGAGCGGGCCCGGCCAGCCGTCGATCTCGGCGTAGCGGAAGCCGTGGAAGGTGAAGCGGGGTTCCCACTCCTCGCCCTCCGGGGCGCCGCGCAGGGTGTAGCGGTCGGTGGCGGTGGCGTGCCGCAGCGGGCGCGTGCACAGTTCGCCGTCCTCCAGGACCTCGGCGTGGCGCAGCGTGACGGTGCGGCCGGCCTCGCCGCGGACCCGGATGCGCAGCCGGCCGACGAGGTTCTGCCCGAAGTCGACGACGGTACGGCCGGCCGGCGAGGTGGTGACGGCGACGGGGGCGACGGACTCGGTCCGCCGCACCGGCGGGCTGTCGGCGGGGAAGAGCACCGCCGTGTCGAACTCCAGGACGCGCACCGGCTGCCAGGCCGAGTCGTCGAAGCCCGCTTCGCTGAAGCCGGCCTGCTCGCGGCGGGCGTCGTACTCCTCGCCCTCGTACAGGCCGGCGGCGACGACGGGGGAGGGCCCGCAGCGCCAGTGTTCCCCGGTCGTGACGGTCTCGGCGGTGCCGTCGGCGTACTCGACGCGCAACTCGGCGAGCAGGCCCGTGTCCGTGCCGTAGATGTCCCGGGTGCCGCCGTTGAAGCCGAGCAGGCCCCGGTACCAGCCGTCCGCCAGGTGGGCGCCCCAGCCGTTGCGGCCCTCGCGGACCAGGCCGGTCACGTCGAAGACCTGGTAGCGGTGGCGGTGACGGTAACTGGTCCAGCCGGGGGCGAGCACGTGGTCGCCGACCACGGTGCCGTTGAGTTCCAGCTCGTACACGCCGAGCGCGGTGACGTGGAGGCGGGCGGCCGCGACCGCGCTCCGCGCGGTGAACTCGGTGCGCAGCAGAGCGGCCGGCCGGGCGGCCGTGGCGGGCGGCTCCGGCTGTCGGCGAGGGGTGATGACGCGGGCGGTCCAGGGATGCGGCATGTCGAGTCCTCAGCGCGTGGGCGCCGGTGTCGGGTGGGCGGCTCCGCGGGACGGAGATGAGCAGGCTCGATCATGCGCGCTAAAACCTAGTGAACGCTAGGTCTTTCCGTGTGTGATGTGGGTCACGGGTTGCTCGCCGCTCGCAGGGTGTGGCGTTTTCCCGGTCGGAGCGGGGCTTTTATGGTCGCGTGCATGACAAGCAACCCCTAACGGAGACATGCTTGTGCCCTGCTGACCTGAGGTTGCCGCTACAGCCCCTGGCCGTCGGCGGAGATGGAACGCATGAGCCGGTCGAGGTGGGCCCGCATCACCGCGACGAGGTCGAAGGACCGGCCGCCGGCGAGCCACTGCTGGCGCAGCCCGGCGTCCAGGGCCGCGCACTCGCGGGCGATGCAGTCGTGATCCAGGTCCGGCATGAGTTCGCCGTTGCGGCTGCCGGCGCGCAGCCGCTCCGCCAGCTCCTTCACGCCCTTCTCCTGCCAGCGGGCGAAGAAGTCGTGGGCCGGGTGGTCGGGGGCGGTCGCCTCGGCGGCGATCACCACGGCGAGTTCCACCATGCCCGGCATGGTGAGGGTCTCGGCGGTGTCCTCCAGGTGGCAGCGGAAGGCGTCCCGCACCGACTCGGAGACCCGCTCCCACTGGACGTCCATGCGTTCGTGCCAGTACTCGACGACGGCCAGCAGGAGCTGCTGCTTGTCGCGGAAGTGGTGCAGCAGCCCGGCGTCGGTGATCTCCGCGTCCCGGGCGACGCGGGCCAGGGAGGTCTTGCGGTAGCCGTCCTGTCCGAAGCGGAGCAGTGCCGCCTCGAGGATCTGGACGCGCCGGGCCCGGCCTGCCGTGTAGCCGCCGCGCGGCCCCCTGGGTGTCGCCATGACAGAACGGTACCGGGGGCGGTGCGGGGCGCCGGCGACAGGTCATCCACAGGCTTGGTCGGGTGACGTGGGTCACACTTCCAAAACCTAGCGTGCACTAAGTGTTCAGGTCATCATCAACGTCACGCGACGACGGATCGCCGCCCGGTGACCGCCCCCGTGAACGCCGTCCGAACGGCGGCCGGTCCCCTCGCCCCCCCCACGCCTCACATTTCCTCTTCGGCACCTCCGTGAAAGGAGGGCTGGCATGACATCGACGTCGCCAAGCCCCTCACTCGACACCGCGCCCCCTGCCGAGCCGGGTGGACGATGGAACCTCCGCCTGGTCGCGGTGCTGATCGCTCTCGCCTGGCCCACCCAGTTGCTGGCCGCGGGCGGGATCCTCGGTGCCAACGCCACCGCGAGCGTCGCCCAGAGCTTCCACACCACCCAGGTCGCGTGGTTCGGCCTGACCCTCACCCTGGCGTCCACCCTCCTCACACCGTTCGCCATCAAACTGGGCGACCTGTACGGCAGGAAGCGCGTCATGCTCGTCATGATGGCGCTGGGCGCCGGGGGTGAGGCCCTGGCGGCCTTGGCCGGGGAGTTCTGGCTGGTGCTGGTCGGCCGGGCCGTCGCCGGGTTCTACGGTCCCTTCGGCGCCCTCTCCTTCGCCGCGGTCCGGGACATCTTCCCGCCCCGGCTGGTCAAGCCGGCCAGCGGCATCATGGGCAGCAGCGTCGGCCTGGTGGCCCTCGGCACGCCGTTCCTGGCGGGCTGGCTCGTCGACAACTGGGGTTACCGGGGCGCCCTCTGGTTCCTCGCCATCGCCACCGGCATCGCCTTCCTGCTGGTCGCGCTGCTGGTGCCGCGGACACCGCGGTACGCCTCCGCGGCGGGCTTCGACTGGCTCGGCGGCCTGGTGCTCGGCGGCGGTCTGACCGCCGTGGTCTACGCCGTCGGCCAGGGACAGAGCTGGGGCTGGACGGACGCCAGGACGCTCGGCTGGCTCGCCGCCGGAATCGCGGCCCTGGTCGCCTTCCTGTTCGTCGAGCGGGCCCACGCCCACCCGATCCTGGACCTGCGGGTGCTGCGCCGCCGCCCCGTGGCTCTGGCGCTCACCGCGGGCGGCCTCGCCCAGACGGTCGCGTTCACCCTGCCGGGCCTGGCCATCCTGCTCGCCCTCTTCCCGCACATCCCCGGTGTCTCCGCCGGCCTGGGCTGGACGGCCCAGCACAACGCCGTGGTCAGCGTCAGCTGGAACCTGGTGATGTTCGGCACCGGTCTCCTGGCCAGCCGCTTCCTGCGGCACCTGGACCCGCGCAAGGTGTGGATCGCCGGGCTCGTGGTCATGGCGTTCGGCTACACGCTCGTGGGCTTCTTCCACGGCAACGAACTCGAACTGGCCCTGACGTCCTGCGTCGCCAACATCGGCTCGGGCATCGTGGTCGCGGGAGCGCCGGTGCTCGTGGTCGGTGTCGTCTCGCCCGAGGAACAGGGGCTGGGCAGCGGCATGCTCAACATGCTCATCAGCCTGTTCGGCGCCATCGTCACCGCGGGCGCGTACGCCCTGCTCAACGCGCACAGCACCGTGGTCGACGGCACCGCCTTCTACCAGGACGCCGGGTACGCGTGGGTCTTCTGGCTCGGTGCCCTCGTCACCCTCCTGGCCCTGGCGCTCTCCTTGTTCATCCCCCCGCTGAGCGACCCGGAGGCCGACGACGCGGTTCCCGCCTGAGCGGAGCGGAGCGGATCCGACGGGACCGGCCCGCTCGGGGAGAGGTGACCAGGCGCCGCGGTGCCTGGTCACCTCGCGTGAACCGCTCCCGGCCGCCCGGCAGGGCGACGTCGTCTCAGCCGTCGGGGCTGATGAGGAGGAGAGCGATGTCGTCGCCCGGGGTGGGGGCGTGCCGGATGAGGGAGTCGGCCATGACGTCGAGGTCGGTGGGGTCGGCCTGTTCCAGCAGCCCGGCCAGGGCCGCGGTCGCGTCGTCGGGATCGACACCGGGGGCCTCGACGAGGCCGTCGGTGTAAAGGGCGAGCACACAGCCCGGCGGCAGGGGGAACTCCCGGGTCGGGTACAGGGAGTCGGGTTCGACCCCGAGCAGGAGACCGGGGGGCACGTGCAGGAGTTCGGTGCGTCCGTCGGCATGGCGCAGCAGGGGCGGCGGGTGTCCGGCGGTGGCCAGGCACGCCCGCTGGGCGGCGAGATCCAGGTGGACGTAGACACAACTGGTGAACAGGCCGGGGTCGAGGTCCGTGAGCAGCCGGTTGGTGCGCGCCAGCACGCTGTCGGGGGAGGCGCCCACGGTGGCGTGGGCGTGGACGGCGGTGCGGACCTGCCCCATGAGGGCGGCGGCGTCGACGTTGTGCCCCTGTACGTCGCCGATGGCGGCGCCCGCGGTGTGGGTGTCGAGGTGGATGAGGTCGTAGAAGTCGCCGCCGACGCTCACCCCTCGGGCAGCCGGGAGATAGCGGGCGGCGACTCGCAGACCGGGGACGCGGGGCAGTGTGTGCGGCAGCAGGGCGGACTGCAGGCGGTGGGCGAGGCGGTGTTTGGCGTCGTAGAGCCGGGCGCGGTCCAGGGCCTGGCCGACCAGACCGGCCAGTGACATCAGCACGGCGCGTTCGCCGGGCGGGAAGACATGGCGCCGGCGGTAGGCGAGGAGGAGCGAGCCGATGGGACGGCTGGACGCGATCAGCGGGAGGAAGGCCCACGACGCCATCCCGTCCTCGTGCACGGTGGACGGGTAGGCGCTCCGGATCTCCTCGAAGCTCGTGAAGAACTCCGGTGCACCGGTGGCCAGGACCTTGGCGCCGGGAATGTCCGAGCCCAGGGGAAGGGCGTCGTACCGGTCCATCAGCTCGGGACGGAAGCCGCGGTGTCCGACGATCCTGAGGCGGCCCTCCTCGCCGGTCATCAGCACCATGGCCTGCGCTCCCAGGGCGGGCAGCAGCTGGTCGGCGGCCTGCTCGGCCACGTCCCGCACCCCGACGGCCTCGGTGAGGGTGGAGGCCAGGTGCATCAGGTGGTACAGCACCGCGGCACGGCTGGGGCCCGCGGTCGGCACGGCCCGTGCGGAGGCGGCGTCCTCGGACGGTCCGCCGCGCGTGATGCGGACACTGACGCCGGAGGCATCCGGATACAGCTCGAAGGCCAGCCACACATCCGGGGGGCGCAGGACGGTGAACGCCTGTGGCTGCCGGCTGACCAGCGCGGCCCGGTAGCGGTCCTCCACCTGGGGGACGTCCATCCAAGGCAGCGCTTCCCAGGGCAGGGACCCCACCAGATCGTCGGCGTCGCCGCCGAGGAGATCGGCGGCGGTCGGGGTGACGAAGGTGAAACGGCCGTGCATGTCCAGTGCGCAGGAACCTCCCGGCAGCCGGTCGAGGAAGGCCGCGACCGCCGACGCCTCGGCGGGGGAGGGGGCGCGCCCGGCCGGGGGCGGCAGCAGACGCGGCCGGTCGACGGGCAGCATCGGGTCACCGCGGTCCGCGGCCTGTCGCAGGAGGTCCCCCAGGCGGTCGCTGCCGGTACGGACGGCGTCGCGCTCGTCCCGGCTCAGCCGCGGCGGGTGGTTCCCGGAGAAGAGCAGCACCAGCCCGCCCTCGATCGCGGTGCCGGAGACGACCGGAGTGGCAGCCAGCGCGAACTTGTACGGCAGGACGAGCGCGGGCCGGGGATAGCGGCGCGCCATCTCCTCTTGACCGCCGACCCAGACCAGGCGCCGTTCGCGTACCGCGTCCGCCACCGGCATGGGATCGGTCAGGGCGATCCGCCTCCACGGAGTCGTGATCTCGTGCGGAGCTCCCGCCACCATCACGAGCCACAGCGCTTCCCCGTCCGGCGGCAGCACGTACAGCAGCCCGCCGAACGCGCCGCTCTCCTGGAGCACGGCTGTCATCGCGGTGTCCATCAGTACCCCACCCGCCCCCGCACGCGTGGTGGCGCGAAGGCCCGAACAGGTACGTCCCACCCGTCCGCGCCGGGTGTCAGCCGCCGGGAACTCCGCGCGTCCTCGCCTGCCCGCACGGCGCGTACGACATGCCGACGGCACCGTGCCGGCCGGTGCGCTGGACAACAGCACCAGCGGCGGCGGCCGCCGAGCCCGGCCGACTCTGGCAGGGCCGCACCGCACCAGCCGTACCGAACATCGCCCATATGCGGACACTACGCCCGAATCATCACGACGGCACATCACCTGGGACGGGATCGAACGGGGCGGGGCAGGGGGCAGCCCGGTGCTTCGCGACCGACGCCGGCCCTCCTCCACGGTCGATCGCAACCGTCACTTCCCTTTCACCGCGCGAGGGGGAAGCATAAAGTAAAGGAAAAGGTGCGTTCTCTGACCTTTCCGGCCTTTCCGGTCTTCATGGGCCGACGTCGGCAGTTGTCGAGTAGCACGCACACCCCGACCGGTGAGGGGCGCGTCATGGATCCATGGCTGATCTGGTTGATCATCGCGGCGGGTCTGGTCGTCGTGGAGATCTTCACTCTCACCGCCGCGCTCGGAATGCTGGGAGTGGCCGCGCTGGTCACCGCGGGACTCGCGGCGATCGGGCTGCCACTGCCTCTCCAGTTTCTGGCGTTCGGTGTTCTCTCCGCAGCCACCTTGCTGTTCGTCCGCCCCATCGCGCTACGCCACGTTCTCCAGCCGCAACCGGCACGGTTCGGCACCGACGCGCTGGTCGGCAGGCCCGCCCATGTCCTCTCGGAAGTGACGGGGGCCGACGGCCGGGTGCGTATCGACGGTGAGGAGTGGACGGCCCGCTCCTACGACGAGACGCTGGTGATCTCGGCCGGAACGACCGTCGATGTCATCGAGATCAGGGGCGCCACGGCGCTCGTCTACCCCCGGGACTGAAGCGATGGATATCTCTGCTGCTCTTGTCGTCGGCCTGATCGTCGCCATCGTCGTGATCTTCACTCTGGTCCGGGCGGTCCGTATCGTGCCGCAGGCGCGGGCCCGCAATGTCGAGCGGCTCGGCCGTTATCACCGGACCCTGAATCCCGGCCTCAGCGTCGTCATTCCCTACATCGACCGGGTGCACCCGTTGATCGATCTGCGGGAACAGGTCGTCTCGTTCAGACCGCAGCCGGTCATCACCGAGGACAACCTGGTCGTCGAGATCGACACCGTCCTGTACTTCCAGGTCACCGACCCGCGTGCGGCGTTCTACGAGATCGCCAATTTCCTGCAAGGTGTCGAGCAGCTCACAGTCACCACCCTGCGCAATGTCGTCGGATCCATGGATCTGGAAAAGACCCTCACGTCCCGCGACACGATCAACAGTCAGCTCCGTGGGGTCCTGGACGAGGCCACGGGCAAGTGGGGGCTGCGGGTCAACCGGGTGGAGATCAAGGCCATCGATCCCCCGCAGTCGATCAAGGACGCGATGCAGAAGCAGATGCGCGCCGAGCGGGACAAGCGGGCCGCGATTCTCGGCGCCGAGGGACAGCGCCAGTCACAGATCCTCACGGCGGAGGGGGACAAACAGGCCGCCGTCCTGCGGGCGGAGGGCAACCGGACGGCCGCGATCCTCCAGGCCGAGGGCCAGTCCCGGGCCGTCGACGAGGTGTTCCAGGCCGTGCACCGCAACGATCCCGACCCGAAACTTCTCGCCTACCAGTACCTCCAGGCCCTGCCGCAGCTCGCGCAGGGGCAGGGCAACAACTTCTGGGTGATCCCCAGCGAGATCACCTCCGCGCTGCAAGGGGTGTCCCGGGCCTTCAGTGAGGTGTTGCCACCGTCTCCGGCCACCCGTGGCAAGCCCTCCGACGGTGACACGTCCGCTCAGGCCGCGAACGACACGGCGCGGGCGGCGGAAGCCGCCGCCGAGGCTCTCGCCGACGCGGCCGAGGCCGATGGCGCCACACCGGCGGAGAGCTTCTCGTCCGGTCGCCCGCGGACGTCATGAGGAGGCCGAGGCGGACGGAGCCGCCGTACCGCTGGGTGCCGTCCTTGCCCTTCAGGTTCGGGTGCTTCGTGAGGAAGCCACGCGTCTCGTCGCAGGACTTCTCGGCGTTGTCGTTCCGCTGACCCCGCGGCTCACGGTGTGGACGCCACCGACGGCTGTACCGCCGTGCCCGGCGCGGCCGTGGAGATCTGGCACTGGGACGCCTGGGGCTACTACTCCGGCTACACCACCGCGAACCCCGCTGGCTCGGCCCCCGCCGAGAGCGAGGACGGCTCCACCGCCGCGGCCCTGAGGGCGGGGGCGGAGGCACTCCGCCGAGCGACGCGCGGTGAAGGCTGCGCGGGCGGCCGGCTCACCCAGTTCGGCCGGGTCCCAGAACGCGAAAAGCACGGGCCGGGCGGGCCAGATGTTCCTGACGGACGACGTGGGAGGGTTCGCACCGGGCGAGGGCGGGGTCGTCACCCTCGGGGACCCGGCGGTGTTCGACGCCGAGAACATCGACGACTGCGACCTCTGACGCCCCCGGACACCGGCTCGGCGCTCGCGCCCGGGGTGTGCGAGCCGTCAGGAGCCCACCACGTCCACGAACACCGGGTTGGAGTAGAACCAGGTGTCGGTCCACGGGTCGCCGTCACCGGGGGTGTGCGCCACCGGCCCGTGCGGGTCGACGGAGGCACCGAGCAGGCCCGCCGCGTGCCGGTTGCCGTCACTGCCGCGCAGCCGGACGTAGAAGGACTCCGCACCGGCTGCCAGCGGGACGCGCAGGGTGTAGGTGCCCGTGCGGCCGGTGACGTCCTCGGTGCGCACCACCCGGGTGTCAGGTGCCCGCCAGTCGTCCCGGTCGGCGACCGGTCCGCGTACCGCACCCCGGATGACGTCCACGTGGGCGAGCTTCGGCAGTACGCCGTGCGGGTTGGGGCGTGAGGCGCTGGTCACGGTGATGTCGAGGACGAGCCGCTCACCGCGGCGCACCCGCAGCCGGCCGCCCAGGGTCACCCCGCGGCCGTGCTCCCCGGCCCGCCGCACCCGTACCTCCAGGCCGTCCAGCAGGTGCCCGTGGTCCACCCAGACCCGTCCGGCGCGCAGCCCCGCCATCACCGGCCGGTACCCGTAACGGCTGACACCGACGTGGGTACGGCTGAACTGGCCCGGCCAGAAGTCGCTGCCCGCCTGCACCGTGCCGGTCTCGACCGGGTCGGGCAGCTTCCCGGTGTTGTCGAAGTTCCGGCCGGGCGCCCAGTCGCCGTTGCGCAGGGTGTCGTGGACGACGCGGTGGGCGTCGGAGTTGGCGGTGACCGAGAACAGCCGGCCCTCGGCCAGCATCGAGTCCCACAGGCCGCCGACGGTCGCGGTCGCCCAGTCGAAACCGCCGTAGGTGACGTAGGCGTCCGCCGGATAGCCGGACCAGGACTGCGCGGACGGCTTGTTCTCGTACTCGCCGCGCACCGACGCGGCTCCGCGCAGACCGGGGATCGCCGCGCCCTGGGCGCCGGGGGACCCCTCCATACCGACCATGATCCCCTCGGCGGCGTCCCGCCAGGCGCGCAACTCGTGCGGGGAGTCGATGCCGAGGCGCAGCGGGTGGTTGGCGAAGGCCAGCACGTCGTCGACGTAACCGGAACGGCGCTGCCGGGCCAGCCACTTCAGCGCCGCGACGGCGTGCGCCTCGTTGCGGGCGGTGTCGGTGTCGGCGGCGCCGCCCTTGTCGTAACCGAGCAGCTTGCCGTCGTAGAGCCGCTCGAACCGGGTGAGCAGGCCGGCCTCGTGGCGGCCCGGGGCGACGAAGACGGTGGCGTGCTCGGCGGCCGGGATGTACCACTCCAGGCCCTGGAAGATCAGCTGACGCGGGTTCTCGGCCCGTGCCGTGAGGATCTCCCGGTGTTCCAGCGCCGCCCCGTACTCGGCGTGGCCGACGTTGGAGTGTTCGGTGAACACCATCCAGTCCAGGCCGTACCGGGCGCCCGCGGCGGCCAGTTGGGAGAACGTGTACTTGGCGTCATGGCTGTAGACGGAGTGGACGTGGTGGTCACCGACCAGGTAGGCCAGGCGCGGATCCTCGCCGCCGAGCCGGCCCCGTCCGCCGTCGGCGGCCAGGGCGGGGGCGGCCGGCGCGAGGGCGAACACGGTGCCGAACAGGCCCGCCCGCCGCAGGAGCCGACGCCGGGAGATGCCCTGTGCGTCGAGTCCGGCGGGGGAGACGGACGGGTCGGCCCAGGAGGGCAACTGCTGCTCGGTCATGAGGTCCTCTGCTGTTCGAATGTGCCGGTGCGGCGACGAAGGGGCGGGCCGGGCGCGGCCCCGCACCCCGCGCGGGTGCCGACTTTCCGCACCCGGTACGGTCGGGCACCCGCACACCCGGCCGGTCTCTCGTCGCCCACCCGCTGGACGATGCCGGGACCGTGGTACGGCCACGGGAAGCCGTCATGACGAACCGGCGTACACCAGATGGCCGAGCATTCCCTCCGAGTGCCCTCCGGCGGGGCCGTACCCGGACCAGGGCCGCGGCCACCCGCACCGCGGGGCGTGCCTGCCCCGTCCTCCACTCGCGGGACGCGAAAGCCGGGCACCCCGTGCCCGCCCCGGAACGCTGGATACCGCACATCGTCCGCGCCCACCCCGGTCAGGCACTGCCCCCCGGACGGATGGCCGCCTCCCCGCTCGCCCCTCTACCCTTGGGCCCGGCCCCGGCCGGAGACATTGGCCGTGAGCAGTCGCAGCAGTTGCTTGGCCGTGGCGTCCTGTTCGGGCGTCAGCCCCATGGCGTCACCGATGGCGAGCGGGACCTCGGCGGCCCGGTCCCGGAGGGCGGCCCCGGCGTCGGTGAGGCGGATGGCGACGGAGCGTTCGTCGTCGGTGCGGCGCTCGCGGCGCAGCAGACCACCCGCCTCCAGGCGCTTCAGCAGCGGGGAAAGGGTGCTGGACTCCAGTTGGAGCGCCGCGCCCAGGTCCCGCACGGAGATCGAGTCCCGCTCCCACAGCACCAGCAGGACGAGGTACTGCGGGTAGGTCAGGTCGAGTGCGTCGAGCAGCGGGCGGTAGCGCGCGGTGACCGCTCGGGAGGCGGCGTACAGGGCGAAGCAGAGCTGGTCGTCCAGGAGGAGGGACCCCTGCGGGGACGAGGGCGGTTCGGGCGGGGTCGTGCGCACGGTGCGGCTCCTGGGTCGGGCACGGTTCACGGCACAAGCATCTTATCGGATTTCTGTCGCCCACCAATGAGTTGCGCGCGACTGAATAGCGCGCTACTTTCCTGGTTGCCGCCGCTTCCCGGTGAACCCACCGGCGAGGCTTCCCGACGGCGCACCCGAACCGAGGAGTCCGCCATGAGCGACGCCACCCCCGCCCGCCCCGTCCTGGAGCCCGCCGCCCAGGCCTTCGTCGAGGCGACCGCGAACCCGCCCTACCTGTTCGATCTTCCGCCGGCCGAGGGCCGCAAGGCGGTGGACGAGGTGCAGTCCGGTGACATCGCCAAGCCGGCGGTGGACGAGGAGTGGATCACCGTCGAGGGCGGCCCCACCGGTTCCGTCCGGGCCCGGATCGTCCGCCCCGCCGGTGCCGAGGGCACCCTCCCGGTGAT
The DNA here is from genome assembly GCF_018614415.1 of Streptomyces sp. ISL-12. Lineage (GTDB taxonomy): Bacteria > Actinomycetota > Actinomycetes > Streptomycetales > Streptomycetaceae > Streptomyces. Next base: position 83,417 of record NZ_JAGGOO010000108.1, read on the forward strand.
CCTCTACATCCACGGCGCCGGCTGGGTCTTCGGCAACGCCCACACCCACGACCGCCTCGTCCGCGAACTCGCCGTCGGCGCCGACGCCGCCGTCGTCTTCCCCGAGTACGACCTCTCCCCCGAGGCCCGCTACCCGGTCGCCATCGAGCAGAACTACGCCGTCGCCCGCTGGATCGTCACCGAGGGCGCCGCCCGCCACCTGGACGCCACCCGCCTCGCGGTGGCCGGCGACTCGGTCGGCGGCAACATGAGCGCCGCCCTCACCCTGATGGCCAAGGAACGCGGCGACGTCCCGCTCGTCCAGCAGGTGCTGTTCTACCCGGTGACCGACGCGAGCTTCGACACCGGCTCCTACCACCAGTTCGCCACCGGCTACTTCCTGCGCCGCGACGGCATGCAGTGGTTCTGGGACCAGTACACGACCGACGAGGCGGAACGCGCCCGGATCACCGCCTCCCCGCTGCGCGCCACCACCGAGCAGCTCACCGGCCTGCCCCCGGCCCTGGTCATCACCGCCGAGGCCGACGTCCTGCGCGACGAGGGCGAGGCCTACGCGGCCAAGCTCCGCGCCGCCGGGGTACCCGTCACCGCCGTCCGCTACCAGGGCATCATCCACGACTTCGTCATGCTCAACGCCCTGCGCGAGACCCACGCCGCCGAGGCCGCCATCACCCAGGCCGTCACCGTCCTGCGCACCGCACTCGCGGCCGGCTGAGCCGAGCCCGGCCCCCTCGCTCGCTGTCGTTCCGGACCTGTCCTCGACTAGGGCCTGTCGTTTGG
>NZ_JAGGOO010000010.1:0-71271 GCF_018614415.1 Streptomyces sp. ISL-12
CCACGTGAGATGACCTCTAAATACGCAAAGAGCGACAGCCCGACGCATCACCCGATGCGTCGGGCTTCTGTCTGTCTTGTGAATGCAGACCATCCAGGGCGTCGATATGGGGCGTTCCGGCGGTCCGTTTCAATTGAAATTTTAGTGCGCCATTCAATTCAAGCGGAGGAAACCCGCTGGTCAGGAAGCATTTTGAACAGGGGGTGCAGGAGGCTTGACCCCACGTCGGAACAGGTCATAGTTTCCAGCCTGCTGGGAAGAACTTCGTGGCCGAATACGGCTGTGGCGTCGGGATCTCATCGTGGGATGCGGTGAGGAATCTTTCGTCCAGAAGCGAGAAACCGGAAAGCGTCCCTTTTGGGTTCCGCGACCACCCGGCAGCTCCGAGAGCCCACCGATCCGGGGCCGGCCGTGACCTGACCCCTCGGCCGGCCTCACCTCCCCCCCCACCCGCGGCGGCGCGTCGTACAGCCGCCATGTCAGTCCGGAGAGCCGCAGTGAACCGACGAACGTTCCTATCCGCCGCAGCCTTCACGGCCCTGGCCGCGAGCATGGCCCCCGCGGTCACCGACCGCGCGGTAGCCGCGCCGGATTCCGCCGCGCAGGACCGGGCCGCCGAACTGCTCGCCCGTATGACGGCCGCCGAGAAGGAGGCCCTCGTACGCTGCGACTTCGCCGCCGTCGCCCACCTGGGCATCCCCGCCCTCACCATGGTCGACGCCTCGGCTGGGCTGCGCGGCGAGACGGGCGTCACCGCCTTCCCCGTCCCCGTCGCCCAGGCGGCCACCTTCGACGAGGCACTCGCGGGCCGGATCGGCGAGGCCATCGGCGCCGAGGGCCGGGCCAAGGGCTACGACAACGCCCTCGGTCCCACCATCGACCTGACCCGCACCTGGCACTTCGGCCGTCAGGCCGAGGCCATGGGCGAGGACCCGGTGCTCGCCGGACGCCTGGGCGCCGCTCTCACCGTGGCCATCCAGTCCCAGTACATGGCGGCCACCGTCAAGCACTTCGCCGCGTACACCCAGGAAGTCGACCGCTTCTTCATCGACATCGCGGTCTCGGACCGAGCCCTGCACGAGTACTACCAGGCGCCCTTCCGGCGCGTGATCGCACGGCCCCCGCCACCTCGGTGATGATGGCCTACCCGAAGATCAACGACACCTTCGCGACGCGGCACCCGGGCCTGTTCGACGACTTGAAGCAGTCGATGGGCCTCCAGGGCCACACCGTGCCCGACTTCTGGGCCGGGGACGACCAGGTGGCCGCCGCGCGGGCAGGCATGGACCTCGCCGGACTCGGCCCCGGCGCCGTCCAGATCCCGGCGGGTGCCCTCACTGGCGGCGCGATACCGGCCGCCCGGCTCGACGACGCGGCCCGTCGCATCCTCGTCACCATGTTCGCGAACGGCCTCTTCGACCATCCTGTCCCGGCGCCCGCGGCCAATGTCAGCACGCAGGCGCACAAGGACCTCGCCCACGAGGCGGCCGTCGCCTCCACGGTGCTCCTGGCCAACCGCTCGGCGGCACTGCCCCTCACCAGCGCCGTGAAGTCGCTGGCCGTCATCGGCCCGGCGGGCTCCGACACCTTCACCGGCGTGTCCGGCTCCACCTACGTCGATCCCGGGACGTGGACCACCCCGCTCGACGCGATCCGGGCCCGCGCCGGAGACTCGGTCAAGGTCACGCACGCCCAGGGAACCAAGGGCGACCTCCCCCTCGCCGTGGTTCCCTCCACCGTGCTGCGCACAGCTGCCGGCGCGGCCGGGCTGACGGCGAGCTACTACGCCAGCGCCGACGGCACCGGTACACCGGTCACGACCCGCACCGACGCCACCGTCGACTTCACCACCGTCCCCGTCGAGGGCCTTCCGTCGGTTTGGTCGGCCAAGTGGACCGGCACGCTGACCCCGACCACCACCGGTCTGCACCGTTTCTCGCTGCTGCCGTCGGGGACGACCAGGCTGAAGATCGACGGTGAGACGGTCGTCTCCGGCACCCGGCAGATGGCCCGCTTCTTCCTCGGCCCCTACGACTATCCGCTCCAGGGGACCGCCGAACTGACCGCCGGACGTGCCGTCACCGTGGAGATCACCTACAACAACGCCGCCGCGGAGACCGGCACCTGCGGCCTGACCTTCGGCTGGCAGCCGGAGTCCCTCGTCCCCGCCGCGGTGACGGCGGCCCGCGCGGCCGACGCGGCCGTCGTCTTCGTCAACCGGGTCGCCGGCGAGGGCATGGACCACGAGGGGTACGCCCTGCCCGGCGACCAGGACCAGCTCATCGAGGCCGTGGCCGCCGCCAACCCGCGCACGATCGTCGTACTCAACACCGACGGGCCCGTCGAGACCCCTTGGCTCGACGACGTGGAGGCGGTGGTCCAGACGTGGTACGGGGGCCGCGGCGCGGGTACCGCCCTGGCCGCCGTCCTGTTCGGCGACAGCGACCCGGCCGGCCGCCTCCCGGTGACCTTCCCCACCGACGCCACCCAGGGGCCCGGCACCACCCCCGCCACCTACCCCGGCACGAGCGGAACTGTCGCCTACGACGAGGGCATCGCCGTCGGCTACCGCTTCTACGACGCCGAGAACCAGGACCCCCGCTTCCCCTTCGGCCACGGCCTGTCCTACACCACGTTCGCCCACGGCTCCCTGGAAGCGACGTACGACGCAACCACCGAGCAGGTCACCGTCGAGGTCACCGTGGCCAACACCGGACAGCGTCCAGGCACCGAGGTCCTCCAGGTCTACGCCACACTTCCCGCCGCGGCTGCGGCGGAACCGCGCCGCCTGGTCGCGTTCCAGAAGGTCACGCTCCCCGCAGCCGGCGCGAAACGGCTCAGCCTGGCGATCCCGGTCCAGGACCTCACCGTCTGGAAGCCGGGAGCGATGACGCTCGTCCCGGGGCTCTACACCTTCGCGACGGCGCGTTCGTCCCGTGACGTCACCGCACAGCGGACCGTCACACTCGGTTGACCTCGGTCGGCACCCCCGGCGTCGGCGGCTCGTGCGACCTCTCCACGTCGAGTGAACGCCGCACGAGCCGCCGCCCGGGGATCCCGCCCCGACACCTCGCACATCGCTCCAGCCACCCTCCCTCCGAACGCCTCCTTCACCGTCGACCCCGCGATCAGGGAGGTCGCCGAACGGCATCCGGCCTCGGCTCATCGCTTGACACGCAACGGCGGCACCGCCGGGACCGGCCCCGGACACTCCGCAAGCCAAGGGCCGGCCATCCGATCGCCGGCCGGATCCCGGAAGGGGGGACGCGTTCGGCCTGGTGAGGAGGGTGGCGCCGGTCGGGGGCGGGCATTTACCCTGCGTGCGGCAGTGGCCGACACCGGCAGCCTGACCCGGTGGCTCGAGGCGGGCAACGTGGAGGAGATGGTTTCGCGCTCGTTTCCCCGAGATCCTCCCCAGCGGCCCGCTCCGCTGTCCCACAGCCCTTCGACGTACACACACCCCGAGGTCAGGTATGCACTTCACGACTCGCCCCACCCTGAGCGGAACCTTCGGCATGGTGTCCTCCACCCACTGGCTGGCCTCCGGCGCCGCCATGGCCGTACTGGAGGACGACGGCAACGCCTTCGACGCGGCGGTCGCCGCGGCGTTCACGCTGCACGTCGTGGAACCGCACCTGAACGGCCCGGCGGGTGAGGTGCCGGTCGTCCTGGCCCCCGCCGGGTCCGCGCCCCGGGTGCTGTGCGGCCAGGGGCCCGCGCCGGCCGGAGCGAGCATCGCCCACTACACCTCCCTCGGCCTCGACCTGGTCCCCGGCACCGGCCCGCTGGCCGCCGCCGTGCCCGGCGCGTTCGACGCCTGGCTGCTGCTCCTGCGCGACCACGGCACCAAGTCCCTCGCGGACGTACTGAAGTACGCCATCGGGTACGCCGAGCACGGGCACCCGGCGGTCGAACGGGTCGGGGCGACGGTCGAGACGGTCCGGGAGCTGTTCGAGACGGAGTGGACCACCTCCGCCGAGGTCTACCTCCCCGGTGGCCGGCCCCCGGCACCGGGCGCCCTGCTGAAGAACCCGGCGCTGGCGGCGACGTGGCGGCGGCTGCTGACCGAGGCGCGGGCCGCCGTCGCCCCGGGCGCCGTCGGCTCCGCGCGCCGGGAGGCCGAGATCGAGGCGGCCCGCCGCACCTGGCGGGAGGGCTTCATCGCCGACGCGCTCGCCGACTTCGCCGCCCGGCCCGTCATGGACACCTCCGGCGAACGGCACGCGGGCACCCTCACCGGCGACGACCTCGCCGCGTACACCGCGCACTACGAGGAGCCGGTCACCCACACTTGGAACGGCTGGACCGTCGCCAAGGCCGGCCCCTGGAGCCAGGGCCCGGCCCTGCTCCAGCAACTCGCCCTGCTGGACGACGACTTCGGCACACCGGGCAGCGGCGCGGCGTACGGGAGCGCCGCGTACGTGCACACCCTCGTCGAGGGCACCAAGCTGGCGATGGCCGACCGCGAGGCCTGGTACGGCGACGCCGAGGGCGCCGACGTACCCCTGCGCACGCTGCTGTCGCCGGAGTACAACGCGGGGCGGCGGGCGCTGATCGACGCCCGGCAGGCCTCGTACGAGCTGCGGCCCGGCAGTCCCGACGGGCGTACGCCCCGGCTGCCGGCGGCCGCCTCCCCGGACGCGGACCCGAGCGTGGCCGTGACGCCCGGCGCGGGGGAGCCGACCGTCGCCCGGGACGGCGCCACCCGCGGCGACACCTGCCACGTCGACGTCGTCGACCGCTGGGGCAACATGGTCTCGGCCACGCCCAGCGGGGGCTGGCTCCAGTCCAACCCCGTCGTGCCCGCCCTCGGCTTCCCGCTGGGCACCCGGCTCCAGATGACCTGGCTGGAGCCCGGCCTGCCGAACTCCCTGACCCCCGGCCGCCGCCCCCGCACCACCCTCACCCCCTCCCTCGCCCTGCGCGACGGGGTGCCGGTGCTCGCCTTCGGCACACCCGGCGGCGACCAGCAGGACCAGTGGAGCCTGCACTTCCTGCTCGCCGTGGCCCTGCGCGAGAAGTTCCGCGGCGGCTACGACCTGCAGGGCGCGATAGACGCCCCGAACTGGCACACCGAGAGCTTCCCGTCGTCGTTCTACCCGCGTCTCATGGACCCGGGCTCGGTCGTCCTGGAATCCCGCTTCGGCGACGACGTGATCGCCGGCCTGCGCCGCCGCGGGCACCGCGTCACGGTCTCCGGCCCCTGGTCGGAGGGGCGGCTGTGCGCGGTCGCCCGCGACCCGGAGACGGGGGTGCTGTCGGCGGCGGCGAACCCGCGCATGATGCAGGGGTACGCCGTCGGGAGGTAGCGGGGCGACGACGCCCGCGTCCCGTTGCCGTCGTCGCTGTCGCTGTCGCTGTCGTCGCCGTCCGGAGTGTGCGGCGCGGCCCCGAGCGCGGAGGTCACCGCCGCGCGCCGGCGGTCCCGGGCGGCAGGGTCGCGCACACCGCGTCCAGGACGCACGCGTACGGCGTGCCGAGGGCGGTGAGCCGGGAGCGGAGCCGCTCCAGGGCGTCGTGGTGCTCGACGAGCAGCCCGGTGTCGCCGGTGCGGGAGGCCAGCTCCAGCACGGCGGGCAGGAAGTCGGGCCGTTGCCCGTCGGCGCACTCCAGCCCGTGGGCGCGGTACCGCTCCTCGAAGCGGGCCGGGGACACCGCGCGCCGCCGGGTGTCGCCCTCGCCCCACCAGCCGAGATGGAGGAGGCGCGGGGTGCCGGAGCCGAAGACCTCGGCGTAGTGGGCCTGGAGGTCCGGCGGGGTCGTCACCGCCGCGTGGTCGGCGAACCCCCGCAGTTGCGGCGCGGCTTCGCGCAGCAGCGGCAGCCGGTCCCGGAGGCCGTCGTCCGGGTATGTCAGACAGAGCGCCGCCGCCTGGTACAGCACTGCGAAACCGGGCATCGAACCTCCCTCGCCGGCCCCGGTTCACGAACCTAGGGCCGGGCGGGGGAGCGCACCCGTTCACGGCGCCCGTACGGGTCCCCCCCCGCGAGGGCGTCCCCGGGAGACGCCCTCGACGGCGTCAGGGCTTGCGGGCCACCCCCGCGTACACCGGCACGATGCCCTCCGCCTGCACCGCCACGTCCTCCGGCTCCGGGCGCCACCCGGTCACCGGGATCACGCCGGGACCCAGCAGCTCCAGCCCCTCGAAGAACCGCGCGAACTCGGCCAGCGGACGCGGGTAGAACGGTGTGCCGCCGCGGGCGAACAGGGCGGCGGCCTTGCCGACGGCCTCCGGGTTCAGGTCCGCGGTGACCTGCGACAGGATCAGGAAGCTGCCCGGGGCGAGGGCGTCGACGTACCGCTTCAGCAGGCCGTGCGCGTCGTCGCCGTCGGCCGCGTCACCGAGGTAGTGGGTCAGGGCCACCAGTGACAGGGCGACCGGCCGGCCGAGGTCCAGGGACTCGCCCGCCGCCCCCAGGACCGTCTCCGGGTCGCGGACGTCGGCGTGCACGTAGTCGGTGGAACCCTCGGCGGAGCCGTGCAGCAGCGCCTCGGCGTGCCGCAGCACGATCGGGTCGTTGTCCGCGTACACCACCCGGCACTCGGGTGCGACGTCCTGCGCCACCTGGTGCAGGTTGGGCTGGGTCGGGATGCCGGTGCCGATGTCGAGGAACTGCCGGATGCCGGCCTGGGCGGCGGTACGGACCGCGCGGTGCATGAACCGGCGGTTGGCGCGGGCGCCGCGCACCGCCGTCTCGTCGGCGGCGAGGATCTTGCGGGCCAGTTCCTCGTCCACCGGGTAGTTGTCCTTGCCGCCCAGCCACCAGTCGTAGACACGGGCGGGGTGCGGCCGGCTGGTGTCGATGGCGGGCACGGCGTCGGGTCGGGTCATGCGCGGCGGTCTCCTCGTAATGCGACGGTGGGTGCGGGGCTTCCGCGTGCGGGGCGGCGGACCGGTCAGCAGCGCTCGCGGTACTCGCGCAGGATCTTCTGGGTGCGCTGGGCGGAGGCGGCCAGCGCCGTCATGTGGTCCAGCACCTCCAGGTGCGTGGAGACCTCGTCCCGGGAGTCCAGGTACAGGGCGCCGGTCAGGTACTCGGTGAACACCATGTCGGGCAGCTCCGGTTCCGCGAACCGGAACAGCGTGAACGGCGCGTACGTCCCCGGGTGCGGGCCGGTGGAGAACTCGGCGACCTGGAGGGTCACCCGCTCCCGGCCGGCGAAGTCCAGCAGCTTGTCGAGCTGTTCGCGCATGACCCGGCCGTCGGCGCTCACCGGGCGGCGCAGCACCGTCTCGTCCATGACCACCCACAGGTGCGGCGGCTGCTCGCGCTCCAGCAGCGCCTGCCGCTCCATGCGCAGCGCCACGTGCCGCTCGACGGCGCCCTCGTCGGAGCTGTTGCCGATGGTCCCGGTCTCCAGCACGGCCCGCGCGTACTCCTCGGTCTGGAGCAGCCCCGGCACGAAGTGCGGCTCGTAGGACCGGATGATGCGGGCGGCGCCCTCCAGGCTCACGTACAGGCTGAACCACTCGGGCAGCACGTCGTGGTACCGCTGCCACCAGCCGGGCCGGTTCGCCTCCTCGGCGAGGTCGACGAAGGACGACACCTCGCCGTCGGGCACTCCGTAGGCGGTCAGCAGGATCTGGACGTACGGGATCTTCAGCGCGACCTCGGCCGTCTCCATCCGCCGTACGGTGGCCGGGGCCACCCGCAGCACCTTCGCGGCGGCCTCGCGGCTCAGTCCGGATCTCTCGCGCAGCTCCTGGAGCCGCTTCCCCAGCACCACCTGACCCACGGTGGGTGCGGGCCTACGGTCACTCACGCCACGCCCCTCCAACGCGCCGAAGTACTTCACCAGTCTTTCACGTCACCCTGCCCGCTCCACAAGGGAGGTCCGGCGGCGGGGGCTGTGGCAGGCTGGGCGGGAGACCCGTCCGGCACCCAGGAAGGAGCGCGGCCCATGCCCGTCGAGCCGCTGTCGCACCAGGACATCGAGGACCGGCTGGCCTCACTGCCGGGGTGGTCGCTCGACGGCGACCGCCTCACCCGCTCCTACCGGCTCGCCTCGCACACCGCGGCCACCGCGATGGTCGTGCACATCGCCCAGGTCCAGGAGGAACTCGACCACCACTCCGACCTGACCCTGGGCTACAACACGGTGTCGCTCAGCGTGCACACGCACAGCGCGGGCGGCGCGGTGACGGAGAAGGACTTCGAGCTGGCCCGCCGGGTCGAGGATCTGGCCGGGGGCCACGGGGCACACTGACCTGTGTGCTGGACTACGACAAGGAAGCGGAGCGGTACGACGCCGCGCGCGGCGGTGAGCCCCGGGCCGCCGCCGCTGCCGAGGCCGTACTGAGTCTCGTCCCGGCCGGTGCGCGCCGTCTGCTCGACGCGGCCTGCGGCACCGGGATCGTCACCCGGCGCCTCGCGGCGGCCCGCGCGGGGCTGCGGGTGACCGGCGTCGACCTCGCCCCCGCCATGGTCCGGCGGGCCGCGGCCCGGCTGCCCGGCGCGGTGGTGCGCGCCGACGGCCGCCGACTGCCGTTCACCGGCCGGGCGTTCGACGCGGTGAGCAGCGTATGGCTGCTCCACCTGGCCGGCACGGACGACGACGCGCGGACCGTCGTCGGGGAGTGCGCCCGGGTGCTGCGGCCCGGCGGGGTGTACGTGACCACGGTCGACAAGGGCCCCTCGCACAACGTGGGCAGCGACATCGACGCCGTCCTCGCCGCCCGTCCGCCCAGCCCCGTCCGGGACGCCGCCGGGACCGTCGAGGCGTACGCCCGCGAGCACGGGCTGTTCCCGGCGGGGCGGGCCCGGTTCACCGGCCTGGGCCAGGGCCGCAGCCCTCGCCGCACCATCGCGGACCTGCGGCGCGGCTGGTTCATGACGCTCCCGCCGGAGGGCCCGCTCGCCGACCGTTTCGCCGACCGCCTCGCCGCCCTGCCCGACCAGGACCGGCCCCGGCCCGACCCGGTGTTCACACTCCTGGCGTTCGAGAAGCCCTGACCGGCAGGACACGGCGAAGCGGACGCCTGCCGGCTCTACGGCCACCTTCCGCGGTGGGCACGCCATCTTCGCGCCCCGCGCCCCCGCCGAGCGGCCCGGGCGCGCCGCGCCTCTGGCCGGCAGCGCTCCGTCCTCGTCGCTCCGCGCGAGGAACCCGGCCGCCTCGCCCGTCAGCCGGCGCACCCCGGTCGTCGACGGCGGCACCGTCGCCGCCGGGCCGCTCGGCGGGCCGGTGGAGACCGCGGCCGGTCACTTCCCGCGCGGAGCCCGCCCCGCCCCCGGAAACGACCCGGCAACTTCCGTGCCACCGGCGGCGACTGAGGGGAAAACACCGGGAGCACCCCCTCCCGGCCCCCTCAGGAGGCAGTCCCCATGAAGCACCCGCACCGGCGCGGCAGACACCGCGTCCGCGCCCGCGTCCTCGTCCCCGCCCTCGCCGCGGCCCTGGCCCTGGCCGGCGCCGGGCTGACCGCGCTCACCGCCGACACCGCCGACGCCGCGACCGCCCGGCAGGTCGAGGCGCTGGACCGGGGCGTCGTCAGCGTCCACACCTCGGCCGGCAACCTGGTCAGCTGGCGCTGGCTGGGCACCGACCCGAACGACGTGTCCTTCAACGTCTACCGGGCCGGTACGAAGGTCAACTCCAGCCCGGTCACCGGCTCGACGAACTACTTCCACTCCGGCGCCCCGGAACAGGCCGACTACACCGTCCGCGCGATCGTGAACGGCGTCGAACAGGCCGACTCGGTCAACGCCGTCCAATTCCGCGCCGGTTACAAGGACGTCCCCATCAGCCCGCCCGCCGGCGGCACCACCCCCGACGGCGTCGCCTACACCTACGAGGCCAACGACGCCTCCGTCGGCGACCTCGACGGCGACGGCGCCCTGGACATCGTCCTGAAGTGGCAGCCCACCAACGCCAAGGACAACTCCCAGTCCGGCTACACCGGCAACACGGTCGTCGACGGCATCAAGCTCGACGGCACCCGCCTGTGGCGGATCGACCTCGGCAAGAACATCCGTTCCGGCGCCCACTACACCCAGTTCCAGGTGTACGACTACGACGGCGACGGCAAGGCCGAGGTCGCGATGAAGACCGCCGACGGCACGACCGACGGCACCGGCGCGGTGATCGGCAGCTCCTCGGCCGACTACCGCAACTCCTCCGGCTACATCCTGTCCGGCCCCGAGTACCTGACCATGTTCAACGGCCAGACCGGCAAGGCGATGGGCACCGTCGACTACGTCCCGGCCCGCGGCACCGTCTCCTCCTGGGGCGACTCCTACGGCAACCGCGTCGACCGCTTCCTGGCCGGCACGGCCTACCTGGACGGCGCCCGCCCCTCCCTCATCATGGCCCGCGGCTACTACACCCGCAGCGTGATCGCCGCCTGGGACTGGCGGAACGGCGCCTTCACCCGCCGCTGGACCTTCGACACCAGCTCCTCCACCAACAGCGGCAAGGGCTACGACGGCCAGGGCTCGCACAGCCTCTCCGTCGGGGACGTCGACAACGACGGCAAGGACGAGGTCGTCTACGGCTCGATGGCGGTGGACGACAACGGCAACGGCCTGTGGACCGCGAAGACCGGGCACGGCGACGCCCAGCACCTGGCCGACCTCGACCCGTCCACGTCGGGCCTGGAGTACTTCAAGGTCTCCGAGTCCACCTCCCAGCCCGCCGAGGTCTACCTCGACCCGGCGAGCGGCGCGGTCCGCTGGAAGCTCGACGCCTGCTGCGACAACGGCCGGGGCGTGGCCGGTGACGTCTACGCGGGCAACGACGGGGCCGAGGTCTGGTCCGCCTCCGACACCTACATCCGCGACGAGGCGGGCGCGACCAAGGGCCGCGAGCCGTCCTCGGCCAACTTCCTGTCCTGGTGGGACGGCGACACCGTCCGCGAACTCCTGGACGGCACCCACATCGACAAGTACGGCACCTCCTCCGACACCCGCCTGCTCACCGGCTCCGGCGTCGCCTCCAACAACGGCACCAAGGCGACCCCGGTGCTCTCCGGCGACATCCTCGGCGACTGGCGCGAGGAGGTCGTCTGGCGCACCAGCTCCAACACGGCGCTGAGGATCTACTCGACGCCCGTGGAGACCAGCACGAAGATCACGACCCTGCTGCACGACACGATGTACCGCACGGGTCTGGCCTGGCAAAATAGCGGTTACAACCAGCCCCCGCACCCGAGCTTCTTCCTCGGCAACGGGATGGCGACCGCGCCGCGGCCGACGGTGTACACGCCGTAGCCGCCGCTCCCCGGCCGCCGGTCCTCCCGCCCCGGGGACCGGTGGCCGGTGCACCACCCATGGACAGTCGTCCCAGGCGCCGCTACGAGGTGACCTCCGCGCTGTCCTGACCGTTCGCCGGTCGCGTGACCACCGTGTGGATCCATTTCCGGGACAGTCCCAGGCGGGCGGCGAGCACGTCCACGCTCACTCCCCGGCCGTGGGCGGCGCGCAGCGCGTCGTCCCGGAGCCGTCTCCACCGCACGACCGCCCGCCGCCCCGCCGTCGCTCTCTCCGTCAGCACGGCCAGCGTCACCAGTACCTCGCCCAGCGCGCTGTCCCACCGCTGCCGCATACGGCTCCCTTCGCCGACCCGAACCCGCCGCGTGTACCCACCACGGTCGAGTGCCGCGGAGGCGGCCCACAAGAGCGCGGGGGAGGCGTGCGAGAGCCCGCGCGTTCCGGGTGTGCGCGAGGGCGGAACCGGTGGGGCCGGCGCGGTCAGTGGGGCTGCCGCAGCCCCGCGACGAGCAGCCGGACCATCCGGCGCGCGTCGTAGCGGTCGTCGCTCTCCGCGCCGACGCAGAGGTTCCCCACGCCGCGCATCAGCGTGTACGCCTCAAGGCCGGGCGCGATCTCGCCCGCCTCCTCGGCCGCCGCCAGCAGCCGGGCGCACACGGGGGCGAGGCGGTCGAGGAAGGAGGCGTGCAGCGCCTGGAACGCGGGGTCGTCGGAGTTCAGCACGGCGGCGAGGCCGTGCTTGGTGACCAGGAAGTCGGCGAACAGGTCCACCCACCGCCCCAGGGCCTCGTACGGCGTCGGGCAGCTCTCCAGCAGGGCAGGGCCGGCCTCGGCACACGCCTCGATCTGGTGCCGGTACACGGCGACGACCAGGTCGGCGCGGGTCGGGAAGTGCCGGTAGACCGTGCCCGTGCCGACGCCGGCCTCGGCCGCGATGTCCCGGACCGGCGCGTCCACGCCCGACCTGACGAAGACCGCGGCGGCCGCGTCCAGCAGCGTCCGCTGATTGCGCCGGGCGTCCGCCCGCCTGGGCCGGGCCGCGCGCTCCGCGCCCTGCTCGCCGTCGTTCACCGCGTCGCTCCCTCCACCGCCTCTTGCAAAGCGGAACAGTGTTCCGTATCGTCGTCGTAACGGAACAAGGTTCCGCTTGTTCCATCATGCCGGACGGACGCCTCGGCCACCAAGCCGCGCCTCCGCATCCGCTCCCCTCGCGTGCACGAAAGGCACCTCCATGTCCGCGTACCAGCCGACCACCGCCCCCTCCCCGGTCGTCTCCGTGAAGCCCGTCGTGCTCCCCGCCCCCGGCCGCGGCGACGACCTCCAGGTCCAGGTCTCCGCCCCCGTCACCGGCCGTGACCTGCCGGTCGTGGTCCTCTCGCACGGCTACGGCGGCTCGATGGACAGCTACGCCCCGCTGGCCGACCACTGGGCCGCGCACGGCTTCGTCGTCCTGCGCCCCACCCACCTCGACTCCCGCCGCCTCGCCCTGCCCGCCGACGACCCCCGCACCCCGCTGATCTGGCGCACCCGCGTCGAGGACCTCACGCGGGTCGTCGACCACCTCCCCGACCTGGAGGCCGCCGTCCCGGGCCTCGCCGGGCGGGTCGACCGCGGCCGGGTCGCCGTGGCCGGACACTCCTGGGGCGCCCAGTCGGCGAGCATGCTGCTGGGGGCCCGGGTCCTCGACGCCGACGGCGTCCCCGGCGAGGACCTGTCCGACCCACGGGTCACGGCGGGCCTCCTGTTCGCCCTGCCCGGGCGCGGCGGCGCCGACCTGTCCCCGTTCGCGGCCGAGAACTTCTCCTTCATGAACCCCTCCTTCGACGACATGACCGCCCCGGCCCTCCTGGTCGCCGGCGACCACGACGACTCCGCGCTCTCCGTGCGGGGCCCGGACTGGTTCACCGACGCCTACGCGCTGAGCCCGAAGGACAAGACCCTGCTGACCCTGTTCGGCGCCGAGCACTCGCTGGGCGGCATAGCCGCGCACGAGCACACCGAGACCACCGACGAGAGCCCCGAGCGGGTCGCCCTGCTCCAGCGCCTCACCACTGCCTACCTGCGCAGCGCCCTCGACCCCGACGACCCGGCGTGGCGCGAGGCGAGCGCCGAACTGGCGGCCGGCGGGCAGCACCTGGGCCGCCTGGAGAGCAAGTAGCCGTGGCCGCCCCCAGCTTCGGCATCATGACCGCCCCCTCGCAGGTCGACTACGCCGACGTTCTGCGGGTCTGGCGCGAGGCCGACACCGTGCCCGGGATCGAGCACGCCTGGCTCTTCGACCACCTGTTGCCGATCTACGGCGACCCGAAGGGCGTCACCTACGAGGGCTGGACCCTGCTCTCCGCGCTCGCCGCGCAGACCAGCAGACTGCGCCTCGGTGTGATGGTCACCAGCAACCGGTTCCGTCCGCCCGCTGTCCTCGCCAAGATCGCCGCGACCGTCGACGTCGTCTCGGACGGCCGCCTGGACTTCGGCATCGGCGCCGGCTCCCGGCCCGACGTCCCGATGGCCCGGCGCGAGTACGAGGCGCACGGCCTGCCCTACCACGACGGGGCGCACGCCGTGCGCGCCCTCGCCGAGGCGTGCACGGTGATCCGGCGGCTGTGGACCGAGCCGGAACCGTTCGACTTCGACGGCGCCCACGTCAAGCTCAGCGGCGCGTACGGCAACCCCAAGCCCGTGCAGCGCCCGCACCCGCCGGTGCTCGTCGGCGGACGCGCCTCGGCGACCCTGCGGGTGGCCGCCGAACACGCCGACATCTGGAACTACCCAGGCGACGACGTCGAGGACGCCGTGGCGCGCGGCGCGATCCTGGACCGCCACTGCGCCGGCCTGGGCCGCGACCCGGCGACGATCACGCGCTCCCTCGTCCTGCCGGTCTCCTACGACGACCCCGCGCCCACCCGGGAGGCGATCGGCCGGGCGACCGAGGCCGGTTTCCGGCACCTCGTCCTGACGTTGCCGGCGCCCTACCCCGAGGGCGTCGCCCGGTGGCTCGCCGAGGAGGTCGTCGTGCGGTGAGCGACCGGGAGCGGGGCGTGCTCCCGCCGGAGAGCACGCCCCGCCCGTCACCCACGCGGTCGTTCAGCCGACCGCGCAGCTCTCGCCGCCCAGGGAGAAGGACGCCGGTTCCGCGTTGGTGCCCGACCACTCACCCGTGAAGCCGAACCCCACCGACGAACCGGCCGCCACGGCACCGTTCCAGCCGACGTTCCCCGCCGTGACCGTGGTCCCCGACACGGAGTGCTCGGCGTTCCACATCCGGCTCACCTTCTGCCCGTCCGGGAAGGACCAGTTCAGCGCCCAGCCGTTCCAGGCCGCCGTCCCGGTGTTGGTGAGCTTCACGTCCGCCTGGAAGCCGCCCGGCCACTGGTTGGTGACCGTGTACGTCACCGCGCAGGCACCCGCCGGCTCCGGCTCCGTTCCGGGGTCCGTGGCGGACGTGTCGCCGTAGACGATCCCCCGCCCGTTGGTCGCCACGTACACCCGCCCGTACACCCGGGGGTCGCCGGTGATGGCCGCCCCCGTCCAGCCCCACTGGTGGGCGTCGTCGTTGATCCGGGTCCAGGAGACGCCCTGGTCGGTGGAGCGGAAGACGCCCCGCACCCCGCCGATCTTCGCGCTGGTGTACAGCGTCTGGTACGAGGCGCCCGGCGCCGCCTTGCCGAAGCCGATGGTGTCGGCCTGCTCGACGTTCGGCAGTTCGGTGAAGCTCGCGCCGCCGTCCGTGGAGTGCCACAGGCCGTACGCCCCGTCCGAGGCACCGCCCGCCAGCCACACGTCCCCCCGCACACCGGGCAGCGCCTTGAACCGCACGCTGTCCCCGCTCGGCAGCCCGCTCGCCGCCGACGCCGAGAAGGTCGCGCCGCCGTCCGTACTGACGTAGAACGTCCCGGACTTGAAACCGTAGAAGGTGTCCGGGTCGACCCGGTCGGACTCGACGACCGCGCCGGCCGGGATGCCGCTCGACGCCTGCCAGGACGTGCCGAAGCCCGTCGTGTACTGCACACCGGTACCGGCCGGGCTCCACACGAACCGGCTCCCGTCGGCCGCCGCCGCGACCGTGCCGCCGCCGCTCACCCCCGACGGGTCGGTGCCGCCGAACCAGTTGGCGCCGTTGTCCGTGGAGAAGGCGATGTGCGGACCCGAGTCCAGGTTGCCGACGCGGACGACGGTGTCCGGGTTCGACTCGGCGTAGTCCAGGCTGGTGGAGGAGGTGAAGTCGGGCGAGGTGAACATCATCGACGGCACCTCGGTCAGGCTGGTGTGCCGGAAGCCGCCGATGTCACCGAGGGCGCTGAGCAGCGGGGCGCCCGACGGGGGAGCGGCGAGGTCGTTGACGGCCGTCTCCTCCAGCCCCCGCACCATCGGCGTGATGGTGAACTTGCTCCCGGCGTCCCAGTCGGTGAGGTTCTCCGTGCCGTAGACCGTGGCGCCGGTCCCGTACATCATCCGGTCGCTGTCGAACGGGTCGATCTCCAGCGACTCCGTCATCCACCCCAGCTTGGGTGTCTGCTCGGGCGGCGTCGGATTCGCGCCCCAGGTGAGCCACGGCGACGACGACACATCCATCGTGTAGCGGTTCTCGCGGTTCGGGTACGAGGTGTAGCTCCACGCCTGCGTCCAGGTGCCTCCGCTGTCCGTCGAGCGGAAGATCTGGGTGTCCGGCCACCAGGAGCTGTACGCCGTCGCCATCACCGTGCCGGGGTGCTGACGGTCGACGGTCAGCCCGCTGAACCCGTAGTAGGTGTCGGCCTCCGCGACCGGGCTGATGTCGGTCCAGGTGCCGGTCGCCGTCGCGTACCGGTACAGCCGGCCCTTGCCGCCGTCGTACGGGCCGCCCGTGTCGCTGTAGGCCAGGTACAGGTAGCCGTTCTCGGCGTCCAGGACACCCTTGTGGGCGAGGTACCCGGTCGGCTGCCCGGCGATCCGCTCCCAGGTGGCGCCCGCGTCCGTCGACCGGTAGACGGCGTTCTCCTTGTCGGCGACGCCGACGTAGATCGTCTTCGTCGCGGAACTCCCGCTGCCCGTCGACTCGTCGAAGGTGACCCAGGTGATGCCCTGGTTGTCGGAGGCGTAGCCGCTGGTGTCGCTCGGGTCCTGGGCGTAGTCGCCGGGGTTGGGGAAGGCGGTCACCTGGGACCAGGTGACGCCGGCGTCGGTCGACCGCCACAGGCCCTTGCCGCTGGGCGCGCCCAGGTACAGCACGTCGTTGTCGTGCGGGTCGACGGCCAGGCGCTCGCCCATGCCCCGGCCCGGCATGTTGCCGCCCAGCTTGAACGGCAGGTCCGTCTTCCGCCAGCTCGCGCCCCGGTCGGCGGAGCGCAGGACCGCGCCGTTGCCCGGGTCCCAGCTGTTGGTGTACGTGCCGACCGCCGCGTACACCCGGTCGGGGTCGACGGAGTCGGAGGCGATGCTGACGACACCGGTGTGTCCCCAGTCGTCCCAGCCGACGTGGTCGAGCAGCGGCGTCCAGGTCTTGCTCGCCTCCTGCCAGCGGTAGGCGCCGCCGATGTCGGTGCGGGCGTAGGCGAGGTCCTGCTCGCTGCGGTTGAAGACGATGCCGGGGACGAAGCCGCCCCCGTCGATCCGGGCGTTCTTCCAGGTGTAGGTGTCGGCGGCGACGGCCGCCTTCGGCGTCTGGGCGGCCAGCGCGGCGGGCGGCCCGCCGGTCAGCAGTCCGGCCGCGAGCGCCAGCGCGGCGGTGAGGATGCGGGTTCTTCGCACGGTGGGGGACCGTCCCTTTCGTCAGGGTGGGGGAGACGACGACCGGGCGGCCCCCAGTGCGGAGGGGAGCCGCCCGGCGCGGTACGCGGAGCTTTCAGCGGGGACTTATTCGAGGAGCTCCGCGTACGAGCCCATGGCGAGGGCGATGTCCGCCTGGGCCCAGAACCGGTGGTACGTGAACGTGGGCGCGGCACCGCCCGCGAGGTAGCTCTCGACCTTCGACCAGTTCGGGTCGTCCTCGTAGAACGAGCGGATCGACTCGAAGGTCGACGACGAGTCGATCGTGTCGCCGTTCGGCATGGTGCCGGTCCAGCCGCTCGGGACGTACACGGCGTCGTCGAAGCGGTTGTAGTCGGCGCGGGTCTCCGGGACGGCGATGCCGAGCGCGTCCTGGTTGTTCTCCCACATGCCGTCCAGCAGCGCCTTGGCCGTCGAGGCCGCCTCCGCGTCACCGGAGCGGTCGGCGTAGTACGTCAGGGTCTTGGCGTACGCCGCCGCCACCCCGACGTCGTTGGTGTAGTCGGCGACCGTGACGTGCAGGCCGCTGTTGGCACCGGGGGAGGAGGCGTTCCAGGTGTCGGGCGCGCCCGACCACTGGAGCGTGGAGGGGATACGGAAGCTGCCGTCCGGGTTGACCGTCGTCTCCGACAGCGCCCAGTCGACCCACTTGTCAAGGACCGTCTTGGCGTCGGCGTCGCCGCTCTGCTGGTAGTACTCGGCGACCCGCTCCATGGACCACGCCTGGAAGCCGAACCACTGGTTGGACGGCGGGTCGTGGTACACCGGCTTCTCGTCGTAGTACATGCCGTAGAACGTCGGCGTCCCGGCCGGCGGGGTCGCGTACCGGCCCTGCCAGCTGTTGGTCGCGCCGCCCGCGATGGCACCCTCGTCGGACTGGAGCCAGCGGTAGAACTCCAGCTGCCGGTCGAGGGACTTGGCCCAGTCCGCCGCACCCGTCGCCGACTTCGGCTTCAGGTCGGCGTAGGAGCTGAGGGCGTACGCGGCCAGCGGGTTCTGGTAGCCGCCGTGGGTGTGGCTGGAACCGATGCGCCAGGCCCAGCCCGCCGAGGTGTCCACCGCGCCGCCCCAGGCGTAGTACCAGGACAGCAGGTAGTGCGAGGAGTCCTTGCCGGTGCCCGCCGGGCAGCTCGTCGGCCCCGCACAGCCGCCGACCTTCTTGAAGTACTTGTCGAACATCGCGTACCGCAGGTAGTCGCCCATCTTGGCGGCCTTCGCGACGGTCCCGGAGATCTCCGACTCCTTGCCCTGCTGCCCGGCCCAGACGTCCGCCCAGTACGCGGCCTGCACGGCGCGCGCGTCGGCGTCCGGGGCGTTGGTGAACTTCCACTGCTTGGCGTAGGAGGCGTCACCGGTGAACAGGTCCAGGTAGCCGTTGGTCCCGCCGTACTCGAAGGCGTCGCAGGTCGGCTGCGGCACCGTCTCCCACACCGACTCCTGCGCGCCGCGCTGGAAGGTGTTGATGTACGACGGCCCGGTGTCCGACGGTCCCGCCTCGCAGTTGCCGGGCGAGTTGCCGTAGCCGTAGGTGTTGTCGACGTCCTGGAGCCAGTGCATCCCGTACACGTCGTCCGTGCCGTACGCCGACTTCAGCTCACCGGCGATCGGGTCCGGGCCGACGGAGACACCGGAGTCCAGCTTCGCCGGGTACTCCTGCGGCGTGTCCAGTTCGGGCGCGTAGGTGGCGGGCTTGGACGCGTTGTACGAGGAGTTGGTCGGCTGGTCGGCGTGGGTGGGGATCATGTACTGCTCCATGATGTCCCAGGCACCGTTGAACCGGGTCCAGTCGCCCGTCACCTTGCCGTACATGGCCTGGAGCCACAGCAGATAGCTGTACGCCTCCGAGGTGGTCTCATGGCCGTGGTCGGGCGCCTCGACGATCAGCGTCTCCACCGAGTGGTACGGGATGCCCTCGGGGGAGAAGTAGCCGTTCGCCGGGTCGGTGATCTTCCCGTACAGCTCCAGGAAGCGCGCGTCGTACTCCGTCGCGGCCGCGAGCTGGGTGACGGTGACCGTCGCCTTGCCGTGGCCGGGGGCCGTGGACTCGAAGACCGCCGAGCCGGTGCCGGAGGAGTCGGCGCCGATCGTCACCTGCTGCGCGGTGTCCCAGTTCGACGGGGTGAAGGTGAGCGTCCCGCCACCGGTGACCGTGAGGCCGGTGTTGCCGCTGGTGCGGGCGGTGGTGACGGTGACGTTCGCCGTCGGCTGCGTGGACAGCTTGACGTCGTACGTTCCCGACTCGCCCTGCTGGAGGCCCAGTTGGGCGGGGGTGGCCACCACGGTGGGGCCCGCGGCGACCGTGATGCCGACCGGGGTGGAACTCGCCGACGCGCCCAGGCTGTCGTACGCCTTCGCCACCAGGGAATGACTGCCCACGGTCAAACCAGAGGCGGAGTGCGTGTAGGGCGCGCTGCTGTCGGTGCCCAGCAGGGTGGTGTCGTCGTAGAACTCCACCTTGGTGACGGTGGCGTCGTCGGCCGCGGCCGCGGTGGCCGCCAGCGGCACCGCCGTGCCCTGGCTGTACACGGCACCCGGCGCCGGGCTGGTCAGCACGGTGATCGGCGGCTGGTGGGCGCCGGTGCACGGGGTGCCGTTGACCGAGAACGAGGTGGGCGCGGTGTTGGTGCCGCTGTAGGTGAACTGGGCGCCGGTGGTGACGGCGGCGCCGGCGCCTATTCGAGCGTTGTACGCGGCGTTCGTCACGGTCACCGCCGACCCGGACTGCGACCAGGTGCCGTTCCAGCCGTTGGTCAGCTTCTGGTCGCCCGTGTAGCCGTACGTCAGGGTCCAGCCGTCCAGGGCCTCGGATCCCCGGTTGGTCAGGGTCAGCTCGGCGGTGAAACCGGAACCCCAGTCGTTCGTCTTGTAGTCCACGCTGCACTGGACCGCCGCGGCGTGCGCGGTGGTCGTGCCGGTGCCCACCAGGGTGAGCGGGAGCGCGAGGGCCGCCAGCGCGGCCGTCCACAGACGCCGCGCGGCGCGGCGTCTTCGACCTCGGTGCATGGTGCTGGTTCCTCCTTGCGGCTCGGAGCGAGGGGGGAGGAGCAACAAGCTGTGAACCAGTGGGAGCGCTCCCATGTTGAGGAGAGGGGTGAGTGCGGTCAAGGTGTGTGAAGAGTCGAAAATGTTCGATGGGCCGAGTTGAGAGAATGTTGGCAACTCCTCTGTTCTTTACCGACACTTGGCGCTAACTTCTTCGGCACCAGTGGGAGCGGTTCCGTCAGTCGGTACTCCATCAGTCGGTACTCGATGAAGAGGAAACCCGCACCCATGAGCCGTAGCAGAACTGCGTTACTGGCCGCTCTCGCGCTTGTCGCCGGGGCCTCCGGCGCGGCGTACGCCGTCGTACCCCCGGACGTCGGCGCGGCGGCCGTCCCCTGCACCGTGGACTACAAGGTGCAGAACCAGTGGGACACCGGCTTCACCGCCGCCGTCACCGTCACCAACAACAGCGCCGCCAAGTCCGGCTGGTCCCTGAAGTGGTCCTACGCCGGCAACCAGAAGGTGACCAGCGGCTGGAACGCGAAGATCAGCCAGAGCGGTACGGCCGTCACCGCGGCCAACGAGTCCTACAACGCCCCGCTGTCCACCGGCGGCTCGGTGAGCTTCGGCTTCCAGGCCTCCTACAGCGGCAGCAACGCCGTCCCGGCCACCTTCACCCTCGACGGGGTGACCTGCAACGTCGACGACGGCGGCACGACCCCCACCGATCCCCCGGACCCGGAGGGCCCCTCCGCCCGGGTGAACAACCCGTACGACGGCGCCAAGGTGTACGTGAACCCGGAGTGGTCCGCCAAGGCCGCGGCCGAACCGGGCGGCAGCCGCATCGCGAACCAGCCGACCGGTGTGTGGCTGGACCGCATCGCCGCCATCGAGGGTGTCAACGGCGGCATGGGACTGCGCGACCACCTCGACGCGGCGCTGGAGCAGAAGGGCTCGGACGAGATGGTCGTCCAGCTCGTCATCTACAACCTGCCCGGCCGCGACTGCGCCGCCCTCGCCTCCAACGGCGAGCTGGGCGCGACCGAGATCGACCGGTACAAGACCGAGTACATCGACCCGATCGCCGCGATCCTCGCCGACTCCAAGTACGCGTCGCTGCGGATCGTGACCACCGTCGAGATCGACTCGCTGCCCAACCTGGTCACCAACACCACGCCGCGGGCCACCGCCACGCCCAACTGCGACGTGATGAAGGCCAACGGCAACTACCAGAAGGGTGTCGGCTACGCCCTGAACAAGCTGGGCGACGCCCCCAACGTCTACAACTACATCGACGCCGGCCACCACGGCTGGCTCGGCTGGGACGACAACTTCGGTGCCTCCGCCGACCTGTTCAAGGTCGCCGCGACCACCGAGGGCGCGACCGTCAACGACGTGCACGGCTTCATCGTCAACACCGCCAACTACAGCGCGCTGAAGGAGGAGAACTTCACGATCAATGACACCGTGAACGGCACCTCCGTGCGCCAGTCCGACTGGGTCGACTGGAACCGGTACACCGACGAGCTGTCCTACGCCCAGGCGATGCGCGACAAGCTGGTCTCCATCGGCTTCGACTCCAACCTCGGCATGCTGATCGACACCTCCCGCAACGGCTGGGGCGGCTCGGCCCGGCCCACCGGCCCGGGTGCCATGACCGACGTCAACACGTACGTCGACGGCGGCCGCTACGACCGTCGCATCCACCTCGGCAACTGGTGCAACCAGACCGGGGCCGGCCTCGGTGAGCGTCCGCAGGCCAACCCCGCCGCCGGGATCGACGCGTACGTCTGGATGAAGCCCCCGGGTGAGTCCGACGGCGCCAGCGAGCCGATCGACAACGACGAGGGCAAGGGCTTCGACCGGATGTGCGACCCGACGTACACCGGCAACCCGCGGAACAACAACAACATGTCCGGCGCCCTGCCGGACGCCCCGCTCTCCGGGCACTGGTTCTCCGCGCAGTTCCAGCAGCTGATGCAGAACGCGTACCCGCCGCTGTCCTGACCCCCTTCCCTTCCCCCCTCCCCGCGGGGGCCGGTCCGGTGAGCCTGCCGGACCGGCCCCCGCGGCCATTTTGCGGGAACGGCAAGAAGAGTTGCCGGGGCCCGCCGGCCCGGAGCACGCTGGCGGTATCGCGAGACGGGAGGCCGGCGATCATGGCGCACGACCACGGGCACCAGCACCAGCACGAGCACGACCATCAGCACCACCCTCACGACCACGCCGACATCGACTGGGCCGAGCTGGCCCCGCTGCTGGAGGGCGAGGCGGAGCTGTACACGCCGCTGTACCAGCGGGCCCTGGCCTGGCTGGCCGGGGAGGTGACCGACCCGGGCCTGGTCGTCGACGCGGGCAGCGGACCCGGTGTGCTGACCTGTCTGCTCGCCGACACCTTCCCGGGCGCCCGGGTGGTGGCGGCCGACGGCGCCGCCCCGCTCCTGGAGCGGGCCCGCGCCCGCGCCGCGCGGCACGGCATCGCCGACCGCTTCGACACCCTGACCGGCGAGCTGCCGGACGTGCTCGGCTCCCTCGACTACCCCGCCGACCTGCTGTGGGCCAGCCGCAGCCTGCACCACCTGGCCGATCAGCGCGCCGGTCTCGCCGCCTTCGCCGCCTGCCTGGCCCCCGGCGGCACCCTGGCGCTCCTGGAGGGCGGACTGCCCGTACGGTTCCTGCCGCGCGACCTCGGCCTGGGCCGGCCGGGGCTGCAGGCGCGGCTGGACGCGGCGCACGAGGACGCGTTCACCCGGATGCGGGAGAGCCTGCCGGGCTCCGTCGCCGTGACCGAGGACTGGCCCGCGCTGCTCACCGCCGCCGGTCTGAAACACACCGGCACCCGCAGTTTCCTGCTCGACCTGCCCGCTCCGGTCTCCGACAAGGCCCGCGCCCACGTCGCCGCCACGCTCACCCGGCTGCGTGACCTGGGCGCCGACGCAGGTCTGGACGCCGGTGACCGCGCCGTCCTGGACCGGCTCCTCGACCCCGACGACGAGGCGGGCGTCCACCGCAGGCCCGACCTGTTCGTGCTGGCGGCACACACCGTGCACACGGCGGTGCGGACCGGCTGACGACGAAGGCCCGGCACCCCGTTTCCTTCCGGGGTGCCGGGCCTCGTGGCCTTTCGGCCGCGCGCCGGGGTGTCAGTCGTTGACCGCCGCCGGGTCGGGACCGACCCGCCGGTCCTCGTTGAGGGCGCTGATCGCCGCGAGGTCCTCGTCGTCCAGGCTGAAGTCGAAGACCTCGATGTTCTCCTTGATCCGGGACGGCGTCACGGACTTCGGGATCACGACGTTGCCGGTCTGCAGGTGCCAGCGCAGGACGATCTGGGCCGGGCTGCGGCCGTGCTTCCGGCCGATGGCGACGATGGCCGGGACCTCCAGGAGGCCCTTGCCGGAGCCGAGCGGCGACCACGCCTCCGTGGCGATGCCCTGCTCCGCGTGGTACTCGCGCAGGGCGTGCTGCTGGAGGTGCGGGTGCAGCTCGATCTGGTTGACCGCCGGGATGACCGACGTCTCGCCGATCAGCCGCTCCAGGTGGTCCGGCTGGAAGTTGGAGACGCCGATGGCCCGCGCCCGGCCGTCGGCCAGGATCTTTTCGAACGCCTTGTAGGTGTCGACGTAGGTGCCCCGGTCCGGCATCGGCCAGTGGATCAGGTACAGGTCGACGTACTCCAGGCCGAGCTTGGACAGGGAGGTGTCGAAGGCGCGCAGGGTGGAGTCGTACCCCTGCTCGCTGTTCCAGAGCTTGGTGGTGACGAAGAGGTCCTCACGGGGGAGGCCGGAGGCGGCGATGGCCTTGCCGGTGCCCCTCTCGTTGCCGTAGATCGCCGCCGTGTCGATGCTGCGGTACCCGGCCTTCAGGGCCGTCGCGACGGCGGTCTCGGCCTCGTCGTCCGGTACCTGCCAGACGCCGAAGCCCAGCTGGGGCATCTCGACGCCGTTGTTCAGGGTGATCGGGGGGACCTGGCTGCTCACGGGCTGTTGATCCTTCGTTTGTGGTGACGTGGTGCTCCCATGGTCAACGATCACGAGGCCGCGCGCATTCCTGATGGAGGAAAAAGCGGGCGGATCCCTGTTTCACACCCGGTACAGGGCGTCCACCTCGGCCCGGTACGCCTGCTCGATGGCCTTGCGCTTGAGCTTGAGCGACGGGGTGAGCAGTCCCTGCTCCTCGGTGAACGGCTGGGCCAGGATGCGGAAGGTGCGGATGGACTCGGCCTGGGAGACGAGCGTGTTGGCGGCGACCACCGCGCGCCGCACCTCGGTCTCCAGATCGGCGTCGCGGACCAGGTCGGCCGGGTGCATCCGGGGCTTGTTGCGCATCGTCAGCCAGTGTTCGACGGCCTCCTGGTCGAGGGTGACCAGGGCGGCGATGTAGGGGCGGTCGTTGCCGACCACGATGCACTGGCTGACCAGCGGGTGGTCGCGGACGCGCTCCTCCAGCACCCCGGGGGAGACGCTCTTGCCGCCGGAGGTCACCAGGATCTCCTTCTTGCGGCCGGTGATGGTGAGGTAGCCGTCCTCGTCCAGCAGCCCCAGGTCGCCGGTGGCCAGCCAGCCGTCGTGCAGGGACTCGTCGGTGGCCTTCGGGTCGTTGAGGTACCCCTGGAAGACGTTGCCGCCGCGCAGCCAGATCTCGCCGTCGTCCGCGATGTGCACGGTGACGCCGGGGATCGGGTGGCCGACCGTGCCGTAGCGGGTGCGCTCGGGCGGGTTGGCGGTGGCCGCCGCCGTCGACTCGGTCAGGCCGTACCCCTCGTAGATCTGCACGCCGGCGCCCGCGAAGAACAGGCCGAGCCGCCGGTCCATCGCGCTGCCGCCGGACATGGCGTTGCGCAGGCGCCCGCCCATCGCGGCCCGCACCTTGGCGTAGACGAGCTTGTCGAAGAACTGGTGCTGCACGCGCAGCGCCGCCGACGGTCCGGGACCCTGGCCCCACGCCTTCGCCTCCAGGGCCTCCGCGTACTTCACCGCCACGTCGACGGCCTTCTCGAACGCACCCGCCCGGCCGTCCCGCTCGGCCTTGCGCCGGGCGGCGTTGAACACCTTCTCGAAGATGTACGGCACGGCCAGGATGAACGTCGGCTGGAACGCGGCCAGGTCCGGCAGCAGGGCCGCCGCGTTGAGCTGCGGCTGGTGGCCGAAGCGGACCCGGCCGCGGATCGCGGCGACCTCCACCATCCGGCCGAAGACGTGGGCGAGGGGCAGGAAGAGCAGGGTGGCCGCCTCGTCGCCCTTGCGGGAGTGGAACACCGACTCCCAGCGGCCGATGACGGTGTCCGCCTCGTACATGAAGTTGCCGTGGGTGAGCACGCAGCCCTTGGGGCGGCCGGTGGTGCCGGAGGTGTAGATGACGGTGGCCACCGACTCCGGGGTGACCGCCTGGCGGTGCCGGTGCACGACCTCGTCGTCGAGGTGGGCGCCCGCCTCGTACAGCTCCCGCACCACACCGGCGTCGAGCTGCCACAGCTGCCGCAGGTTCGGCAGCCGGTCGATGACGGTGGCGAGGGTCATCGCGTGGTCCTCGTGCTCCACGACGGCGGCGCTGACCTCGGCGTCGTGCAGCATCCAGAAGCACTGCTCGGCCGAGGAGGTGGGGTAGACCGGCACGACCTGCGCGCCGATCGTCCACAGGGCGAAGTCGAACAGCGTCCACTCGTAGCGGGTGCGGGACATGACGGCGACGCGGTCGCCGAACCGGATACCCCGGGCGAGCAGCCCCTTGGCGAGGGCCAGCACCTCGTCGCGGAACTCGGCGGAGGTCACGTCCCGCCACCGGCCCGCCCGGTCCTTGCGGCCCAGCGCGATGTACGCCGGGTCCTCCCGGGCATTGCGGAAGACCGCGTCGGCCAGTCCGCCCACCGGTGGCGGCAGTGCCGACGGAGGGCTCGTGAACTCGCGCAAACCCCGCTCCCTGTTCCCTGCTCCCCGTTCCTTGTGACGCCCCGCACAGCGCGGTGAAAGCTACCCCACCCCCGAGGGCGACGGGCGAGGGCGCGGGGCGGCACGGCGGGGAGAATCCCCCTCAGAGGGGGAAGGGTCGGGCGCGTTCCTGACGGTTGAGTAAGTATTGCGGCCGTAATCTCCACCGAATCTGTACGGGGTGGCGCGGTGTGTGGGCGGCTGCGGGTGGGGTGTGGCTGGTCGCGCAGTTCCCCGCGCCCCTCAGGTGCGCCCGCTGTCCGTCCCTCAGGGGACGCCCGGACCTCACCGCCCCGCGCCGGCCCGCGTCCGCACGGGTGCCGGGGCGCTGCCCCCGGAGGCGGAACGGCGATTCCCGGTGAGGGCCAGGACCAGGACCCCGGCGACCGCCGCCACCGCCCCGGCCGTCACCGCCGCGGCGTTCAGACCGGAGGCGAAGGCGGCGCGCAGCGCGTGGTCCGGGAACGCGGCCCGCAGGGCGTCCGCGCCGCCGCCCGCCAGGGCGTGGGCCGCGTCCGACGGGAGGGTGTCCGTCATCCGGGCGGCCAGCACCGTGCCGAAGACCGCGATGCCGAGGGCGTAGCCGAGCTGCCGGAAGGTGTTCACCGCGCCGCCCGCCATCCCGGCCCGCTCCGGCGGTACCGCCGCCAGCGCCGCCCCGGCGATGCCCGGCGACACGAGACCGGTGCCGACGCCCACCAGCAGCAGCCCCGGCACCAGTGCGGAGGCGGTCGAGGACGCGTCCAGGAACGCCGTCGAGAACTGGCCCGCCGAGATCAGCAGGAGCCCGCCCCCGATGGTGAACCGGGCCGGCACCCCGTGCAGCAGCCGCCCGCCCGCCGCCGCCACCGCGAACGACGCCAGCGACAGCCACAGGAACACCAGGCCGCCGCGGACCGGGCTCATCCCGAGCAGCGTCTGCAGCCAGATCGACGTGTACGCCATCACCCCGAACGCCGCCGCGTTGAAGGCGAGCGCCCCCACCATCACCGCCGAGAACGCCGGCCGGGCGAACAGCCGCACATCGAGCAGCGGATCGGCCGACCGCCGCTCCACCGCGACGAAAACGGCCAGCAGCAGCACCGCGCAGACGAAGGCGGCCAGTGTGCCGGTCTCCGTCCAGCCGTCCGACCCGGCCCGTACCGCCCCGTACGTCACCGCCCCGGCGAACGCCGCGAACGTCACCGTGCCCGGCACGTCCACCTTCCCCCACGCTCGGCTTCGCTCGCGCGGGGGCACCCCCGGCCCGCGCGACCCGCGCGACTCCGGCACCACCCGCAGCGTCAGCCACACCGCGGCCACGCTCACCGGCAGGTTGACGTAGAAGATCCACCGCCAGCCGGGCCCGTCGGTGAGCAGTCCGCCCAGCACCGGACCGACCGCCGCCGCCGCGCCGCTGACCGCGCCCCACACCCCGAGCGCCACCGACCGCTGCCGCCCCTGGTAGACCGAGCCCAGCAGCGGCAGCGTCGTGGCGAACATCGCCGCCGCGCCCACGCCCTGCACGGCGCGCGCCGCGACCAGCATCGCCGGCCCGGTCGCCACCCCGCACAGCAGCGACGCCACCGCGAACAGCACCACCCCGGCCACATGGGTCCGCCGCCGCCCCAGCACATCGGCCGCGGCGCCCGCGCCGAGCAGCAGCGCCGCCAGCGCCAGCGCGTACCCGTCCATCACCCATTGCAGATCGCCCAGCGAGGCGTCCAGCCCCCGTGCCATGTCCGGGAGCGCCACCACCGCGATCGTCACGTCCAGCAGCAGCATGAACGTGCCCAGGCAGACCGCCGTCAACGGTCCCCATGTACGCATCTCGTCCTCGTTCCTTCCGTGTTCCGTCCGGCTCTTCGTGGTCCTCCGTACGATGGGCCGCGCACGGCCGATGGCCCCGGCCGGCGGCAGTCGAGCGACGGAACCCGAGGAGAAGAGCCGCCGTGGAGATGGAATCCGACACCTTCGACCGGCTCGACCTGCGTCTGCTGAGCGCGCTGGAGCTGAACGGCCGGGCCTCCTTCAGCCGGATCGGCGCCGTGCTCGGCGTCTCGGACCAGACCGTCGCGCGCCGCTACCGGCGGCTGTGCGCCGAGGGCGGACTGCGCGTGGTCGCGGTCCGGGACGCGCAGGTCCTCGGCCACGACCAGTGGACGCTGCGGCTGCGCTGCGTCCCCGACGGCGCCGCCGCCATCGCCGACGCCCTCGCCAAACGGCCCGACACCAGCTGGATCGGGCTCGCCTCGGGCGGTACGGAGGTCGTCTGCGGCACCCGCCCCCGCAGCCCGGGCGACCGCGACGACCTGCTCCTGGGCAAACTGCCCCGCACCCCGCGCGTCCTGGAGATCCGGGCCCACCAGATGCTGCACCGCTTCCACGGCGGCCCCACCGGCTGGCTGCGCAAGCTCGGCGTTCTCACCGACGACGAGACGGCGGCACTGCGCCCGACGGCCGGTGACCCGGCCACCGGCCCGGCCCGCATCGCCCCGGAGGACGAGCCGCTGCTCGCCGCCCTGGAACGGGACGGCCGCGCCACCTACCCGGAACTCCAGCGCGCCACCGGCCGCTCCGAGCCGGCCGTCAAGCGCCGGCTGGCCGCGCTGCTCGCCTCCGGCGCGGTCCACATCGACGTCGAGTACGACTCGGCGCTGCTCGGCTTCCCGGTCGTCGCCGCCCTGTGGATCACCGCGGGACCGGCCGACCTGCACCGGGTCGGCGAGACCCTCGCCGGCCACCCCGAGATCGCCCACGCGGCGGCCACCGCGGGCCCCTCCAACCTCGTCGCCACCGCCGTCACCCGCGGCACCGCCGACCTCTACGCCTACCTCAGCGGCCCGCTCGGCCACCTGGAGGGCGTGCGGCACGTGGAGGCGTCACCGTTCCTGCGCCGGGTCAAGCAGCTCATCTACCCGCGCCCCGCGTCCTGACGGTGTGCAGCCGGTCGCCGCTCGCCAGGATCGCCGCGGCCAGCGCGTCCGCCGCGTCCTGCGCCGAGGTGCGTCGCTCCCCGGTGACCAGGACGAAGTCGACGCGGCCCAGTTCCGGCAGCCCGGCCCGGTCCGGCACCCGTACCAGGCCGGGCGGGATCAGGCCCCGCGAGTGCGCCATCACGCCGAGGCCCGCGCGGGCCGCCGCGATCAGGCCGTTGAGGCTGCCGCTGGTGCAGGCCACCCGCCACTCGCGGCCCTGGCGCTGGAGCGCCTCCACGGCGAGGGCGCGGGTGATGCCCGGCGGCGGGTAGACGATCAGCGGCACCGGGCGGCCGGGGTCCACGCGCAGCCGCTCCGCGCCGATCCACACCAGCCGGTCGTGCCACACCAGCTCGCCCCGCCGGTCCTCGGGCCGCCGCTTGGCCAGCACCAGGTCCAGCTTCCCG
The DNA here is from genome assembly GCF_018614415.1 of Streptomyces sp. ISL-12. Taxonomy (GTDB): domain Bacteria; phylum Actinomycetota; class Actinomycetes; order Streptomycetales; family Streptomycetaceae; genus Streptomyces. The sequence continues at coordinate 29,226 of NZ_JAGGOO010000010.1, forward strand.
GCGGCGAGCTGCTCGTGCAGGGTGCCGGACAGCTCGACGGTCAGCTCCAGGTCGACCTCGGGGTGGTCGTGCCGGAAGCCCTCCAGGATCTCCGGGAGCCGGGTCAGCACGAAGTCCTCCGACGCGCCGAACCGCAGCCGACCGCGCAGCCGGGTGCCGGTGAAGAACGCCGTCGCCTGCTCGTGCACCTCCAGGATGCGGCGGGCGAAGCCGAGCATCGCCTCGCCGTCCTCGGTCAGCTCCACCGAGTGCGTGTCCCGGGTGAACAGCGGCCGCCCGGTCGCGTCCTCCAGGCGCCGCACGTGCTGGCTCACCGTCGACTGGCGCAGTCCGAGCCGCCGCGCGGCCTGCGTGAAGCTCAGCGTCTGGGCCACCGAGAGGAAGGTCCGCAGCTGGGAGGGGTCGTACACGCCCTTCAGCTTATTACAGAACGCGATGACAGTCAGTGCGGTGTACCGGATTCCCGATCGCCGAGTGAGGGAGCAGGATGGAGCGGGGACCCGTGTCCCCGTGTCCGAGGACCGAAGAAGCGATACGAGCAAGTGGAGCACCGTGAAACGCCTGCGTTGGCCGCGCTGGATGCCGATCGACCCGTACATCCTCCTGCTGCTGGGCACGGTGGGCCTCGCGGCGCTGCTGCCGGCCCGCGGGACGTCGGCCGATGTGGCGAACGGCGCCTCCACGGCCGCGATCGCGTTCCTCTTCTTCCTCTACGGCGCCCGGCTCTCCACCCGCGAGGCGCTGGACGGACTCAAGCACTGGCGGCTCCACGTCACCGTCCTGGCCTGCACGTTCGCCGTCTTCCCGCTGCTCGGGCTGGCGGCCCGCGGACTCGTCCCGGTCTTCCTGACCGAGCCGCTGTACCAGGGCCTGCTCTTCTGCACCCTGGTCCCCTCCACCATCCAGTCGTCGATCGCCTTCACCTCCCTCGCCCGCGGCAACGTGCCCGCCGCGATCTGCGCGGGCTCCTTCTCCTCCCTCGTCGGCATCGTCGTCACGCCGCTGCTCGCCGCCGGTCTGCTCGGCAGTACGGGCGGCGGGTTCTCCGCCGACTCGGTGGTGAAGATCGTGCTCCAGCTGCTGGTGCCGTTCGTCGCAGGGCAGCTGCTGCGCCGTTGGATCGGAGGTTTCGTCACCCGGCACAAGAAGGCGCTCGGGCTCGTCGACCGCGGCTCGATCCTGCTCGTCGTCTACACGGCGTTCAGCGAGGGCATGGTGCAGGGCGTCTGGCACCAGGTCAGCCCCGTCCGGCTGGCCGGGCTGCTGGCGGTGGAGGCGGTGCTGCTCGCCGTGATGCTGCTGCTGACCTGGTACGGCGCGAAGGCGCTGCGGTTCGGGCGGGAGGACCGGATCGCGATCCAGTTCGCCGGTTCGAAGAAGTCCCTGGCCTCCGGGCTGCCGATGGCCAGCGTGCTCTTCGGCGCGCACGCCTCGCTGGCCGTGCTGCCGCTGATGCTCTTCCACCAGATGCAGCTCATGGTCTGCGCGGTCATCGCCAAGCGCCGCTCGCACGACCCGGTGCCCGAGGACGACACCGCTGACCCGCCGATACCCACCGGCGCCGGCATCCGTTAGGGGGCGTCCACCCGGTCCAGGGGCAGCCGCAGCACGCTGTCCCCGGCCGGCGGCTGGGCCGCGCCGACCTCGCCGTCGCTCAGCGCCCGCCGCCACACCCGTACGTCGTCCAGCGCCCCGGTGAGGCGCGCCCGCCCGTCCATCCGGGCGCCCACGTGCACGCCGAAGGCCGAGTCGCGGCTGACCGAGCCCGGCACGTGGGCCGCCTCGGTCTTCTTGCCGTCGAGGAACAGGGTGAGCCGCCCGCCGCCCCGGCGCAGCACCAGCCGGTGCCAGCGGCCGTCGTTGTGCGCGCCGGTGGCGCGTACGTACGCCGACCGGGGCGCCGCCGCCCCCTCCCGCGCGGTCATCAGCCCCGTCACCCTGTCCTGCGCGGGCTCGGCGCGCAGCCACACCTGGGGCTGCTTGGTACCGATCCCGCCCATCCACAGCAGCGGCTGTTCCCCGGTCTTCGCCGTGTACCGGAACCAGAGCGACACGGTGAAGTCGCCGTCCCCGAGCCGCAGCCCCTCCCGGTACGGCAGCCGCACCTCGTCGTCGGTGCCGTCGAACGCGACCGCGCCGCCGACCGCACCGTCCGCCGTCGTAGCGGCCCCGCCCAGTACGGCGGCGGGCCGGGTGCCCGGCGCGAGGTCGGGGGTGGTGGGGTCGGCGCCGCGCCGGGCCCGGAGCCAGTCCGCGCCGAACCGGGCGAAGCGGATCTCGTCGCGGGCGTCGGCCGTGCCCCCCTCGTACAGCAGCCCCACCGTCGTGCCGTCGAGGGCCGCCATGTCCGAGTAGCCGGACCAGTCGCGGGTGACGACCGTGGCCCGGTCCACGCTGTCCCAGGTGGCGCCGGAGTCCCAGGAGGAGCGGATCGCCATGGTCCGGCGGCGGTCGGGGTCGGCCGGGGCGGACAGCAGCACCCGGTCGCCCAGACGCAGCAGCGCGCCCTGCACCTGCGGGGTGTACAGGTCCGGGACGGCCGCGAAGGGGGCGGCGAAGCTGTCGCCGCCGTCCCGGCTGACGGTCTGGGTGCGGTGGCCGAGGTCGGTGCCGTCCTCCTCGCGTCCGCTGACCAGCAGCGTGCCGTCGGCGAGTTCGGCCAGGGTCACCTCGGACGGCTTCTGCCGGAAGGTGCCGTCGCCGGCCACGGGCCAGGTGTCGGTGGCGCCGATCCGCCAGTGGTCGCCGCCGTCGTCGCTGACGACCAGCGCCGCGTGGTTGGCCGTCACCCGGCCGCCGTCCCAGCTCTCGGCGTTGACCCCGAGGACCAGCCGCCCGGCGTGGGCGCCGGCGGTCAGCTGCGCGCCGTGCACGGGGCCGGTCGCGTACCAGGAGTTCCAGCCGGCCGGGCGGATCTCGGCGCTGAGGTCGCGCGGCTCGGACCAGGTGAGCCCGTCGTCGTCGCTGTACTGGAGGTGGGGCGCGCGGTCGCAGGGGACCGCGCAGCCGGCGTCGTCCGCCCGGCCGGTGTTGTACGTCTCGACCAGCAGGACGCGACCGGTGGCGCGGTCCACGACCGGCGCCGGGTTGCCGTGGGTGTCGCCGCCGCCGTCGTTGACGACCCGCAGCGGGCCCCAGGTACGGCCGCCGTCCGTGGAGCGCTTGAGCACGATGTCGATGTCGGCCGCGTCCCCGCAGTTGCGGACCCGGCCCTCCGCGAAGGCGAGCAGCGTGCCGTCGGTGGTCCGCACGAGCGCCGGGATGCGGAAGCAGGCGTACCCGGTCTCCTGATCGGCGCGGAAGAGCACCTGTTGGGTGAATTCGGGGGCCTTCGCGTGTGCCGTGGAGGGCAGGGCGAAGGACAGCGCGAGCAGGGAGGCGAGAACGGTCGGCGGGCGTCCGGAACGGGCGCGGGGGCGAAACGGCATGGAGCGGTGGCCCTTCAGGCGGCTGAGCGGTAGCCGGTCGTCAGGGCATCAGTAGATCAAGTCATCACATATCGGATATGTTGTACCGAATCCCCCGCGTGTCGCCCGGACCCGGAATCAGCCGACACGCCGTCACCCCGTACCGGCGCAGGGGGCGCTCTCCGCCGGCCGGGGTTCCGCCGTCGTGTCGCGGGCCGGTGCCTCAGCCCCGGGACGCGGCGGTCCGCAGGGCGATGCGGTCCTCGCCCGCGTACACGTTCATCGAGGTGCCCCGCAGGAAGCCCACCAGGGTCAGACCGGTCTCGGCGGCCAGGTCCACGGCGAGCGAGGACGGCGCCGACACCGCGGCCAGCACGGGGATACCGGCCATGACGGCCTTCTGGGCCAGTTCGAACGAGGCCCGGCCGGAGACGAGCAGCACGGACCGCGACAGCGGCAGCTCACCGTTCTGCAGCGCCCGGCCGACCAGCTTGTCGACCGCGTTGTGCCGCCCCACGTCCTCCCTGATGTCGGCCAGTTCGCCGTCCTCGGTGAACAGGGCCGCCGCGTGCAGCCCGCCGGTGCGGTCGAAGACCCGCTGGGCGGCGCGCAGCCGGTCGGGCAGTTCGGCGAGCAGGTCCGCGTCGATCCGCACCGGCGGCGTGTCGGCGATGGGCCAGCGGGCCGTCGTACGGACCGCGTCCAGGCTGGCCTTGCCGCACAGGCCGCAGGAGGAGGTGGTGTAGACGTTGCGTTCGAGGGTGATGTCGGGGAGGACGACGCCCGGCGCCGTCTGCACGTCCACCACGTTGTACGTGTTCGAGCCGTCGGCCGTGGCCCCCGCGCAGTACACGATGTTCCGCAGGTCCTCCTGACGGGCCAGCACCCCCTCGCTGACCAGGAACCCGGCGGCGAGCGCGAAGTCGTCGCCGGGCGTGCGCATGGTGATGGCGAGCGGTTTGCCGTTGAGCCGGATCTCCAGGGGTTCCTCGGCGACGAGCGTGTCCGGACGGGTGTTGACCACCCCGTCGCGGATGCGGATCACCTTGCGTCGTTCCGTGACTCGTCCCATGTCCTGATCAGCCCCGGTTCTGTACGTGCTGGTAGCCGAAACGGCCCTTGATGCAGAGATTGCCGTGGGTCACCGGGCTGTCGTGCGGCGAGGTGACCTTGACGATCTCATTGTCCTGTACGCGCAGGGTGAGGTTGCAGCCCACTCCGCAGTACGCGCACACCGTGGTCGTCTCGGTCTGCGCCGACTCGTTCCACGTACCCGCCGCCCGCATGTCGAACTCCGACTTGAACGACAGGGCGCCGGTGGGGCACACCTCGACGCAGTTGCCGCAGTACACGCACGCCGAGTCGGTCAGCGGGGCGTCCTGCTCGACCGCGATCCGGGCGTCGAAGCCGCGCCCGGCGACGGAGATGGCGAAACTGTTCTGCCACTGGTCCCCGCAGGCGTCCACGCACTTGTAGCAGAGGATGCATTTGCCGTAGTCGCGGACGTACAGGTCGTTGTCGATCCGGGGTTCCTCGTCGACGCGGGCCGCGCCGGGGCCGAAGCGGTCGGGTTCCGCCCCGTACTCCTTGATCCACTCGGCGGCCCGGGGGGTCGTCGACAGGTCGACGGAGGAGGCGAGGAGTTCCAGGACGACCTTGCGGCTGTGCCGGGCCCGCTCGGTGCCGGTGCGCACCTCCATGCCCGGCTCGGCCTTCCGGGAGCAGGCGGGGACCAGGGTGCGGGAGCCCTCGACCTCCACCACACACACCCGGCAGGCGTTCTTCGGGGTCAGCGTGTCGCCCTGGCAGAGGGTCGGCACGTCCGCGCCGGCGGCCCGGCAGGCGTCGAGGATCGTCGACCCCTCCGGGACCCGGGCCTCCTGCCCGTCGAGGGTGAACTCCACCAGCCGGCGCGGCACTCCCAGCGGTATCGCGGTCATTCGTACGCCCCCAGTCGGTCGATGGCGGACTCCACGGCGTTCCACGCGGTCTGGCCCAGACCGCAGATCGAGGCGTCCCGCATCGCCCGGCCGACCTCCCGCAGCAGGGCGATGTCGTCGGCGGCGCCGGCCCCCGTGCGCTCCGCGATCCGGCGCAGCGCCTCCTCCTGCCGCACGGTCCCCACCCGGCACGGCACGCACTGGCCGCACGACTCGTCGCGGAAGAACTCCGCGACGCGCAGCAGGAGGCGGGGGAGGGGCACGGTGTCGTCGAAGGCCATGACCACCCCCGAGCCGAGGGTGGTGCCCGCCTCCCGGGTGCCTTCGAAGGTGAGCGGGATGTCCAGTTCGTCGGGGCGTACGAAGCCGCCCGCCGCCCCGCCGAGCAGCACCGCGCGCAGCCCGTCCCGGACCCCGGCCAGGCCCAGCAGCTCGCCCAGCGTCGCCCCGAACGGCAGCTCGTAGACACCGGGGCGGGCCACGCTGCCCGACACGCAGAACAGCTTCGGGCCGGTGGACCGGCCGGTGCCGATCGCGGCGTACGCCTCGGCGCCCATGGTCAGCACCGGCAGGACGTTGACCAGGGTCTCCACGTTGTTGGCGGCCGTCGGCTTGCCGAACAGGCCCTTCTCCACGGGGAACGGCGGTTTGGCGCGGGGCTCGCCCCGGTAGCCCTCGATGGAGTTGAACAGGGCGGTCTCCTCGCCGCAGATGTAGGCGCCCGCGCCCCGGCGGATCTCGATGTCGAAGGCGTAGCCCTGCCCGAGCACGTCGTCGCCGAGCAGTCCGCGCGCGCGGGTCTGGGTGATCGCGTGCTCCAGGCGGGCCAGCGCCCGGGGGTACTCGCCGCGCAGGTAGAGGTAGCCCCGGTGGGCCCCGGTGGCGTACCCGGCGATGGTCATGGCCTCGATCAGCGCGTACGGGTCGCCCTCCATCAGCACCCGGTCCTTGAAGGTGCCCGGCTCGGACTCGTCGGCGTTGCAGACGACGTAGTGCGGGTGGTCGGGCTGGGCCGCCGTGGCCTGCCATTTGCGGCCGGTGGGGAAGGCGGCGCCGCCGCGCCCGGCCAGTCCGGAGTCGGTGACCTCGCGGATCACCCCGGCGGGGCCCAGCGCGAAGGCGCGGCGCAGGGCGCTGTAGCCGCCGTGCGCCCGGTAGTCGTCGAGGGAGGCGGGGTCCACCACGCCGACCCGGCGCAGCAGGACCAGGTCGTCTCCGCCCGCCTGCGGGACGGCCGCCGCGGCCGGGGGTTCCTCGGGCGCCGAGTCGGGGGAGGTGGCGGCGAGGAGGGCCGCGCGCGCCGTCGCCGGGGCCGCCACGGCCGTACGGACCGGGTCGCCGGCGCGGACCGCCAGCGCGGCCGGGGCGCGTTCGCACAGGCCGAGGCAGGGGCTGCGCTGGACGGTGACGCCCGGCTCCCCGGAGACCTCGGCGCACAGGGCCTCCGCGCCCGCCACGGTGCAGGCCAGGTCGGTGCAGAGGTGCAGGACGGTCGCGGGGCGGGGACGGACGGAGAACATCGCGTAGAAGGTGGCGACGCCGTACGCCTCGGCCGGCGGCACCGTCAGCCGCCGGCACAGGTAGTCCAGGGCGCCCTCGCTGATCCAGCCGACCCGGTCGCTGACCGCGTGCAGCCCCGGCAGCAGCAGGTCGCGGCGGTCCCGGGCCGCCCGCCCGCCGCGCGCCCAGCGCAGGTCCTGGCCGGAGCGGTCGGCGCCCTCCCAGGAGGACTCCGGCGGGCCCAGCAGGGCGTCGACGGCGGCCCGTTCCTCGTCCGTCGGCTTGCCGTCACCGAAGCGCAGGTCCACGGGGCATCACCTCACGATGGTCGCGACGGGCAGCTTCTCGATCCGGATCGCCGACGCCTTGAACTCCGCCGTCCCCGCGATCGGGCAGTTGGCCTCGATGGTCAGCCGGTTGGTGTCCACTTCGTCGGGGAAGTGGAACGTCATGAACGCGAGACCGGGCCGCAGCGCCGGGTCGACCCACACGGGCGCCTCCACCGCCCCGCGCCGCGAGGTGACCCGTACCGTCTCCCCGACCACCACCCCGTACCGCTCGGCGTCCTCCGGGGACAGCTCGACGGACTCGCCGCGGCGGAGCGGAGAGGCGTAACCGCCGCTCTGCACACCGGTGTTGTACGAGTCGAGCCGACGGCCGGTGGTGAGCCGGATCGGGTACCGCTCGTCGGTGAGGTCGACCGGCGGATCGTGCCGGACGATCCCGAAGGGCGCCGGGCGGCCCCGGCGGGCCGGGTCGGGGTCCCACAGCCGGCCGTGCAGGTAGGTGGGTTCGAGCCGGTCGGTGCTGGGGCACGGCCACTGGATGCCCCGGTGCTCCGCCAGCCGGTCGTACGTCATCCCGTGGTGGTCCGGCGACAGGGCGCGCAGCTCGTTCCAGACGGCCTCGGCGTCGGCGTACTTCCAGTCGTGGCCGAGGCGGGCGGCGAGGTCGCAGATGATGTCGATGTCCTCGCGGGCCTCGCCCGGCGGGGTGAGGGCCCGGCGGACCCGCTGCACGCGCCGTTCGCTGTTGGTGGTGGTGCCGTCGGTCTCCGCCCAGCCGGCGGTGGCCGGCAGCACCACGTCCGCGAGCGAGGCCGTCCTCGTCAGGAAGATGTCCTGCACGACGAGGAAGTCCAGCGACTGCAGGCGGCGTACGGCCTGTTCGCTGTCGGCCTCCGACTGGGCCGGGTTCTCGCCGACGCAGTACACGGCCTTCAGCGAGCCGTCCTCCATCGCCTCGAACATCTCGGTGAGGTCGAGGCCGTAGTGCGGCTGGAGGACGGTGTCCCAGGCGGACTCGAACTTCCGGCGTGTCTCCGGGTCGAGGATGTCCTGGAAGCCGGGGAGGCGGTTGGGAATGGCGCCCATGTCGCCGCCGCCCTGCACGTTGTTCTGGCCGCGCAGGGGCTGGAGCCCGGCGCCGTACCGCCCCACGTGCCCGGTGAGCAGGGAGAGGTTGATCAGCGCGCGGACGTTGTCGGTGCCGTTGTGGTGCTCGGTGATGCCGAGGGTCCAGCACAGCTGGGCGCGTTCGGCGCGGGCGTAGGCGTGCGCGAGGTCGCGGATCGCGGCGGCCGGGACGCCGGTCACCTTCTCGGCGAGGGAGAGCGTCCACGGCTCGACGAGGGCCCGGTACTCCTCGAAGCCGGTGGTCGCCCGCCGCACGAACGCCTCGTTGACCAGGCCCGCGTGGATGATCTCGCGGCCGATCGCGTGCGCCATCGGGATGTCGGTGCCGACATCCAGGCCGAGCCAGCTCTCCGCCCACTCGGCGGTGGAGGTGCGGCGCGGGTCGACCGCGTACATCCGGGCGCCGTTGCGTATCCCCTTCAGGACGTGCTGGAAGAAGATCGGGTGCGCGAACCGGGCGTTGGAGCCCCACATCACGATGACGTCGGTGTGCTCGATCTCCTCGTACGACGAGGTGCCGCCGCCCGAGCCGAAGGCGGCGGAGAGGCCGGCGACGGACGGGGCGTGGCAGGTGCGGTTGCAGGAGTCGACGTTGTGGGTGCCCATCACCACCCGGGCGAACTTCTGCGCCACGTAGTTCATCTCGTTGGTCGCGCGGGCGCAGGAGAACATGCCGAACGCGCCGCGGTTGCGTGCCAGGCCCCGGGCCGCCCGGTCCAGGGCCTCGTCCCAGCCGGCCCGCCGGAAAGGCGCGTCGCGGGAGTCCCGTACCAGGGGGTGGGTGAGCCTGGTGTAGTGCGTCGGTCGCGGTTTCCTCATGCGGCGCTCCTCGGTGCCGACGGGTCCGGGACGGGGGCGTCGGCCATCACCGCTGCGACGGCCTGACGGGTGCCGTGCCGCGCCGGACGCGGTCCACGGACGACGGGGTGTGCGTCGACCCTGTGTCGACGGAATATTGTCTACAGTATGGGCGTCCGGGCGGCAAGGGACTGTGCACGGCCGGTGGCGCTGGGTGGTCGTTTGATCAACTGCCTTCTCAAGCGCCGCTCGGATCTTTACGGTGGGGGACTCATGAGTCCCCCTGTCGCACCGCCCGGCTGGAGCCGCTGGCTCGTCCCGCCGGCCGCGCTCTCGGTCCACCTCTCCATCGGCCAGGCCTACGCCTGGTCCGTGTTCAAGCCGCCCCTCGAATCCGCGCTCGGCCTCAGCGGCACCCAGAGCGCGCTCCCCTTCCAGCTCGGCATCGTCATGCTCGGCCTGTCGGCCGCGTTCGGCGGCACCCTGGTCGAGAAGCGCGGGCCGCGCTGGGCGATGACGGTGGCGCTGATCTGCTTCTCGTCCGGCTTCCTGCTCTCCGCCCTGGGCGCGGCCACCGAGCAGTACTGGCTGATCGTCTTCGGCTACGGCTTCGTCGGCGGCATCGGCCTGGGCATCGGATACATCTCGCCGGTCTCCACCCTCATCAAGTGGTTCCCCGACCGGCCCGGCATGGCCACCGGCATCGCCATCATGGGCTTCGGCGGCGGCGCGCTGATCGCCTCGCCGTGGTCCGCGCAGATGCTGGAGTCCTTCGGCGCCGACAACTCCGGCATCGCGCTCGCCTTCCTCGTGCACGGACTGTCGTACGCCGTCTTCATGCTGCTCGGTGTCCTGCTGGTGCGGGTGCCGCGCGCCCCCGAGACGGCCGACGGGCGGCCCGCCCCGCTCAGCGGCGTCCAGGTCTCGGCGCGCTCGGCCGTGCGCACCCCGCAGTTCTGGTGCCTGTGGATCGTGCTCTGCATGAACGTCACCGCCGGCATCGGCATCCTGGAGAAGGCCGCCCCGATGATCACGGACTTCTTCGCGGACACCTCCGCGCCGGTGTCCGCGACGGCCGCCGCCGGGTTCGTGGCACTGCTGTCGGCGGCGAACATGGCCGGCCGGATCGGCTGGTCGTCCACGTCCGACCTGATCGGACGGAAGAACATCTACCGGGTGTACCTGGGTGTCGGCGCCCTGATGTACGCGCTCATCGCCCTGTTCGGCGACTCGTCCAAGCCGCTGTTCGTCCTCGCCGCCCTGGTGATCCTCTCCTTCTACGGCGGCGGTTTCGCCACCGCCCCCGCCTATCTGAAGGACCTCTTCGGCACCTACCAGGTCGGCGCGATCCACGGACGGCTGCTCACCGCCTGGTCCACCGCCGGCGTCCTCGGCCCGCTGATCGTGAACTGGATCGCGGACCGGCAGGAGGAGGCCGGTCGGCACGGCTCGTCCCTGTACGGGCTGTCGTTCGTCATCATGATCGGGCTGCTCGTCGTCGGCTTCGTCGCCAACGAACTGGTCCGTCCCGTCCACCCCCGCCACCACGTCCCCGCCCCGGACCCCGAGGAGGCCGCCGATGTCGCCCGACAGCAGTGAGGGCCCGCCCGACCGGCGCCCGCTGATCGCCTTCGCCTGGCTGTGGGTGGGCGTGCCGCTCGCCTACGGGCTGTACGAACTGGTGCGCAAGGCGACGCAGCTGTTCACCGGCTGAGGAGCCGGGCCGGGCCTGATGGAAGCCGACAAGCCCGGCCCGCGTTTCCTGTCACATCACCTGCCGCCGTACCCGTGAGTCACTGATCAGACTGGTGGATCCCGCAACCGCAGGCAATGAGGGGGATCCGCCCATGCACGGCTCGCGCATCACCGGAGTCGGCCACCACCAGCCCGCCGGAGTCCTGACCAACGAGGACCTGGCGGGCATGGTCGACACCAGCGACGAGTGGATCACCAGCCGGGTCGGCATCCGCACCCGCCGGATCGCCGGACCCGACGAACCCGTCGACGAACTCGCCGCGCACGCCGCCGCCAAGGCGCTCGCCGAGGCCGGGGCCGCCCCCGCCGACGTCGACCTGGTGCTGGTCGCCACCTCGACCGCCATCGACCGCTCCCCGAACATGGCCGCCCGGGTCGCCGCCCGGCTCGGCATGGGGAACCCGGCCACGATGGACGTCAACGTCGTGTGCGCCGGGTTCACCCACGCCCTGGCCACCGCCGACCACGCCGTCCGCGCGGGCGCCGCGCGCCGGGCCCTGGTCATAGGCGCCGACAAGATGTCCGAGGTCACCGACTGGACCGACCGCACCACCTGCGTGCTGGTCGGCGACGGCGCGGGGGCCGCCGTCGTCGAACCCTGCGCCGAGGGCGAGGAACCCGGCATCGGACCCGTGCTGTGGGGATCGGTGCCCGAACTCGGACACGCCGTGCGCATCGAGGGCACGCCGCCGCGCTTCGCCCAGGAGGGCCAGAGCGTCTACCGCTGGGCGACCACCCGGCTGCCCGCCGTCGCCCGGGGCGTGTGCGAACGGGCCGGCGTGGACCCCGCCGACCTCGCCGCCGTCGTCCTGCACCAGGCCAACCTGCGCATCATCGAACCCCTGGCCCTGCGCATCGGCGCCGTCAACGCGGTCGTCGCCCGCGACGTCACCGAGTCCGGCAACACCTCGGCGGCCAGCATCCCCCTCGCCCTGGCCAAGCTGGTGGAACGCGGCGAGATCAGCACCGGCGACCCGGTCCTGCTCTTCGGCTTCGGCGGCAACCTGTCGTACGCCGGACAGGTCGTGCGCTGCCCCTGAGACCCGGCTCAGGAGGTTCGAGGAAAAGGCGGGCGGGGACGAACCGTAGACTGTAGACGAAAAACACTTGATACTTTCTTTACCTTCTTCCTTGTCTCCGTCCTTCGCCCAGGGGGCCGCGATGTTGTCGACAGGACTGCCGCACGGGGCGGTGCCCAGGCTCGAACGCCCCGGCCCGCTGCGCGACCGCGTCTACGAGGCGCTGCTCGAACTCATCACCACCCGGGCCCTGCGCCCCGGCCAGCACCTCGTCGAGAGCGAACTCGCCGGGCACCTGGGCGTCTCCCGGCAGCCCGTGCGCGAGGCGCTCCAGCGCCTGAACACCGAGGGCTGGGTCGATCTGCGTCCCGCCCAGGGCGCGTTCGTGCACGAGCCGACCGAGGAGGAGGCCGACCAGCTGCTGACCGTCCGTACGCTGCTGGAGGCCGAGGCGGCCCGGCTCGCCGCGGCCAACGCGTCCAGCGCGGGCGTGGCGGCGCTGGAGGAGCTGTGCGCCGAGGGGGAGCGGGCCGTCGCCGCCGACGACGTGGACGGTGCCGTCACCCTGAACGCGCGCTTCCACTCCAAGGTGATGGAGCTGGCGGGCAACGCCGTCCTCGCCGAACTCGCCGCCCAGGTCGACCGCCGGGTGCGCTGGTACTACACGCCGATCGCCCGGCAGCGCGGCCGGCAGTCCTGGGTCGAGCACCGGGAGATGATCGCCGCCATCACCGACCGGGACGAGCAGCGCGCCACCCGGCTGATGCGCGAGCACACCGAGCACACCCGGCGGTCGTACCACGAGCGCGCCGAGTCCTGAACACACCTTTCCCGTACGGCTCTTCGGTCGGCTCTTCGTCCGGCTCGCTGTCCGGCTCTTTGTCCTGTGAGTGGAAAAAGTCGACGGCAATCTGTGCACAGCTTCTTCCCAGCTTCGGCAGCCGCTGCTACGTTCCCTTCGAAAGCACGGCAGCACGGCAGCACGGCAGCACGGCAGCACGGCAACACGGCATTACAGCGCGCAGCCGATTGAGGCGGGGAGGGGCACGTGAGACGCATGACCGCACGACCCGCCAACGCCCACCAGGCCCGGTTGCTCAAGCTGCTGCGTGACGGCGGCCCCAACTCCCGTGCCCAGCTCGGCGACCAGGTCGACCTCTCCCGGTCGAAGCTGGCCGTGGAGGTGGACCGGCTGCTGGAGACGGGACTGGCCGTCGCCGACGGACTCGCCGCCTCCCGCGGCGGGCGCCGCTCGCACAACATCCGGCTCAACCCCGGACTCCGCTTCCTCGGCGTCGACATCGGCGCGACCTCGGTCGACGTCGCCGTCACCAACGCCGAACTGGAGATCCTCGGGCACATCAACCAGCCCATGGACGTCCGTGAGGGCCCCGTCGCGGTCTTCGAGCAAGTCCTGTCCATGGCGGCCAAGTTGCGGGCGTCGGGGCTCGCGGAGGGCTTCGACGGCGCCGGCATCGGCGTCCCGGGGCCGGTCCGCTTCCCCGAGGGCGTCCCCGTGGCCCCGCCGATCATGCCGGGCTGGGACGGCTTCCCCGTACGGGAGGCGCTCAGCCAGGAACTCGGCTGCCCGGTCATGGTCGACAACGACGTGAACCTGATGGCGCTGGGGGAGCAGCACGCGGGCGTCGCCCGCACCGTGCACGACTTCCTCGTCGTCAAGATAGGCACCGGCATCGGCTGCGGCATCGTCGTCGGCGGTGACGTCTACCGCGGGACGACGGGCAGCGCCGGCGACATCGGGCACATCCAGGCCGTACCCGAGGGCCGCCCCTGCGCCTGCGGCAACCGGGGCTGCCTGGAGGCCCACTTCAGCGGCGCGGCCCTGGCCCGCGACGCCACGGAGGCCGCCGAGCAGGGCCGGTCCGCCGAACTCGCCGCCCGACTGGAGACGGGCGGGAGCCTGAGCGCCGCCGACGTCGCCGCCGCGGCGGCGGCCGGTGACGCCACCGCCCTCGACCTGATCCGCGAGGGCGGCAGCCGCACCGGCCAGGTCATCGCCGGCCTGGTCAGCTTCTTCAACCCCGGCCTGGTGGTGATCGGCGGCGGGGTCACCGGCCTCGGCCACACCCTGCTCGCCGCGATACGCACCCAGGTCTACCGCCAGTCGCTGCCCCTGGCGACCGGCAACCTGCCCATCGTGCTCGGCGAACTGGGCCCCACCGCCGGAGTCATCGGCGCCGCCCGGCTCATCAGCGACCACTTGTTCTCACCCGCGTAGCACCCCCGTCCGCACCCCTTTTCTGCACAGCTTTTCTGCACAGCGCGTAGCTCCGCCCTGCCCTGACACCGGCCCGCACGCCCGCCGAGGGGACCTCACATGGCACCAGAACCACCGCTGCTCAGCATGTCCGGCATCACCAAGTCCTTCCCCGGAGTCCGGGCCCTGGACGGCGTCGACCTCGACGTCCAGGCCGGTGAGGTGCACTGCCTGCTCGGCCAGAACGGCGCCGGGAAGTCCACCCTCATCAAGGTGCTGGCCGGCGCCCACCAGCCCGACACCGGCACCATCCGCTGGCGCGGCGAGGACGTCACCCTGCGCTCGCCCATCGCCGCGATGCGCCTGGGCATCGCCACCATCTACCAGGAACTCGACCTGGTCGAGCACCTGTCGGTGGCGGAGAACGTCCACCTCGGCCACGAACCGACCACCGCCGGCTTCGTCGTCCGCGGCCGGGCCGCCCGCGCGTCCACCGCCGCGCTGCTGAAGCGGCTCGGCCACCCCGAGGTCGACCCGGGCCGCCTGGTCGGGGACCTGTCGGCGGCGCAGCAGCAGATCGTCTCCATGGCGCGGGCGCTCTCCCACGACGTACGGCTGATCGTGATGGACGAGCCGTCCGCCGCCCTCGACCCCGACGAGGTCGACAACCTCTTCCGGATCGTCGGCGACCTCACCGCCGCCGGTGTCGCCGTCGTCTACATCTCGCACCGCCTGGAGGAGATCCGCCGCATCGGCGACCGGGTCACCGTCCTCAAGGACGGCCGCGCCGTCGCCCGCGGACTGCCCGCCGAGTCCACCCCGACCAGCGAGGTCGTCGCCCTGATGACCGGCCGCAACGTCGCCTACGTCTTCCCGGACCGGCCCGCCTCCGCCCCGGCCGCCACCGCCGAACCGGTGCTGAGCGTGCGGGGACTGGCGCGGGAGGGGGAGTTCGCCCCCCTCGACCTGGACGTGCGCCCGGGGGAGATCGTCGGCCTCGCCGGACTGGTCGGCTCCGGCCGCTCCGAGATCCTGGAGACCGTCTACGGCGCCCGCAAGCCGTCGGCCGGACAGGTCCTGGTCGACGGGCGCCCGCTCAGGCCCGGCAGCGTCCGGGCCGCCGTGCGCGCCGGGCTCGGCCTCGCCCCCGAGGAGCGCAAGGCGCAGGCCCTGCTGATGCTGGAGTCCGTCACCCGCAACGTGTCGGTCTCCTCCCTGTCCCGCTTCTCGCGCGGCGGCTGGCTCGACCGGGGCGCCGAACGGGACGCCGCCCGCGCCGCGGTCCGCGAGCTGTCGCTGCGCCCCGACAACCCGGACGTGCCCGTGCGCACCCTGTCCGGCGGCAACCAGCAGAAGGCCGTACTCGCCCGCTGGCTGCTGCGCGGCTGCCGCGTCCTGCTCCTCGACGAACCCACCCGCGGCGTCGACGTCGGCGCCCGCGCCGAGCTGTACGCGGTCGTGCGCCGGCTCGCCGACGAGGGACTGGCGGTGCTGCTGGTCTCCAGCGAGGTGCCCGAGGTGCTCGGCCTCGCCGACCGCGTCCTGGTGCTGCGCGAGGGACGGGTCGTGCACGAGGCACCCGCCCGCGAACTCGACGAACACCGCGTACTCGACCTCGTCATGGAAGGGAGCCCGGCATCATGACGCAGCACGTGTCCCCGCCCCGGGACGGCACCGGAAAGGCGGCACCGGTGGACGGGCCGCCCGCCTGGCGGGGCGTGATCGCCCGCGCCGACGTCCGCATCCTGTCCCTGCTCGGCGTGCTCGCCGTACTGGTCCTGATCGGCGGGATCACCAAGCCCGACGAGTTCCTCGACACCCGCAACCTGCAACTCGTCCTCACCCAGGCGTCCGTGATCGGTGTCGTCACCGTCGGCATGACCTTCGTGATCATGTCCGGCGGCATCGACCTCTCCGTCGGCGCGATCGTCGCCCTCGCCTCGGTGTGGGCGACGACGGTCGCCACCCAGGAGTACGGATTCCTCGGCATCCTGTTCACCGCGATCGTGGTCGGCGTGGGCTGCGGACTCGTCAACGGCGTCCTCATCGCGTACGGCGCGATGGTCCCGTTCATCGCCACCCTCGCCATGCTGGCCTCCGCGCGGGGCCTGGCCCTGCAGATCACCGACGGGCAGACCCAGATCGTCACCGTGGAGGGCGTGCTCGACCTCGGGGAGCGGGACGCCTACGTGCTCGGCATACCGCCGCTGGTCCTGGTCTTCGCCGCCGTCACCGTCATCGGCTGGCTGGTGCTGAACCGGACCACCTTCGGCCGCCGCACGGTCGCCGTCGGCGGCAACGCGGAGGCCGCCCGCCTCGCCGGCATCGACGTGCGCCGCCAGCGCCTCTACCTCTACCTGCTGTCCGGCCTGTGCTGCGGCATCGCCGCCTTCCTGCTGATCGTCCTGTCCGGCTCCGGCCAGAACACCAACGGCAACCTCTACGAACTCGACGCCATCGCCGCCGCGATCATCGGCGGCACGCTGCTCAGCGGCGGACGCGGCACCATCGTCGGCTCCGTGCTCGGCGTCCTGATCTTCACCACGATCACCAACATCTTCGCCCTGAACAACCTGCAGAGCGACGTCCAGCAGATCGCCAAGGGAGCGATCATCGTCGCCGCCGTGCTGGTCCAGCGCCGTACCGCGAGCACGCCTTGAGGAAAGGGTTGACCGTCATGCCAGAGCACACGCCGTTCGCAAGCCGCAGAGGGCTGCTGTTCGGAGCCGCAGCCGTGTCCGCCGGGGCCTTCCTCACCGGGTGCACGAGCAACGAGTCGGACGACGACGAGGGGGCGGGCGCCAGCACCCAGCCCGCCGCCGACGACAAGCCCGGCAAGCAGGTCACCATCGGCTACGCCGGTCCGCTCGCCGACCACGGCTGGCTCAACGCCATCAACGACCAGGCCAAGGGCCGCGCCGAGAAGTACTCCGACGTGACCCTGGAGGTCACCGAGGGCTCCAACGACACCGCCCAGCAGATCGGCCAGATCGAGACCCTCATCAACAAGAAGGTCGACGTCCTGGTGGTGCTGCCCGCCGACGGCAAGGCGCTCACGCAGGTCGGGCTGAAGGCCATGCGGGCCGGAATCCCCGTGGTCAACCTCGACCGCGTCTTCAACACCCCGCAGGCGTACCGCTGCTGGGTCGGCGGCGACAACTACGGCATGGGCCTCAACGCCGGGCACTACATCGGCGAGAAGCTCAAGGACAAGGCCGACGCCCGGGTCGTCGAACTGGCCGGCATCGACAACCTCGAACTGACCCGGCAGCGCACCAAGGGCTTCGACGACGCCCTGAAGAACTACCCCAACATCAAGAAGGTGGCCCGCCAGGCCGCCGACTTCACCGTCGAGTCCGGCCAGGCCAAGATGGCCCAGCTGCTCCAGGCCCAGTCGAAGTTCGACGCCCTGTGGAACCACGACGACGACCAGGGCGTGGGCGCCCTGCGCGCCATCGAACAGGCCGGCCGCGACGACTTCCTGATGGTCGGCGGCGCGGGCGCGCTCGCCGCGTTCCAGGCCATCAAGCAGGACAACGGCGTCCTGAAGGCGACCGTCCTCTACCCGCCGACCATGGCCGCCTCCGCGATCGACCTCGCCCGCGCGCTGGGCCAGGGCAAGGGGATCGGCGGCCTCGCCGAGTACGAGATCCCTGCGTCGATCACGCTCTACTCGGCGGTCGTCGACAAGGAGAACGTCGACCAGTACATGTCCACCGGCTTCAAGTGAGACCGGGCCGCCCGCCCCGGGGGCCTGACCAGCCTCCGGGGGCCTGACCAGCCCAGCCACCGGGGGCCTGACCAGCCACTGGGGGCGGGGGCCCGGCTCATGGGGCTGACGGGCTCTGGGCCGGGGGCCGTGCTTGCGGGGCGGGTCGGTTTCGGGCCGGGGGCCGTGCCTGCGGGGCGGACCGGCTTGGGGCCGGGGCCGCGCTCGCTGGTTCGACCGGCACCGGGGCAGGGGCCGCGCCCGAAGCGGGTCCGGCACCGGGGCGGGACCCGCGCTCACGGGTCCGACCAGCCCGGGCGGGACCCGAAGGGCCATCGCACCACCACGACGAGGAGGACATCCGCATGGGACAGCCGCAGCAGCCCGAGGGGGCCGGGGCGGAGACACCGGCCGCCGGGGCCGCGGACACCGGGGCCATCGCCGCCGGGTCCGTGGACACGGGGAAGTCGGGCTTGACGGACACGTCGGGGGCGACGGAGGTGACGGGGACGCCGGGGGCGGCGGAGGTGACGCAGGTGACGGGGACGCCGGAGGCGACCGGCGCGCCCACCGCGACCGGTGCCCCCACCGCGACCGGTGCCCCCACCGCGACCGGTACCCCCACCGCGACGGCCACGCCCACCGCGACGGCCACGCCCACCGCGACCGGCACCCCGGTCGTCACCGCCCCGACCCCGGCCGCGGCGCCGTCCGTGTCGAGACCGCCCCTGCGGGTCGGCATGGTCGGGTACGCCTTCATGGGCGCCGCCCACTCCCAGGGCTGGCGCACCGCGGGCCGCGTCTTCGACCTGCCGCTGAACCCCGTACTGGCCGCGATCTGCGGGCGGGACGCCGACGCCGTCCGCACCGCGGCCGACCGGCACGGCTGGGCGGCGACCGAGACCGACTGGCACGCCCTCGTCGAACGGGACGACGTCGACCTCGTCGACATCTGCACCCCCGGCGACAGCCACGCCGAGATCGCGCTGGCCGCGCTGGCCGCCGGCAAACACGTCCTGTGCGAGAAGCCACTGGCCAACACCGTCGCCGAGGCCGAGGCCATGACCCGCGCCGCCGAAGCGGCCGCCGCCCGCGGCCAGGTGGCCATGGTCGGCTTCAACTACCGCCGCGTCCCCGCCACCGCGCTGGCCCGGCGGATGGTCGCGGAGGGCCGCATCGGCAGGCTGCGGCACGTGCGGGTGGCGTACCTCCAGGACTGGCTGGTGGACCCCGCCGCCCCGCTGACCTGGCGGCTGCGCAAGGAACTCGCCGGCTCCGGCGCGCTCGGCGACCTCGGCGCCCACATCGTCGACCTCGCCCAGTACCTGACCGGCGAACGGCTGGCCGGCGTCTCCGCCCTCACCGAGACCTTCGTCCGGGAACGCCCCCTCTCCTCCGGCCCCGCCGGCGGCGCGGGCACCGGCCGGGTCACCGTGGACGACGCCGCCGTCTTCACCGGCCGCTTCCCCTCCGGCGCCCTCGCCTCCTTCGAGGCCACCCGCTACGCCACCGGCCGCAAGAACGCCCTGCGCATCGAACTCAACGGTGAACAGGGATCGTTGGCCTTCGATCTGGAACGTCTCAACGAGCTGACCTACCACGACGGCACGGAGCGGGGGGAGCACGCGGGGTTCCGCCGCATCCTCGTCACCGAACCCGGACACCCCTACCTGGACGCCTGGTGGCCGCCCGGCCACGGCCTCGGCTACGAGCACACCTTCGTCCACCAGGCCCGCGACCTCGTCCACGCCGTCGCCGAGGGCCGCGCCCCGGAGCCGTCCTTCGCCGACGGGCTCCAAGTGCAGCGGGTGCTCGCCGCCGTGGAGGAGAGCGCCGAGAAGAACGCCGTCTACACGCCCGTCGCCGTCTGAGGAGGATCTGCCACGATGCCGCGCCCGTTCACACTCTTCACCGGCCAGTGGGCGGACCTGCCCCTGGAGGAGGTCTGCCGGCTCGCCCGCGACTTCGGCTACGACGGCCTCGAACTCGCCTGCTGGGGCGACCACTTCGAGGTCGACAAGGCCCTCGCCGACCCGTCCTACGTCGACGGCCGCCACCAGCTCCTCGACAAGTACGGCCTGAAGTGCTGGGCCGTCTCCAACCACCTCGTCGGCCAAGCCGTCTGCGACGCCATCATCGACGAGCGCCACCAGGCGATCCTGCCCGCCCGGATCTGGGGCGACGGCGACGCGGAGGGCGTACGGCAGCGGGCCGCCGCCGAACTCAAGGACACCGCGCGGGCCGCCCGCCGGCTCGGCGTCGACACCGTCATCGGCTTCACCGGCTCCGCCATCTGGCACCTGGTCGCCATGTTCCCGCCCGCCTCCGAGTCCATGATCGAGCGCGGTTACCAGGACTTCGCCGACCGCTGGAACCCGATTCTGGACGTCTTCGACGCCGAGGGCGTCCGCTTCGCCCACGAGGTCCACCCCAGCGAGATCGCCTACGACTACTGGACCACCCAGCGGGCCCTGGAGGCCGTCGGCCACCGTCCCGCCTTCGGCCTCAACTTCGACCCCTCCCACTTCGTCTGGCAGGACCTCGACCCGGTCGGCTTCCTGTGGGACTTCCGCGACCGGATCTACCACGTCGACTGCAAGGAGGCCCGCAAGCGCCTCGACGGCCGCAACGGCCGGCTCGGCTCCCACCTGCCCTGGGGCGACCCCCGGCGCGGCTGGGACTTCGTCTCCGCCGGGCACGGCGACGTCCCCTGGGAGGACGTCTTCCGCATGCTGCGCGCCATCGACTACCAGGGCCCTGTCTCCGTGGAGTGGGAGGACGCCGGCATGGACCGCCTCCAGGGCGCCCCCGAGGCCCTGACCCGCCTGAAGACCTACGACTACGAGCCGCCCAGCGCGTCCTTCGACGCGGCGTTCAACAGCTGAGCGTTCAGCGGCTGCGCCATCGGCAGCTGAGTGTTCGGCATCTGAACGCCGCGGCTCGGCACACCTCCGGGGTGACGGCGCACCCCGGCGCCCGCACCGTACCTCCTCACCCGGCACGCCTTCGCACACCCCATCCCGTACGGCCCACCCGTTCCCGGAGGGACTTCCGTGCACAGAACCAGATCCACGAGCACCAGGAGAACCGGACTCCGCACCACCCTCGCCCTGTTCACCGGCCTGCTGCTGGCCGTGGGCGCCCCGGCCGGCATCGCCGGCGCCCAGCCCGGCGCCGCGGCCCAGGCCGACCCGGCCCCCGCGGCCGAAGGACAGTTCCAGCAGGTGCCGCTCGCCAAGGGCGAACCCGAGATGGGCGAGCCCATGTCGCTCGCCGTGCTCCCGGACCGCAGCGTCCTGCACACCTCGCGCGACGGCACCCTGCGCCTCACCGACCAGGGCGGCGTCACCAAGATCGCCGGCAGGATCCCCGTCTACAGCCACGACGAGGAGGGCCTGCAGGGCGTCGGCATCGACCCGGACTTCGAGAACAACCGGGCGATCTACCTCTACTACGCCCCGCCGCTGGACACCCCCGCGGGCGACGCCCCGGAGAACGGCACCGCCGCCGACTTCGCCAAGTTCGACGGCGTCAACCGGCTCTCCCGGTTCGTCCTCAACCCCAACGGCACCCTGGACCTGGCCAGCGAGAAGAAGGTCCTGGACGTCGCCGCCTCCCGCGGCACCTGCTGCCACGTCGGCGGTGACATCGACTTCGACGCCGAGGGCAACCTCTACCTCTCCACCGGCGACGACTCCAACCCGTTCGCCTCCGACGGCTTCACCCCGATCGACGAGCGGCCCGACCGCAACCCGGCCTTCGACGCCCGCCGCAGCTCCGGCAACACCAACGACCTGCGCGGCAAGATCCTGCGCATCAAGGTCGCCGAGGACGGCTCGTACACGATCCCGGAGGGCAACCTCTTCGCCCCCGGCACCGAGAAGACCCGTCCCGAGATCTACGCGATGGGCTTCCGCAACCCGTTCCGGATGAGCGTCGACGACAAGACCGGCATCGTCTACGTCGGCGACTACGGCCCCGACGCCGGCGCCGCCGACCCGAACCGGGGCCCGGCCGGACAGGTCGAGTTCGCCAAGGTCACCGAGCCCGCCAACTTCGGCTGGCCGTTCTGCACCGGCGACAACGACCCGTACGTCGACTACGACTTCGCCACCGGCACCTCCGGCGAGACCTTCGACTGCGCGGCCCCGAAGAACACCTCGCCGCACAACACCGGCCTGGTCGACCTGCCGCCCGCGCAGGCCGCCTGGATCCCGTACGACGACGACTCCGTGCCCGAGCTCGGCAGCGGCTCCGAGTCCCCGATGGCCGGCCCGGTCTACCGCTACGACCCCGACCTCGACTCCGAGGTGAAGTTCCCCGAGGCGTACGACGGTGACTTCTTCGCCGGTGAGTTCGGCCGCCAGTGGATCAAGCGGATCGAGCAGAACGAGGACGGCACGGTCGCGGCGATCAACGACTTCCCGTGGACCGGCACCCAGATCATGGACATGGAGTTCGGCCCCGACGGCGCGCTCTACGTCCTCGACTACGGCCTCTCCTGGTTCCAGGGCGACGACGACTCCGCCCTCTACCGGATCGAGAGCGCCGAGGACGGCTTCTCTCCGATCGCCGAGGTGAGCGCCGACAAGACCTCCGGCGCGGCCGGCCTCAAGGTCAAGTTCACCGCCACCGCCAAGGACGCCGACTCCCCGGAGCTGACCTACAGCTGGGACTTCGGCGACGGCACCACGGGCGAGGGGCTCACCCCCACCCACACGTACAAGAAGGCCGGCACCTACACCGCGACCTTCACCGCCAAGGACCCTGAGGGCAACACCGGCAACGCCAGTGTCCGCATCGTGGTCGGCAACACCGAGCCCAAGGTGAAGATCGACGTTCCCGGCAACGGCGCCCTGGCCGCCTTCGGTGAGCCCGTCCCCTTCAAGGTGACGGTGACCGACCCCGAGGAGACGGTCGACTGCTCCAAGGTCAAGGTCGTCTACAGCCTCGGCCACGACAACCACGCCCACGAGCTGACCAGCGAGACGGGCTGCGAGGGCACCCTCAAGCCGCCCGCCGGGGACGGCGGTCACGACCCGAACGCCAACATCTACGGCGTCGTCGGCGCCAGCTACACCGACGGCGGCGCCAATGGCCAGGAGGCGCTGACCGGCACCGCCCGCACCGTGCTCCAGCCGCTGCACCGCCAGGCCGAGCACTTCACCGCCCAGCAGGGCGTGTCGGTGATCGACAAGACGGGCGCCAACGGCGGCAAGACCGTCGGCGACGTCCACGACGGCGACTGGATCTCCTTCACCCCCTACAAGTTCGACGGGCAGAAGAAGCTGACCGTCCGGGCCTCCTCCGGCGGTGACGGCGGCTTCGTCGAGCTGCGCACCGGCTCGCCCACCGGCAAGCTGCACGGCTCGGCGTACATCCCGCCGACCGGCGGCTGGGAGACGTTCCAGGACGTCGACGTGCCGCTGCGGTCCCTGCCCAGGAAGACCTCGGACATCTACCTCGTCTTCAAGGGCGGCAGCGGCGCGCTGTTCGACGTGGACGACTTCGAGTTCTCCAAGGAGCCTTTCAAGAACGGCAAGAAGGTCCTCGTCTTCTCCAAGACGGCCGGCTTCCGCCACGACTCCATCCCGGAGGGCGTCGCCGCGCTGAAGGAGCTCGGCGCCCCGGCCGGCATCACCGTCACCGCAACCGAGGAGGCCAGGCAGTTCACCACGGCCAACCTCGCCAAGTACGACGCGGTCGCCTTCATGTCCACGACCGGTGACGTCCTCGACGCCGACCAGCAGAAGGCGTTCGAGAACTACATCCGGGGCGGTGGCGGCTACCTGGGCATCCACGCCGCCGCCGACACGGAGTACGACTGGTCGTTCTACGGCGGACTCGTCGGCGCCTACTTCGACTCGCACCCGGCCCAGCAGAAGGCCACCGTACGCGTCGAGGACCACGCCCACCCGGCCACCGCGCACCTCGGCGACACCTGGGAGCGCACCGACGAGCTGTACAACTACCGCACCAACCCGCGCGACCGGGTCAAGGTCCTCGCCACCCTCGACGAGACCACCTACCAGGGCGGCACCATGAAGGGCGACCACCCGATCGCCTGGTGCCAGAACTACGAAGGCGGCCGGTCCTTCTACACCGGACTCGGCCACACCAAGGAGTCCTACGCCGACGAGGCCTTCCGGGCCCATCTGCTCGGCGGCCTCCAGTACGCCGCCGGCCAGGTCAAGGCCGACTGCAAGCCGGACAAGGGCTACCGCAAGATCTTCAACGGCCAGACCCTGGACGGCTGGAAGCAGGCCGGCCCCGGCACGTTCGACATCAAGGACGGCACGCTGGAGTCCAACGGCGGCATGGGCCTGCTCTGGTACCAGGCCAAGGAGCTGAAGTCGTACTCGCTCAAGCTCGACTGGAAGATGCGCGGCGACGACAACTCCGGGATCTTCGTGGGCTTCCCGGCCTCCGACGACCCCTGGTCCGCGGTGGACAAGGGGTACGAGATCCAGATCGACGCCACGGACGCGGCCGACCGCACCACGGGTGCCGTCTACTCGTTCAAGTCGGCGAACATCAAGGCCCGTGACCAGGTCCTGCGCCCGCCCGGCCAGTGGAACTCCTACGAGATCAAGGTCCAGGGCGAACGCCTCCAGGTGTTCCTCAACGGAGTCAAGATCAACGACTTCACCAACAAGGACCCCGAGCGGAGCCTGACGGACGGCTACATAGGTCTCCAGAACCACGGCGCCGCCGACAAGGTCTCCTTCCGCGACATCCAGCTGAAGGAACTGCCCGACTAGCCCTCCTGGGGCTGTCAGACGGCGGCGGGCGGGGGACGCCGGACCCCCGCCCGCCGTCACCGCCCGGCACCACCGGGGCATCACCCGGCACCACCGGGGCATCACCCGGCACCGCCGGGGCATCACCCGGTTCGGCCGGGGCTCCACCCCGACGCGTTCGACAAGGAGGCTGCCCATGTCCGCGTCCCCCTCTCCTTCCTCTTCCGTTTCCTCTTCCGCTTCCCGTACCGGTGTGTGGCTGATCGGTGCGCGCGGTTCCGTCGCCACGACCGTGGTGGCGGGCTGCGCGGCCATGACGGCCGGCCTGCACCCGCCGACCGGCCTGGTCACCGAGACCCCCCGCTTCGCCGGCTCCGGCCTCCCTTCCCTCTCCTCCCTCGTCTTCGGCGGCCACGACACCGTGGACTGCCCCCTCCCCAAGCGCGCCGAGGCCCTGGCCGCCGGCGGCGTACTGCCGCCCGGTCTGCCCGCCGCCGTCCATGCCGACCTCGCGGCCGCGGAAGGGGAGATCCGCCCAGGCGGCCCCCTGCCCGGCGACACCCGCTCCGCCGAGGAGCTGATCACCGCCTTCGCCGCCGACATCCGCGACTTCGTCCGCCGCTCCGGAGTGGCGCGGGCGGTGGTCGTCAACGTGGCCTCCACCGAGCCGCTCGCCACCGGCCGGGACCTGCCGCCCAGCTCCCTCTACGCGGCGGCGGCCCTGCGCGCCGGCTGCCCGTACGTCAACTTCACCCCCTCCACCGGCCTGCACCACCCCTCCCTGGCCGCCGAGGCGGCATCCTGCGGCCTGCCGTACGCCGGCCGCGACGGCAAGACCGGGCAGACGCTGCTGCGCTCGGTACTGGGCCCGATGTTCGCCCAGCGAGCGCTCACCGTCCGGGCCTGGTCCGGCACCAACCTCCTCGGCGGCGGCGACGGCGCCGCCCTCGCCGACCCGGCCGCCGCGGCGGCCAAGAACGCCGGCAAGGAACGCGTCCTCGCCGACACCCTCGGCACCACCATCGAGGGCGAGGTCCACATCGACGACGTCCCCGCGCTCGGCGACTTCAAGACGGCCTGGGACCACATCGCCTTCGACGGGTTCCTGGGCACCCGCATGATCCTCCAGACCATCTGGCAGGGCTGCGACTCCGCCCTCGCCGCCCCCCTCGTCCTCGACCTGGCCCGCCTGGTCGCCCGCTCCCACGAGGTGGGCCTGACCGGCCCCCTGCGCGAACTGGGCTTCTACTTCAAGGACCCGGTGGGGGACGGGCCGTCCGCCCTCGGCGACCAGTACGCGGAACTCCTCGGCTTCGCGGACCGCCTGGCAGCGCGGCCGACCGGTGACGCGCCCTCCGGCCCGGGGGACCGCCGGTGAACCGGCCGACCGACGCGACGGCGAGCACGGACGCGGTACGAGACGCCTCCGGCCCCACCGGCCGGCCGGATACGGAGCCACGCCCCCGCCTGACCGGGACCACGCCCCAGGGGCACCACGCCCCCCGCGCGGTCGAGGAGCCCCACCAGCCGCACACCCCCGTTGGCTCCCGCGCCCGCGCCTGGGTCGAACTGCTCCGGCTGCCCGCCCTGTTCACCGTCCCCGGCGACGTACTGGCCGGCACGGCGGCGGCCGGCGCCCGGCCCGGGTACCGCACCCTGCTCTCCATCGGTTCCTCCGTCTGTCTGTACGAGGCCGGCATGGTCCTCAACGACTGGGCCGACCGCACCGAGGACGCCGCCGAACGCCCCCACCGCCCCCTCCCGTCCGGCCGTGTGCTCCCCACCGCCGCCCTCACCGCCGCGTGTGCCCTGACCGGCGCCGGCCTGGCCCTCGCGGCGGGTGCCGGCCGTCCCGCCCTCGCGGTGGCCGCACCCCTCGCGGCGACCGTCTGGGCCTACGACCTCGCCCTGAAGCACACGCCCGCCGGCCCGGTCGCCATGGCCGGGGCGCGTGCCCTGGACCTGCTCCTGGGCGCCGCGGCCAGCGCGGGACGCACCCGCTCGGCCCTGCCCTCGGCGGCCCTCCTGGGGACCCACACCCTCGCGGTCACGGCCGTGTCCCGCCGGGAGACCACCGGCGGATCGACGACGGCCCCGCTCGCGGCCCTCGCCACCACCGCCCTGCTGACCCGGCTGGTGACCCGGCGACCCACCCGACCCCCGGCAGACCGACGGGAAGCAGCCTCCCGCGGTCTGCCGGGCCTCACCCCGGCGATCCGACCGACGCGGAAGGAACGGCCGGCGCGGACGGGAGGGCCGGCACTGACGGACCGGTCAGCACCGACGGTCCGGACAGCGCCGACGGTCCGGTCAGCGGTGACGGACCGGTCAGCGGTGACGGACCGGGCAGTACCGACGGTCCGGTCAGTACCGGCGGTCCGGTCAGCGATGGCGGACCGGGCAGTGCCGACGGACCGGGCGTCGGGGCGGGAGCGGCTCACCGCCGTCCTCGGCGCCGCCTACGCCGCCACGGCCGCCCGCCCCTACTTCCACGCCGCCCTCAACCCCTCACCCCAGCTCACCCAACGCGCTGTCGGCGGCGGTATCCGGGCCACGATCCCCCTCCAGGCCGCCCTCGCCACCCGTTCCGGCGCGAGCGCCGTGGGTCTCCTGGTCGCGGGGCTCGCTCCACTGGGCCGACGGTTCGCGAGGAAGGTGAGCATCACATGACGCCGCCCGCACCGCAGGACGCCGCCACCGCCCCCCTCCGGTTCGGCTACGGCACCAACGGCCTCGCCGACCTGCGCCTGGACGACGCCCTCTCCCTCCTCGCCGACCTCGGCTACGACGGCGTGGGACTGACCCTCGACCACATGCACCTCGATCCGCTCGCCCCGGACCTGGCCGCCCGCACCCGCCGGCTCGCGCACCGGCTGGACACCCTCGGCCTGGACGTCACCGTCGAGACGGGCGCCCGCTATGTCCTGGACCCACGCCGCAAACACGGACCCTCCCTCCTCGATCCCGACCCGGACGACCGTGCCCGCCGCGTCGACCTGCTGCTCACCGCCGTACGGGTCGCCGCCGACCTCGGTGCCCACGCCGTCCACTGCTTCAGCGGCATCACCCCCGAGGGCACCGGCACCAAGGAAGCATGGCAACGCCTGACCGCCGCCCTCACCCCGGTCCTGGACGCCGCCACCACCGCCGGCGTCCCACTCGCCGTCGAACCCGAACCAGGTCACCTCCTCGCCACCCTGGCCGACTTCCACCACCTGCGCCGCGCCCTCGGCGATCCCGAGGCGCTCGGCCTCACCCTCGACATCGGCCACTGCCAGTGCCTCGAACCGCTCCCTCCCGCCGACTGCGTACGCGCCGCCGGTCCCTGGCTGCGGCACGTCCAGATCGAGGACATGCGCCGCGGTGTCCATGAGCACCTCCCGTTCGGTGCGGGCGAGATCGACTTCCCGCCCGTCCTCGCGGCCCTCGCCGCCACCGGCTACCAGGGCCTGACCGTCGTCGAGCTGCCCCGCCACTCCCACGCCGGCCCCCACTTCGCCGCCCATTCCCTTCCCTTCCTCCACCAGGCGGCGACCGCGGCCGACGTCCCCGTCACACGAGCCCCCGCCCCCGCCTCGGCCGAAACTCCCGTCCCCCGGACCCCCACCGCCACCGACCTCCCGGCGCCGGCCGCCCCACCCCCAGGCGTGCCCTCCGCCACCCCACAAGGGAGCACCTCATGACGCACCCGCACGCCACCCACCCCACTCGGCGCACGGAAGACACCGGCGTCGCGCGGAACGACGCCCGGGGCCGGGGCACCACCCCCGCCACGACCCCGCCGGCCGACCTGCGTGCCGCCCTCACCGCCCGGCTCGACCCCGACGCCCGCCGCTGGCTCGACCAGGCCCTCGACGAGGCCGGCGCCCACCCCGGCGGCCACGGCCCGATCTCCGCGTGGGAACTGCGCCTCGCCGAGGCCGGCCGCCGCTGCGGCCCGGCCCACGCCGACGCCGCCCGCGTCCTGATCCTGCACGCGGCCCGCGCCGGAGCCG
Source organism: Streptomyces sp. ISL-12 (assembly GCF_018614415.1). Lineage (GTDB taxonomy): Bacteria > Actinomycetota > Actinomycetes > Streptomycetales > Streptomycetaceae > Streptomyces. The sequence goes on from NZ_JAGGOO010000010.1 coordinate 57,722, forward strand.
ACGCGCTGGCCCGGGTCTACCACCAGGGCACCGCCGACGAACGCCGCGCCGTGCTGTACGCCCTGCCCCACCTGGTGCCCGGCACCGATGCGCTGCCGCTCGTCGAGGACGCCCTGCGCACCAACGACACCCGGCTGCTGGCCGCCGCCGTCGGTCCGTACGCGGCCCGGCACCTCGATGACCACCAGTGGCGGCACGCGGTACTGAAGTGCTTGTTCACCGACGTCGGCGTCGCCCCTGTGGCGGAGCTGGACCGCCGGGCCCGCGGGGACGCCGAACTCGCCCGGATGCTCGCCGACTACGCCGCCGAACGCACCGCCGCGGGCCGTCCCGTCCCCGAAGACCTGCACCGCGTCCTGGCCCTGACCGAACCGGCGACCGAGTCGCACGGCCCGGCAGACCCCCACGGCAAGGAGTCCTGATGCGCATCTTCGACCCCCACATCCACATGACCTCCCGGACCACCGACGACTACGAGGCCATGTATGCCGCGGGCGTCCGCGCCCTGGTCGAACCCGCCTTCTGGCTCGGTCAGCCCCGCACCTCCCCGGCCTCCTTCCGGGACTACTTCGACGCCCTCCTCGGCTGGGAACCCTTCCGCGCCGCCCAGTACGGCATCGCCCACCACTGCACCATCGCCCTCAACCCCAAGGAGGCCAACGACCCGCGCTGCACACCCGTCCTCGACGAACTGCCCCGCTACCTGGTCAAGGACCGCGTCGTCGCCGTCGGTGAGATCGGCTACGACTCCATGACCCCCGCCGAGGACACCGCGCTCGCCGCCCAGCTCCAGCTCGCCGCCGACCACGGTCTGCCGGCGCTGGTGCACACCCCGCACCGCGACAAGCTGGCCGGGCTGCGCCGCACCCTCGACGTGGTCCGCGAGTCCGCGCTCCCCGCCGACCGGGTCCTGGTCGACCACCTCAACGAGACCACCGTCGAGGAGGCCAAGGACGCGGGCTGCTGGCTCGGCTTCTCCGTCTATCCGGACACCAAGATGGACGAGGAACGGATGGTCGCGATCCTCCGCGCCTACGGACCGGACCAGGTGCTGGTGAACTCCGCCGCCGACTGGGGCCGCAGCGACCCGCTCAAGACCCGCAAGGTCGCCGACCTGATGCTCGCCGAGGGCTTCACCGAGGACGACGTGGACCGTGTGCTGTGGCGCAACCCGGTTGCCTTCTACGGGCTCAGCGGACGCCTCGACCTGGACGTGGCCCGGCCCGACGCCACCCACGAGGGCAACTCGATCCTGCGCGGCGGTGAGTGAGCGATGCGCTTCCGGCACCCCGACGGCTCCGTCGTCCACCTCGCCTACTGCACCAACGTGCACCCTGCCGAGACCCTCGACGGCGTCCTCGCCCAGCTCCGCGACCACTGCGAACCCGTGCGCCGCCGCCTGGGCCGCGACCGCCTCGGCATCGGCCTGTGGCTGGCCCGCGACGCCGCCCACGCCCTGGTCACCGACCCGTCCGCACTGCGCGGCCTGCGCGCCGAACTCGACCGGCGCGGCCTGGAGGTCGTCACCCTCAACGGCTTCCCCTATGAAGGGTTCGGCGCGGAAGAGGTCAAGTACCGCGTCTACAAGCCGGACTGGGCCGACCCCGAGCGCCTGGAGCACACCACCTCCCTCGCCCGCGTCCTCGCCGGCCTGCTCCCCGACGACGTCACCGAGGGCAGCGTCTCCACCCTCCCGCTGGCCTGGCGCACCGCCTACGACGACGCCCGCGCCGAAAAGGCCCGCGCCGCCCTGGTCACCCTCGCCGAACGCCTCGACGCCCTCCAGGAGCTGACCGGCCGCTCCATCCGCGTCGGCCTGGAACCCGAACCCGGCTGCGTCGTCGAAACGACCCGGGACGCCATCGCCCCGCTCACCGCGATCGGCCACGACCGCATCGGCATCTGCGTCGACACCTGCCACCTCGCCACCTCCTTCGAAGACCCGCACACCGCCCTGGACGCCCTCACCGCCGCCCAGGTCCCCATCGTCAAATCCCAGCTCTCCGCCGCCCTGCACGCCGAACACCCCCGTCTCCCCGAGGTCCGCGACGCGCTCGCCGCCTTCGCCGAACCCCGCTTCCTGCACCAGACCCGCACCACCGAGCCCGGCCGGCTGCACGGCACCGACGACCTGGACCAGGCACTGAACGGCACCGCCCTGCCCGACACCTCCCCGTGGCGCGCCCACTTCCACGTCCCCCTGCACGCGGCCCCCGCAGCGCCCCTCACCTCCACCCTCGACGTCCTCCAAGCCACGCTGACCCGCCTCGTCGGCGGTCCGCACCCCCTCACCCGGCACCTGGAGGTGGAGACCTACACCTGGCAGGCCCTCCCTCCCGAACTGCGCCCCCGGGTCCGCGCCCAGCTCACCGACGGCATCGCCGCCGAGCTGACCCTCGCCCGCGAACTGCTCACCGACCTCGGTCTGAAGGAGCTGCCATGACCGGACCCGCCCGGCCCGAAGGCACCGGCCCCACCCCGCTCCTCGTCCTCGACGTCGTCGGCCTCACCCCCCGTCTCCTCGACCACATGCCCCACCTCAAGACGCTCGCCCAGTCCGGCTCCCGCGCGCCGCTCGGCACCGTCCTGCCCGCCGTCACCTGCGCCGCCCAGTCCACCTTCCTCACCGGCACCCTCCCCGCCGAACACGGCATCGTCGGCAACGGCTGGTACTTCCGCGAACTCGGCGACGTCCTGCTGTGGCGCCAGCACAACGGACTCGTCACCGGCGACAAGCTCTGGGACGCCGCCCGCCGCGTCCACCCCGGCTACACCGTCGCCAACATCTGCTGGTGGTACGCCATGGGCGCCGACACCGACATCACCGTCACCCCCCGTCCCGTCTACTACGCCGACGGCCGCAAGGAACCCGACTGCTACACCCGGCCCCCGGCCCTGCACGACGAACTCACCGGAAAACTCGGCACCTTCCCCCTCTTCCACTTCTGGGGCCCCGGCGCGGACCTGGTCTCCAGCCAGTGGATCGTCGACGCGACCCGCCACATCCTCCGCACCCGTCACCCCGACCTGGCCCTGTGCTACCTCCCCCACCTCGACTACGACCTGCAGCGCTTCGGCCCCGACGACCCGCGCTCCCTCCAAGCCGCCACCGACCTGGACGCGGCCATGGCCCCGCTCCTGGACGACGCCCGCGCCGAGGGCCGTACCGTCGTCGCCCTGTCCGAGTACGGCATCACCCGCGTGAACCGGCCCGTGGACATCAACCGCGCCCTGCGCCGCGCCGGCCTCCTGGAGGTGCACACGCAGGACGGCATGGAGTACCTCGACCCGATGGCCTCCCGCGCCTTCGCGGTCGCCGACCACCAGATCGCCCACGTCTACGTCCGCCGCCCCGAGGACCTCGCCGCCACCCGCGCTGCCCTCGCCGGACTGCCCGGCATCGAGCAACTCCTGGACGACGAGGGCAAGAAGGCCCACCACCTCGACCATCCGCGCGCCGGTGAACTCGTCGCCGTCGCGGAGCCGGACGCCTGGTTCACGTACTACTACTGGCTCGACGACGCCCGCGCGCCCGACTTCGCGCAGCTCGTCGAGATCCACCGCAAACCCGGCTACGACCCGGTCGAGCTGTTCATGGACCCGCTCGACCCCTATGTCAAGGTCAAGGCGGCCACCGCCCTGGCCCGCAAGAAACTCGGCATGCGCTACCGCATGGCGGTCGTGCCGCTGGACGCCTCACCTATTCGCGGCAGCCACGGCCGCCTCCCCGCGAGCGACGACGACGGTCCGCTCCTCATCTGCTCCACCCCCCGCGCTGTCGGCGACCGCGTCGCGGCCACCGACGTCAAGAAACTCCTGCTCCATCTCGCCGGACTCGACTGATGAACGGCCGCGTGCGGCCCCGAGTTCCAGCTACCGACAGTGAAGCACGCGCCACTGACAACGACCCGCCCCCCGACCCTCCGTCCGGCTTCGGACCGGGAATCGGCGCAGGTCACGACCGAGAAGGCAGGCACCCGTGAGACCGTTCTCCGACATGTCCCGCACCGTCACGGACCGTACCGACGGCTCAGACACTCCCGACAACCCCGGCACCTTCGACGGCCCGGACACCTTCGACGCCCCCCGCGGCTCCGACGAGGCCCTGCGCCGCAGCCTCGGGCTCAGCCGCCGCCGGGTCCTCAGCACCTGCACCGCCGTCGCCGGCGCGGCCGTCGCCGCCCCCGTCTTCGGCGCCTCACCGGCCCTGGCCCACGACCGGGACAGCGACCGGGGCCACGGCCACGGGCATGGCGGTGACATCCTCGTCCCCGCCCACAAGCGCGGCATCATCCTCTACACCGTCCGCGACGCGACCGCCCGGGACCCGCTCGCCACCGACCTGCCCTCCGGCTTCCGGGAGGTCTTCAAGCAGCTCGCCCGCCACGGTTACCGCCAGGTCGAGTTCGCGGGCTACCGTCAGCACGCCAACGCACCCGGCGGCGCGGACCTGGAGACGGTCGAGGGCGCCAAGCTGCTGCGCTCCTGGCTCGACGAGTACGGCCTGCGCGCCCAGGGCAACCACGGCTTCATCCCGCCGTCCTGGCCGCTGACCAGCGCCGACCTGGACACCTTCAAGAAGCACCTGGAGATCGCCAACATCCTGGGCCTCGGTCACATGGGCACCGGCGGCGACCCCACCGGCAGCTCCTACCGGGCCGACTGGGACATCGCCGCCGACAAGTGGAACGCCCTGGGCGAGATCGCCCGCCGGGAGGGCGTCAAGCTCTACACCCACAACCACGACGCGGCGTACGGCTTCCTGCTCGACGGCGGCCCGCTGGACGACCAGGGACGGCCCACGCGCAGCTCCGGCATCCGCAAGCTGGAGTACTTCCTGAAGGTCACCGACCCCAGGGTCGTCTGGCTGGAGATGGACATCTTCTGGGCGCACGTCGCCCAGTACAAGTTCCACACCTACACCGCCCACGACGGCTCGACCCGGAAGAACGTCTTCGACCCGGCCGGCCTGGTGGCCCGCCACAACAAGCGCTATCCGCTGTTCCACGCCAAGGACGGCGTCGTGAGCACGACCAACGGCATGGGCTACGAGATGGTGCCCTTCGGCACCGGCGTCATCGACTACACGACGTTCTTCTCCCGGGTCGGGCAGCGCAACTACCGCAACCCGATGATCGAGGACGACAACTCGCCGAGCGCCACCGATCCGGCACAGTCGCTGCGCGAGGCCAAGATCAGTTACGACAACCTCGCGGCCCTGCGCAAGCGTCGCCGCTGACCCGCCCGCACACGGGACGGCCCCTCCCGAACCCCCGCGGGAGGGGCGGCCCCATGTGTCCCCATGCGTCCCTGTCTGCCCCCATGTGTCACTGAGAAACACCTCGGACGCGGAGTCGCTCCCGGCTCAGGCCATTTCCTCGCCCAGCGGATGCGGATTGGGCACGACGCGCTTCGCCTTGGGCCTGCCCGGTGCCTTCAGGAACAGCGCCAGCACCGCGGAGGCCAGCCCGATGGAGCCGGCCAGGGCGAACGCGCCCTCGTAGTCCCAGGCGCCGACCACGACCGCGCCCAGGCCGGAACCGACGAGCCCCGAGACCAGTTTCGAGCTGTAGACCATGCCGTAGTTGGTCGCGTTGTTGTTCTCACCGAAGTAGTCCGCCGTCATGGCGGCGAACAAGGGGAAGATGGCGCCGCCGCCGAAGCCCGAGACCATCGAGCAGAACAGGAAGAACGGCATCACGCCCATCTTCCCGGAGGCCAGCACCCCGAACTGGGCGACACCGAGCACGACGCACACGATGATCAGGGTGTTGCGACGGCCGAAGCGGTCGGAGATCCAGCCGATGACCCCGCGCCCGGTGCCGTTGACGATCGCCTTCAGGGACATCGCGGTCGCCACGATGCCGCCCGCGAAACCCATGTCCTTGCCGAACGGCACCTGGAAGGCGATGCCGAAGATGTTGATGCCGGCCGTGCACAGCAGGCAGAACCACATCATCCACAGGACGGGTGTGCGCGCGGCCTCCTTGGGGGTGTACTGCTTGACCGCCGGCGGGTTCTTCGCCAGGGCCCGGCGGATCTTCGGGTCGTCGGTCTGCCGCAGCGGGTCGACGTGCGCGGGCCACCAGTTCTTCGGCGGATCCTTGAAGAACCAGCCCGCCGACGCCACGACCAGGCACAGCCCGACGCCGACACAGACCAGCACCGTCTGGTAGTTGCCCAGGTCCATGTACGAGGTGAACAGGAACACGAAGGGCACGGAGCCGTAGGCGAAGCCGCCGTTGACGAAGCCCGTCTTGCCGCCCTTGCGCTCCGGATACCACTTGCCGACCATGTTCACGCAGGTCGCGTAGACCAGACCGGCGCCGATGCCGCTGCACATGCCGAAGCCGAGGTAGGCGAAGGTGACGTGCGGCGCGTAGGCCAGGGACACATAGCCCAGCAGGGTGCCGACCGCGCCGATCAGCATCGCCCCGCGCGCGGGGAGCCTGCCGCTCTCCCGCAGGTGCCCGGCCGGCAGGGCCACGGCCGCCTGGAAGAAAATCCAGACGCCCATCAGCCAGAAGATGTGTCCGCTGTTCCACAGGTGGGCCTCGTGGAGGGTGTCCTCCGCCGAGGTGAACGCGTACTCGGCCGAACTGATGCCCATCATGCCGATCCACGGCAGGATGACCATCCACTTGCGCGGCCGCCCCATGATGTCGACGTCGGACTCGCCGAGCCGGTACACGCGGCCGTTGTGGTCCGTCACCTCCCGGAAAGGGACGGACGTCGAGATGTCGGTGGTTGTCATGTCGTTCAGCACCCCTTGCGTGCGAAAGCTCTGGCCAGCGCCCCCTGTCCAATGCCTCACGTGTGCGCACGGGTCCTGGGGCCGGCCGACGCGCACCGTCGGCCGGCCCCGCAACGCCTCAGCTCATGTACCGCCCCCCAGCACGCCCGCAGCGCGGGCCCAGCGGTACTTCGCGCCGAGCACGGCCACCGGTTTCTCGGTCGTGTACGGGTACGCCACGACCCCCCGCTCGAAGAGGTACCGGCACGCCTCCTCGACCTCCACATCGCCCGCGAGAGAGGCCACCACGGGCTTCTCGACGCCGCGCTCGCGGAATTCGGCCACCACGCGCGCGGTCAGCTCGGCGAAGACCAGGGGAGGGGTCACGATGGTGTGCCAGTAGCCGAGGACCAACGCGTGGATGCGCGGGTCCTCGAGCCCCAGCCGGATCGTCGCCTCGTACGTCGACGGCGGCTCGCCCCCGGTGATGTCCACCGGGTTGCCCGCCGCCCCGAAGGGCGGGATGAACTCCCGGAAGGCGGCGTCCAGGTCCGGCGGGATCTCCATCAGGGACAGCCCGTTGTCCGTCACCGCGTCGGACAGCAGGACGCCGCTGCCGCCGGCCCCGGTGATGATGACGACGTTGTCACCCCGGGGAGCGGGAAGCACCGGCAACGCGCGCGCGTACTCCAGCATGTCGTTCAGACCGGGAGCCCGGATCACCCCGGCCTGCCGGAGGATGTCGTCGTACACGGCGTCGTCCCCGGCCAGTGCCCCGGTGTGCGACCCGGCCGCCCTGGCGCCCGCCGCCGTACGGCCCGCCTTGAGGACGACCACCGGCTTCTTCGGCACCGTCGCCCGCGCGGCCGCCACGAAGGCACGGCCGTCCTTGAGGTCCTCCAGGTGCATCGCTATGCACTCGGTGTGCGGGTCCTCGCCGAACCAGGTCAGCAGGTCGTCCTCGTCCAGGTCCGACTTGTTGCCCAGCCCGACGATCGCCGACACACCCGTCCCGGTGGAGCGGGCGAAGCCCAGGATGGCCATCCCGATGCCGCCCGACTGACTGGTCAGCGCGACACCGCCCTTGACGTCGTAGGGCGTGCAGAACGTGGCGCACAGGTCCTGCCACGTCGAGTAGTAGCCGTAGATGTTCGGCCCGAGCAGCCGGACGCCGTACCGCTCGGCGATCGCCACGATCTCCTCCTGGAGGGCGTGTTCGCCGATCTCCGCGAAGCCGGAGGGGATGAGGACGGCGTTGGGTATGCCCTTGCGGCCCACCTCCTCCAGTGCGGCGGCGACGAACCGCGCCGGGATCGCGAAGACCGCGACGTCCACCTCACCGGGCACGTCCGTGACGCTCTTGTACGCCTTGCGGCCCAGAATGTCGTCCGCCTTGGGGTTCACCGGGTGGATGTCCCCGGCGAAACCGCCGTCGACCAGGTTGCGCATCACCGAGTTGCCGATCTTGCCCTGCTCGTTGGAGGCGCCGATCACGGCGACCGACCGCGGCTGCATCAGGCGGCGCATGGAGGCGAGGATCTCCTCACGCGCGTAACGGCGGCGCGGTGCGGCCCGCGTCCCGGAGAGGATCACACGGATGTCGGCGGCGACGGCACCCGCAGGGGTGGCGATCACCGGGTTGAGGTCCACCTCGGCGATCTCGGGGAAGTCCGTGACGAGCTCGGAGACCCGCCGGATCTGCTCCGCCACCGCCCACCGGTCCACGCCCTGCTGCCCCCGCACCCCGCGCAGCACCTGGGCCGCCCGGATCGAGTCCAGCATGGACAACGCCTCGTCGGCGTCCACGGGCGCCAGCCGGAACGTGACGTCCTTGAGGACCTCCACCAGCACCCCGCCGAGCCCGAACGCCACCACCTTCCCGAACGTCGGATCGGTCACCGCGCCGACGATGACCTCCTGCCCCGGCGGCAGCAACGCCTGGACCTGTACGCCCTGGACGCGGGCGTCCGCGTCGTACGCGCGCGCGTTCTCCACGATCCGGTGGAACGCCGCGCGGACGTCGGCGGCCCCCTCGACACCGACGACCACACCGCCCGCGTCGGTCTTGTGTGAGATGTCCGGCGAGACGATCTTCATCACCACGGGACCGCCGAAGCGGGCCGCGCACGCCACCGCCTCGTCGACGTCGGTCGCCAGCTCCTCGCCGGGTACGGCGATCCCGTACGCGTCGGCGAGCACCTTGCCCTCGGGCGCGGTGAGCGCGGTCCGTCCCTCGGCGCGCACGGCGTCCAGGAGCGCGCGCACCCGCGCCGTCCGGTCCTCGGCCATCACCTCAGATCACCCCGTCCGACTTGAGCAGGCGCAGTTCCTCGTCGCCGAGGCCCAGCTCACCGACGTAGACCTCTTCGTTGTGCTCGCCCAGCAGCGGGGAACCGCTGACCTCCACGGGGGAGTCGGAGAGCTTGAGCGGGCTGCCCACGGTCACGAACTCGCCGCGCTCGGGATGGGGCACGCGGACCACCATCTCGTTGGCGGCCAGCGACCGGTCCTCGATGATCTCCTTGGTGGACAGGATCGGCCCGCACGGGATGTTGTGCGCGTTCAGCCGCTCCAGCACCTCCCACTTCGGCAGGGTGGACGACCACTCCTCGATCAGCTGGAACATCTTGTTCAGCTTCGGCAGCCGGGCCGCCGGCGTCGCCCACTCGGGGTCGTCGGCCAGTTCCGGCCGGCCGATCAGCTCGGTGAGCGGCTGCCAGCCGACCGGCTGCACGATGACGTACACGTAGTCGTTGGGGCCGCCCGGCGCGCACTTGACCGCCCAGCCGGGCTGGCCGCCGCCGGACGCGTTGCCGGACCGGGGAACCTCGTCGCCGAAGTCCTCGTTGGGATATTCGGCGAGTGGACCATGGCTCAGGCGCTGCTGGTCGCGCAGCTTCACCCGGCAGAGGTTGAGCACCGCGTGCTGCATGGCCACGTTCACCCGCTGCCCGCGCCCGGTGCGCTCCCGCTGGTACAGCGCCGCGAGGATGCCCGCCACGGCGTGGACGCCCGTGCCCGAGTCCCCGATCTGGGCCCCCGTCGCCAGCGGCGGCCCGTCCTCGAAACCGGTGGTGGACATCGATCCGCCCATGGCCTGCGCGACGACCTCGTACGCCTTGAAGTTGGTGTACGGGCCTTCGCCGAACCCCTTGATGGAGGCGTAGACGATCCGTGGATTGATCTCCTTGATCCGGTCCCAGGTGAACCCCATGCGGTCCACCGCGCCCGGCCCGAAGTTCTCGACCATGACGTCCGAGCGCCGGATCAGCTCGGTGAGGATCTCCTTGCCGCGCTCGGTCTTGGTGTTGAGGGTGATGCTCCGCTTGTTGCAGTTGAGCATCGTGAAATAGAGGGAGTCCACGTCCGGCAGGTCCCGCAACTGCCTGCGGGTGATGTCGCCGGTCGGCGCCTCCAGTTTGACCACGTCCGCGCCGAGCCAGGCGAGCAGCTGGGTCGCGGAGGGGCCGGACTGCACATGCGTCATGTCCAGGACGCGGATGCCCTCAAGAGCCTTGCCTGCCATGGGCGATGTCATGGGCGATGTCATGGGCGATCACCTCACTTGTACATGGTCTGGTTCATGGTTCCGGGGGCGTACGCGTCCGGGTCGACCCAGACGTTGATCAGCGACGGCTTGCCCGACTCGCGGGCCCGGCGCAGCGCGGGGCCGATGTCGGCGGGGTCGCGGACCTCCTCGCCGTGTCCGCCGAGCATGCGCGCGAACTGGTCGTAGGGGACGTCGCCGAGGGTGTTGCCGACCCGCTCGCGGGCCTTGCCGTACTTGGCGGCCTGGCCGTAGCGGATCTGGTTCATGGAGGAGTTGTTGCCGACGACGCCGACGAAGGGGAGGTCGTAGCGGACGAGGGTCTCGAAGTCCCAGCCGGTGAGCGAGAAGGCGCCGTCGCCGAAGAGGGCGACCACCTCCTTGTCGGGGCGTGCCTGCTTGGCGGCGAGCACGAAGGGCACACCGACGCCGAGGGTGCCGAGCGGTCCCGGGTCCATCCAGTGCCCGGGCGACTTGGGCTGCACGACCTGACCGGAGAAGGTGACGATGTCGCCGCCGTCGCCGATGTAGACCGAGTCCTCGGTGAGGAAGTCGTTGATCTCGCTGACCAGCCGGTACGGGTGGATGGGGGAGGCGTCCGACCGGAGCTGCGGCAGCCGCTTGTCGAGCGCGGCCCGCTCCGCCGCGCGCAGTTCGTCCAGCCACTCCTTGCGCCGGGCCGCGCCGCCGTTCAGCCGTCCGGAGGCCGCCTCGGTCACCGCCTTGAGCACCAGCCCGGCGTCCCCGACGATGCCGAGGTCGATGTCGCGGTTCTTGCCGACGGTGCGGTAGTCGAGGTCGATCTGCACGACCGTCGCGTCGGGGGAGAGCCGCTTGCCGTAGCCCATCCGGAAGTCGAAGGGCGTGCCGACGATGACGATGACGTCGGCGCCGGAGAAGGCGTAGCGCCGGGACAGCTGGAAGTGGTGCGGGTCGCCGGGCGGTAGGGTGCCGCGGCCGGCGCCGTTCATGTACGCCGGGATGTTCAGCGTGCGCACCAGCTCGACGGCGGCCTCGGTGCCTCGGGTGGTCCACACCTGGCTGCCGAGGAGGATCGCCGGCTTCTCGGCGTGCGCCAGCAGGTCGGCGAGCCGCTCGATCGCCGCCGGGTCACCGGCCGACCTCGTGGAGGCCCGGTAGGCGCCGGCCTTCGGTACCCGGGCCTTGTCCACCGGCACCTTCGCGTCGAGCACATCGCGCGGTATCTCCAGGAAGGAGGGCCCGGGAGCGCCGTGGTAGCACTCGCGGAACGCCATCGACACCATGTCCGCCGCGCGGGCGGTGGACGGCACGGTGGCCGCGAACTTGGTGATCGGCGCCATCATGTCGACGTGCGGAAGGTCCTGGAGCGACCCCATCTTGTGCTGGGCGAGGGCACCTTGGCCGCCGATCAGCACCATCGGTGACTCGGCACGGAAGGCGTTGGCGACACCGGTGACGGCGTCGGTGGTGCCGGGTCCCGCGGTGACGACCGCGCAGCCGGGCTTGCCGGTGACCCGGGCGTACCCGTCGGCGGCGTGCGCGGCGACCTGCTCGTGGCGGACGTCGACGACCTCGATGCCCTCGTCCACGCAGCCGTCGTAGATGTCGATGATGTGGCCGCCGCAGAGGGTGTAGATGCGGTCGACCCCTTCGGCCTTGAGGGCCTTGGCCACGAGGTGACCGCCGGAAATGACGTCCTGGGACTGGGTGTCCTCGGGCATGCGAAATCTGTCCCTTCCATGAGGGGGCGGGGCGCTCTCGCGGTAGATTGCATACAGTCGACGAATACTGTATGAAGCTTGTTATCCCGCATTCGGCAGGTGGTGTCCAGGGGGCGTGCGGCACTTTCGGTCCGCGTGGAGCGACACCCGGCGGGTGAGCGGCTGCCGGGCGCCGTCGCGGGCACGGCCCCGGGCCGTCCCTGGGGGACGGAAACGCAGGTGAAAGGCACTGCGAAACCTTGGTATGGTTGTCCATGTCGCCGCGGGGAACACCCCTGGCGGACGGCAGACACCTGGTCCGGGTGGCGGAATGGCAGACGCGCTAGCTTGAGGTGCTAGTGCCCTTTATCGGGCGTGGGGGTTCAAGTCCCCCCTCGGACACCGGAGAGCAAGAGACCCCTGTTCATCAGGGGTCTCTTGCGTGTTCTCAGGCGTGTGCCCGCAGGTCGGCCCGGTCCCGGAAACTCGCTGGCCCGGCCGGCGTCCGCACCGTGATACTCGACGTCCATGACACGCGATGACCGCACCGGAGACACCCCGGTCAACCCGGCGTTGCGTCGGGTGCTGGCGCGGCCCGACGGCCACGAACTGCTGGAACTGCTGGCCGACGGGTTGCCGGGCGCGGACCTGACCACGCTGCTGCTGGAGGTGTTCCGGCGCCGTGCGGAGCGGCTGACACCGGCCGAGGTGATGCGGCGCTACCGCAGTGACCGGTTCGTGGCCCCGGCGCCGGTCGACTTCGCCGCCCTGCGCCGCACCGAGGACGCGTTGGTGTCGGCGTTGCCCGAGGGGTTCGAGGTGCTCGTGCTCGCCCCGGTCGTGCCGCTGGCCGCGCATTCGGCCGTGGCGACCGTCGATCCGCGCAAGGTGATCGCGACTGTCCGAGGCAGCGAGGTGGCGGCCGATCCGACGAACGCGCTGGCGCTGGAGGCATCGCACCGGCGCTCCTCGGCGCTGGCTGCCGACCCGCGTTCGCAGGCGCCGGTCCGGCTGGCGGCCGGCCAGCGAGTGGTCCGCGCCCAGAGCTTCGGCGGGCCGCGTGACCTGGCCCACTTCCAGCTCTTCGGTCTGGTGACCGCCGGCCGGGACACCGGCAACCGGCTCTTCGAGCACCGGCACCTGGTGGAACACCTGGGGTTCGCCGCCCGGGCGATGGCCGCCGTCGGCGCACAGGACACGGAGATCGCCCTGACCTGCCTGGAGGAGGCGGCCGGTCCGGTCGTCGAGCGGGTGCGCCACGACCTCGCCGGGCTGCCAGGAGTACGGGTGTGCGAGGACCCCGACCGGGCCACCGGACGCGGCTACTACACCGGCGTCTGCTTCAAGGTCTTCGCCGGCATCGGAGGCCGCCGGACGGAAGTCGGCGACGGCGGCTTCGTCCGCTGGAGCCAGCTGCTCACCGGCAACCGTAAGGAACGCCTGCTGATCAGCGGTTACGGCGTCGACCGACTCACCGGGGCCCGGACGTCGCCGCAGCCGGGCCAGGGGTGACGGCTGCCGGACGACTTGGTATTTCGTATCCTCACGAAATATTTTCTCTCCTGGCCGACCGGCTCGTGTCGACCGG
>NZ_JAGGOO010000010.1:71343-111149 GCF_018614415.1 Streptomyces sp. ISL-12
TGTCGACCGGCTCGTGTCGACGGCTCATGCCGACCGGCTCGTGCTCACCGGTTCGGCGGCAGGAGATACTGTGACGACCAGGCAGCGAGCGGAGGTGCGGGTGCCCGGACAAGAGGCTCATCAGGCACGGGCCACGGACGACGCGGGGCCGGCCTGGCTGCGGAAGAGCATCGCTCCCCAACTGAGGCTGGCCGCCAAGGAGTCGCGCGGGTTCTTCGAGGAGGAACTCGGCAAGTCCGGGGTCACCTTCGCGACGTGGACGATCCTGGCGACCCTGAAGCTGGAAGGGTCCATGATCCAGCGCACCCTCGCCCAGTACCTCAGCATCGAGGGGCCCACCCTCTCCCGGCATCTGGACACGATGGAGCGGCGCGGGCTGGTGGTCCGCACCCGGGACGGCGCCGATCGCAGGACGGCCGTGGTCGCCCTGACCGACGAGGGCCGGTCCCGGTACGAGGAGATCGAGTCCGTCGCCCTGCGCAGCCAGGAGCGGATGCTGCGCGGGCTCAGCGACTCCGACGTGACACAGCTCAGCGAACTGCTGGAGAAGATCCGCTCCAACGTCAGGCCCGGCTGAGCGGCGGCGCCGGGCGGCGGAGGCGTCGGCACGGGGGCGCCGCGCTTCCCCGGGTGCTGCCGGTCGCGCAGTCGCTGCGGCGCGGACGGGCGCCCCTCGCGGTGAGGGGCGCCCGAAGACAGGTCACGGAGTCGGAGCGAGCCTCCGCTCCCGTTCGGCGGGGGCCGGCGCCGGTTTCCGGGACAGCGGACCCGGCCACCACACCTTGCGGCCCAGCGCCACGCCGGCGCTGGTCACCAGGTACGTCCGTACCAGGAAGGTGTCGAGCAGCACCCCGACCGCGATGACGAAACCCAGCTCGACCAGAGTGACCACCGGCATAGCGGTCAGCACCGCGAAGGTGCCGGCCAGGACGAGGCCCGCCGATGCGATCACCCCGCCGGTGGTGCGCAGCGCGGTGAGCGCGGCCGTGCCGGGTTCGTCGCCGTTCAGGCACTCCTCGCGCATCCGGTGCATCAGGAAGATGCCGTAGTCGACGCCGAGGGCGACGAGGAACACGAAGGACAGCAGGGCCAGGCCCGGGTCGGTGCCCTCGAACCCGAAGAGCGGTGCGAAGACCAGGCCCGCGATGCCCAGCGAGGCGCCCCACACGGCGACGACCGCGGTGAGCAGGATCAGCGGCGCGACCAGGCTGCGCAGCAGGGCGATCAGGATGAGCAGGACGGCGGCCAGGACGATCGGCACGACGACGACCCGGTCGCGGCCGTTGGTCTCCCTCAGGTCGAGCTGTTCGGCGCTCAGTCCGCCCACGTAGGCTCGGCCGTCGAGTGCGGAGCGCAGCGCCTCGATCGTGGCGGTCTCGCCCGGCGTCTGCGGCACCGAGTCGGTGATGACGGAGATCTCGGTCCAGCCGCCGCCGCTGCGCCCGCGTTCCGCGCTCTGCACCCCGGAAGTGGCCTCCACGGTCCGGATCACCTCGTCGGCCCGGCCGGTCGCCGCGGCGATGACGAGGGGCTCGGTGCCCCGGTCGGGGAAGGCCCCGGCGAGGGTCCGCGTGGCGACGATGGACTCGGGCGTCTCGGTGTAGGAGTCCTCCTGCTTGAGGCTGCCGGGCAGGCTGAAGGCGCCCAGGGCCAGCGCGCCGAGGAGTACGGCGCCGGAGGCCAGCACCGTCAGCGGCCGGCGGCCCGCGGAGGTGCCCATCGCGGCGAACAGCGAGCGGCGGGACGTGGGGTGGGAACCGTGGGCGGGCACCGCCGGCCAGAACACCCGCCGGCCGAGCAGCACCAGGACGGCCGGCAGCAGCGTCATCATGGCGGCCAGGGCGCACAGCACGCCGAGGGCGCCGAGCGGGCCCATGCCGCGGCTGCTGCCGAGGTCGGCGAAGAGCAGGCAGAGCAGCCCGACCGCGACCGTACCGGAGGAGGCGAGCACGGCGGGGCCGCAGCCGCGCAGGGTGGCCCGCATGGCGTCGTAGGGGTGTGTCACGCGCCGTAGCTCCTCGCGGTAGCGGGCGACGATGAGCAGGGCGTAGTCGGTGCCCGCGCCGAACACGAGGATCGTCATGACGCTGGAGCTCTGGCTGCTGACGGTCGTGTCGAAGAGCCGGTTGAGGCCGTAGGCGGCGCCCATCGACAGGAAGTCGGCGATACCGGCGACCGCGAGCGGCACCAGCCACAGGAACGGGCTGCGGTAGATGAGGATGAGCAGGACCGCCACGACGGCGACGGTGGTGTAGAGGACGGGGCCGCCCACGGAACCGTAGAGCCCCCGCGCGTCGGAGGAGAGGGCGTCCGGGCCGCCGACCTGGACGTCCAGGCCGTCGCCGCCGCGGGTCACCTCGCGCACGCCGGCGACGAAGGCGTCCCGTTCCTCGTCGTCCTGGCCGGGCGTGGTGGTGCTGACCGGGTACATCACGGTGGAGCCGTCCTCGGACGTCACCGCCCGTGGCGTACCGGTGAGCTCGAACTGCCCGTCGACACGGGCGATCTGCTCGGCTGCCGTGGCCTTGTCGGCCTCGGTGAGGGCGCCGTCGCGGTGGTAGACCACGACGACCGACGTCGCCTCGCCGCCCGGCATCGCGTCCTGGACCCTGGCGACCCGGGTGGAGTCGGCGCCGGCCGGCAGGTAGTCGACCGCCCGGTTCACCTGTACGTCGCCGAGTTCCGTCGCGAAGGGCGCGACGAAGGCCAGCAGGACGACCCACAGACCGAGTACCGCCCAGGGCAGGGCCTTGCGGCGCTTGCCGCCGCTGTGCTCAACGCCTCCCATACGGGAGCCTCCTTAGTTGGCAACTCATTAGTTAGCTATCGATATTAGCGGCCGACTGCCGTCTTGGGGGCCGTCTTGGGCGGGTCGCGTCGGACAAATCCGCGCGGGACAGGGGGAGTTGTTCCGGCCAGGCCGTCCCGCGTTGTGTGGCGTGGCATGTTCGTGACATGCGTACTCCGCGCGCTAGGGTGCGCGCGTGAACCTTCAAGTCGTCATTGGATCAGGGCCCGCGGGTGCCGCCACCGCGCGGCTGCTGGCCGAACAGGGCCACCCCGTACGTGTCATCACCCGGTCGGGCCGGAACCCGGAGCCCGGCATCGAGCACATGGCGCTCGATGCCCGTGACCCCGAGGCGCTCACCGACGCCGTCCGCGGCGCGAGTGCCGTCTACGGCTGTGCCGCACCGCCGTACCACCGCTGGGCGGACGACTGGCCGCCGCTGGCCGCGTCGCTGCACACGGCGGCCGAGGCGACCGGCGCCGTCCTGGTCATGCTGGGCAATCTGTACGGGTACGGGCCGGTGGACGGCCCCTTGACCGAGGACCTGCCGCTCGCGGCGACCGGCCCCAAGGGCCGGGTCCGCGCCGCCGTCTGGGAACGCACCCGCGAACTGGCCGGGCAGGGCCGGATCAAGGCGGTCGAGGTGCGGGCCTCGGACTTCTTCGGTCCCGGCGTCACTGACGGCGGACACCTGGCCGGCCGCGTCGTGCCCCGGCTGCTGCGCGGCAAGCCGGTCTCCACGCTCGGCGACCCGGACGCCCCGCACAGCTGGAGCTACCTCCCCGACGTGGCCCGGGCCCTGGTCGAGGTCGCCGGCGAGGAGCGGGCCTGGGGCCGGGCCTGGCACCTCCCCAACGAACCCGCGCTGTCCACCCGGCAGATGGTGGACCGGCTCGCCGCCCAGGCGGGCACCGGACCGGTCGCGGTCCGCGGGCTGCCGCCGGCCGTCCTCGGCATCGCCTCGGTCTTCTCCCCGCTCCTGCGTGAACTGCGCGAGGTCCGCTACCAGTTCGACCGGCCCTTCGTCGTCGACTCCGGCGCGTACGAGGCCGAGTTCGCGGTGCGGGCCACCCCCGTCGACGAACAGGTGAAGACGACCGTGGACTGGTGGCGGGCGAGACTGGGGGAGGGCCCGTGACGGCCGGCACCCCCCACCCGCCGGCGGCCACGGCACGGGCGCGGGCCCGGCACGACGACATCGCGATCGTGGGCATGGCCTGCCGCTTACCGGGCGCGGCGAACCTGAACCAGTACTGGCGGCTGCTCACCGACCCCCGGCCGCAGTTCGCCCGCGTACCCGACGAGCGGTGGCGGGCCGCCGCCTTCCTCGGCGAGTCCTTCCGCGACGCCTCCGCCGCCTACACCGACACCATGGCGCTGCTCCCGGACGTGGGGCACTTCGACGCCGCGCACTACGGCATCCCGCCGCGCCGGGCCCGGGCGATGGACCCCCAGCACCGGCTGCTGATCGACCTCGCCCGCGAGGCGATCCAGGACGCGGGCTGGGAGGCCGAGGGCTTCGACCGCGAGGAGACCTCGGTGATCACCGCGCTCACCGAGAGCGGGTACCGCGAGATCAGCACGCTCGGGATACGGATGCGCCAGCTGGCCGGCGGCGAGTTCGGGCAGGGGGCGGACGGTGCCGGGGCGCTGGAGATGGTCCGCGCGGTCGACCGGCTGAACGGCACCTCCGTGGCCGGACTCCTGCTCAACATGGGCCCCAGCACGATCAGTTCGGTCCTCGACCTGCACGGCGAGAGCTACGCGCTGGACGCCGCGTGCTCCGGTGGGCTCATCGCCGTGGCCAACGCCGTGCACGCGCTGCGCGCCGGCCGCAGCCGTATCGCCGTCGCGGGCGGCGCCCAACTGGTCCTGACCCCCGACCTGTTGGTGGGACTGTGCCGGATCGGCGCCATCTCGCGCAGCGGGCGGTGCCTGCCGTTCGGCGCGGAGGCCGACGGCTTCGTCCTCGGTGAGGGCGCCGGCATCCTGGTGCTGCGGCCCCTCACCGACGCGCTCGCGGCCGGCGACCGGGTCTACGCGGTGATCCGCGGGGTGGGCACGGCCAACGACGGGACCGTGCAGGGCGGGATGCATCCCCAGGCCGCCGGTCAGCTGCGTGCCCTGCGCCGCGCCTACCGCGACGCGGGCCTGGCCCCGGGCGCGGTGGGCTACCTGGAGGCGCACGGTACCGCCACCCCGGTCGGTGACCCGGTGGAGATCCAGGCCCTGCGCGAGCTGCGCGGGGAGGACGGCGCGCCCGCCTACCTGGGAGCGGTCAAGGCGGTGGTCGGGCACTCGCTCGCCGCCGCCGGCCTGGCCGGGCTGATGAAGGCCGCCCTGGCCGTGCACCGCGGCGTCGTGCCGCCGCAGCCCACGTTCGGCCTGGCCGGTTCCGCCGGGCTCGACGCCGCGCGCCTGACCGTCCCGACGGAGACCACCCCGTGGCCGGAGGCCGGAGGGCCGTGCCGGGCGGGCGTGAGCGCCTTCGGGTTCGGCGGCACCGGCGTCCACCTCGTGCTGGAGGAGTGCCCGGCACCACCGGCCCGCCCGCATCCGGACGAGGCCCCGCACCTGCTGCTGCTCAGCGCCCGGGACCGGCCCGGACTGGCCCGGCACGCCCGGGAGGTGGCCCAGGTCATCGCCGCCGACAGGCCGTCGCCGGCCGAGGTGGCCGACACCCTGGCCCGCCGTACCCCGCTCACGGAACGGCTGGCCCTGGTGGTGGAGGACGCCGCCGACGCCGTCGCCAAGCTGACCGAGGCGGCCGAGGCCGTGGCGGCGGGCCGTACGGGAGAACTGGCGCCCGGGCAGCGGACGGGCACCGTGCCGCCCGGGGAGCCGTCCGGCACCGCCGTGCCGGTGCCCCGGCCCGATCCGCTGTCCGGCGAGACCCGGGCCGCAGCGCTGGCCCGGCTCGCGGAGCGCGCGGTCACGGCCGTGGAGCTGCGCCCGGCCGGAGAACGCGTGTCCCCGCTGACCCTGCCGCCGAGCCCGCTGGCCCCGCGCCGGCACTGGGTGGTGGACGAGTCGGCCCGTGAGGCCGGGCGTGCCGTGGCCGAGTCGGTGGACGGGGCGGGTGCGGCACGGCCCGTGTCGCTGCCCGGCGAAATCCGTACCCCAGGGCCGGCCGGGGGCGGGGAGCGCGTGCGGCACTGGGGGGTGGACGAGTCGGTCCGTGAGGCCGGGTACGCCGTGCCCGAGTCGGCGGGTGCGGAGTCCGCGCGTGGCGTGTCCGCCGTCTCCGGCGTCGTACTCGACGAGGTGGCGCGGATCGGGGTCTTCCCGTCCTCCGACGTCCGGGAGCGGATGGCCCTCGTCGCCGACCTGGGCTTCGACTCGCTGATGCTGGAGGAGCTGGAGGTGGGCATAGGCAAGCGGATACCGGGCTTCCGCACCGAGGAGCTGTACACGCCCGGACTCACCGTGGAACGGCTGATCGCGCTGGCGGCCGCGTACTCCGGCGGGCGGCCGGTCCTCGACGGTCCGTCCGAACCGCGGCGGTCCGCCGTCGTCCCGCAGCCGCTGGAGTGGGACGCGGCCACGTCCCGCGTCGACGACTTCCCCGAGGTACGGCAGTTCGAGGAGCGCTTCCGGGTGATCGCGGACAGCGGCGCGGAGTACCCCTACTTCCGCGTCCACCAGGGCACCATCCGCGACACCACCGTGATCGACGGCCGGACCCTTCTGTCCTTCGGGAGCTACAACTACCTCGGGCTCAGTGGTCACCCGGCGGTCGACGAGGCCGCGCACCGCGCGGTGGACCGGTACGGAACATCGGTCTCCGCCAGCCGGGTGCTGTCCGGCGAACGCGAGCTGACCGTACGGCTGGAACGCGCGCTGGCCGGTTTCCTCGGGGTCGAGGACTGTGTGGCCCTGGTGAGCGGTCACGCCACCAACGTCACCGCGATCGGGCACCTCGTCGGCCGGGGCGACCTCGTGCTGCACGACGCGCTCGCCCACGACAGCATCCTCCAGGGCTGCGCGCTGTCCGGCGCGGCGCGACGCCCCTTCGCCCACAACGACACGGACCAGCTGGAACACCTGCTGCGGGTCAACCGGTCCCGGTTCCGGCGCGTACTGATCGCCGTCGAGGGCGCGTACAGCATGGACGGCGACCTCGTCGCGCTGCCGGCCGTGATCGAGCTGAAGAAGCGGTACGGCGCCCTGCTGATGGTGGACGAGGCGCACAGCATCGGCACGGTGGGCGAACAGGGGCGTGGCGTCGGGGAGTTCTTCGGCGTCGACCGGTCCGACGTGGACCTGTGGATGGGCACCCTCTCCAAGGCCTTCGCCAGCTGCGGCGGTTACCTCGGCGGTTCGGCCAGGATGGTGCGGTGGCTGCGGCACACCCTGCCGGGCTTCGTGTACAGCGTCGGCCTGACCCCGGCCAACGCGGCGGCGGCCCTGGCCGCCACCGAGCTGATCGTGGCGGAGCCGGAGCGCGTGGCGGCCCTGCGCCGCAACGCGGACCTCTTCCGCCGGCTGGCCGCCGAGGCCGGTCTGGCCACCGGCGTCAGCGCCCACACCCCGATCGTGCCCTGTGTGCTCGGGGACTCCGCGCGCACCCTCGGGGTCGCCGACCGGCTCTACGCGCGCGGAGTCGTCGCCGACCCGATCTTCCACCCCGCGGTGGAGGAGGGACTGGCGAGGCTGCGGTTCTTCGTCACCAGTGAACACCGGGAGGAGGACATCCGGCGCGTGGTGTCGGTACTGGCCGAGGAGGTGGCGTCCGCCGGGGGGTGACTGGCGCATCCGGGATCAGGTGCTCTCAGATCAGGGTGCGTTCGATCCGGCTGAGCACGGCGTTCTCGTCCGTGTCGCCGCCTTGGCCGGATTCCTCCGCCGACGGTGTGCCCTTGGGCCCCTTGGGTCCCTTGGGCCCCTTGTGGTCCCGGGTGGTGCCCACCCGCTGGGAGAGCAGGTAGGCGATGATCTCCGCCTCCTGTTCCTGGACGTCGTCGTAGGTGGCGCGCAGGAGCATGTCGCGCACGAGATCGGGGTCGAGGTTGGGGAAGAGGAGGCGGGCGGTCGTCTCGTCCAGCCAGCCGGCGCCGCGATGGCAGCAGATGATGTGTCCCAGCTCGTGCAAGATGATGTGCTCCTGATGCGCACTGGTGGTGTTGGCGTCGTAGAAGATCAGGTCCTCGTCGCGGGCGGCGACCCACATGCCGCACGGGTGCGACGCCGGCATCTGCATCGGGACCAGGGTGATCGGCCGGCCGCGTACGGTCCCCAGGTGGCGGCAGAGTTCGGCGACGTCGGCCACGTCCGGCAGACCGAGGCCGGCGATCAGCTCGGCGCCGGCCTTGCGCAGTTTCTTGAGCTGGCTGCGGCGGTCCTGCTCGGCCGGCCGGCTCTTGCGGAACCCTCTCACCCGGCCGGCTCCCCGCTCTCCGCCTCGGGTGTGTCGGTGACCGGCGGAAGCCCCTGCAACTGCCGGTACTGGTCCATGATGGCGGTGATCGCCTGGAGGTTCTCCCGCTTCATGCCGGCCGCCCGCATCGCCACGGCGCGTACGCCCGCCTGCCGCAGCGCCTCGACGGCGGCCAGTTCGCCCAGGACCGACTCGGCGACCTCGTCGTCGAAGAAGTAGGCGACCGACACACCGAAGAACCGCGCCAGGGCGGCCAGCAGGTCCGGCGAGGGGTTGGAACGCTTCCCCGTGCGCAGCTGTGACAGATACACGCCCCCGACCTTGAGATCGGGGTTGTTGCGCTTCAGCTCCTCCGCCACTTCGGCGTTGGTCCAGTGCTTGCCCTTGGGGCGGACCGTCCTGAAGAGGTCGTCCAGACGCTTGGCGAGCAGGGGTCGGTCGTCAGGCTCGGACACGGGTGATCCTCCCTCCGGCGCCCCTCGGCTATGCCCTTGGCTATACGTCAGTTTCCCAGATTAGCTGGCGGTTGACAATTGGGCATGTCTCCGCCAACGTTGGACGCGCCGATAGCTGGCAGTTAACTCGGTCCACGGGGGTGGCCGAGTTGGTTTCCGGCATCGGTCCGGCCGGTCCTCAGGGGGAGGGGCCGGTTCGGCCGGGTCGGGCGGGACCGCTCGGCCCGGCCTCGCTGACGGGCGGCCACGGGGCCCGGGCAGTAAAAGACCCGCCCGGTCCGACGGGGGAGCGGACCGGGCGGGAGCTCTCAATTCACCTTGCCGAGCTTACGGTAGGCGGTGGCGACTTGGGTGAGCCAGGCGGTCTCCGCCGCGAAGTTGTCCGAATCACGATCTTCGAAGTCCGCGGCGTCCTTGTTGTCGTCCGGGACGGTGCCCGCCCGCTTGGCGCGCAGGGCCTGCCGGATCCGGGCGGCCTCGGCGAACGCCTGCCGCGACTCCTCGCTCGCCTCCGGACCCGGCCCGTCCGCGCCGCCCGCGCCGCGGTCGATGTAGGGACGCAGGTCCCGCCAGCCGTCCCGTATCTCCACCACCCGCCGGTGCAGGCGGTAGTCGAGGTCGGCGACCGAGGCCCCGGCCCCGGGCGGCTCCAGGGCGATGTCCGGGGAGGACTCGTACAGGTCACGCCAGAGCGGATACAGCACCCGGTACGACCGGTAACTGTCCGCCCACTCCACCAGTCTGACGGCCGGCGCGCCCCAGGAGGGCACGGTCAGGCTGATCGAGAGGATGGTGATGCCGGCCGCGCTGAAGAGGTTGGAGGCGAGCGTCCAGGCTCCGATGTCGAGGCCGGCCGCGGCGGTGAGGATGTTGACCGTCCTGGCCGTGCAGTACAGGAACAGGACCACCGCCGCCACGGACAGCAGCCGCAGCGCCTGCCGCAGCGAGGGCTTGTCGGCCATCCGGGCGTAGGGACCGCACTGCCGGAAGATGGTGACGCAGGGCACCGCCTGGGAGACGATGAAGAGCAGCAGATAGGTGAGGACCAGGGGCTGGCCGCTGCCGGTGTCGAAGTCGGAGGATGGCCGGCCGGTGCCGTCGGCGACGAGGAAGAGCACTGTCAGCACCACGTCGAGGGCGACGCCGGTGATCAGCCAGTAACGGCTCTTGCGGGCGGCCTCCGCCTCGGAGGCCGCCCAGTGCAGCAGGATGATCTGCGCGCTGACACAGAAGGCGACCGCCGAGAGGTGCATCACCAGGATGGCGAGGTTGCCCACGCCAAGGAAGGAGCCGTCGCCCATGGCCACGGCCCCCATGGTGAAGGTGAGGCACTGCAGCAGCAGCGTGGCCACCAGGGTGCGGTAGGCGCTGTCCCGCCAGTTGCGGCGCACCTGGCCCAGCCGGTACACGAGCGCGGCGTACGAGGACAGCGCCGCGATGGCGAAGCAGAGCGTTCTGATGGTGTTCACGGCCCGTCGGTGTTCCCACCCGTGATCTCTTGCGCGGGAACCTCCAGCCCGATGCCCTCGGCCGCCACGGCGACGGCGAAGTCGAAGAACGCGGTCTGGTCGCTGACGCTGTCGTGGGTGCGGCTGAAGACCTGGAACACCAGCAGCCCGATCAGACCGCTCCACAGTACGATGCCGCGCTCGACGAGGTCCGCGTAGGGACCCTCGGGCGTCCCGCCGAACAGCGCCACGGCCTCCGGCCGCAGCAGCGGCGGCCCCGGTACCGTCCGCCGGGGCGGGGTCAGTTCGCCGGCCTCCAGCGCGGACCGCACGATCCCGGCCAGCACCGCGGGCGTGCGCGAGGCGGGCGGGACGGTCTCCTGCGGGGCGTGGTAGCCCGGCACGGGGGAACCGTAGACGAGGGTGAACTCGGCGGTGTTGTCGAAGGACCACCGCCGCAGCGCCCGGGCGGCGGCGAGCAGCCGGGCGCCCGCCGAGGCCCCCGCCTCCCGCGCCTCCCGGTCGGCCCGCTCCATGGCGGCGCCGGACGCGTCGTAGGCGTCGATGATCAGGGCGGTCAACAGGTCGTCCCGGTGCGGGAAGACGGCTTCCACGTCGGTACGGGACAGGCCGCCGGCCTCGGCGACGGCGTCCAGGGACAGCTGTCCCGCCCCCAGCGTGCCCAGGAGCCGGCGTGCGGTGGTCTTGATGGCCGCCGTGGGCCCGACGGAGGTGTCGGCGGCGGGACTCGTTCCGGATTCCATGGTCAAACCGTACCCGTGAGTCACCACGGACAGGGGGCAGTTGAGCGGGTTCACGTCACTCGCGGTGGACCGCGACCGCGGCCCGTACGAAGGACCGGACCAGCGGATCGGTGTCACCCGCCCGCCACGCCACCACCACCCGGCTCGGCGGCATGTCGGTCAGCGGCACCACGGTGAGCCCCTCGCCGGGGTCGTGGCCCAGCGGCGTCATGCCGACCGTGCCGTTCCACAGCACGGCCTGCCGGCACTCCTGGACCGCGCGCACCACCGGCCCCCGGCGCTCCTGCCCGCCGTTCCAGTACGACCGCCAGAGCGGATCGGTGCCCTCCGGGAACCGGAACCAGTCGCGCCCGGCCAGCTCGCCCAGGGCCAGCCCGGTGCGGCGGGCCAGCGGGTCGTCGGCGCGCAGCAGCGCCCCCACCGGATCGGCCCGCAGCACCCGCACGGTGAGGCCGGTCTCGTCGAACGGGCCGCGGGTCAGGGCGACATCGACCGTCCCGGCGCGCAGTCCGCAGGTCGGGTCGGTCAGGTCGGTGTTCCGGACGCGGACCTCGACGTGCGGGTGCCGCCGGCGGTAGGCGCGGGCCAGCCGTGCCGCGTCCGGGTCGCCGCCGTCGCCCAGGATGCCGACCGTGAGGGTGGCGTGGCCGGCCGCCGCGGCGACCCGGACGCGGGCCTGGTCGGCGCGGTCCAGCACGGCGCGCGCCTCGTCGAGGAGGACCGTACCGACCGGGGTGAGCGCGACACCGGAGGGCGACCGGTCGAAGAGCGGGGCGCCGGTCTCGTGCTCCAGCCGCTTGATCGCCCGGCTCAGCGGCGGCTGGCTCATGTGCAGCCGGGCGGCGGCCCGCCCGAAGTGGAGTTCCTCGGCGACCGCCACGAAGTAGCGCAGCGTGCGTAGCTCCATGCCGCGACGATACCCGCGCGGTATCGGCCCGGTGGAACGGGTCTTGGACAGGCGCGGGGCCCCGGCGGTGGGATCGGGACATGACCGACACGCAACGCGCGAGCGCACGGCTCGCCGACCCCGCCACCGCCTTCCCCCGGGCGGTGGCCGCATGAACCTCGCCTACTGGATCCTCGCCGGCCTGCTGGCGGCCTTCTACCTCTACAGCGGAGCGGTGAAGGCGGTACGGAGCCGGGATCGGCTGCGGCCGATGATGGCCTGGGTGGACAGCATGCCGATGGCGGCCGTCCGGGCCGTCGGACTCGTCGAAGTACTGGGCGCGGCCGGGCTGATCCTCCCCAGGCTGACCGGCATCGCCGCCTGGCTGTCCCCCGCCGCGGCGATCGGGTTCGTGCTCCTGCAAGTCGGCGCGACAGCAGTCCACTTGCGCATGGGGGACCGGCAGGTGGCCCTCAACGCCGTTCTGCTGCTCACCGCGGGGGCGGCGGCCTGGGCGGCCTGAGCGCTCAGCTGTCCTTCCGGGCCACCCCGCCGTAGATGCCGATGGGCGGCGCGTCGGCCGCCGCCGGCTCCTCGGGGCGCCAGTCGGTGACCCGGACCAGCCCGGGGTCGATCAGGGAGAAGTCGCCGAAGAACTCCAGGACCCGGGCGTGCGGGCGGAGGTTCATGGACGCGGTGGCCTTGCGGTAGACGGCCGCCGCGTTCTCGCGCCGGTCCTCGTGGACGTCGCCGGTCGCGTGCGACAGGATCAGGTACGAGCCGGCCGGGAGGGCGTCGCGGAGGGTGGCGAGGATGCCGTCCGGGTCCTCGGAGTCGGGGATGAAGTGCACGACGGCCACGAGCAGCAGCGCGACCGGCTGGTCGAAGTCGATGAGCCTGCGTACGTCCGGGTGGTCGAGGACGGCCCGGGGGTCGCGCAGGTCGGCCAGGACGACGGAGGTGTCGGGCTCGTCGAGCAGCGCCATGGAGTGGGTGCTGACGATGGGGTCGTTGTCGACGTAGACGACGCGGGTGTCCGGCGCGACGGCCCGTGCGACCTGGTGCACGTTGGGCTCGGTGGGCAGGCCCGTGCCGATGTCCAGGATCTGCCGGATGCCGCACTCGGCGACCAGGTGCCGGACGGCGCGCAGCATGAAACGCCGGTTGGCGAGGGCGCCCGCCCGCACCTCCGGCGCCGCCTTCATGAACTCCTCCGCGGCTTCCTGGTCGACCTCGTAGTTGTTCTTCCCGCCGAGGAAGTAGTCGTACATCCGCGCCGGGTGCGGCCTGCTGGTGTCGATCCGGTGGGCGGGGGTGTCACTCCGGCCGTCGCTGCCGAGGGAGGTCATGATGCCAGGCTCCGTCCTGAACTCGCGTGCCGCAGCCGCGTGTTGCCGGGGGTGAGCGGCGTCGGCTGCCGGTACGCATCTTGGCATGCTCCGGAACCCGGTCGAACACATGACGGGCCGGAACCCGTACACCGCGCTTTGTACGGGCGCCGACGGCGTTGCGCGCGTATCCCGCCCGGAGGCCTGGCCGTTGTACCCGCCACAACGTGTGCCACACGGCGGAGAAGGGGGTCGGCGGTCATGGCGAACAGTGGGGCGGTCGAGACGTCCGACAGTCTCAAGGCGTTCGGAGCGGCGTTGAAGGCGTTCCGGGAACGGGCGCGGCTGACACAGGAGCGACTCGCGGAAATCATCGAGTACTCGGTCGCCACCGTCGCCTCGGTCGAGCAGGGGCGGCGGCTGCCGTCGCCCTCGTTCATCGACCGGGTGGAGGAGGTGCTGGACGCGTTCGGTGTGCTGCGGGCCATGGCCCGGCACATCGGACGGGTGCGGGGGCTGGCGGTCTGGTTCCGGGAGTGGGCCCAACTGGAGGAGGCCGCGGTCACCCTGTGCACCTACGAATGCCGGGTCGTACCGGGGCTGTTGCAGACGGAGGCGTACACCCGCGCGGTCATGCTCAATGTGCCGCCACCGCCCAGCGAGGAGCAGTTGGAGGAGCGGATCGCCGCGCGGCGGGCCCGGCAGGAACTGCTGCGGCGCACGCCGCCGATCGCGTTCAGCTTCATCATCGAGGAGGCGGTGCTGCTGCGGCACATCGGAGGGGAGGAGGTCACCCGTGAGCTGATCGACCACCTCCTCGCCTGTATGGAGTTGTGGAACGTCGAGTTGCAGATCATGCCGCTGCGGCAGCCCCATCACGCGGGCACGGATGGGCCCATGCGGCTGCTGGAGACTCCCGAGCGGCAGTGGGTGGGGTATTCGGAAGGGCAGAAGACCGGACAACTCGTCACCGACCGAGAAGCGGTCAGTGTCATGCAGATGCGCTATGCGAAAATGCGTTCACAGGCCCTGTCTCCCGCGGACTCGGCCGAGTTGCTGCGACAGATGCGAGGAGCGCTATGAGCGAGCTGGACTGGTTCAAGAGCAGCTACAGCGGGTCCGAGGGCGATGACTGCGTGGAGATAGCGCACGCCTCCGGTGGTGTGCGGGTCCGTGACTCCAAGGAGGCGGACGGGCCGTCCTTCGCCGTCACCTCCGCCGCCTGGGGTGACTTCATCGGGTTCGTCGGCGACTGACCGGGGCGGGACCGCCACTCGACGCTCGCCGTACTCACGTCACCCGCAGGGGGTTGCCGTGCACCGCACCGGCGCACCGCTCATCGAAGAGTTCTCCGTGGCCGACAAGGAGGCCGGGCCCTACGGGATCGCGGCCGGGCCCGACGGCGCCCTGTGGCTCACCTTCGCGCACGCCGGTCGCGTCGCGCGTCTCACGCCCGACGGGGGAGTCACGGAGTATCCGCTGGACTCTCCCTCGTGCCGGCCCACCGTCATCACCGCCGGGCCGGACCGGGCGCTGTGGTTCACCCGGTCCCAGGACCACCGCATCGGCCGCCTCACCCCGGACGGGGAGCAGGAGTCGTTCCCCTTGCCGACGCCCGACGGCGGGCCTTTCGGCATCGTGGCGGGTCCGGACGGCGCCCTGTGGTTCACGGAGATGAACACCAGCCGTGTCGGCCGCGTCACGACCGGGGGAGAGGTGACCGAGTTCGGCCTTCCGGTCACCGGCGCCTTCCCCGCGGCGATCACGGCGGGCCCGGACGGCGCCCTGTGGTGCGCGCTCAACCAGGCCAACGCCATCGGGCGCGTCACCACCGGCGGGGACGTCACCGTCCACCCGCTGCCCACCGCGGACGCCGCGCCCGTGGGGATCACCAGTGACGGTACGGCCCTGTGGTTCGTCGAGATCGGGGCGGGCCAGGTCGGCAGGGTCTCGGTGGACGGCGAGATCACGGAGTTCCCGCTGCCCGACCGCACGGCCCGGCCGCACGCCATCACGGCCGTCGCGGCCGGGGACTGCTGGTTCACCGAGTGGGGCGCGGGCCGCGTCGGTCACCTCACCGTCAGCGGCGACGGGACGGCGGAGATCACCGCGTACGACCTGCCG
This sequence comes from Streptomyces sp. ISL-12, assembly GCF_018614415.1. Taxonomy (GTDB): domain Bacteria; phylum Actinomycetota; class Actinomycetes; order Streptomycetales; family Streptomycetaceae; genus Streptomyces. Next base: position 86,514 of record NZ_JAGGOO010000010.1, read on the forward strand.
TCGCCGTCGTCCGAACCGCACGGCATCACCCTCGGGCCCGACGGCGCGCTGTGGGTGGCCCTGGAGACAGGGGCAGTCGCGCGGGTGGTGCCGTAGCCGGTCTTCAGCGCTCGCGTACGCGGCGGACGGCGCCGAAGGTGACGAGGGCCAGGGAGACGGTCGCGGCGGCCCATCCGGCGCCGTCGTCCGGATCGGCGTCCGCCAGGATGCCCGCGGCGAGCAGGGCGAAGAAGGCGCCCGCGGTCAGCGGGCCGGTGCCGGGCGGCAGGGGCGCCGCCGTACGCCGGCGTCTGCGCGGGAGCCAGAGGCGGAGGAGTTCCGCGGTGGCCGCCAGGGCGAGGAGCCGTGTTCCGGCCCTGAACCACGCGGGTGCCGTGGCGTCCGGCTCGCCCACGCCCAGGAGCGCGGTGAGGCCGAGGAAGACGATCGGGATCAGCCACAGGAGGCTCGGGCGGGGGTGGGGGCCGGCGGGCGGTGCGTACTGGTACGCCCTGTCCGTCTGGTCCGTCTGGTCCGTCTGGTCCGTCTGGTCCGTCTGGTCCGTCTGGTCCGTCTGGTCCGTCTGGTCCGCCTGGTCTGTATGGTCCGTCTGGTTCACCGCTGACGGAACCGGCGTACCAACAGGCGGCCCCTCCGGTGCCGGGCGCAGGGCGCGCGTCTGTGCGCGTCGGAGGCGGCCGCCGATGCCGTCGTCGCCGTACCGGTCGCGGTGGGCCGCCAGCTGCGCCTGGAGGTCGCGCAGCTGCTCGGCCATCGCGTCGAACTCCGCGCGCCGTTCGGCCGCCCGGTCCGCCGCCGCGCGGTGGCCGCCGGCGAGCCGGTCCAGCGTCGCGGCGTAGTCCTGTCCGGCCTCGGCGCGGGCGGCCTCGGCGGTGCGCGGCACCTCGGCGAGTTCCGCGCGCAGACGGGCGCGTCCGGTCTCGATGATCTCGGCGATGCGGTGCCGCTCGTCCGGCGGCAGGGTGCGGGGAGCCCGGGCCTCGGCGCGGGCCACGGCGGACTCGCGCCACGCCATGAGCGGCCGGCCGCGGTGCTCGCCGATGCCGTTGATGTGGACCCGGCCGCCCTGGGTGCGGTGGATGTAGAGGACCTGGCCGCCCCGGCCGCCCGGCGCCTTGCCCCAGCTGACGCGGTCGAAGTCCGCCGCCGTCCGGATGCCGTGGGCGGCCAGGTCGCGGACCAGTCCGGTGCCGATGCCGTTGATCTCGCGGGCGTCGAGGCGGGTGCCGCTGAGCGCGCGGGCGACGGACTCCCGGCGCAGTACCGCGAGGGCGCGCTGCTCCTGGCTCTGCTGCTTGCCGTCCAGCCCGGCGAGCTGCCGGGTCAGGGAGCCTTCCTGGCGTGCCCGCCGGGCCTCGACGCGGCGCACTGCCTTGGCGTGCGCGGCGGCGGCGCGGTCGAGGTCGCGTTTCTCACGGTTGAGGCGACGCCGGTCGGCGATCTCGAAGGCGGGGCGCTTGCCGAGGAGGCGGCGCAGGGCGCGGACGGACTCGACGAGACGGCGGCGCTCGGCGCGCACCTCGGTGAGGGAGGGGGCGGGGCCGTCCCGCCGGGTGGTGGTGCTGTGGGTCAACGGGGTCTCTCAGCGGATGGTGAGCCGGGAGCCGTGACCCCGGGCGGAGCGCGGGCTGCCCAGGGACTGCATGGACGCGCACAGATCGACTCGAACGCCGGTGAAAAGGTTGTACGCGGGGCCGAAAGGTCTTCAGGGGGCCACTGATCAGGGCATACAGGTTTAATGCATATGATGCGCAAGTGCGCGAACACCACTACAGCATCCGTCCGGCGACCCCTGGCGACCTCGACGCCGCCCGAGCCGTCATGCTCGACACCGTCTACCGCGACTTCGGCAGCGGGTACGTGCCCCGGTGGCACCGCGACATCATCGATCTGGACGGCGCCTATCTCACGCCCGCGCGGCACACGCTCGTCGTCGCCGTGGACGAGGCGGGGGAGGTCGTCGCGACCGGGGCGCTCGACAGCCGGGGGCCCGTGCACCCGCCGAACCCCGCGCACGTCGCCGAGAAGTACCCCTCGGGCGTGACGGCGCAGTTGCGGCGCGTCTACGTGCGGCCCGAGCACCGGCGGCGCGGACTGGCGCGGCGGATCGTCGACGAACTGCTCGCCTTCGCCGCCGCCGACGGCGGGTACCGGGCCGTCTACCTGCACACCGACCCCGCCGTCACCGGCGCCGAGCCCTTCTGGAGATCGCTCGCCAAGGTGGTGCACGACGAGCGGGAGGACGCCGGCGGGGGACAGGGGATCGTGCACTTCGACGTCCCCATGCCCTGACCATGTCCTGACCATGGGGTGACCATGGGGTGACTGTGTTCGTGGAAATGGTTTCCACGTAGGCTTGACCCCGCACCACCGCCACCCACCGCCACCCGTCCGACCTGCCCGAATCCGATCGAACCGAGGACCATGCGTTCCCACCGCCGCCTTCGGCTGCTCGCCCCCTTCCTGCTCCTTCCGCTGATAGCCGGCTGCTTCTCCTCGGGCGGCGGCTCGGACTCCGGGTCCGGCGACGGTGACGGCTCCCGGCTGCGGGTCGCGCTCGCCTTCCCGCCCGCCGAGAACCTCTCGCCGTACGGTGCCGACGCCACCCTCCTCAGCCGGCTCGGCGTCACCGAGGGACTGACCTCGCTGGACGCGAACGGCAGCGCCGCGCCCGCGCTCGCCGCGTCCTGGCAGCAGAAGAACAGCAGGACGTGGGAGTTCACGCTGCGGGAGGCCGCCTTCCAGGACGGCACGGAGGTCACCCCGGCCGCCGTCGCGGACTCCCTCGCGCACGCCGTCGAGGCGGAGCCCGCGCCCGCCGCCCTGTCCGGCGTCGGCCTCACCGCGAAGACCGGCGGCGACCGGACGGTCACCGTCACCACCGACGAGCCCGACCCCGTACTCCCGCTCCGGCTCTCCAGCCCCTCCCTCGCCATCCTCTCCGCGAAGGCGTACAAGGCGAGCGACAAGGTCGATCCGGTCGGGACCGCCACCGGGCCCTTCGAGATCACCAAGGTGAACGGGACCACCTCCGCCGCCCTCGACCGGTTCGACGACTACTGGGGCGGCCGGGCCCAGGCCAGCGGCATCGACGCCCGCTTCATCGCCGACGGCACCGCCCGCGCCAACGCCCTGCGGACGGGCGAACTGGACATCGCCGAGGCCGTGCCCGTCTCCCAGGCCGCGACCCTGGACCAGGGGACCCGGCGCGACACCGCCACCACCCGCACCACCAGCCTCCTCCTCAACGCCTCCTCCGGCCCCCTCAAGGACGCCGGACTGCGGGCCGCCGCCCGCGCCGCGATCGACACCTCCGTCTTCGCCAAGGATGTGTACGAGGGGTACGGCGACGCCGCCGCCGGGATCTACGGGCCCGCCGTGACCTGGGCGGAGGGCAAGCGGGAGAAGCCGGCCGGGCGCGCCGCCGCGAAGAAGGCCGACGGGCGGACCATCACCCTCGCCACCTACGACAACCGGCCCGAGCTGCCGGAGGTCGCCCAGGTGGTGAAGGAGCAGCTGGAGAAGGCCGGGTTCACGGTGAAGCTCACCGTGCGCGAGTACTCGCGGCTGGAGAGCGACGCCCTGGACGGGAAGTTCGACGCGTTCGTCCTCGCCCGCAACACCCTCCTCGACACGGGCGACCCGGTCTCCATCCTCGCCAGCGACTACACCTGCGACGGCGACTTCAACATCGCCCAGCTCTGCGACAAGGACGTCGACCAGGCGGTCGCGGACGCCGAGCAGGTCGCCGACACCGACAAGCGGCGCGCCGCCGCCATGACCGCCGAGGCCCGCGTCCTCGGGACCGACGCGGTGGTGCCGCTCGTCCACCAGCGGATCATCACCGGTGTCGCCGACGGCGTCCAGGGTGTCGTCCTCGACCCCTACGAGCGCACCCTCGTCGGCACGGGAACGCGGCGCTGAGCCGTGCGGCAGCAGGTGACGGCCGCCGCGTGGCGGGTACTGCTCGCGGCCGGGCTGGTGTGCGGGATCGGGCTGCTGCCCTGGCTCACCCGCACCGACCCCGCGCTGACCGTCCTCAAGGCGCGGTCGGCCGAGCGGGACCCCACCCCCGAGGTGCTGGCGGCCGTCCGCGAGCAGCTCGGGCTCGGTGACGGCCCGCTGCCGCTGCTCGGGAAGTGGCTGGGCGGACTGCTGCGCGGGGACGCCGGGCAGTCCTGGATCTCCGGGACCGACGTGCTGCCCGGCGTGCTCCAGGCGCTGGGCGTGTCGGTGCTGCTGATGGCGGTGGCGCTGGTGGTCGCCGTTCTCACCGCCGGCGCGGTCTGCGCCCGTACGCTCCGGCTGGGCGCGCGGCGCCGGCTCGACGGCCGGCGTTCCCGCGGCACGGTCTCCGCGATGGTCGCCGCGCTCCCCGAGTTCCTCCTCGCCTCCGTGCTCGCCACCGTCGTCGGCGTCCAGCTCGGCTGGCTGCCCGCGCTCGGCTGGTACGGGCCGCAGTACACGCTGCTGCCCGCGCTCGCCCTCGGCCTGCCCGCCGGGGCGGTCCTCGGCCGGCTCCTCGACGACCTGCTGCCCGGCGCCTTCGCCGAGCCGTGGGCGCTGGCCGCCGCCGCCCGCGGACTGACCGGCCGGCGCATCGCCCGGCAGGCCGTACGCCGCTGCGTGCCCGCGCTGCTGCCCAACTTCGGCCTGTTCGTCGTCGGCCTGACCGGCGGGGCCGTCGCAGTCGAGCAGATCTTCGACATCCCCGGCCTGGGCCGCACCACCCTCCAGGCCGCCCTCGCCCAGGACCTGCCCGTCCTCCAGGCCGGCACCCTCGCCCTGGTGCTGCTCGCCGCCCTCGCCACCGGCGGCGCCCGGCTCGCCGCCCACCTGCTCACCGGGCCCGCCCTGCGCGACGGCGCCCTGTCCACCCTGCACCGGCCCACCCCGCCCGCCCGCGGCCCGCTGCCGCTGGGCCTGGCCGCCGTACTCCTCGCGGTCGTCGCGCTCGGCCTGCCCCGCGACCCCCTCGCCGTCGAGACCGGCGCCCGGCTCAACCCGCCCTCCCTCGCCCACCCCTTCGGCACCGACTCCCTCGGCCGCGACCTGCTCGCCCGGGTCGGTCACGGCGCCCTGTCCACCCTGCTGCTCGCCCTCACCATCAGCGCCGCCGCACTGGTCGCGGGCGTCCTGCTCGGCCTCGTCCCCCGGATCTCCGGGCCGCTGGTGGACACCGTCAACGCCGTCCCGCCGGTCCTGCTCGCCCTCCTCGTCACCGCCGTCGCGGGCAGCGGCACCGCCACCCCCGTCCTCGCCGTCACCGCCGTCGCCTGGGCCCCGCTGGCCGCGCACACCGCCGCCCTGCTCCGGCAGGAACGCGCCACCCTGCACGTCCTGGCCACCCGGGGGATCGGCGCGGGCCGCTGGTACCTGCTGCGCCGCGAACTCCTGCCCGCCGTCCTGCCGCCCGTGCTCCGGCACGCCCTGATCCGGCTGCCCGGCGTCGCCCTCGCCCTCGCCTCGCTCGGCTTCCTCGGCCTCGGCGCCCAGCCGCCGTCCCCCGAGTGGGGCCTGCTGCTCTCCGAGAACCAGCCCTACGCCGAACGCGCCCCCTGGGCCGTCCTCGCCCCCGCCGTCGTCCTCGCCCTGCTCGGGGCGCTGGCCGTCACCGCCGCCGGGGGCGTACGCCTGCCCCGCCGACGCCGTACGCACCGTACGGACACCCCGGAGACCGCCACCCCGGAGACGGCCAAGGAACTGGTGGGGGCGAGGTGACCGCGACCCCCGCCGGCGCGCTCCGCACGGCCTCCGGCCGCACCCGGCTCTCCCCGCTCCTGCGCCTGCTCGTCCTCACCCAACTCGCCTTCAACGTCGGCTTCTACGCCGTGCTGCCCTTCCTCGCCGAACACCTCGGTCAGGGCATCGGCATGGCGGGGTGGCTGGTCGGGTTCGTGCTGGGGCTGCGCACCTTCAGCCAGCAGGGGCTGTTCGTGGTCGGCGGGGCCCTCGCCGACCGGTACGGCATCCGGCCCGTCGTCCTCGCCGGGTGCCTGCTGCGGATCGCCGGGTTCGTCTGGCTCGGGTACGCCGACGCCACCTGGTCCGTCGTCACGGCCGTCCTGCTCATCGGGTTCGCCGCCGCGCTGTTCTCGCCCGCCGTCGAGTCGGAGGTGGCCCGGCAGGCCGTGCTGTGGGAGGAGGAGAGCGGCGAGGACCGCACCCGGGTGCTCGCGCTGTTCACGGTCGCCGGGCAGGCCGGGGCGTTCGTGGGACCGCTGCTCGGCGCGCTGCTGCTCGGCGTCGACTTCCGCACCGCCTGCCTGGCCGGCGCCGGGATCTTCGTCCTGGTCCTCGCCGGCCACGCCTGGCTGCTCCCGCAGCGCGTCCCCGGCCGGGCCCGCGTCCGCGCCGAGGGCGGCGCGCGGCTGCTGCTGCGCAACCGGCCCTTCCTGGCCCTGTGCTGCGCGTACGGCGCCTACCTCCTCGCCTACAACCAGTTCTACCTGGCGCTGCCCGCCGAGGTGGAGCGGGCGGCCGGTTCCCAGTCGCCGCTGGCCTGGCTGTTCGCGCTGTCCTCGCTGCTGGTCGTGACCGCCCAACTGCCCGTCACCCGCTGGTCGGGCCGGCGGCTGACCCCGCGCCGGTCCATGACGGTGGGCCTGGCGCTGGTCGCGGCCGGGTTCGCGGCGGTGGCGGCGGCCCGCCCCGCCGACTGGACCGGCACGGCCGGGCTGCTGCCCGCCGCCGCCTTCGTCGTCCTGCTCACCCTCGGCCAGATGCTGGTCGCGCCCGTCGCCCGGGCCTGGGTCCCCGACCTCGCGGAGGACGGCCGGCTCGGCCTGTACACGGGCGCGCTGTCCTCGGTCTCCGGGCTGATCGTGCTCCTCGGCAGTTCCCTCACCGGCTCCCTGCTGGACAGCGGACTGCCGGCGGCGGTGCCGTGGCTGGTGCTGGCCGCGGTGCCGGTGGCGGCGGCGGTGCTGCTGCCCCGCCCGCGGAGGGCGACCGGCGCCGGTACGGCCGCCTGAGCCGCACCGGCCCGGGAGGTGCGCCGCAGCCAGAGCACGTCCCGGCCGAACGACCACACCAGCAGACCCAGCGCCGTCAGCACCAGTCCCGTGTTCACCGCGTGCGGGAGCAGTTCCGCGCCCGCCGTCAGCAGCAGGACGCCTTGCAGCGCGGCCACCGTCTTGCGGGCCCGGCTCGGCGGCAGTGGCGCCGACAGCCAGGGCCGGACGCGGGCGGCGCCGACGAAGACGTAGCGCATCGCGCCGATCAGCAGCACCCACGGGCCCAGTCGGACGGACACGTACACGCTGAGGACCAGGATCAGGAACGCGTCCACCTCCATGTCGAAGCGGGCGCCCAGGGGGGTGGAGGTGCCGGTGCGGCGGGCGACGTGGCCGTCGACGCCGTCCAGGAGCAGCGCCACGGCGGTCAGGCCGACCAGCAGGGAGACGGGCGGCGCGGCGCGGAAGGAGTCCGCGACCAGGGCCGTGACGGCACCGACCAGGCCGGCCCGGCCGAGGGTGACGCGGTTGGCCGGGCCGAAGACGGCCGGGCGGGTGCGGTGCAGGGCCCGGGAGAGCACCGCCCAGGTGGCGCACGCGAAGACGAGCCCGGTCAGCCAGCCGGCCGGACCCATGCCGTGCGCCGCGCCGAGCAGCGCCAGCAGCAGGACCTGCGCACCCGCGCCGGCGGCGGTCTCCCACCGCACGGGACGGGCGTCGTACATGTCGTTCAGGGCCACCGAACATCCTCCGGCCGTGTGACAGAGTCGATCAGCGCCGCCACCCAGTGAGCGGCCTGTGCCCCCTCGGTACGTGGGCCGCCCGCCGACCGTTCAGGAGGAACCCGATGACGCGCACCGCCGCCGCCTTCTGGCTCGACTCGCCGGGACAGGGCGCGATCCGCCCGGTGGGACTGCCCGAGCCCGGCCCCGGGGACGTGCTGGTGCGCACGCTCTTCAGCGGGGTCAGCCGGGGCACCGAGACCCTCGTGTTCGACGGCCGGGTGCCCGCCGGCCAGCACGCGGCGATGCGGGCGCCGTTCCAGGAGGGGGACTTCCCCGGCCCGGTGAAGTACGGCTACCTCAACGTCGGGGTGGTGGAGGAGGGGCCCGCCGCGCTCGTCGGCCGTACCGTCTTCTGCCTGTACCCGCACCAGACCCGCTACGTGGTCCCGGCCGCCGCCGTCACCGAGGTGCCGCCGTCCGTGCCCGCCGGGCGGGCCGTGCTCGCCGGGACCGTGGAGACCGCCGTCAACGCGCTGTGGGACGCGGCCCCGCTGATCGGCGACCGGATCGCCGTGGTCGGCGGCGGCATGGTCGGCTGTTCGGTGGCCGCGCTGCTGGCCCGGTTCCCCGGCGTGGACGTCCAGTTGGTCGACGCCGACCCGGCACGGGCCCAGGTGGCCGCCGCGCTCGGCGCCGGGTTCGCCCTGCCCGGGGACGCCCTCGGCGACCGCGACCTCGTGGTGCACGCCAGCGCCACCGAGGCGGGCCTGGCCCGCTCCCTCGAACTGCTCCGGCCCGAGGGCACGGTGCTCGAACTGAGCTGGTACGGCGACCGGAGCGTCGCCCTGCCGCTCGGCGAGGCCTTCCACTCCCGCCGCCTGACCGTGCGCGGCAGCCAGGTCGGCACCGTCTCCCCGGCCCGGTCCGGCAGCCGCACCCACGCCGACCGGCTCGCCCTCGCCCTGGACCTGCTCGCCGACCCCGCGCTGGACGTCCTCGTCACCGGCGAGTGCGCCTTCGAGGAACTGCCGGACGTGCTGCCGCGGCTGGCCACCGGAGAACTGCCCGCGCTGTGCCACCGGGTGCGGTACGGCCGCTGAACGGGAGGCGGGGGCGGGCCGTACTACCGGACGCACCGCACCCGGAGAACACATTCGGAGACGTACCACACCTGGAGGGTCGCCCGTTGTTCAGCATCACCGTCCGCGATCACATCATGGTCGCCCACAGCTTCCGCGGCGAGGTCTTCGGCCCCGCGCAGCGCCTGCACGGAGCGACGTTCCTGGTGGACGCCACGTTCCGGAGCGAGCAGCTGGACGCGGACAACATCGTCGTCGACATCGGGCTGGCCACACGGGAGTTGGGCGCGGTGGTCGCCGAGCTGAACTACCGCAACCTCGACAACGAACCCGACTTCGCCGGGATCAACACCTCGACCGAGTTTTTGGCCAAGGTCATCGCCGACCGGCTGGCCGACCGGGTCCACCGGGGCGCGCTCGGCGAGGGCGCCAGGGGCCTGGCCGGCCTCACCGTCACGCTGCACGAGTCGCATGTGGCGTGGGCGAGTTACGAGCGTGCGCTGTGACCGACACGACCGCCGCCGAGCGGGGCCGGCTGGCGCATGTGCCCGCGCAGCGGAACGTCCCGAGGAACGGGGAGACCGTCCCCATGTCCCTGCGCTCCGTCCACTTCGTCCTGCCCGGCGGCGTCGACGACCCGGCCGCGCCCAGCGGCGGCAACGCCTACGACCGGCGGACCGGACTGGACCTGCCCGGCTTCGGCTGGCGGGTGCGGCCGGTCGCCGTGGCCGGCGACTGGCCCCGGCCCGGCCCCCACGCCCGCGCCGAACTCGCCCGCGCGCTGCGCCGGTTGCCGGACGGCGCCGTGGTCCTGCTGGACGGACTGGTCGCCTGCGGCGTACCGGAGATCGTCGTCCCCGAGTCCGGACGGCTGCGGACGGCCGTCCTCGTCCACCTCCCGCTCGCCGACGAGACGGGCCTGGACCCGGCCGTCGCCGCGGACCTCGACGCCCGGGAGCGGGCCGTACTGCGGGCGGTGTCCGCGACCGTCGCCACCAGCGACTGGGCGGTGCGCCGCCTGGTCGCCCACCACGGCCTCGACCCCGGCCGCGTCCACCTCGCCGCCCCCGGCGCCGACATCGCGCCCCTCGCCCCTGGCACCGACGGCGTCTCCCGGCTGCTGTGCGTCGCCGCCGTCACCCCGCGCAAGGGACAGCACCGGCTGGTGGAGGCCCTCGCCGAGGTGGCCGACCTGCCGTGGACCTGCGCGTGCGTCGGCGGACTCGGCCAGGACCCGTCCTACGTCGGCCGGCTGCGGGCGCGGATCGGCGCGCACGGGCTGGGCGACCGGATCGCACTGGCGGGACCGAGGACCGGCGCCGCCCTCGACGCCGCCTACGCCACCGCCGACCTCATGGTGCTCGCCTCGCGCGCCGAGACCTACGGCATGGCGGTGACGGAGGCACTCGCGCGGGGTGTCCCGGTGCTGGCCACGGACGTCGGCGGACTCCCGGAGGCGGTCGGCCGCGCGCCCGACGGCACGGTGCCCGGCCTCCTCGTACCGCCCGAGGACCCCGCCGCCCTCGCCGCCGCGCTGCGCGGCTGGTTCGGTGAGCCCGACCTGCGACGCCGCCTCAGGACCGCGGCCCGCGCCCGCCGTACGTCCCTGCGGGGCTGGGCGTCGACCGCCCAGTCCCTGGCGACCGTACTGGGACGGCTGCCCGACCTGTCCGGGAGGCCGGCATGAGGCGGACGGAGGCGGCGGCCGAGGCGGTCCGCTATCCCCCCGAGTGGCTGCGGCTGCGCGAGCCCGCCGACGCCGCCGCGCGCGCCCGGGAGCTGCTGGAACCACTCCGGGCCGCGCGGCCGGCCGGTCCGCCGGCCATCCACGACGTGGGCTGCGGCACCGGCTCGATGGGCCGCTGGCTCGCCCCGCTGCTCGACGGGCCCCAGCACTGGACCCTGCACGACCGCGACCCCTACCTGCTGCACTTCGCCTCCGCCGACCCCCCGCGCGCCGCCGCCGACGGCAGCCCGGTCACCGTGGAGACCCGGCGGGGTGACATCGGCCGGCTCACCCCGGACGCCCTGCGCGGGGCGTCCCTGGTCACGGCGTCCGCGCTCCTCGACGTCCTCACCGCCGACGAGGTCGCCACCCTCGCCGCCGCCTGCGCCGGAGCCGGCTGCGCGGCGCTGCTGACCCTCTCCGTCGCCGGACGCGTCGAACTGGCCCCCGCGCACCCGCTGGACGCCGAGATCGCCGCGGCCTTCGACGCCCATCAGCGGCGCAGCGGCCTGCTCGGCCCGGACGCGGTGGCGGTCGCCACGGACGCCTTCGCCGCGCACGGCGCCACGGTCCACGTACGGCCGAGCCCCTGGCGGCTGGGCCCCGACGAGGCCGCGCTCACCGAGCGGTGGCTGCGCGGCTGGGCCGGTGCGGCCATGGAACAGCGGCCCACGCTGCGCGGACCGGCCGCGCGGTACCTGGCCGAGCGCCTCGCGGCCTGCCGCGCCGGGGAGTTGGCGGTGACCGTCCACCACGACGACCTGCTGGCGCTGGGCCGGCCGGCGGGCGGTGACACGTGAGCACACCCACCGGGCGGCTCCGCCGCCATCTCGGCTCCCTCGCCGGCGTCGCCGTCCTCGCGGTCCTGCTGGGGCGGACCGGCGGCGGTCCCTTCCTGGACGGGCTGCGCCGCGTCGACGGACCGGCGCTGCTGGCGGCGCTCGGCCTCGGCCTGGTCACCACCGTGTGCAGCGCGTGGCGCTGGACGCTGGTCGCCCGCGCCCTGCGGATCGCCCTGCCGCTGGGCCCCGCCGTCGCCGCCTACTACCGCTCCCTGTTCCTCAACGCCGCGCTGCCCGGCGGCGTCCTCGGCGATGTGCACCGGGCGGTACGGCACGGGCGCGGCGCCGGTGACCTGGGCCGGGGCGTGAAGGCGGTGGTCCTCGAACGCGCCGCCGGGCAGGTGGCGCTGGCCGTCGTCGGGGCGGTGGTGCTGGTGACGACGGAGTCGCCGGTGCGGGACGAGGTCCGGCACCTGGCACCGCTGGCCGCCCTCGCGGCGCTGGGTGCGCTGGCGGTCCTCGCCGCGCTCCGGATGAACCGGGGGCCAGTCCGCCGCCCCGTCCTTCGCGACTGGCCCGGCGTCGCGGTGTCGTCGGCGGTCGTGCTGGCCGGGCACCTGGCGCTGTTCGTGCTCGCGGCCCGGGTCGCCGGCAGCGCCGCGTCCGTGGCCGCGCTGCTGCCGCTGGCCGTGCTGGCGCTGCTCGCGATGAGCCTGCCGCTCAACGTGGGTGGCTGGGGGCCCCGGGAGGGCGTCACCGCCTGGTCGTTCGGCGCGGCCGGGCTGGGCGCGGAGCGCGGGCTCGCCGTCGCCGTGGTGTACGGGGTGCTCGTCCTCGCGGCGAGCCTGCCGGGCGCGGCGGTCCTGGCCGTCCGTGGGCGGCGGCCCGCCCCGTCCGGGCGCGGGCCCGGCGCCGGGTCCGTGTCCACCGGGCGCCTCCCGGCCCGTGCCCGTCTCGGCACCGCCGGCCGGCCCGCACTTGACCGCGGCCCGCACACGCCCCCGCGCTCACCCGGCGCGGCTGCGGCGACGGCGGCGGGTACGGCGACCTTGGCGGCCGAGGCGATGGCGGCGGGTACGGCGACCGTGGCGGCCGAGGCGACGGCGGCGGGTACGGCGACCGTGGCGGCCGAAGCGACGGCGGCGGGTACGGCGACCGTGGCGGCCGAAGCGACGGCGGCGGGTACGGCGACCGTGGCGGCCGAAGCGACGGCGGCGGCTGCGGCGACCGAGACCGCTGCGGCGACCGAGGCGACTACGGTGACCGAGGCGACCGAGGCGACCGAGGCGACCAAGGCGACCAAGGCGACCAAGGCGACCAAGGCGACCAAGGCGACCAAGGCGACTACGGCGACTACGGCGATGGCTGCGGCGACCGCGGCGACGGCGACCGCGGCGGCTGCGGTCCGGGCCGGACGGAAGGCACCGGTGGCGTTCGTCGGCGGACCCGTCGGAAGAGGGCCGGCAGGTCCGCCGAAGCCCGGCGCCGAGGCGGCTGCCCTGCGCCGGCCCGTCCGGGAACGGCCGACGGCCGCGTACCCGGCGCGCCGCCCGCGTCAGGCGCTGCTCTCGCCCCCGGCCGGCCCGAGACCGCCGCCCCCGCCGGACGGAGGAACCCCGTCCCCCGCCCCCGTGAGCAGCGAGAAGTACGCCCCGAAGGACTCCGTGAGGCTCGCCAGCAGTGCCTCGCCCTTCTCCGCCGAACCCAGCGAAGGGCGGCCGATGACACCGGAGTCCGTATAGGCGGCCATACCGAGGGAGAGCAGATGACGCCGGTCGTCCGCGACGAAGTCGGCGGTCTCGTAACCGGGCCGGACGTACTCCGGATGGGCGTGCAGCAGCACGGACGTCTCGATCTCCCCGGCGTGCATGTCGGTGAGCAGCGAGGTCGCCACGCCCGCCCGCAGCCGTGCCGCCTCCCAGTCCTCCGGGGCCGGGAACAGCGCCATCCGCTCACCGCGCGCCGTGGCCTCCTGGACGACGTTGCCCAGGACGTAGTTCCCGCCGTGCCCGTTGACCACTGCCAGGGCGTGCACGCCCGACCGGCGCAGCGACGCCGCGATGTCCCGCACCACCGCGTGCAGGGTCACCGCGGAGATGCTGACGGTGCCGGGCCACGCCGCGTGCTCGTGCGAGCAGGAGACCGTCACCGGGGGCAGTACGTGCACCGGATACGCGGCGCCCAGTTCCCCGGCGACGGCACAGGCCACCAGCGTGTCGGTGGCCAGCGGCAGATACCGCCCGTGCTGCTCGTAGCTGCCCACCGGCAGCACCGCCACCTGCCGCGCTACGCCGGCCCCCCGGGCCCGCACGTCCTGCGTGGTGTCCGCCGGTATCCCTGAACCACCCATGTCCGCAAGGCCCTTCGTCTCAGCTCGTGAAACTGTTGAGGAACCCGGGAATGATGACAGAACCGCATGGCGTACCAGGCGAGAAGACCGCACCCCGGCGCACGGACGTGGAACGCGTGACGGCCGTCCCGCTGCCCACGGTGTACGGGAACTTCCTCGCCGTCGGCTACCTCGACCACCAGCGCGGCGACGAACAAGTGGCCCTGGTGTACGGGGACATCGGCACCGAGGGCGTCCTCGCCCGGCTGCACTCGGAGTGCCTCACCGGCGACGCCTTCGGCTCCCGGCACTGCGAGTGCGGCGACCAGCTCGCCTCCGCGCTGCGCGCCGTGGCCGCCGAGGGCGCCGGCGTCGTCGTCTACCTGCGCGGGCACGAGGGCCGGGGCATCGGCCTGCTCGCCAAGCTGCGCGCGATGGCCCTCCAGGCGGAGGGCCTGGACACCGTGGAGGCCAACCTCGCGCTGGGACTCCCGGTGGACGCCCGGGACTACGGGGCCGCCGCCCGCATCCTCGACGACCTGGGCGTCCGCTCGGTCCGCCTGATGTCCAACAACCCGCGCAAACGGGAGGCGTTGACCCGGCACGGCATCCGGGTCGCCGAACAGGTGCCGCTGCTGATACCCCCGTGCGAGAGCAACATCACCTACCTGCGGACCAAACGGGAGCGCCTGGACCACCACCTGCCCCACCTGGACGCCGCGGCCCCGGTGCCGGTCGGTCCGTGAGCGCCTCGTGCACCAGCCGCTTCAGGTCCCGGAACACCGTGTGCGAGGACCTCGGCCGCACCTGGGTCAGGAACTGCACCGTCAGGTCCCGGCCCGGATCCACCCAGAACGTCGTCGTCGCCACCCCGCTCCAGCCGTACGTCCCGAGCCCGGAGGGCGCCTGGGTGCGGGCCGGGTCGGTCACCACGGAGACCCCGAGGCCGAAGCCGACGCCGTCGTTGCCGGGCTCGTCGTGCGCCGGGCGGCTGCCGAAGGCGCGCAGATCGGCGCCGCCGGGGAGGTGGTTGCGGGTCATCAGGTCCACGGTGTCCGGGGCGAGCAGCCGTACGCCGTCCAGTTCGCCGCGGCGCCGCAGCAGCTCGCTGAAGCGGTGGACGTCGTAGGCGGAGGCCACCAGGCCGCCGCTGCCGGACAGGAACCGCGGCCGGCCCCGCAGCGGCAGCCCGGGGACGGGTGCGATGCCGCCACCGTCCTGCTCGCCGTACAGCTCGGCCAGCCGGTCCGCCTGTTCGTCGGTGACCTCGAAGCCGGCGTCCGGCATGCCGAGCGGCCCGAAGATCCGCTCGGCGCAGAAGACGTCCAGCGGCCGGCCGCTCACCACCTCCACCAGCCGCCCCAGGACGTTGCTGGCGACGGAGTAGTTCCACTGGGTGCCCGGTTCGAACTGGAGCGGCAGGCTCGCGTACAGGTCGACCGTCTCGGCCAGGTCCGCGCCGGGCCGCACCGACGACTCCAGGCCCGCCGCCCGGTACAGGGCGTCCACGGGGTGGGCGTGGTAGAACGCGAAGGTCAGGCCCGCGGTGTGGGTCATCAGGTGCCGGACCAGGACCGGACCGGCGGCCGGGCGGGTGGTGACGTCGGGCGCTTCGCCGCTCACGTACACCCGCGGCTCGGCGAACGCCGGCAGGTGGCGGGCCACCGGGTCGTCCAGCGACAGCCGGCCCTCCTCCACCAGCATCAGCGCGGCGACCGCGGTGACCGGCTTGGTCATGGAGTAGATCCGGAACAGCGTGTCGGCCTCGACGGGCAGCCCGGCCGCCACGTCCCGCCGGCCGTACGCCGTGAGGTGGGCGACGCGTCCGCCGCGGGCGACGGCCACCAGGAAGCCCGGCAGCCGGCCCGCGTCCACCTCCCGGGCGAAGTGTGCGTCCAGCCGCTCCAGCGCGCCCCTGTCCAGCCCGGCCTCGTCCGGGTCGGTCTCCTGCCGCAGCCGTGCCATCGTCGTTCTCCCGTCGTGCTCGTCACTCGCCGAGGTGCGTCCGGTCTACCCGCCCCGGACCGCCTCAGACCTCGGGGCCGTCGGGAACCTCGGGGGAACACACCACCGCGCCGGCCTGTTCACCCGGGCATGACCGATGACGACGACGCCACGCGGGACGCGCTGCTGAAGCTGTTCGCCGAGGGACACGCCGGAGTGCTGGTCACCCTCAAACGGGACGGACGGCCCCAGCTGTCGAACGTCAGCCACGCCTACGACCCCGCCGACCGCACGATCCGCGTGTCGGTCACCGACGACCGGGCCAAGACCCGCAACCTGCGCCGCGACCCCCGCGCCTCCTACCACGTGACCACCGGCGACCGGTGGGCCTACGCGGTCGCCGAGGGCACCGCCGACCTGACCCCGGTCGCCGCCGACCCGCACGACGACACGGTCGAGGAACTCGTCCGCCTCTACCGCGACGTCCTGGGCGAACACCCGGACTGGGACGACTACCGGGCCGCGATGGTCCGCGACCGGCGGCTGGTGGTACGGCTGCGGGTGGACCGGGTGTACGGCGTGCCGCGCCGGGACTGACCGCACGAACCAACCGGACGGACCGCACGAACAGACCACACGGACCGCACGAACACAGCAGACGGACCGGGCGGAAGTGCCCGGTCCGTGGCCGGACGGCCCCCTCAGGACGGCCCCCTCAGGCCGTGACCGTCTCCGGCCGGGCCGGCTCCTCGGCCGCCCGCTCGCCCAGCCGCTCCGTCGGGACCTGGTGGGTCTCCCGGGCCGTGAGCGCCGCGATGACCGGCGGGACGCACAGCGCCGCCGTGAACAGGGCCACCGCCGACCAGTCGTCGCCGTCCGGACCGGCGATCCGCGCCGCGAACGTCACCGCGAACCCGGCCACCGCGAACCCGATCTGGGTGCCGATCGCCACGCCGGACAGCCGGACCCGGGTCGAGAACATCTCGCCGTAGAAGGCCGGCCACACGCCGTTCGCGGCGCTGTAGACCACCCCGAAGCAGAGGATGCCGGCCACGAACGTGAGCGGGTAGGAACCCGTCGAGATCGCCCACAGGTACAGGAACATCGTCACCGCGCTGCCCGCCGCGCCGATCAGGTACACCGGCCGCCGGCCGATCCGGTCGGACAGCGTCGCCCACAGCGGGATCGCGGCGAGCGCGACGACGTTGGCCAGGGCGCCCACCCACAGCATGGCGGTACGGGACATGCCGACCGAGTCGCTGGTGGCGTACGCCAGCGCCCACACCGTGAAGATCGTGCTGACGGAGGCGATCAGCGCGCCCCCGATCACCCGCAGCACGTCCGCCCAGTGCTCACGCACCAGCACCACCAGGGGCAGCTTGACGACGCCCTGGGAGGCAGTCTGCTGCTCGAAGGCCGGGGTCTCGTCCAGGTTGCGGCGGATGAACCAGCCGACGACGGCGACCGCGACGCTCAGCCAGAACGGCACCCGCCAGCCCCAGGACAGCAGGTGCTCCTCGGGCAGCGCGGCGACGGGGATGAAGACCAGGGTGGCGAGCAGCTGTCCGCCCTGGGTGCCGCTGAGGGTGAAGCTGGTGAAGAAGCCGCGCCGCCCGTCGGGCGCGTGTTCCAGTGTCATGGAGTTGGCGCTGGCCTGCTCCCCGGCCGCCGATATGCCCTGCAGGACGCGGCACAGGACCAGCAGCACCGGGGCGAGCGTGCCGACCTGCTCGCGGGTGGGCAGACAGCCGATGAGGAAGGTCGACAGCCCCATCAGCAGCAGCGTGAACACCATGATCTTCTTGCGGCCCATGCGGTCGCCGACGTGCCCGAGGAAGAACGCGCCGACCGGGCGCGCGGCGTACGCGACCCCGAAGGTGGCCAGCGACAGCAGGGTGGCCGTCGCCGGATCGGAGTCGTCGAAGAAGATCTCCGGGAAGATCAGCGCGGCGGCGCTGCCGTAGATGAAGAAGTCGTAGTACTCCAGGGCGCTGCCGATCCAGGCGGCGGTCGCGGCCTTCTTCGGCTGCCCCGGCGGGGCCTCGGGGGCGGGGGTGGGGACGGACACGGCGGCTCCTTCGGCATCGTCGCCTAATTAACCCACTGGGTAGTTACTAGGGGTTGGGTTGGGATGTTGCGCCCAGGTGTCCCCGGTGTCAAGAGGTGGTGACTCACAGGGTCCGCCCTGTTCAGTCCGCCGCCCGCTCCGCCGTCAGGTAGGCGATCACCATGTCGCCGAGCATGGCCCGGTAGTGCTCCCGCTGCTCGGGAGCGACCAGGTCACGGCCGAACAGGGCGCCGAAGGTGGCCCGGTTGGCGACCCGGAAGAAGCAGAAGGAACTGATCATCGCGTGCAGGTCGACGGCGTCCACGTCGGCCGTGAACAGGCCCGACTCCTGGCCCGCCGCGAGGATGCGGCGGATCACGTCCAGCGCCGGCGAACCGATCTTGCCCAGCCGTTCGGAGGCGGCGATGTGCTCCGCGCCGTGGATGTTCTCGATGCTGACCAGGCGGATGAAGTCCGGGTGCCGCTCATGGTGGTCGAAGGTGACCTCGGCAAGGCGGCGGATGGCGGCGACCGGGTCCAGGTGCTCGACGTCGAGCTGCTGCTCGGCCTCCCGGATCACGCCGTACGCCCGCTCCAGGACGGCCGTGAACAGCTGTTCCTTGCCGCCGAAGTAGTAGTAGATCATCCGCTTGGTGGTGCGGGTGCGGGCGGCGATCTCGTCGACGCGGGCCCCGTCGTACCCGGCCCGGGCGAACTCGCGGGTGGCGACGTCGAGGATCTCGGCCCGGGTGCGGGCGGCGTCGCGGATGCGCCCGTTGGATCGTGCCGGTTCGTCGACGCTGGTCATCGGGTTCCTTCGGCCGGGGCGTGGATCGGTGCGGTGATTGTAGAAGGTCGGGTCTTCCGCGCGCCGGGCTGTGCTGCTATGACTAACGTACTGGTTCGTACATTAGCTGGAGGTCCCCCGTGGCCAAGGACTCGTATCTCGTCGGACTGATCGGTTCCGGCATCGGCCCGTCGCTCACCCCGGCCCTGCACGAGCGGGAGGCCGACCGGCAGGGCCTGCGCTACCTGTACCGGCTGATCGACATCGATGTCCTCGGCGCCCCGCCCGAGAAGGTGGGCGACCTGCTGCGGGCCGCCCGCGACCTGGGCTTCGACGGGCTGAACATCACCCACCCGTGCAAACAGCTCGTCATCGAACACCTCGACGCGCTCGCCCCGCAGGCTCAGGCACTCGGCGCGGTCAACACCGTCGTCTTCGAGGACGACGGCCGGGCCGTCGGCCACAACACCGACGTCACCGGCTTCGCCGCCTCCTTCGCCCGGAGCCTGCCCGACGTACCGCTGGAGCGGATCGTGCAGCTCGGCGCGGGCGGGGCGGGGGCCGCCGTCGCCCACGCCATGCTCACCCTGGGCGCCGGACGGGTCACCGTCGTCGACGCGCTGCCCGAGCGGGCCGCCGCCCTCGCCGACTCCCTGAACCGGCACTTCGGCACCGGCCGCGCCCACCCCGCCGCCCCGGACGACCTCCCCGGCCTGCTGGCCCGCGCCGACGGCATCGTCCACGCCACCCCCACCGGCATGGCCGCCCACCCCGGACTCCCGCTGCCCGCCGCGCTGCTCCACCGGGACCTGTGGGTCGCCGAGGTCGTCTACCGGCCGCTGGAGACCGAGCTGCTGCGCACCGCCCGCGCGCTCGGCTGCGCCACCCTCGACGGCGGCGGCATGGCGGTCTTCCAGGCGGTGGACGCGTTCCGGCTGTTCACCGGACGGGAACCCGACAGCACGGCCATGCTCGCCGACCTCCGGGAACTGGCCGGCGCCGTCGCCACGCCCCGATAGCCCCAGGAAGAGGTACCGACGTGCGTACGTCCATCGCCACCGTCTCCCTCAGCGGCTCCCTCACCGAGAAGCTGACCGCCGCCTCCCTGGCTGGGTTCGACGGCGTGGAGATCTTCGAGAACGACCTGCTGGCCAGCCCCCTCACCCCCGAGGAGATCCGCGCCCGCTGCGCCGACCTCGGCCTCGGCATCGACCTCTACCAGCCGATGCGGGACCTGGAGGCGCTGCCCGAGGAGGAGTTCGCCCGGAGCCTGCGGCGCGCCCGGCACAAGTTCGAGCTGATGCGCAGGCTCGGCACCGACACCGTCCTGGTCTGCTCCAGCGTCCGCCCGGACGCGATCGACGACGACGCCCTCGCCGCCGAGCAGCTCGCCCGGGTCGCCTCGCTCGCCGCGGACCACGGCATCCGCGTCGCCTACGAGGCGCTCGCCTGGGGCCGGCACATCAGCACCTACGACCACGCCTGGCGCGTCGTCGAGGCCGCCGGCCACCCCGCGCTCGGCACCTGCCTGGACAGCTTCCACATCCTCTCCCGGAACAGCGAGCCCGAGGCCCTCGACGGGATCGCCGACATCCCCGGCGAGAAGATCTTCTTCCTCCAGCTCGCGGACGCGCCCCGGCTCGCCATGGACGTCCTCCAGTGGAGCCGCCACTACCGCTGCTTCCCGGGCCAGGGCGGCTTCGACGTCGCGGGACTGGTCCGGCGCGTCCTGCGCACCGGCTACGACGGCCCGCTCTCCCTGGAGGTGTTCAACGACGTCTTCCGGCAGTCCGAGGCCGCCCCGACCGCCGTGGACGCCCAGCGCTCCCTGCGCCTGCTCCAGGAGGAGGTCGGCACCGCGTCGCCGCCCCCGCCCGTCGTCCCCACCGGCGTCGCCTTCGCCGAGCTGGTCACGCCGGACGACCGGCCGGTCACCGCGCTGCTCGGCGCCCTCGGCTTCACCCGCGTCGCCCGGCACCGCGGCAAACCCGTCGCCCTGTGGCAGCAGGGCGAGGCCCGCATCCTGGTCAACACCGGCCCGGCCGAGCGCCGCGACGGCACCCGGCTCGCCGCCGTCGGCCTGACCACCCCCGACCCCGCCGGGGCGGCCCGCCGCGCCGAGGCCCTGCTGGCGCCGGTCCTGCCGCGCCGCCGCGCCCCCGAGGACGCGCCGCTGGACGCGGTCGCCGCCCCCGACGGCACGGAACTCTTCTTCTGCGCCGCCCCCGGCGCCGACGGCCCAGACTGGCGCACCGACTTCGCGGACGACACCCCGGCGCCCGAGGCCGACGAGGCGTGCCGCGTCGACCACCTCGCCCTGACCCAGCCCTGGCACCACTTCGACGAGGCGGCGCTCTTCCACCGCAGCGTCCTCGGACTGAGCCCGCAGCAGAGCGTGGACGTCGCCGACCCCTACGGGCTGCTCCGCAGCCGCGCCGTCAGCAGCGCCGACGGCGCCGTCCGCATCGTGCTGACGGTGGGCGCCGCCCCCACCGACGACACCGCGCACGCCCAGCACATCGCGCTCGCCACCGACGACGTGGTCGCGGCGGCCCGCCGCTTCCGCGCGGCCGGCGGCCGGCTGCTGCCCGTCCCGGCCAACTACTACGACGACCTGGCGGCCCGCTACGAGTTCGCCGACGGCGAGCTGGAGACGTACCGCGAACTCGGCATCCTCTACGACCGGGACGCGCACGGTGTCTTCCGGCACTGCTACACGCGCACGGTGGGCCGGGTCTTCTTCGAACTCCTCCAGCGCGACGGCGGCTACCGCGGCTACGGCGCCCCCAACGCGGCCGTCCGCCTGGCCGCGCAGCACACCGCCCAGGGGGTCACTGGCGGCTGACGGCGCGGGTCACGCCCGCGATCACCGTCGAGGCGAGGATCCAGCCCATGAGGACGAGGACGTAGGCGAGCCACTGGTACCCGCCGCGCGGGGCGAACGCCGTCTCCTGCCCGAAGGAGATGATCGGCAGCAGCAGGTCGAGCGTGTAGAACACCGGGCTGAACTCCAGGGACTCGGACGGCTTCAGCGCCTCGGGGTGGTGCAGCCCGTAGGTCAGGGAGCCGACGGCCAGCAGGGACAGCAGCCAGGCGCCGGCCCGCAGCGGGCGGAAGCCGTAGCCGACGGCCATGTCCTGGAGCCGGCCCCAGAGGCGGCCGTACCAGCGCAGGGTGCGGCGGTGCCGGCGCAGCTTGGCCAGTTGCACCAGCCGGGCCGCGTCGTCGTCGCCGATGCGGCGGTAGGCGGCCGTCAACTGCTCGTAGGAGTGCGGGACGTAGCCGTCGCCGTCGCGCTCCAGCATGGGCAGGCGGCGCGCGGCCGGATGGTGCGGGACGAGCGCCGTGTAGGTGAGGTCGCTGAGGTACACCTTGCCCGGCACCATCGCCGGGTCGAGGCGGAGGCTGTCCAGCCGGGCGCGGCGCAGCCGGAGCGCGCCCTCGACGCGCTCGCCGTCGAACAGCCACAGCTCCCCGATGACCGCACTGGTGATCTGCAGCGCGGTACCGCCGGGCCGGGACAGGCTCGCCCCGGACAGGTCGAGGGCTCCGGTGACGCGGGCACCCCGGAAGTCCATGCGGCCCCGGGTGCGCAGACAGGTGGCCGACACACTCGCCCCGACGACGAGGTACGGCGCCTCCAGGACGGTTCCGCCGGGGGCCTCCAGTACGGCCTCACGGAGGTTGACCGTGCCGGCGACCGACGCGCCGGTGAGCCGGACCGCCCCGCGCGTGCGCAGTCCGGGCGCCCACAGGTCGGCGCCGACGGTGGCCTGGTTCAGCTGGAGCACCGGCCCCTCGGCGTCCGGCGCGTCGATCCGCGCGCTCTCCAGGTACAGGCTCCCGGCGATCTCCGCCCCGGCCAGCCGCACCGTGCCGTGGAACCGGGCGCGGGTCATCCGCAGCACGCCGTCCACCCGCACGGCGTGCGAGACCAGCCCGGGCAGTACGGACTCGCTGAGGTTCAGCTCGCGCAGCCGGCCGCCGTAGAACCGGGGCGTCTCCTCGAAGTGGCAGTGCCGCAGCCGCACCGGGTGGTCGACGGTCGCGTACTGGAGGTCGAGGCTCCCGGTGATCCGCGCGCCCGCGAGGGTGAGCGAGGGGACCTCGCCGTTCTCCCGGGGGCCGTCCAGCAGCAGCGCGCGCAGCACCCCGGCCCGTACGGTCCGCTCCGCGCCCCAGGAGCCGCCGTCGGCGGGATCGTCGTCGGGGAGGGTGCGGAAGTCGACGTGCTCGCCCCGGGCGAAGGCCCGCCACACCCGCGCCTCGGCCGTCGTCAGCTCGTTGATCTCCATCAGCGGGGACTCTGACGCGGTGGCCGGGGCCTGTCAACCAGGCCCCGGCCACCGGGAGTTCACGACCGGGTGTTCCACTCCGCGAGCACGGGGTGCCCGTGCTCGGTGGACAGCCGGCTCAGGGTCGCCGTCGCCAGTTGGAACAACCGGCCCTCGGACGCCGGCAGCCCGAGCCGGCGCGCGGTCACCACCCGCAGGAAGTGACCGTGCGCCACCAGCACCACATCGCCCTCGGCGAGCGCCGGCTCCACCCGGGACAGCAGCCGGTCGGCCCGCAGGCCGACCTGCTCCGGTGACTCGCCCGGGCTCTCGGCGCCGGGCGGCACCCCGTCGGTCCACAGGTCCCAGCCGGGCCGGGCCCGGTGGATGTCGCGGGTGGTCACGCCCTCGTAGCCGCCGTAGTCCCACTCGTGCAGGTCGGCGTCGGTCTCCGCGCCCACCAGGCCGGCCAGTTCCGCGGTGCGCACGGCCCGGCCGAGGGGGCTGGTGAGCACCAGGGCGAAGGGCCGCCCGGACAGCAGCGGGGCCAGGGACTTGGCCTGCTCCTCACCGTGCGGGGTGAGGGGCAGGTCGGTGTGGCTGGTGTGCTGTCCCGACCGGCTCCACTCCGTCTCGCCGTGGCGGACGAGCAGCAGATCTCCCACGCCGGGCTACTTCGAGGACTCGACGGCGTGGCCGCCGAACTGGTTGCGCAGCGCGGCGATCATCTTCATCTGCGGCGAGTCGTCCTGCCGGGAGGAGAACCGGGCGAACAGCGACGCGGTGATCGCGGGCAGCGGCACGGCGTTGTCGATCGCCGCCTCGACGGTCCACCGGCCCTCGCCGGAGTCGGCGGCCCGGCCGCGCAGCTTCTCCAGGCGCGGGTCGTCGTCGAGGGCGTTGACGGCGAGGTCGAGCAGCCAGGAGCGGATGACGGTGCCCTCCTGCCAGGAGCGGAAGACCTCGCGGACGTTGTCCACGGAGTCGACCTTCTCCAGCAGCTCCCAGCCCTCGGCGTACGCCTGCATCATGGCGTACTCGATGCCGTTGTGGACCATCTTGGCGAAGTGCCCGGCGCCGACCTTGCCCGCGTGGACGTAGCCGTAGGGGCCCTCCGGCTTGAGCGCGTCGAAGATCGGCTTGAGGTGCTCGACGCACTCCTTCTCGCCGCCGACCATCAGCGCGTAGCCGTTCTTCAGGCCCCACACGCCGCCGGAGACACCGGCGTCGACGAAGCCGATGCCGCGCTTGGCGAGTTCCTCGGCGTGCTTCTCGTCGTCCGTCCAGCGGGAGTTGCCGCCGTCGATGACGATGTCGCGGGGCTTGAGGATGCCACCGAGCTGGTCGATGACGGCCTGGGTGGGGCCGCCGGCCGGGACCATCACCCACACCGCGCGCGGCGCTTCGAGCTGGTCGACCAGGTCGACGAGGCTGTCGACGTCGGAGAGTTCGGGGTTGGTGTCGTAGCCGACGACGGTGTGGCCGGCGTTGCGCAGACGCTCGCGCATGTTGCCGCCCATCTTGCCGAGACCGATGAGACCGATCTGCATGTCAGTGCACTTCCTTCAGTTCGCGGTAGGCGGCCACCAGGGCCTGGGTGGACGGGTCGAGGCCGGGGACGTCCGCGCCCTCGGTGAGGGCGGGTTCGACGCGCTTGGCGAGGACCTTGCCGAGTTCGACGCCCCACTGGTCGAAGGAGTCGATGTTCCACACGGCGCCCTGGACGAACACCTTGTGCTCGTAGAGGGCGATGAGCTGGCCGAGGACGGACGGGGTCAGCTCGCGCGCGAGGATCGTGGTGGTGGGGTGGTTGCCCTGGAACGTCCTGTGCGCGACCAGTTCCTCCGCGACGCCCTCCGCCCGGACCTCGTCGGGGGTCTTGCCGAAGGCGAGGGCCTGGGTCTGGGCGAAGAAGTTGGCCATCAGCAGGTCGTGCTGGGCCTTCAGCCGGTCGTCGAGTTCGGCCACCGGGCGGGCGAAGCCGATG
>NZ_JAGGOO010000109.1 GCF_018614415.1 Streptomyces sp. ISL-12
GCTCCCCCTCCCCCCTCCCCCGCCGCGTCCCGCAGACGAGTCTCGCCGCCGAGCTGCGCGAGGAGCCCCCCGGCGCCCACGGCAGGACCGGCGGAACCGGCGGGACCGCCACCGCGCCCGAGGACCGCGACAGCTACCCCGACTTCACCGCCGAGCGTGCCGCCGCCTCCCTCGCCGGTTTCCAGCGCGGCACGCTCCAGGCACATGACGAGGAGCCCGAGGAGCGGGACGGCCGCTTCCCGGACTCCGCCCGCCGCCCGCTCACGAAGGACACGCCATGACACGCCCCACGCCCGCCACCCACACCCAGCTGGACCAGTTGCTCACCGGACTCGTGGAGCGGGTCGCCGACGTGAACCAGGCCGTCGTGCTCTCCGAGGACGGTCTGGTCGTCAGCAAGTCCACCGGCTTCCTGCGCGACGACGCGGAACGGCTCGCGGCGACCGCCTCGGGCCTGATGAGCCTGAGCAAGGGCGTCAGCATGGACTTCCGGGGCGGCCCGGTCCGCCAGGCGCTGATCGAGATGGCCAACAGCTACCTGATCCTCACCTCCGCCGGTCCCGGCGCCCACCTCGTGGTGCTCACCGGTCCGAACGCGGACGTCGGTGTGGTGGCGTACCAGATGAACATGCTGGTGAAGAAGATCGGCGAGCACCTCAGCGCGGCCCCCCGGTCCGGCACGGCCGTCGGCGAGTGACATGAGGGAAGGCGACGCGGAGGGCCGGCTCGTCCGGCCGTTCGCCCTGACTGGCGGGCGCACCCGGCCCAGCCGCGCCGACTTCACCCTCATCACGACGGTGACCGCGGTGCACCCGCCGCCCGAGCGGGCGGCGCGGGGTCAGCCGGAGCACGCCCGCATCCTGCGGCTGTGCGCCGAGCCCGTCGCCGTGGCGGAGCTGGCGGCCCTGCTCGACCTGCCGGTGAGCGTGGTGGTCATCCTGCTCTGCGACCTGCTGGAGGACGGCCGGATCACCGCACGGGCGCCGCACGCGGTGTCGCACACCACCGCCGACCTGGACCTGCTACGGAAAGTGAGGGAAGGCCTTGGCCGGCTCTGACCACCCCGTGAAGACAGCGCCCGCCGCCCCCGACGCGGTGAAGATCCTCATCGCCGGCGGCTTCGGCGTCGGCAAGACCACCATGGTCGGGTCGGTCAGCGAGATCGCCCCGCTGCGCACCGAGGAACCGCTCACCATGACGGGCCTGGGCGTCGACGACCTCGCCGGCATCGAGGAGAAACGGTCCACCACGGTGGCGCTGGACTTCGGCCGGATCACCGTCGGCGACGACCTCGTGCTGTACCTGTTCGGTACGCCGGGGCAGCAGCGGTTCTGGTTCATGTGGAACGACCTGGCGATCGGGGCCCTGGGCGCGGTGGTCCTGCTGGACGTGCGCAGACCCGAGTCGAGTTTCGCCGCCATCGACTTCTTCGAACGGCGGGGCATCCCGTTCGTCGTCGGGGTCAACGGCTTCCACGGGGAACACCCGTATCCGCCGGAGGAGATCCGCGACGCGCTGGCACTGCCGGACCACGTCCGGGTGCTGCTGTGCGACGCGCGCGAGCGGACCTCCTCACGGGACGTACTGATCGCCCTGGTGGACGAGTTGATCGCCGCGGCGGACGGCTGACCGGGGTCAGCCCAGTTTCACCGACGCCAGCCAGCTCTTGGCCACGTCCAGCGGGTCCTTCTTCTCCAGCTGCACCTGGGCGTCGAGGTCGAGCAGCGTCTCGGTGTCCAGCGCGGCGGAGACCGCGTTCAGGGCGGCGACGCCCTCCTCGGAAAGCCCCTCCTTGTTGACCAGCGGGGTGACGTTGGCGAAGCCGAAGAAGTTGTCCGGGTCCTTCAGGACGACGAACTTCTCCTTCACGATGGTCGGGTCCGTGGTGAAGATGTCCGCGGCCTGGACGGTGTTCTTGGTCAGCGCCGCCTGGGTCAGCGGACCGCCCGCGTCCAGCGCCTTGAACGACTTGAACTTCAGCCCGTACTCCGACTCCAGGCCCTTCAGCCCCTGCTGCCGGGTCTGGAACTCGGGCGAGCCGCCGATCACCAGCTCCGGGGCGATGTCCTTCAGGTCGGCGAGCGTCGAGTCCGAGGTGAGCTTGTACTTCTCCGCCGTCGCGGCGTTGACGCTCACCGAGTCCTTGTCCTCGGCCGGCGAGGGCTCCAGCAGCGTCAGGCTCTTGTCGAGCGCGGCCTTGGCCGCCGTGTTCACCGCCTCGGCGGAGGTCTGCTCGGCGTCGGCGTCGAGGTAGGCGAGCAGCGAGCCGTTGTACTCGGGCAGGACGGTGACGGAACCGTTCTTCATCAGCCCGTACGTCGTCTCGCGGCTGCCGATGTTGTGCTTGTAGGTGACCTCGATGCCCTTGGCCTTGAGCGCCTCGCCGTAGATGTCGGCGAGCAGGGTGCTCTCGGCGAAGTTGTTCGAGCCGACGACGACCGTGCCGGCCTCCGCCTTCTCCCCGTCCAGGGGGTTGTCGCCGCCGTCGTCACCGGAGGAACAGCCCACGAGCAGCGCCGCCGCGGCCGTGAGTGCGACGGCCGCCGCACCGGTGTGCCTCGTCCTGGACCTGCTGCTTCGTGCCGTAGAAGTCATTCACCGATCCCATCCCGCCGCTTCTCGGTCAGTCAAGAGCGGTCTGATTACGGTTTCCTGACGCTCCGGGAGCCGGACATCACCCCGGCCAGGAGCCCGGCGGTGGCCTCGGGCGCCTCCACCGGGAAGTGGTGGCTGCCCAGGTCGACGAGGACGATGTCGAGGCGGTCGCCGTAGCGCTCGATCGCCTCCGGCGCCGTGAGGTCGCGGACCGCGAACACGGTGACCGGCTGCCGGGTGTCGCGCAGTGCCGCGTCCATGTCCCAGCGCACCAGGCCCTCGATGGCACGTACGCCGGCGGGCTGCCGTACGGCGGCCATCTTCGTGAAGTAGGCCTCCTTGAGGGCCGGGTCGAACCCGGCCGGTGAGCCGGCCTCGACCAGGCCGCGCACCGCGCCCGGGAAGTCGTCGCGGAACAGCCGTACCATCGCCTCGGTCTGCTCCGAGCTCTGTGCCGGGAACAGGGACAGGTAGACCAGTGAGTCGAGGGCGACCACGTGCGTGACCGTGCCGGGGAGCAGCCGGCCCACCTCCACGGCGACCGCTCCGCCGAGGGAGTGCCCGGCCACGACGGCCGTGTCCGCCGCCTCGGCCTCCAGGACCGCCGCCACGTCACGGGCGAACTCCGTCATGGTCCACACGTCCCGCGTCGACCGCGAGGCGCCGTGCTCGGCGAGGTCGACCGCGAGGACGCGCAGGTGTGCGGGCAGATGGGCGGTCACCGCGTCGAAGTCCTCGCGGCGGCACGCCCAGCCGTGGACGAGGACGAGGACCGGGCCGTCGGCCGGGCCGCTCGCCGTGTAGTGGATCGTCGTGTG
This sequence comes from Streptomyces sp. ISL-12, assembly GCF_018614415.1. Taxonomy (GTDB): domain Bacteria; phylum Actinomycetota; class Actinomycetes; order Streptomycetales; family Streptomycetaceae; genus Streptomyces. The sequence continues at coordinate 3,414 of NZ_JAGGOO010000109.1, forward strand.
GTCCGATCGCCGCACCTGGAGGTGGTGCGTGATGCGTTCGTACGTGGTCATGGTGACTCCTGTCGGTATCGTCGGGGTGGACCGGCGTGAGGGCGACGCGGTCGGGTCAGGCGGCCCGGCGCCGCGTCCGGAGCTGGTGGAAGTGCAGGAGAAGGGCGGCGAGGACGACCAGCACGATCGCCAGTGCGTAGATCTCGGTCGCGGTGCGCAGGCCCAGCGCGGTGACGGCGATGCCTCCGAGCACGGCGGGCACGCTGTTGCCGAGGTAGTTGATGATGTTGGCGGAGGCGAAGACCGCGCTGCGCTCGTGCGGTGCGGCGATCCGGGCGAAGGTGCCGATCGTGGCCAGCGCCGAGGCGCCGACCCCGACGCCCGCGACGACCGTGCCGGCGGCGGCGAGCCCGACGAGGTCCGCCATCGTGCCGACGAGCGCGGCCAGGACGCCGACGCCGAGCAGGGCGGACGACGGGGCCAGCAGCGAGGCGGCGGAACGGGACCGCAGTACGGCGACCGCGAGCGCCCCGGTGCCGGTCAGCAGGGTCACGACGATGCCGCCGGACAGACGGCTGTGCAGCCCCAGCAGTTGGGCGGCGACGGACGGGCCGAGGGAGAGGAACAGCCCGGCCAGGGCCCAGCCGGCGATCATCACCGGTACCACCGGGACGATGTCCGCACGCAGGTGCGCGGGCAGCGCGGCCCGGGGGCGCAGGGAGGCGACGGCGCCGGGCCGGCGCGGTGAGGTCTCCGGCAGGACGGCGGTGACCAGCGCCGCCACCGCCATGACGCCGAGCAGCACGGCGTAGACCAGCCGGGTCGGGGCGGGGCCGAACTCGACCAGGACACCGGAGCCGAGGGCTCCGAGGGCGAGCCCGGCCAGCGGCGCGACCGAGGTGACGACGCCGGCGCGTCCCCGGGCGTGCGACGGTTCGAGGTCGACGAGGGCGGCGCTCAGGGTGGTGCTCGCCGCCCCGGTGGCGACGCCCTGGAGGATCCGGGCGGCGGCCAGGACGTACACGTTCCCTGCGGTGAGGAACAGGACGAGCGCGACCGCCTCCAGCGCGATCGACGCGGCGAGCACCGGCCGGCGGCCGACGTGGTCCGAGAGCGCGCCGACGACGAGCAGCGAGCCCAGCAGACCGGCCACGTACAGGGCGAAGACGACGGTCAGCACCCAGGCCGAGAAGTGCCATTGCCCCTGGTAGACGGAGTAGAGCGGGGACGGCACGGCGGACGCGGCCAGGAAGGCGACGAAGACGGCGGCCACGGCGAGGAAGGCGCCCCCGCGTGCCACACGGCGCCGGGCCGTGCCGGACGGCGTCGCGGACAGAGCGGATACAGCGGTGTCGACGGACATGAAAGCCTCGCAACGATCTATGCGTTAGTGGCCGCAGGCTAGCACAAACGCATAGATCGTTGCATTATTAATGCAGTGATCACTGCATCATCGTCGGCCGCACCTCTCGGCTCTCACCGGCGGGCTCGCTAGCGCAGTGATCAGTGCGATACTGGTCTGATGTCCACCACCGCTTCCCCCGCCCCGCAGTCCGGGAGCCGGCCAGGAGGCCGCTCCGCCCGCGTCCGCGCGGCGGTCCACCGGGCCGTCAAGGAACTGGTCGCCGACGACGCCGCCGAGCCCCCGACGATCCCCGTCGTCGCCGCCCGCGCCGGAGTGCACGCCACCACGGTCTACCGCCGCTGGGGCACCGTCGGCGACCTGCTCTCCGACGTCATGACCAGCCGCTTCTCCGGCGACATCGTGGTGCCGGACACCGGCAGCCTCCGCGGCGACCTGGAGCGCTACGCGTCCGACCTGGCCAAGGACCTCGGCGACCCGGACACCCTCGCCCTGGTCCGCGCCACCATCGGCACCGGCGGGGAGCAGGGCGCCGCCGCCTGCTCCGCGGACCGCCGGCGCCAGCTCGAAGCGATCCTGGAACGGGAAGAGGCCCGGGGCGGCGCCGCCCCGAGCCTCGAACACACCACGGACGCCATCCTCGCGCCCCTCTACTACCGCGCCGTCTTCACCGGCCTGCCGCTCACCACCGAGTGGGCCCACACCCTCGTCGCGCACCTGCTGCCGGACGAGGCGGCGGCCTCCTCGGCGGCCTCAGCGCCTGCGGACCCCCGGTGACACCGCCAGCCGGCCGGCCGCCCAGAACAGGGCCAGCGTGACCAGGGCCAGGACGGCCACCAGCGTGGCGCCGCCCACCACCTTCTCGTAGTCGCGCTGGTAGAGCCCGTCGACGATGTACCGGCCGAGGCCGCCCAGACTGACGTACGCGGCGATGGTGGCCGTCGAGACGATCTGGATGGCCGCCGAGCGCAGTCCGCTGAGGATCAGCGGCAGGGCGACCGGCAGTTCGACCTGGAGCAGGACGCGGGACTCGCGCATGCCCATGCCGCGGGCGGCGTCCACCGGGGCGGGGTCCACGGAGCGGACCGCCTCGTAGGTGGTGACCAGGATCGGCGGGACGGCGAGGACGACCAGCGGGATCATCACCGGCAGCAGGCCGAAGCCCATCATGATGACGATCAGCACCAGCAGTCCGAAGCTGGGCAGCGCGCGGGCGGCGGTGGCGACGAAGGCGAGCGCGTTGCCGCCGCGCCCGGTGTGCCCGGTGACCAGGCCGACCGGCAGGCCGATCAGGGCGGCGATGCCGAGGGCCAGCAGCGAGTACTGGACGTGTTCCAGCAGGCGTTGCGGAATGCCGTCGTAGCCGTGCCAGTGGGCGCTGTCGCTGAAGAAGGCGTTGACGAAGTCCAGGACGTTCACTCGGCCACCACCGCCGGGCGGCGGGTGCGGGTGCCGCGCGGCATCCACGGGGTCAGCAGGGCGCGCAGTCCGACCAGGGCCGCGTCGCAGGCGATCGCCAGGAGGGCCGTGGTGATGACGGAGTTGGCGGCCAGTTCGGGCCGGTCGTACTTCTGCGCGGCGGCCAGCAGGTTGCCGAGGGCGCCCTGGTTGCCGATGAGGGCACCGACGCTGACCAGCGAGATGCTGGAGACGACCGCGACCCTCAGGCCGGCCACGATCGCGGGCACGGCGATCGGCAACTGCACCTGCGCGTACCGCCGTACGGGCCCGAAGCCCATCGCCGTCGCGGCGGCCAGGGTCTCCTGCGGGACCGAGCGGACGCCGTCGACGATGGCCGGGACGAGGACGACCAGGCTGTAGACGGCCAGCGGGGTCATCACGGTCAGCTCGGTCTGGCCGGTGTAGTCGATGAGGACGACGAAGAAGGCCAGGGACGGGATCGCGTAGAGGACCGTCGTCACGCCGAGCACCGGCGGGTACAGCCAGCGGAAGCGGACGCAGAGCTGGGCCAGCGGCAGGGCGAGGACCAGCCCCGCCAGGACCGGCAGCAGGGCCTCGCGCAGATGCAGGCCGATCAGTCCGGGCCAGCTGTTCTGGAGGTCGCTGGGGATGTCGAAGAAGCCGTTCACGACACGGCCCCGGCGGCAGCCGCGGTGTGTTCCGCGTGCGCGGCGCGGATCGCGTCGCCGATGACCGTCTGCGAGACGACGCCGGTGACCTTGCCGTCGGCGTCCACGGCGACGGCCCAGCCGGTCGGTGACAGCACCGCGCAGTCGAGGGCGGCGCGCAGCGAGTCGGTGCCGGGCGTGAACGGCCGCCCGTACGGCAGCAGCCGCGCCGGGTCGATGTCGCCCGGGGTGAGTCCGCGCGGCTCGCTCCAGCCGAGCGGCCGTCCGTCGGCGTCGGTGACCAGCACGTACGGGGACTTCGCGGCGGCGCCGAGCCGCTTGGCGGTGGCGTCCACCGGCACCACCGGGGCGGTCGTCAGCTCCAGTTCGGCGGAGGGGAAGAAGGACAGCCGCCGCACGCCCCGGTCGGCGCCGAGGAAGTCCTCGACGAAGGCGTCGGCGGGGTCGGAGAGCAGTTCGGCCGGGGGCGCGTACTGGGCGAGGTGACCGCCCTCGCGCAGCACCGCGACCATCGTGCCGAGTTTGATGGCCTCGTCGATGTCATGGGTGACGAAGACGATGGTCTTGCCCAGTTCCTCCTGGATGCGCAGGAGTTCGTCCTGGAGGCCCTTGCGGACCACCGGGTCGACGGCGGAGAACGGCTCGTCCATCAGCAGCACCGGCGGGTCGGCCGCGAGCGCCCGGGCCACGCCGACGCGCTGCTGCTGGCCGCCGGAGAGCTGGTACGGGTAGCGCTTGGCGAGGGAGGGGTCGAGGCCGACCCGCTCCATCAGCTCCGCCGCCCGGTCGCGGGCCTGCTGCTTGCTCCAGCCGAGCATGCGGGGCACGGTGGCGATGTTGTCGACGATCGTCCGGTGCTGGAAGAGACCGGCGTTCTGGATGACGTACCCCATGGAGCGGCGCAGGGTGGTGACGGGCTGCCGCGTGACGTCCTCGCCGTCGAGGAGGACGGTGCCCTCGCTGGGCTCGACCATCCTGTTGATCATCCGCAGGGTCGTGGTCTTGCCGCAGCCCGAGGGGCCGACGAGGACCGTGATCGAGCGGTCGGGTATCTCCAGCGACAGCCGGTCCACCGCCACCGTGCCGTCCGGGTACCGCTTGGTGACTGATTCCATCCGTATCAAAGCGCCGAATACCCTTCGGGTGGGGCGGACATTCCGGGAAGTGCCGGCCAGAGGTCGTACGGGCAGTCGCGTGCGCGGCTGCCGGGTGAGTCTAGACGCGGCCGCCCCGCTCACCCGCCCCGGCTTGCGGACCGTTACGCCGCCGCCCTCACGCCCGTTGACCCGCGCCGCTCCCGGCCGCCCGGCTGTCGGCCCGTCACGCCACCGCCCCCCGGCCGGATTCCACCACCGGCAGTCCCGGCGAGCGCAGCACCCGGCGCTCCGCGTCCACCGCGAACACCTCGCAGCCCGCCCGTGCCGCGGCCCAGGTGACGCCCTCGGGGCCGAGCGCGAAGGCGGCGGTGGCGACCGGGTCGGCCTCGGTGAGGGTGGGGGCCACCACCGTCAGGCTGAGCAGGCCGGTCGCCGGTGCCCCGGTACGCCCGTCGATGATGTGGTCGCCGCGCTCGTAGCGGGCGGAGGTCGCGACCGCCGCGTCGGTGATGTCGAGCACCGCGCACAGCCGGTCGGCGTGCTCGGGGTGCCGTATCCCCACCCGCCAGGGGCCGCCGGCGGCGACCACGTCACCGCCGGCGTTGAGGCAGAAGCGGCGTGCCCCGGCCGCCGTCAGCAGTCCGGCCGCCCGCTGCACCGACCAGCCCTTCACCACCGCGCAGGGGTCGAGCCCCCGCCCCGGCAGCCGGGCGTCGAACGCGCCGCCGGTGGCCGCCCGGTACTCCTCGCACAGCGCGAGCACCTCCCGCAGGTCGTCGCTCGTCCGGAACGACTCGCCCCGGTCCAGCCGGCACACCTCGCTGTCGGCCCGGAAGGGACTGAACCGGGCGTCGACCTCGCGCAGCCAGGCGAAGACGGCGTCGGCGGCCCGCTCGGGCACGTCCTCGTCGTCCACCCGCAGGGAGACCGGGAACCCCATGACGTGCTCGACGCGCCGCATCTCAGGCGCCGCCGGCGTCGAGGGCGGCCTGGAGGGACTCGCGGTAGCCGTCGCTGGTGACGGTGGCGCCGGAGACGGTGTCGATGTCGGCGCTCTGTGCCTGGAGCGTCTCCTGGACGAGCTGCGGCACGGCGGCCGTGGTCTGCGGGTGGTTCGGCTGCTGGAGCATGGTGACGGCGGTGATCCGCTCGCCCTCGAAGGTCACCTGGACCTGCACGGGCCCCTTCTCGGTGTTCACGGTCGAACCGGCGACGGTCCGCTCGGTGGTACCGCCCGAGGAAGACACCGTGGGCGTCGGGGCGGGAGCGGCCTCGGTGGTCGTGGTCGTCGTGGTCGCCGTCTCGGTCGACGGCGCGTACCGCCACACGGGAATCAGCCCCGCGACGCTGAGGACCAGAACGGGAATGGCTCGTTTCACGGCGTGCTCTCGTCTCTCGTCGCCGCCTCAGCCGGCCAGGCCGAAGCGCTCGAAATGGATCTGCGGCCCGGGCACGCCCAGCTCGCGCAGGCTGCCCAGTACGGCGTTCATCATGGGCGGCGGTCCGCACAGGAAGACGTCGCGGCCGGTGATGTCGGGGACCAGCCGGGCCAGTTCGGCCGGGGCCAGCCGGTCGGGCACCGGCGGCCCGGTCACCAGGTGCAGCTCGGCGCCCTTGGCGGCGGCGAGGTCGCGGAGTTCGTCGTACAGGACCGCGTCCCGGTCGGCGCCGACCCGGTAGACGACGACGGCGTGCCCGTCCAGCTCCTCAAGGAGCGCCCGGATCGGCGTGACGCCGACGCCGCCCGCGATGAGCACGGCGTCCGGGCGGGTGCGGTGCAGCGCGGTGAAGGCTCCGTAGGGGCCCTCGGCGAAGACCCGGGTGCCGGGCTCGAGGTGCCGTAGCGCCGCCGTCCCGTCCCCGGCCGTCTTGACGGTGAGCCGGAGGGTGCGGCCGTCGGGCGCGGCGGACAGCGAGAAGGGGTTGGCCTGCCACCAGCGGTCCCGGGTCAGGAACCGCCACAGGAAGAACTGCCCCGCCCGCGCGGGCAGCCGCTCCAGGTCCCGCCCGGTGACGTACACGGACACCACCTGGTCGTTCTCCGGCACCACGGCCGTCACGCGCAGCCGGTGCCGCCCGTTGCGCCACAGCGGCAGCGCCAGCCGCCCGACGAAGACCGCGCCCAGCGCGCCGCCCCACAGGACGTACCAGTACGCCGTCCCCCACGACGAGGACGCGAAGCTGGTCCCGACGGCGACCTGGTGGGTGAAGGCGAGCACCACCGCGACGTAGGTGTACAGGTGCAGGAAGTGCCAGGTCTCGTACGCCATCCGGCGCCGCGCGGCACGGGCCGAGGCGCCGCCGATCACCAGCAGCAGCGCGAAGGCGACCACCGCCCGCAGCACGCCCTCGACGGTCTCCGCGAGGTCGACGAGCTGGTTCAGCGGGTCCAGCGAGGACGCCTGCGCGTACCCGAAGGTGATCAGCACGACGTGGGCGAGCAGCGTCCACAGCACGCCGAAGCCGGTCCAGCGGTGCCAGGACGTCAGCCGGTCCATGCCGATCCGCCGGTCCAGCCAGGGCAGGCGGGCGACCAGCAGCAGCTGGAACGCCATCAACAGGGCGCCGTACAGCCCGGCCAGCCGGCCCAGCACGATCAGCGCGTTGGAGGCGAAGCCGCCCTGGACGAAGAGGACGGCCACGACGGCCGCGTTGGCGGCGAGCAACGCGTACAGGCCGGTACGGGCCACCACCCGGGGGCGGAGAGCCGGAGCGGGGGGCGGCTGGACGACACGGGGAGCGCGCGGGGCAGTGGTCACGCCCCTGAGCTTGACCCGCGCGCCCTGTCGTTTTCCTGTCGGACGGCTTTCGACTGGTTATCGATCCCGGTACGGCGATGACCTGGGACTCGGCTGTGCGTCCCGGGTGACGCACTATGGGCGGGTGGAAAAAGTACGACTCCTCGTCGTGGACGACGACCCGCCCATCGCCGACCTGGTCGCCACGGTCGCCCGGTACGAGGGCTGGGAGGCGGTCACCGCCAACTCCGGCGAGGAAGCGCTGCGCACCGCCGCCGTGTTCCGTCCGGACATCGTGGTGCTCGACCTGATGCTGCCGGACCTCGACGGCTTCGGCGTCCTGGACCGGCTGCGCCGCTCGGGGACGCAGGTGCCGGTGGTGTTCCTCACCGCCCGCGACCAGGTCGCCGACCGGGTGGCGGGGCTGACCCGGGGCGGTGACGACTACCTGGTCAAGCCGTTCGCGGTGGAGGAGCTGATGGCCCGGCTGCGGACCGTGCTGCGGCGCAGCGCCGGACCCGGCTTCCAGCGTTCCGTACTGAGCGTGGCCGACCTGACGATGGACGAGGACACCCGCCAGGTGCGGCGCGGCGAGACCCTGCTGTCCCTCACCCCCACCGAGTACGAGGTGCTGCGCTACCTGATGCGCAAGTCCCCGACCGTGCTGACCAAGGCGCAGATCCTGGACCACGTGTGGGAGTACGGCTTCGGCGGCCGGTCCAACGTCGTCGAGCTGGTCGTCAGCCGGCTGCGCCGCAAGCTGGACGAGGCGGGCGGCGGCGGTCCGCTGATCCACACGGTGCGCGGCTTCGGGTACGCGCTGCGCCGGGCGGCCCCGTGATACGGCCGGCCCGGCCGGTACGGCGGCTGTGGCGGGCCTACCACGGCTCGCGGCTCGGCACCCGTCTCGCCCTCGGCCTGGGCGCGCTGTCGCTGCTGGCGTTCGCCGTGGTCGGCACGGCGCTGACCACGTACATGCGGGACTACCTGGAGGCGCGGCTCGTCGACCAGATGAAGCTGGCGCAGGTGGTGCAGACCAAGGACGCGGCCGAGCACGGCACGGTGCAGCGCAAGCCGTACTACGGCTGGTACACGGCCGTCTACGACGTCTCCGGCTCCTCGGCCGACCTGCGCAAGCCCGCCGAGGTGCCCTCGGACCCGGGTGCGCTGACCACGCTGGCCGAGGAGATGGCCGACGCGGACGAGGACATCACGCGCACCGTCCGGATCGACGGGCGGGGCCCGTACCTGTTGCGGGCCTGCGAGGTGGAGCCGGGGGTGGTGCTGGTCAGCGCCGCGCCGCTGGGCGACGTCGAGAACACCATGGACCATCTGATCGCCGTACAGGTCGTCGCCTTCGGCCTCGCGCTGCTGGCGCTGGTGGTGTTCGGGCGGCGGATGCTGCGGCGCGGGCTGCAGCCGCTGAGCGACATGGCGCACACCGCGCACGGCATCGCCTCGCACGACCTGACCGAGTCGGCGGCCCGGCTGCCGCTGCGGGACTCCGGGCGGGACGGCGGGCGCGAGGTGGCGGAGCTGCGCACCGCGTTCAACGCGATGCTGGAGCACATCGACGACTCCCTCGCGGTACGCGCCGAGGCGGAGCGGCGGCTGCGCCGGTTCGTCGCCGACGCCTCGCACGAACTGCGCACCCCGCTGATGTCGGTACGGGGCTACGCCGACCTCTTCCAGTACGCGGCGGCCAACGAACCCGGCGAACGGGAGAAGCACCTGGCCCGGCTGCGCGCCGAGGCGGCCCGGATGGGCGTGCTCCTGGACGACCTGCTGCTCCTCGCCCGGCTGGACGCGGCCGAGGTGGAGACCCCGCTGCGGATGGCCGACAGCGACCTGACCGACCTGGCCCGCCAGGCCGCCGACGCGTTCCGCGCCTCGCACCCGGGGCGTGAGCTGACGGTGTCCGCCGGTCCTGACCCGGTGCGGCTCCGGCTCGACCCGCAACGCATCCGCCAGGTCCTGGACAACCTCCTCACCAACGCGGCCGTGCACACCCCGCCCGGCACGGAGGTGACCCTGCGCGTCACCCACGACACGCAGGCGGCCCGGGTCGAGGTGGCCGACGCGGGACCGGGCATCCCGCCCGCCGACCGGGCACGGGTCTTCGACCGCTTCTACCGCGTCGACAAGGCCCGCACCCGCGACCGCGGCGGCAGCGGGCTGGGCCTGGCGGTGGTCCGCTCCCTGGTCCTCGCCCACGGCGGCACGGTGGAGCTGGACAGCGAGCCGGGGGCGACGGTGTTCCGCGTGACGCTGCCGCTGGGCGGCAGGGCCACCGGCGGCCGGTGACCCCGGCACCCCCCCCATACGCCGATCGACGGACAGCGCGGGCCGCTCTGTGGCAGGTTGGCCGCATGAGCAACCGGATGCTTCCCGTGCGCGTCGGCGACGTCGAACTCCTGGTGGAAACCGTGCCCGTGGCCGGCTCCGAACCCACGTCACGGCTGGGCGAGGCGGGCCGGCGGGTCACCGACTCCTTCGACCAGGTCCGCGACGCCGTGGTGGAGATCGGCACCTCGGCGGCCCAGGCGGTGGGCCGGCTGCGCGCGCAGGCGGTACGCCCCGAACAGGTCGAGGTCGAGTTCGGACTGCGCCTGTCCGTGCAGGGGAACGTAGTCCTGGTCGGTTCCTCCGGCGAGGCGTCCCTGGTCGTGCGGATGACGTACCGGGCGCCGGAGGCGGAGAGCAGGCCGTAGGTTCCGCCGCCCGCGGACAGGGGGAAGTGGGTATGGACCATGCACGGCGTCCGGGGGTCCCGGGCAGCCTGGGGCGGGTGCTGGGGCCGGGCGGGGACCCGGCCGGCACCTGCTTCCAGGTGACGCCCGGCCTGCTCGTCACGGCCCGGCACGTCCTGGAGGGCCTGGGCCGCGGCGCGGCGGGCCAGGAGGTCGCCGTCGACGCGCTCGACGGGTCGGCGGGCCCCGCCCCCGCGACCGTCGCCGCGGTCGACGCCGTAGGGGACCTGGCCGTCCTGCGCCGGGCGGAGCCGCTGGCGGAGTCGGTTCCCGGGTGGGTGCCGACGGACTCGGTGCCGCCGGGGACGAAGGTGGTGGTCAGCGGCGTCGCGGAGGTGGACGATCCCGGCCACCGCTACGAGTTCCTGCAGGCCACGGGCGAGTGGCAGGGCGCGACCGAACGGGACGGCGTCGCGCTGGGACGGCTGTCGTGCTCCGCCGTGCTCACCGGTATGAGCGGCGCGCCGGTCCTGCGCGGGGACGACGGGCGGGTCGTGGGCGTCGTGTCGGAGCGGTACCACAGCGCCGGCGGCTGGCTGCGGGACACGGTCTGGGTGGCCAGGACGGAGGACCTCACCCGGCTGCTGACGGCCCACGGCCAGGTCACGGTGCGGCAGCGGCTGGTACTGGGGGACACCGTGGGCATCGAGCTGTCCGCGGACGGCGGCGGACCGGCCCCGGCCCCGCTCGCCCCGGTCCCGGCGGCCGGCCCGGCGGAGGCGGCCCGGGAGGCCGAGGTGGTCCTCGCCGCGCTGGACGGCTCGTGCCGGGGCACGGGCCCGTTCGTCGGGCTCGTCGACCTCCTCGCGACGCGGATGGCAGCGGGCGGCTGGAGCACCGAGGTGATCGAGGACCTGCGGCGAAGACTCCGGTCGCACGGCCTGGAGCCGGCCGCGCTGCTGCCCCGCCTCCCGGACCACGACGAGGCGGTACGGCAGTGGTCGCGGCCGTTCCCCGGCGGGTCCGGTGAGGTGACCGGCCACGTCGCCCGCGCGCTGCTCACCGGAGTCCGCCGCACGCTCGCCGGCGCGCTGCGCGACGGGGTGCTCGTGGGGATCGCCGGTTCGTGCCGCGGCTACCTGCTGGAAGCGCTGGAGGACGGGGACGCGCTGCCGCTCTCCGGTTTCCTGCACGCCTTGTCGGCCCGGCTCCCGGCGCCGCGCTCCGCGGCGGTGGAGGCCGTGTGGCTGCCCGGCCGTGGTCCGGCGGGGAACGGACCGGGTGAGCGGACCACGGCAGGACCGAGCGGACCGGGGCGGCGAGCGATCGGCCACGGACGGCCCGCCGAACGACCCGGACTCGTCTCCGTCGCGGCGCAGATGTGCCGCCTGCCCCTCGCGGACCCGTGCACCGCCGGCCGCGCGGCACAAGTGGCCGGGATCGTCTCCAAGATCGACCGGAACATGACGCGGTACGGGTCGGCGACCGCGTTCCTGTCCGGGCAGCCCGGCGTCGGCACCTCCGTCGTCGCCGTCGAGGCCGCTCGCGCGCTCGCGCCCGCCTTCCCCGGCGGAGTCTTCTACGTCGACCTCCAGGGACTCGTCCCGGACGCCTGCCTGAGCGTCCGTACCGTGGTGCGGATCGTCAGCGAGGCCCTGGGCCTCGACGCCGACGTCTCGCTGCGGGACGACGCCCGGACGATCGCGTCGTTCCTGGCGCGGCTGCACGACCGGCGCGTCCTGCTGGTGCTGGACAACGCCCGCGACGCGGCCCACGTCCGGCCGCTGGTGAAGGCGCCCGCCGGCTGCGCGGTCGTCGTCACCTCACGCAACCGGGCTCAGGACTACGCCGGTCCGGGGCTGACGTTCGAGGTCGGGCGCTTGGACCGGGAGGCCTCGGTGGAGGTGCTCCGGCGGTGCGCGCAGGACAGCGGCTCCGGCTCGCCGGACGGCGGGACGTCGGCCGAGCTGCACCGACTGGCGCACCTCTGTGACGACGTACCGCTGGCCCTGCGGATCGTCGGCGCCCGGCTGGCGCAGCCCTCGGGCGGTGATCCGGCCTACCTCCGCCACCTGCTGGAGGAGGCTCGGCTGGACACCCTGTCCTGGGGCGACCGGGCCGTCCGGCTGGCGATCCGGCTCAGTCACGACACCCTCGACCCCCCGGCCCGCCGCGTGCTGCGGCTGATCACCGCCGCCCCGGGCTCCGCCGTCACCGGCGCGGAACTCGGCCACTGCCTGCGGCAGCCCGCGTTGCGGCAGGAACTGATGCTCAACCGCCTGGTGGACCACAGCCTGGCGCACCAGGACCTCGTCCGCATGCCCGAGGGCGGTCTGCTGGCCACCTTCCGGCTGTTCGACCTGGTGCGGCTCTTCGCCGCCGAACGCCTGGAGCTGGAGGAGGACAGCGACGTCGTACGGGCCTTCCAGCGGGACTCGGTCTCCTACCTGTGCGAACGGCTGACGGAGATCACCGATCAGACGTCCGGCGCGCAGCTGTCGGGGGAGCTGGACCCCAGCCGCTTCCACGCCGCGCAACGGCTCGCGGCGGCCAACGGGTGGCTGGACCTCGCCACCGACCTCGCCGTCGGCCTGCACGTCCTGTACAGCGCCCGGGGCGAACTCGACGCCGTGGTCGCCGTCAACGAGGACCGGATCGGCCTGCTTCTGCGTCAGGGGCAGCCCGCGCAAGCCGTCAAGGCGTGCCTGCTCAACGCGGAGACGCTGCGCTCCGCCGACGCCGCGGGCCCGGCGGCCGACGCCGCGCGCCAGGCGGTCCGCCTCGCCCGTGAGTACCGGCTCGACGAGGATGCCGCCGAGGCCGAGTTCCAGCTCAGCCTCGCCCTGTGGGACCTGGCGGACCGGGCCGGCGCGCTGGCGGCCGGCGAACGCGCGGTCGCCCTGCTGGAAAGCGCCGGCCGCCCGTCCGCCGCGGTTCCCCTGACGATCAACAACAGCCGCCTCGCCCGTCACCTGGGCGACACCGAGAAGGCGCTGCGGTGGGGCCGACGGGCCGTGGAGCTGGCCGACCGGTGGAGCACCGGCACCCACCGGGCGATGGCCCGCAATCAGTGCGGTCTGGCCGAGGAGGACGCGGGCGGCCACGCCGCCGCCCTCGCGCTCTACCAGGACGCGGCCGGGCTGTGGGAAGCGGTGGGCAACACGTCGAACGCCGCCAACGAGCACTCCAACGCCGGTTATACGGCCCGCCGCCTGGACGACCCGGTCACCGCCTCGCACCAGTTCCACCGCGCAGCCCACCTGTGGCAGCGCGCCGAGGAGCACCTCCGGGCACTGGAGGCACTCGTCGACCTGAGCGCGGTGCACGCGTCCCAGGACTCCTGGAAGCACGCGCATCGCGTGCTCGCCGAGGCGGAGGAGGCCGCGCTCGGTCCCGCCCGGGACGCCCCGGCCCTCCTGCGCGGGGAGGTGTCCGTGCGCCGCGCGGCGAGCTGCCTGTGGGCCACCGGAGAGGTGCCGGATTCCTACCGGACGCGTGCGGAGACGGAGGGCGACGAGCCCCCCGAGCTGGAGGAGGCCCGCGCCGCCCTGGACCGGTTCCGCAGCGGTGAATCGGCAGTGGGCGAGGCCCGCCGCCAGGTGGGTCCCCTGCTCCGCGCCCTGACCTTCAACAAGGTTCCGCGCGCCGACCCGTGGATGTACGAGACCATGGGCGGGGAGGCACCCGACCGTCCGGTACTCGAAACCTGACGGGACGGCTGCGAGACGTCAGCGCCCGGCGGCGAACCGGATGCCCCTGCGCGCCGGCCTCGACGCCACCGCGGAGTCGGGCCGGGGCCTGGGTGGCGACGCCGGCCGGCCTCCGGGGCACGGCCCCGTACCCGCCGTCCGGCATGACCGTGTGGGCCCGCCTCACTCCCCGTGCCCGCATCAGCCCGCGTTCTCGGCCGGCTCCAGCCGCAGCGAGATCGAGTTGATGCAGTACCGCTGGTCGGTCGGGGTCGGGTAGCCCTCGCCCTCGAAGACGTGGCCGAGGTGGGAGCCGCAGCGGGCGCAGCGGACCTCCGTGCGGACCATGCCGTGGGAGCGGTCCTCGATCAGCTCGACCGCGGCGGAGTCCTTCGGGTCGTAGAAGGACGGCCAGCCGCAGTGCGACTCGAACTTCGTGGTCGAGGTGAACAGTTCCGCTCCGCAGGCGCGGCAGGAGTAGACGCCCTTGGTCTTGGTGTCGGTGTACTCACCCGTGAACGCGGGCTCCGTGCCGGCCTGCCGCAGGACGGCGTACTCGGCCGGGGACAGCTCCGCGCGCCACTGCTCGTCCGGCTTCTCGACGTCGTACGCCATGAGTGCTCAGCTCCCCTACTTCTTCTACTGCTGCTTGAGACGGTCCAGGATCAGCGGGCCGAGGTCGGTGACGTCGCCCGCGCCCATGGTGAGAACGAGATCACCGGGCCGTGCCATTCCCGCGACCGCCTCCGGTACCCCGGCCGCCTCGTGCAGCGGGGTGACGTCGGCGCCGGCCGCGCGGGCGGCCTCGACGATCAGGTCGCTGGTGACGCCGGGGATCGGGTCCTCGCGGGCCGGGTAGATGTCGAGGACCAAGGAGGCGTCGGCGAGGGCGAGCGACTGGCCCATCTCCTTGGCCAGCTCCTGGGTGCGGGAGAACAGGTGCGGCTGGAAGACGACGAGGATGCGGGCGTCGCCGGCCGCCGCGCGCATCGCCTCCAGGTCGGCGGTCATCTCGGTGGGGTGGTGCGCGTAGGAGTCGACGACCTGGACGCCGGCCGCCTCGCCCTTGAGCTGGAGCCGCCGCTTCACGCCGGTGTAGGCGGCGAGGGCGGGGGCCAGTTCGGCGGAAGGGATGCCGAGGACGGCGCCCGCGGCCAGGGCGGCCACCGCGTTGGAGGCGTAGTGGCGGCCGGGGACGGAGACGGTGAAGGTCAGTTCCGTGCCGTCGAGCGCGACGGTGACCTCGCTCTTCAGTCCCTGCGGGACGACGGAGAGGATGCGGACGTCGGCGTCGGCCGCCTCGCCGTACGTCACCGTGCGCACCGAGCCGGCCAGGCGGCGGGTCAGTTCGCGGGCGCCCTCGTGGTCGGCGGAGACCACCAGCGTGCCGCCGGGCACGATCCGGCCGGCGAACGTCTCGAAGGACTCGTGGATCTCGTCCATCGAGGCGTAGTTGGCGTGGTGGTCGAGCTCGACGTTGAGGACGATCGCGACCTCGGGGGCGTACTTGTGGAAGCTGCGGTCGCTTTCGTCCGCCTCGGCGACGAAGATCTCGCCGTCGCCGTGCAGGGCGTTGGAGCCGGGCGCGTCCAGGTCGCCGCCGATCGCGTACGACGGATCCAGGCCCAGGTGGGACAGGGCGACCGCCAGCATCGAGGTGGTGGTCGTCTTGCCGTGGGTGCCGGCCACCGCGAGCGGACGCAGGCCGTCCATCAGGGCGGCGAGGGCGTCGGAGCGGTGGACGACGGGGACGCCCAGCTCGGCGGCGCGGACCAGCTCCGGGTTGTCGGCGCGGATGGCGGAGGAGACGACGACGCAGCTCGCGTCGTCGGCGAGGTGCGCGGGGGCGTGCCCGATGTGGACGGTGGCGCCCAGCGCGCGCAGCGCCTCGGCGGTCGCGGAGTCCTTCGCGTCGCTGCCGGCCACCTTGGCGCCGCGCTGGGCGAGGATCTTGGCGATCCCCGACATTCCGGCGCCGCCGATGCCGATGAAGTGCGGTCGGTCCATGGCGGTGGGGAGGCCGGGTGCCATGTTGTCTCCCTGTGCGTGCGGTTCTGTACGTGCCTGTCTGCGCCGGTCAGCCTATGCGGTGCCGGGCGCGGACGCCGACCTGGCCAGGGCACGCCGCGCAGCCGTGCGCGGCTCCCCGCGCGCCCGCCGACCGGCCGGGGGGCTCACGCCTTGCTGTGCGAGAACAGCTTCAGCACCGGCACGCCGACCTTGTGCCGGGCCCGGGAGGCCCAGTCCCGGTGGAAGAACTCCTCCACGTAGTGCGGGTCGGTCAGGACGATCACCTCGTCGGCGCCGATCTCCTCCACCAGGGTCTTCAGCGCGTCCAGCGGGTGTTCGTCGATCAGCCGGCCCACCGCCTCGTTGCCCGAGGCGCGCAGCGCGGTGAGGGACACCTCCAGGGCCCGCTGTCCCGTGGTCAGCGCCTCCTCGCCCTCGGGTGTCTCCCCTTCGCGGACGGCCTCGTCCAGCTCGCCGAGCGCGATGTCGTCGATCGCGCGCAGCAGCCGGTCCGCCTGGTCGCCGCGCGGCTGGAGCAGCACGTAGAAGGAGACGGCCTCGTCCCCGTGCAAGGTGGTGACGAACTCCACGTCGGCGGACGTCAGGGCCTTCTCGATCATCAAAACGCTTGTGAACACCAGGCGCCCCTTCTCCCTCGCGGGCCCGCGGGCCCCAAACCCTCCGTGAGCCGTGTCCGGCCCTGCCGAAACCATCCTGCCCCGTGATCGCGCAGGTACTGCCGGAATCAGTGTGCCCGTCCCCAGCTAAGCGGAACGGAATATTCCGATTATTGCCGCGTCGTATCCACGTCGTGTCACACCCTCCGGTACCTGCTGAAGAGGAAGCCTTCCTCCTCCAGCAGGGAGGCCAGCTCGAACCGTCGCGGCACCGCGACGGACGGCCCCCCGGCGATCCGCTGCGCGTCCCCCGCCGTCAGCAGCGGGGAGACGGTCAGGCACAGCTCGTCCAGCACCCCGGCCGCGACGAACTGCCCGAGCAGCCGCGGCCCGCCCTCGGTCAGCAGCCGCCGGTGGCCGAGGGTTGCGAGGGCCGCCACGGCACGCGCGGGATCCACGCCGGGCCCGTCCCCGGCGACCACCACCCGGGCGCCCGCCCGCTCGGCGGCGGCGACGCGGTCGGCGGGCGCCGCGGCGCCGGTCAGGACCAGCGTGGGGACCAGGGGCGAGGTGAACAGCGGGAGGGAGAAGTCCAGGCCGAGGCCGGCGCTGACCACCGCGATCGCGGGCACCGGGCCCTGTCCGGCGGCCTGCCGGGCCGCCGCGAACTCGGCACGCGCGCGTGCCGGGCGGTACCCCTCCTGGCGTACGGTCTCGGCGCCGACGACGACCACGTCCGCCAGCGCCCGCAGCGTGCCGAAGATCCGCATGTCGGCGGCGCTGGAGATGGGCTGGGAGCGGCCGTCGTGCTGGGCGGCCCCGTCGAGCGTGGAGACCATGTTGGCCCGCAGCCACACGCCCGGTCCGCCACCACCGGGGCCGTGGTCCGGCTCCGGCTCCGGCTCCGGCTCCGGCTCCGGATAGGCGTACGCGGCGGCCAGCTCCGCCAGGCTCCACTCCCGGTCGCCCCCTCCCGGGGCCCCCTCGGTGGTCTCTGCCGCTGCTGTCTGGTCGGTCACAGGGAACAGGCGTCGCATGCGGTGCAGTGTTCCACGGCATCTACCATGATGAACCGTGTCGTCTCCCTCCCCCGCCTCCGGCCCCGCCGCCTCCGGATCCGCGCCCATAGCGGGCACCGCGGGCACCGCCCCGCTGTCCCTGTGCGCCCGTGAGCCGCACGTCCCCGCCGACCGGCTGGTGGCCGAGATGGTGCCGCCGCCGCGGTTCGACTCGGTCCGGTTCGACACCTACGTACCGGACCCGAACCAGCCCAGCCAGAGCGAGGCGGTACGGGTGCTGGAGGGCTTCGCGGCCGGGCTCGGCCAGGCGGCACCGGCGGGCGGCGGCAGGCGCGGTCTGTTCGGTTTCGGGCGGAGCAAGGCGCCGAAGACCCCGGCCGGCCCGCGCGGCGTCTACCTCGACGGCGGCTACGGCGTCGGCAAGACCCATCTGCTGGCCTCCCTCTGGCACGCCACCGACGCCGAGCCGTCCCGCAAGGCGTTCGGCACCTTCGTGGAGCTGACCAACCTGGTCGGCGCCCTCGGCTTCCAGCAGACCGTGCGGACGCTGTCCGGGCACCGGCTGCTGTGCATCGACGAGTTCGAACTGGACGACCCGGGCGACACCGTCCTGGTCTCCAGCCTGCTCTCCCGGCTGGTGGAGGCGGGCGTGGCGCTGGCCGCCACCTCCAACACGCTGCCCGGCAAGCTCGGTGAGGGCCGGTTCGCGGCGGCCGACTTCCTGCGCGAGATCCAGGGCCTGTCGGCGCACTTCCGCACCCTGCGCATCGACGGCGAGGACTACCGCCACCGCGGCCTGCCCGAGGCCCCGGCGCCGTACTCCGACGAGCAGGTCACCCGGGCCGCGCACGCCACCGCCGGCGCCTCCCTGGACGCCTTCCCCGACCTGCTGGACCACCTGGCCCGGGTCCACCCCAGCCGCTACGGCGCGCTGACCGACGGCCTCGCGGCGGTGTGCCTGACCGGGGTCCGTCCGGTGCCGGACCAGTCGACGGCGCTGCGGCTGGTGGTGCTCGCGGACCGGCTGTACGACCGGGAGGTGCCGGTGCTCGCCTCCGGGCTGCCCTTCGACCGGCTGTTCAGCGAGGACATGCTGAAGGGCGGCTACCGCAAGAAGTACTTCCGGGCGATCTCCCGGCTGACCGCGCTGGCGCGCGACGCGGCACGCCTGGCCGACACCCGCTGAGGCGGCGGACCACACCCCCAACCCCCTGAAGTCAAGGGGGCGTTCACGCCAGGCGCCCACTCTTTTCAGGCTCTCCTCAGACACGAAACACCGAATTAACCCTGCAAAGGACTTTGCTGGGTTAACGTCTTTCTTGACCAGCCATTGACCAAGTGTTGGTTCTTGTAAAACGTTCGAGGTGAGCGAAGGGGGGCGTATGCCACGAGGTACGACGGCCAGAACCGTGATCTCACTCCTCGCCGCCGCCCTGCTCACCTTCCAGCTGTTCGCACCCAGCGCGTCCTTCGCAACCGCGCACACGAGCCGTGATGTCGTGGCCAACGATCAGTCCGGAACCATCCCCTCCGGATGGGTGGCACGCATCGAGACCGTCACGTGCCACGACGCCGGCCGGCCCGGGGACCCGACCGGTCCCGCACGGGTCCGCGACCGGCACCGCACCGCCACCGCCCCGGAACCCCGGTCGGCCGAACGGCCGCTCCTGAGGCAGCGCATCCCGGCCGTCTTCGAGCAGGTCCAGCCCGGCATCGGGCACTCACGTCCGCCGAGACCCTCGGCGGACCGTTCCCCCGCGGCACTCCAGGTGTTCCGCTGCTGACAGTCCGGAGCAGCAGCCCCACCTCTGTCATTGACCGTCCGACGCGCCCCCACTGCGCGCCAGGAGGAAAACACCCTCATGCAACCCCTCATCGACCACGCCCGCACGTACGGACAGCGCCCTGAGGAGTTCGCCAGGTACGCCGAAGGCCAGTCCCCCGACGTCCTGTTCATCACCTGCTCCGACTCGCGGGTCGTACCCGCGCTGATCACGGGCGCCCGGCCCGGCCAGCTCTTCGAGCTGCGCACCGCGGGCAACGTCGTCCCGCCGTACACCGCGGAGCGCCCCACCGGCGAGGCGGCCACCATCGAATACGCCGTGCAGGTGCTCGGCGTCGACGACATCGTGGTCTGCGGCCACTCGCACTGCGGCGCCGTCGGCGCGATGGTCCGCGGCGACGACCTGACCTCCGTACCGGCCGTACGCGACTGGCTCAGCTACGGCGCGGACCAGCCGAAGTGCTCCGACCCGGCCGACCCGGCGGTCGCCGAGCCCGTGCAGAACCACGTACTGGCCCAGTTGCTGCGCCTGCGCTCCTACCCGTGCATCGAGCGGCGTCTGGCCGAGGGCAGCCTCCGGCTGCACGGCTGGTACTACGAGGTGCACACCGGGACCGTGCGCGCGCACCAGGCGGACACCGACACGTTCGACGTCCTGTGAGCGCCCCCGTGTCCCGAATATCCAAGTACCCGTTCCTGCGGCAGGACTTCGCCGCCTCCCTCGTCGTGTTCCTGGTCGCCCTGCCGCTGTGCGTGGGCGTGGCCGTCGCCTCCGGCGTCCCGGCCGAACTCGGCCTGATCACCGGCATCGTGGGCGGCATCGTCACCGGTCTGCTGCCCGGCAGCAGCCTCCAGGTGTCCGGCCCCGCCGCCGGGCTGACCGTCCTGGTCTACGAGGCCGTCGACACCTACGGCCTGCCCGCGCTCGGCGTGATCGTGCTGGCGGCCGGGCTGCTCCAGCTCGTCATGGGCGCCCTGAAGCTGGGGCGCTGGTTCCGGGCCATCTCGCTGTCGGTGGTCGAGGGCATGCTGGCCGGCATCGGGCTCGTCATCATCGCGGGCCAGCTCTATGCGGCGGCGGGCCTGGAGGCGCCCGCCTCCGGGCTCGGCAAGATCGCCGGGCTGCCGGGGGCGGCGGCCGACGCGTTCGGCTCCACCGAGGCGCTGGCCTCGCTGGCGGTCGGCGCGGGCACCATCGCGGTGATGGTCGGCTGGAAGAAGCTGCCGAAGCAGGCCCAGACCGTGCCGGGCGCGCTCGCCGCGGTCGTCCTGGCCACGCTCGCCGTCCTCGCCTTCGGGCTGCCGGTCGCCACGGTCGAGGTCAACGGCCTGTTCGACTCCATCCAGCCGCCCGGCGCCGACGCCTTCGGCGAACTGGCGAGCGTCGGCATCATCGGCACGATCATCGCCTTCACCCTGATCGCCTCCGCCGAGAGCCTGTTCAGCGCCGCCGCGGTGGACCGGCTGCACAACGGTCCGCGCACCGAGTACAACAAGGAACTGATGGCGCAGGGCGCGGGCAACGCGATCTGCGGAGTGCTCGGCGCGCTGCCGATGACCGCGGTCATCGTGCGCAGCTCGGCCAATGTGAACGCGGGCGCCAAGACCAAGGCCTCCCGGGTCATGCACGGTGTGTGGCTGCTGCTCTTCGCGGCGCTGCTCCCGGCCGCGCTGGCCTACATCCCGCTGCCCGCGCTGGCCGGCATCCTGGTCCACGCGGGCTGGAAGCTGATCCCGTTCCGTCCGCTGGTGGCGCTGTGGCGGACGCACCGGGGCGAGGCGCTGATCCTGATCGTCACGGCCGTGTCGATCGTCGCCGTCAACATGTTCGAGGGCGTGCTGATCGGTCTGGCCCTGTCGGTGGTCAAGACCGCCTGGGATGCCTCGCACCTGAAGACGGAGATCGTCGACAAGGGCGCCGGTCCCATCCAGGTGTACCTGTCGGGCAACGCCACCTTCCTGCGGCTGCCGAAGATCCTCGACAGCCTGGAGTCCCTCCCGCAGGACCGGCCCATCGAGCTGGACCTGTCCGGACTGCACCACCTGGACCACGCCTGCCGTACCGCCCTGGAGAACTGGGCCGAGCGGCACAGCGCCACCGGCACGGATCCGGTGAAGGTGACGGAACCGGCGCAGGTGACGGCACAGGCACAGGTGAAGGAACCGGCTGGGGTGACCGAACCGGCGGGGTGACGTCCGCCTGAGACGTCCGGGCACTCCACGCGCCCCCGTGGGGTGCCCGGACATGCCACCCGCGCCGCACGTGGTTCCCGGGTCTTCTGTGAAGTGATAAACACAGCGGGTCACAGTCCTGTCCGCCAGCAGGAAGGTTTCCCCATGTCCGTGTCTCCGCGTCCGGCGAACCCTCGTCCGGCGTCCCGACGTGAAGTCCTCGCCCGCTCCGGTGCCCTGGGAGCGGGCATCGTCTTCTCCGGCGCCCTGACCGAACTCTTCGCCGGCACCGCCGCCGCGCAGTCCCTGGGCCACACCGGGTACGGCCCGCTGGTCCCCGACCCCGACGGGCTGCTCGACCTGCCCGCCGGCTTCCGCTACCGCGTGCTGTCCCGGGAGGGCGAGCCCCTGCGGTCGGGCGAAGGCCCGGTCCCCTCGAACCACGACGGCATGTCCGCCTTCCCCGCCGCCCGGGGCCGCGTCCACCTCGTCCGCAACCACGAGAACCGCGCCGACGGCCGCGTCCCCGTCCCCGCCGTCGAGGGCCTCACCTACGACCCGGCCGGCCAGGGCGGTTGCACGGCGCTGACCCTGGACTCCCGCAACCGGGTGCTGTCCGAACGGGTCGCGATCGCCGGTACGGCCGTGAACTGCGCGGGCGGGCCCACCCCCTGGCACACCTGGCTGACCTGCGAGGAGACCGAGGACAAGGCAGGCACCGACGGCTACACCAAGGACCACGGCTTCGTCTTCGAGGTCGACCCGGCCGACCCGCACCGCACCGGCGCGGTACCGCTGACCGCGCTGGGCCGCTTCCAGCACGAGGCGGTCGCCGTGGACCCGCGCAGAGGCGTGGTCTACGAGACGGAGGACGCCTTCGAGCACCCCTTCGGCCTCTTCTACCGCTTCCTGCCCGACAAGCCGCTCGGCGGCACCGGATCGCTGCGCGCGGGCGGCCGGCTCCAGGCGATGCGGGTGCCGGGCGTACCCGACCTGTCCACGGTCCAGGAGACGGGCACGACGTTCGACGGCATCGCATGGGTGGACGTCCCCGATCCGCTGGCCGCCGGGACCCCGATCCGCTTCCAGGACTTCGGCCGGGGCGGCATCACCCACGCCCAGAAGCTGGAGGGCTGCTACTGGGGTGGGCGCTGCGTGTACTTCGTGTCGTCCTTCGCCCGCGGCGCGGACGGCTCGGCGGCCGACCACCACGGCCAGATCTGGCGCTACGACCCCGAGCGGCGCCGGCTCACCCTGGTGATCGTCTTCGGCCCGGACACCGACGTACGGCTGCCCGGCGAGTCCCCGGACAACATCTGCCTGGCGCCCTCCGGCGGCCTGATGGTCTGCGAGGACGGGGGCGGCGCCCAGCACGTCTTCGGGGTGACGCGCAAGGGCGAGGTGTACGCGATGGCCCGCGGCCGGCAGAACATCGGAACGGCCGGGGAACCCGAGTGGGGCGAGTTCGCCGGCGTGACGTTCTCCCCCGACGGGGACACGATGTACGTCAACTGCTACACGCCGGGGACGACGTTCGCGGTGACGGGACCCTGGCGGGCACCCGTCGGGTGACAGCGGCGCGGCGCGGGGTACCCGGAGCCGCATGACGGAGAACGCGCGGCCCAGCGGCTCGTACTGGTTGGAGACGGCACCGGGTGAACCCCACCCCGCGCTGACGGAGGATCTCGACGTCGACGTCGCCGTGATCGGCGGCGGCGTCGCGGGACTGAGCGCGGCGTACGAGCTGACGCGGGCCGGGCGGAGCGTGGCGGTGCTGGAGGCCGGGCGGATCGCCGCGAGCGTCACCGGCCACACCACCGCCAAGCTCACCGCCCAGCACACCCTGGTCTACGACAAGCTGCGCCGCACCCGGGGCCCCGAGGGCGCCCGGCTGTACGCCCGCTCGCAGACCGAGGCGATCGCGCGCGCCGCGGCGCTGGTGGACGAGCTGGGCATCGACTGCGACTGGGAGCCCAGGAGCGCCTACACCTACGTCTGCGACGCGGGCCGGGTGGACGAGGTGCGGGCGGAGGCCGCGGCGGCGAAGGAGGCGGGGCTGCCGGCCGAGTTCGTGACGGAGACCGGGCTGCCGTTCCCGGTCGCGGGCGCCGTGCGGGTCGCGGGCGGCGCCCAGTTCCACCCGCGCAAGTACCTGCTGGCCCTCGCCGGGGACCTGCTGGCACGCGGCGGCCTGATCTTCGAGAACACCGTCGTGCACGGGCTGGACGAGGGCGAGCCCTGCCGGCTGTCGACGGACACGGGAGCGACGGTGCGGGCCCGGGACGTGGTGGTGGCGACCCATTACCCGATCTTCGACCGGGCGCTGCTGTTCACCCGGCTCTCCCCGCGCCGCGAGCTGGTCGTGGCCGGTCCCGTCGAGGCCGGCCGGGACATCGACGGCATGTACATCACCCCGGACGAGGGCACCCGCTCGGCCCGCACGGCCCCCCTCGACGACACGGGCCGGCGTCTGCTCATCGTCACCGGGGAGCACTTCACCCCCGGCACGGGCGACACCCGGGAGCGGTTCGAGCGCCTGTCCGGCTGGGCCCGCGGCCACTTCCCCGGCGTCACTCTCACCCACGCCTGGGCCACCCAGGACATCGACCCGACCGACACCGTGCCGATGGTGGGCCCGCTGCACCCGGGCGCGCACCACACCTACGTCGCCACCGGCTTCGGCGGCTGGGGGATGAGCGGCGGCATGATGGCGGGCCTGCTGCTCACCGCGCAGATCACGGGCACCGGCAGCCCGTGGAGCGAGCTGTACGACCCGCGCCGGCTGCGCACCCAGGTCCGTGAGGCGCCGCGGTTCCTGCAGACGCAGGCCGAGGTGGCCCGGCACTTCGTCGGCGACCGGCTCAGGCCCGCGCCTCCCGTGGACGCCCTGCCGCCCGGCGAGGGCGCGGTGGTCCGGGCGGGCGGCGACCGCGTCGCCGTGTACCGCGACGAGGCCGGCGCCCTGCACGCCGTCTCCCCGCGCTGCACCCACCTGGGCTGCCTGGTCGGCTTCAACGCCGCCGAGCGCGCCTGGGAGTGCCCCTGCCACGGCTCCCGCTTCGACACGGACGGAAAGGTCATCGAGGGCCCGGCGACGAAGCCGCTGGAGCGGCGGGAGATCTGACCGGCCGCCCGGCCGGGTGACCGTACGGCCGGGTCGGCGCCCGGCGGCAGGAAAACCGACGAAGCCGCCCATATGTTCGTACGATGATCACTCTCGTACGGCGTGCGGTCCTGGTCTCTCTCCTGGGCGCCGCCCTCGCCGCCTGCGGCACCGCCGAGGCACCGCGGCACCCGGCCGCCTCTCCCTCCTCTTCTCCGGAGCCGTCCGTTCCGACCCTCGCGCCCGGCCCGGCCGGGCTCACCCCGGTCTTCTCGCACGGCCCGCGTACCGGCGAGCGGACCGTGGCGCTGACCTTCGACGCCGACATGACCGCCGACCAGGGGCCCCGGGCGGCGGCGGGCGAGCGGTTCGACAACCCGGAGCTGATCGCCGCGCTGCGGGAGCTGAAGGTGCCGGCGACGGTGTTCATGACCGGACGGTGGGCCGAGGAGTACCCGGACCAGGCCCGCTCGATCGGCCGGGACCGGCTCTTCGAGGTCGCCAACCACTCCTACAGCCACTACGCCTTCACCGACGACTGCTACGGCCTGCCGACCGTGTCCCGCGACCGGATGCGGGCGGACGTGGAACGGGCGTACGCGGCGTTCCGGAAGGCGGGGGTCCAGGACCCGATGCCGTACTTCCGCTTCCCGGGCGGGTGCCACGACCCGGCGGCGCTGAAGGAGCTGACGGCCGCCGGAGTCACCGCCGTGCAGTGGGACGTGGTGAGCGGCGACGCCTTCGCGACCGACGCGGACGCCGTGTCCCGGCAGGTGCTGGACGGGGTCCGGCCGGGGTCGGTGGTGGTCCTGCACTGCACCCGCAGCGCCGCCCCCGTCACCGAGCGGGCGGTGCGGACGATCGTGCCCGAACTGCGGCGGCAGGGCTACCGCTTCGTCAAGGTGTCCGAGCTGGTCGGCGCCGCGAACGGGCGGACCTGACGGTTCTACGCTGGAGACATGAGCGACAACGACTACTGCCTGATCGACGACGCGGGCAGGCCGCCGAAGGCGGAGGGCCCGCCGTACGCGATGGGGGTCCCTCCCGCTCGAGCGAAGCCGAGAGTGGGGGAGTGTCCTGTGCCGGGAGCCGACGGAGTACCCGGAGTCGTACAAGGGCGTCACCCTCTGCCCGGCCTGCGAGTGGCTGGAGGCGCAGCGGACCGCGTGTTCAGGGTGAACCGGCCCACCGCCCTGGGCCCCGACGGCGAGCGCGGCGGCGTACAGGACGACCGGCGGCAGCGAGCGCTGGGAGCGCAGCGCCTCGTCGAGCACGAGCAGCCCGGGTTCGGCGAGCCGCGCCTGTGCCACCGCCACCTTCTGGCTGCCGCCCCGGTGAATCAGGGTGGACTTCCCCGTGCCGTTGGCGCCCTCGACGCGGACCAGCGCGCCGGGCGGGACGGTCAGGCCGACGCCGCGCAGCACCCAGGGGCCGCGCGGGCCGTAGCGGCGGCCCACACCCGTCAGCCGTACCTCACGTCGCATGGCCCCGTACTCTCCCGGGTCCGCGGCGGCTTGGCAGACTGGGCGCGTGAACAACGACGCGACACCCGTCCCCGACAGCCCCGCACCCGGCAGCCCCGCACCCGGCGGCCCCGCCGCCGACAGCCCGTTCCGCGCCGAACCCGGTGACCGCGACCTCGCCCCGCAGTTCGTGCTGCCGCTGGTCGTCCGCATCGAGCGCGCGGCGCCGCCGGCCCGTACCGACGCGCTGGAGACCGCCGCCCGGGCGGTGCTGGTGATGCTCGCCGACGAGCGGTCGACGGGCGAGGGGGAATGGGCGCGGGCGATGCGGGACTGGCAGGACGCCCGCATCCGCAAGGTGGTGCGGCGGGCGCGCGGTGCCGAGTGGCGGCGGGCCGAGGGGCTGCCCGGCATCACGGTCACCGGCAAGTCGGCGGAGGTACGGGTCTTCCCGCCGGTCCCGCTGGACGGCTGGCCCAAGGAACTGGCCAAGCTCCAGGTCTCCGGCACCGAACTCGACGACCACGAACCGCCGGGCGACGCCGACCGGTCCGGGCCGGTGCTGTGGATGAGTCCCGAGGTCGAGATGTCGGCGGGCAAGGCGATGGCACAGGCCGGGCACGGCGCCCAGCTCGCCTGGTGGCAATTGACCGGCGAACAGCGCGCCGCCTGGCGCGACGCGGGCTTCCCGCTCGCCGTCCGCACCGCGTCCCCCGCCGACTGGCCCCGCCTCACCGCCGGCGGCCTGCCGGTGGTCCGCGACGCCGGGTACACGGAGATCGCGCCCGGGTCGTGCACGGTGGTGGCGGACCACCCGGAGCTGCGGTGACGTGGTGACACCCACTGAACCTCAAATCTTGCTCTGAACGCCCGCGTTCCACGGTTCGGCGCCGCTCGCGGCGGCGAAACCCCCGGCATGTACACAGGAGAGGGGGTGGAGGCCGTGCACCGACTGGGAACCGGTATCGGATGGCGCCCGGAGATCGCGGACGCCGTCGAGGCGATGCCGGGCATCGACTGGGTCGAGGTGGTGGCCGAGAACGTCTGCCCCGGACACCTCCCGGCCTCGCTGCTGCGGCTGCGCGAGCGCGGTGTCACCGTGGTGCCGCACGGCGTCTCCCTCGGCCTCGGCGGCGCGGACCGGCCCGATGCGGGGCGGCTCGCGGCACTGGCCGAGCGGGCCGGCGTACTCGGGTCACCACTGGTCACCGAGCACATCGCGTTCGTCCGCGCGGGCGGGCCTGGGACCTTCTCACCGCGTCTGGAGGCGGGGCACCTGCTGCCCGTGCCGCGCACCCGGGACGCCCTGGACGTGCTGTGCGAGAACGTCCGCATCGCGCAGGACGCGCTGCCCGTGCCGCTGGCCGTGGAGAACATCGCCGCGCTCTTCTCCTGGCCGGGCGAGGAGCTGACGGAGGGGCAGTTCCTGTACGAACTGGCCGACCGGACCGGCGTACGGCTGCTGATCGACGTCGCCAACCTGCACACCAACCACGTCAACCGCGGCGAGGACCCGGCCGAGGCGCTCGCCGCGCTGCCGCTGGAGGCGCTCGCCTACGTCCATGTCGCGGGCGGCTTCGAACGCGACGGTGTCTGGCACGACAGCCACGCCCACCCCGTGACCCAGCCGGTGCTCGACGTGCTGACCGACCTCGCCTCGCGGGTCGCGCCGCCGGGGGTGCTGCTGGAGCGGGACGAGGACTTTCCCGAGCCGGCCGAACTGGAGGGGGAACTGGCCGCGATCGGGGCGGCGGTGGAGAAGGGACGGGCGGCCGGGGGCCGAGGGGCCGCCCGGCTGCCGGGCGGGGCGCGGACCGCCGGCGACGGGAAGCAGCCCGCCGGTGAGGGAACCCGTCGGCGGCTCGCGCTCGCCCAGACCGCACTGCTCTCCTCGCTGGTCGCGGGGACGCCCGCGCCCGAGGGGTTCGACCGGGCGCGGCTGGAGGTGCAGGTCCTGGCGCTGGCCGGGAAGCGGGCCGGCGTGGTGGCGAAGGTAGCGCCCGAACTGCCGGAGATCCTGGGCGCGGCCTACCGCCCGGCCTTCCTCGCGTACGCCCGGGAGAGGCCGATGACCGGGGGCTACCGCCGGGACGCCCTGGACTTCGCCGCGCACCTGGTGCGGAGCGGGACCGTGGCGGACGCCCGGGCCCGGCGGGAGGTACGGCGGTGGTGGCGGGAGCGGTCGGGACCGGTGCCCCCCTCACGGCGTCCGGCGGTGCGACTGGTGCGGGCCACGCGACGGGTGTTGCTGGGGCGCTGAACTTCCCTGAACGGAACGTCACATACCGGCAACACTGGGTCCGGATGCTGAACAGGGCGTGGCGTGGGCCCATCTCTTTGGCATAGAAAAACGGCATGTTCTGGGTCCTCCTCCTGCTGCCGGCCTGGGCCGTCGCCGGTACGGCGTGCACGCGACTGTGTCTGGCCGCCGCCCGCGCGGCGAACGGCGGCACGGACTCGGTCCGCGGACGTGAACTCGACCTCTACGAGGCCGCCTTCCTGTCGGGCGGCCCCGCGCGGGTCGCCGACCTGACGATGGTGTCCATGGCCCGTCAGCGCCGGCTCCTGCTCGCGCACACCGGCTGGGCGACCGTCGTCGACCCGCGCGGCCAGGACGAGATGGAGCGCTCCGTGATCGGGGCCATAGGTCCCGGGGGACAGTCCCGGATCGCGCCGGTACGGGCCTCGGCCGCGGCGGCGGACGCGGTGCGGGGGCTGGCCGAACGGCTGGTCAGCGCGGGCCTGGCGGTACCGGACGGCGTCCGCACGGTCGCCGCCGCCGTCCGCCGGGTGCGGCTCGCCGCGCTGGCGGTGTGCGCGCTGGGCGCGGCGGCGCTGGCCCTGCCCGCTTCCGGCGACGTGCCGCGCTACCTGATCGCCCTGTGGTTCGCGCTGCCGCTCGCCCTGACGCTGAGCTGCCTGGCCATAGCCCGCATCGAGGTCCACCCGTACTCGGCGTGGGCGTCACCGGCCGGACAGCGGCTGCTGTACGCGTTCGCCCGGCGGGCCGGCCGGCCCGGGGACGCCGCGGATCTCACCTCGGTCGCCGTCCGCGGCGTGCGGGCGATCGGCGAACCGGACCTGCGCGCGGCCTTCGCGCACCGCGAGGAGTACGAGGGCCTGCGGGACTGACCCATCGGGGCCGCCCCCGGCCGCCCCCGGAAAGACGCGGCGCCGACACCCGCCGGGGTGCTTGCCTTCCCCGATCGCCGAACGAAACATCCCTTTTGTCGAATTTGGCGCACCGAAGGGACACGCGATGAGAGCAGCCACCCTCTGCTCGGCCGCCGGCTCCTTGCTCCTGGCCGCCCTCACCGCCGCCCCCGCCGACGGCGCCCCGGAGGACCCGGGTACGGGTACGGGTACGGGTACGGGTACGGCCGAGCGGCGGGGCGCCGAGGCGGCCGCCGCCCGCGCCGCGGCGGCCGGCATCAGGTTCGGCGACTGCCCGGACGCCGACGAACTGCCGGGCAGCATGCGCTGCGGCACGGTCACCGTCCCGCTCGACTACGCGCGCCCCGACGGCAAGCGGATCGAGCTGACCGTCGGCCGGGTGCGGGCCACCGGCAAGGACCCGAAGCGCGGTGGGCGGGCGGTGCTCCGGCAGGGCGCCCTCGTCTACAACCCGGGCGGGCCGGGCGCCTCCGGGCTGCACTTCCCCCTCATCGGCATGGTGCCCGAGTGGAAACGGCTGGCGGCGGCGTACGACCTGGTCGGCTACGCGCCACGCGGGGTCGCCCCCTCCGCGCCGCTGAGCTGCCAGGACCCGGAACGCTCCGTCCAGGGCCCCCGGCCGTCCCCGACGCGGCCCTCCGCGGCGTACAAGAAGGAACGTGCCGCCGAGGCCGCGGCGTACGCCCGTGGCTGCGCCGAGCGGGCGGGCGACGCGCTGCGCCACTACCACTCCCTCAACAACGCCCGGGACCTGGAGGTGATCCGGGCCGCGCTGGGTGAGGAGAAACTGACCTTCATGGGTGCCTCGTACGGGACCTACTTCGGGGCGCTGTACGCGGAGCTGTTCCCGGGGCGGGTGCGGCGGATGGTGTTCGACTCGGCGGTGAACCCCGACCCGGCGGGGATCTGGTACCGCAACAACCTCGCCCA
Organism: Streptomyces sp. ISL-12; assembly: GCF_018614415.1. Classification (GTDB taxonomy): domain Bacteria; phylum Actinomycetota; class Actinomycetes; order Streptomycetales; family Streptomycetaceae; genus Streptomyces. Next base: position 33,343 of record NZ_JAGGOO010000109.1, read on the forward strand.
GTCGGCGGCGTTCGAGCGGCGCTGGCTGGACTTCCGGACGTGGATCGCCGCACACGACGACGTGTACGGGCTCGGGAACACGCCGAGTGAGGTGCGGGACAGCTACGAGCGGGCGAGCCGGTCGCTGGCGGCGCGGCCGGCGGGCGGCACGGTGGGACCGGCGCAGTTGCAGAAGTCGTTCCTGCGGGCCGGGTACTACGACGACCACTGGCCGCACCGGGCGCGGGCCTTGTCGGCCTATCTGAAGGGGGACCCGGGGCCGCTGGTGGAGCTGGCGGGGCCGCTGGTGGAGACGGCCGCGGAGACGGAGAACTCCAGCGCCGTGTACACGGCCGTGGAGTGCAACGACGCGCCCTGGCCGACGGATTTCGCGGTCTGGGACCGGGACAACACGCGGCTGGCGCGCCGGGCGCCGTTCGAGACCTGGGAGAACGTGTGGACCAATCTGCCGTGCGCCTTCTGGCCGGCGTCCCGGCAGCGGCCCCTGGACGTGCGCACCGCGCCGGGCGAGCTGCCGCCGGTGCTGATCCTGGCGGCCGAGCGGGACGCGGCCACGCCCTACGCCGGGGCGCTGGAGCTGCGGCGCCGGCTGTCGGGCTCGGTGCTGGTCACCGAGCGGGACGCCGGCTCCCACGGCATCGCGGGCGGCCCGAACGCGTGCGTCAACGGGCACCTGGAGGCGTACCTGCTCGACGGCCGCCTCCCGGCGCGGGACGCCTCGTGCGCCCCGCGCCCGGCCCCGGTGCCCACCGCGGAGAGCTGACCGGGCCTCTGATTCCGGCTGCTGGTCAGGCCAGCCCGGCGACCAGCTCGGGCAGGTCCTTGCGGCGGCCCGTGCCCCGACTTCCGGGGGACACCCCCCGGACCCCCGGCCGGACCACGGACGCCACCCCGGGCATCAGGCCAGCCCGGCCACCAGCTCGGGCAGGTCCTTGCGGCGGCCGGTGTAGAACGGGACCTCCTCGCGGACGTGCAGCCGGGCCTCGGAGCCGCGCAGGTGGCGCATGAGGTCGACGATGCGGTACAGCTCGTCGGCCTCGAAGGCGAGGATCCACTCGTAGTCGCCCAGCGAGAAGGAGGCGACCGTGTTGGCGCGCACGTCGGGGTAACCGCGGGCCATCTTGCCGTGGTCGGCGAGCATCCGGCGCCGGTCCTCGTCGGGCAGCAGGTACCAGTCGTAGGAGCGCACGAACGGGTAGACGCTGATGTAATTGCGCGGCGTCTCGTCGGCGAGGAACGCCGGGATGTGCGAGCGGTTGAACTCGGCCGGGCGGTGCAGCGCCATGTTCGACCAGACCGGCTCCAGGGCGCGGCCCAGCCTGGTGCGGCGGAAGAGGTTGTACGCCTCCTGGAGCTGGTCGCTGGTCTCGGCGTGCCACCAGATCATCACGTCGGCGTCGGCGCGCAGCCCGGAGACGTCGTAGGTGCCGCGCACGGTCACGTCCTTGGCGGCGAGCTGGTCGAACAGCTCCTGGACCTCGTCGGCGTACCCGGCGCGGTCCTCGGGGAGCGCGTCCTTCAGCTTGAAGACGGACCAGAGGGTGTAGCGGATGACCTCGTTGAGGTCCTTGGCCAGCTTGCCCTTGTTGGGGATGCGCTCGGCCGCGGGGGTGGAGGCGTCGTCACTCATGACCTTATTCTCCCGCTCCATTCTGTGGGCTCGGCACCGGGTCGGTGGTGAGTTCCTCCACACCGCCGAGGCCGTCGTGGACCTGGTCGGCGGCCTCCCGCGCGCCGGCGATGGAGGCCGGGATGCCGACGCCGTCGTACGCCGCGCCGCACACGGCGAGGCCGGGGAGCTTGGCGAGGTGCTCGCGGACGCGGGCCACGCGCGCGTGGTGGCCGACGGGGTACTGGGGCAGGCCGTCCTGCCAGCGGGTGACGCGGGTGGCCACGGGCGCGGCGGTCAGACCGGTGGCCCGCTCCAGGTCGTGCCGGGAGACGGCGACGAGTCCGGCGTCGTCGCGGCCGAGGACCTCCGTCTCGCCGTAGCGGCCGACGGAGGTGCGCAGCACGACCAGGTCCGGGTCCTCGCGGTCGATCCAGCCCCACTTGCGGGAGGCGAAGGTGGACGCCTTGATGGTGCGTCCGTCGACCGGCGGCACCAGGAAACCGCTGCCCTCGGGGAGCGCGGCGGCGTCCGCGCGGCGGTAGGCGAGGGTGATCAGCGCCATGGAGGCGTACTCCACGGCGGCCAGCTCGGCCGCGGCGGCGGGCGCCTCGGCGCCCAGCAGCGCGGCGGCGGCCGGGGCGGGCACGGCGACGATCACCGCGTCGGCCGTCAGCACCCGGTCGCCGGCGACGACGCGCCACCCGGCGGGCGCGGCGCGGCGCAGCTCGGTCACCGGGCTGTTCAGCAGGATCTCGCCGCCGCGGGCGCGGACGGTGTCGGCGACGGCCGGGGGCAGGGTGCCGATGCCGCCCTCGATGCCCATGAAGACGGGGCCGCCGGGCCCCGGGGCCGCGGCCGTACGGCCCTGGATCGCGCGGACCGCCTCGGTGAGCGACGTGTGGGCGCGGACGGCCTCGAACAGCTGGGGTACGGCCGAGCGCATCGAGATGCGGTACGCGTCGCCCGCGTACACCCCGCCCAGCAGGGGCTCCACCAGGCGGTCGACCACCTCGCGGCCGACCCGCGCCGCCACGTACTCACCGACCGCCACGTCGTCGCCGACCTCGGTGGGGGGCAGTTCGGCGTCGCGCTCGACGCGGGCGAGTCCCTCGTCCGACAGCACGCCGGACAGGGCGGCGGCGGTGCCGGGGACGCCCATGACGTGGCCCTTGGGCATGGGCCGCAGGGCGCCGCGGGTCCACAGCGAGGCGGTCGCGGTGGCCGGCGGCTGGAGGCGGTCGCCGAGGCCCACCGCACGGGCCAGGCCGACCGCCTCGGGGCGGCGGGCCAGCATCGACTCGGCGCCCAGGTCGACGCGCACGCCCGCGATCTCGCCGGGCAGCAGCTTGCCGCCGACGCGGTCCGACGCCTCCAGCACGGTCACCCGCGCGCCCCGCTCCGACAGCCGGTGGGCGGCGGCCAGACCGGCGATCCCGGCTCCGATGACGACGACATGCCCCGTGCCCGCACGGGTCCGACTTGCGCACATGTTCCCACCTTCTCAGACCCCACTGACAGGGGCCGAAGGGCCCCGGTGTCCGGCACGCGCAGCGGCGCCGCCCCCGTGTCCCACGCGCAGGGCCGCCCCGGCAACCGGCGCGCGAAGCCCCCGGCGCCCGGCACCCGACGAACGCCCCTGCCCGGCACCCGCGGAGCCCGGAGGCCGGCCCCCGGCGGCCCCCTTGTCCGACGCGCGTCCCGACCGTGACCTCATCGGGACCCGCGCACGCCAACGTTCCGGCCCGGCCCGGCGTCGAAGGAGCGTCAGTCGTCACGTCCCCGGGGGAGACCCGCATGCGCGCACACCGTTCCGTACGACCCGTTCCGGCCCTGGCCGGGTTCCTGCTGGCCGCGGCCCTCGCGCTCACCGGATGCAGTGCCGGCGGTGACGACTCCGCCGGAAGCGGCAGCGCCGACAAGGCGGTTGGCCAGGAGCGGGCCGCGCAGCAGGGCGCCGGGGGCGGTGCCGCGAAGGGCTCCGAGGCGACCGCCCCGGCGAAGCTCCCCGCGCAGCACATCATCCGTACCGCCTCCCTGACCGTGCAGGTCGGGGACGTACCCAAGGCGCTCGCCGAGGCCCGTACCGCCACCGAGGACGCGGGCGGCTACGTCGGCGAGGAGACCACCGGCCGCGACGAGGACGGCGACGAGCACACCGAGGTCGTGCTCCGGGTGCCCGCCGACGCCTACGACCGGGTCCTCACCGGCCTCGCGGGCACCGGCAAGCTGCTGGAACGGACCACCGAGGCGCGGGACGTCACCGACCAGGTGGTGGACGTGGAGAGCCGCATCACCTCGCAGCGCGCCAGCGTCGCCCGGATCCGCGAGCTGATGGACCGGGCGGAGCGGCTGAGCGACGTGGTGACGCTGGAGGGCGAGCTGAGCAGCCGTCAGGCCGAGTTGGAGTCGCTGCTCGCCCGGCAGGCGTCCCTGAAGGAACGCGCCGCCCTGGCGACCATCACCCTCTCCCTCACCGAGACACCGCCCCGCCCGGACGGCACGGACGACGACCCCGGGTTCACCGACGCCCTCGCGGGCGGCTGGGACGCGTTCGTGGCGATGCTGCGCTGGCTGGCGGTGGTGTTCGGCGCGGCGCTGCCGTTCGCGGCGGTGACGGCGCTCGTCGTGCTGCTGTGGCTGCGGCTGGTACGGCCCCGGCTGCCGCGCCGCCCGGCGCCCGCGCCCGCCACGACCGCCCTGGGCCCGCTGCCGACGGCCCGCCCGGCGCCGCAGCCGGCCCGCTCGCCGGTGGGGCCTGCGGAGGAGGCGCGTACGGAGGAGCGGGAGGAGGACTGAGCGGGACCCGGACGCCCCGCCCCCCGTAGCGTGTCCGCATGGACATGAACGGTGCGACGGGTGGACGTGAGCGGCTGGTGGTGATCGGCGGCGACGCCGCGGGGATGTCCGCGGCGTCGCAGGCACGCCGGCTGAGGGGCCCCGACGAGCTGGAGATCGTGGCGTTCGAACGCGGCCACTTCTCCTCCTACTCGGCGTGCGGCATCCCGTACTGGGTCGGCGGCGAGGTCGACGACCGGGACCGGCTGATCGCCCGCACCCCCGAGGAGCACCGCGCCCGCCACATCGACCTGCGCATGCGCACCGAGGTCACGGAGATCGACGTGGCGGGCCGGCGGGTACGCGCGCGTGACGTCGATTCCGGCGCCGAGTCCTGGACGGCGTACGACAAGCTCGTCATCGCCACCGGCGCGCGGCCGGTCCGGCCCGACCTGCCCGGCGCGGACGCCCCCGGGGTGCACGGCGTGCAGACGCTGGACGACGGACAGGCGCTGCTGGACACGCTGGCACGCGCGCGTGGCCGTCGCGCGGTGGTCGTCGGCGCCGGGTACATCGGCGTGGAGATGGCCGAGGCGCTGATCAACCGCGGCTACGAGGTGACGGTCGTCAACCGCGGCCGGGAGCCGATGTCCACCCTCGATCCCGACATGGGCCGCCTGGTGCACGACGCCATGGAGGGCCTCGGCATCACGATGGTGAACGACACCGAGGTCACCGAAGTGCGCACCGGCGAGGACGGGCGGGTGAGCGCGGTGGTCGCCGGCGACGCGGTGTACCCGGCGGACGTGGTGGTGCTCGGCATCGGCGTCACCCCGGAGACCTCGCTCGCCCGGGCCGCCGGTCTCCCCCTGGGAGGCCACGGCGGCCTGCTGACGGACCGGGCGATGCGGGTGCGGGGGTACGCGGACATCTGGGCGGGCGGCGACTGCGTGGAGGTCCTGGACCTGGTGTCCGGGCAGTCGCGGCACATAGCGCTCGGCACCCACGCCAACAAGCACGGCCAGGTGATCGGCACCAACGCGGGCGGCGGGTACGCCACCTTCCCGGGCGTGGTCGGCACGGCGGTCAGCAAGGTCTGCGACCTGGAGATCGCCCGGACGGGGCTGCGCGAGAAGGACGCCCGCCGGGTGGGCCTGGAGTTCGTCGCGGTCACCATCGAGTCGACCAGCCGCGCGGGCTACTACCCGGACGCCTCCCCCATGACGGTGAAGATGCTCGCCGAGCGCCGCACCGGCAAGCTGCTGGGCGTGCAGATCGTCGGCCGGGAGGGCGCGGGCAAGCGGGTCGACATCGCGGCGGTGGCCCTGACGGCGGGCATGACGGTGGAGCAGATGACCGGGCTGGACCTGGGCTACGCCCCGCCGTTCTCGCCGGTGTGGGACCCGGTGCTGGTGGCGGCCCGCAAGGCGGCGCGGGCGGTCGAGCAGGCGGACTGACGCCTCACGCCGTGCCGTTGATCCGGTCGATGACCTGTCGCGCCTGCTCCGGCGGCCGGGCCGGCAACGACGACACCGGCGCCGGCTGGGCGACCGGGGGCGGCTGCTCCCCGGCCTGCCGGGCGTGGGCGGCGGCCCGCGCGGAGCGCAGCCGGTGGCTCGCGGCCTCGTCCAGGGTGACCGGCCGCTGCCGCTGCGCGGCCAGCCGCCCGGCCTCCTGGCCGAGCCGGGCGACGTCCTCCCAGGGCAGCCGCAGTACCAGCGCGATCTCCGCCTCGCCGTCGGGCAGGGCCCGCGGCGCGGGAGTCACTCGGTCGTCCATCGCCTGCTCCTCACTCGTCCGCGCGGCACGCCTGCGCCGTGCCGCGACCGGTCGGTGAGTCATACGCGTCACCGGGCGGCGGCGTTCAGCCCATCGGCTGCTTCACCGCCGCCGCCCGGGGCAGTAGTCATCCGTGGTCATCCCCGTCCATGACGTGAACCCGGTGCGCAGCACCCCGTGGGTCACCTACGCGCTCATCGCCGCGAACCTCGCGGTGTTCCTGTCCATGCCCGGCATGGCCGACTCGCTCACCGGCGCCGGCGGCCTGGCCCAGCAGTGCCATCTCCAGGCGTACCTGGACCACTGGGCGGCCGTCCCCCAGGAACTGGTCCACCACCGGCTGCGCCGGCTCGTCCCCACCGGCGACGTGGGCGTCGGCGCCCAGGGGCCCGGCTGCGTGATCGCCCCGCCGGACTACGACAAGTCCCCGGAGCTGAGCGTCCTGACGGCGATGTTCCTGCACGGCGGCTGGCCGCACCTGCTGGGCAACATGCTGTTCTTGTGGATCTTCGGCAACAACATCGAGGACCGCATGGGCCACCTGCGGTTCCTCCTCTTCTACGGCGTCTGCGGCTACGCGGCGACCTACGGCTTCGCCCTGCTGAACGCCGGCTCGGGCGCCCCGCTGATCGGCGCGTCGGGGGCGATCGCCGGCGTCCTCGGCGCGTATCTGCTCCTCTACCCGAGGGCCCGCGTCTGGGTCCTCGTCCCGTTCCTGGTCTTCCTGCCGCTGCGGCTGCCCGCCTGGATCGTCCTGGGCCTGTGGTTCGTCCTCCAGGCGTTCTACTCCGCCGGCCAGGGCCTCTCCGACGCCGGCACCGTGGCCTACGTGGCCCACGTCGTCGGCTTCGTGGCCGGCCTGCTGCTGGCCTGGCCCCTCAAGCCCGGCACTCCCCCGCCCCCGGACCCGCCCGGCATCCTCTTCGGGAGGCGGGCGCGTCGGTGGCGGCCGGCCTGAGGACGCGAGGGCACCCGGAAACACTCCGGCCGCGCCGCCTGCTGTCGGGCAGGCGACGCGGCCGGGGCGGTCCGCGGGCGGCGGGGGGACGTCAGCGCGCGGTGCGCGTGTGCACGTACTCCACGAGGCGGGTCAGCGCGTCCGGGTCGGTGGTCGGCAGGACGCCGTGGCCGAGGTTGAAGACGTGGCCCTCCAGCTCCGCCGCGGCGGCGAGGATCTCGTCGGTCTTGGCCTCGACGGCCTCGCGGGAGGAGAACAGGACGGCCGGGTCGAGGTTGCCCTGGAGCGCCTTGCCGGGGCCGACGCGGCGGGCGGCCTCGTCCAGCGGGACCCGCCAGTCGACGCCGACCACGTCCGCGCCGGCCTCGCCCATGAGACCGAGCAGCTCACCGGTGCCGACACCGAAGTGGATGCGCGGGACGCCGTAGCCGGCGACGGCGTCGAAGACCTTGGCGGAGGCGGGCAGCACCGAGCGGCGGTAGTCGGCCGGGGCGAGGGCGCCGACCCAGGAGTCGAAGAGCTGGACGGCGCTGGCGCCCGCCTCGATCTGCACCTTGAGGAAGGCGGCGGTGATCTCGGCGAGGCGGTCGAGCAGGTCGGCCCACAGCTGCGGGTCGCCGTACATCAGCGCCTTGGTGTGCTCGTGGTTGCGGGACGGGCCGCCCTCCACGAGGTAGCTGGCGAGGGTGAAGGGGGCACCCGCGAAGCCGATCAGGGGGGTCTCGCCGAGTTCGGCGGTGAGCAGGCCGAACGCCTCGGTGACGTAGGAGACGTCCTCGGGGGTCAGATCGCGCAGCCGGGCCAGGTCGGCGCGGGTGCGGATCGGGTTCTCGACGACCGGGCCGACGCCGGGCTTGATGTCGAGGTCGACGCCGATGGCCTTGAGCGGGACGACGATGTCGCTGAAGTAGATCGCCGCGTCCACTCCGTGCCGGCGGACCGGCTGGAGGGTGATCTCGGTGACCAGCTCGGGCCGCATGCAGGACTCCAGCATGGGGATGCCCTCGCGCACCTTGCGGTACTCCGGCAGCGAGCGTCCGGCCTGGCGCATGAACCACACGGGCGTGTGCGGCACCGGCTCACGCCTGCACGCCTTGAGGAAGGCGGAGTCGTACGTGGCGGTCGGCGGCTGGCCCACGGGGCTCTGGTCGGGGCTCTGGTTGGCACTCACGACGGAAAGTCTCGCACGCCCCGGCCACCGTCCCGGACCGCGGGGCGCACCGGGGCGGGCGGCCCCGGTGCCGCGCCGGGCCGTGCGCCGCCCTCCCCGTCCGCGCGCCGCGTGATCCGGACATCGCGCCCCGTCGCGGGTGTCCTCCCTGCGCCGGGGCCGCGTTCCGCTTAATCTTCCCCGCATGGCTGCGGCTCAGGGACGACTGTCGGACGGCACGGGCGGAATGGACGAACCCAAGGACGACAAGGACGGTGCGGACGGCGTCGGATATCCGGACAGTACGGCTCCGCTGCCGTTCCGGGCCGCCGTCGACGCGTTGCGGGCGACGCGGCTGCGCCCGCAGGTCGAGGTGGAGGCGACCCGCCCGCCGCAGCGGCTGGCGCCGTACGCGTACGCGCTGGAGGCCGCGGTCGTCGACGGCGACGAGGACCTGGCGGACGGGCGCCTGGTGCTGTTGTACGACCCGGCCGGGCACGACGCCTGGCAGGGCGCCTTCCGGCTGGTGACCCTGGTGCGCGCGGAACTGGAACCGGAGCTGGCCACCGATCCGCTGCTGCCGGAGGTGTGCTGGACCTGGCTCACCGGCGCCCTCCAGGGACGCGGGCTGTCCTACGGCGAGGCCGGCGGCACGGTGACGCGCGCCAGCTCGCACTACTTCGGCGGCCTGTCCGCGCGCCCCGCCGCCTCGCAGATCGAGATCCGCGCCTCCTGGACGCCGCGCGAGGGCCTGGGCGGGGTGCCGGACACGGCCGCGCACCTGGGCGCCTGGTGCGATCTGCTGGCCCAGGTCGGCGGACTGCCGCCGGCCGGTCCGGGCGACGCGTCGGTGGTGACACTGCCGCAGCGCCGGGGGCCGCAGTCCCGCTAGCCGGAGGAAAAGGAACGGAGGGTACGGCTTGTGCCGTACCCTCCGTTCCTTTTTCCCTTCTTTTCCCTCGAACAGGTCAGGTCACTTTGTCGATACGGCCACTTTCGGGCGCGTAACGACGCAGACCGAAACCGTTCGGTCTTCGAATGATCGATCGCATGTCCGAATTGCTCGGATTGTTACTCACCAGATCGTGATCATTCTCTAAAGGAGGACAGGTTTATTGCCGAAGACGACTGTGACCTTGAAAGCACGGTTCGTCCCGGCTTCTTCCCCATGAGCCGGCCCCGTCCCCGCACCCAGGAGGCCTGGTGTCCGTTCTTCTTGAGCAGCCCGCAAGCCTGGTCGCCTACCGCCCGAACAAGCCGACCGCCATGGTGGTCGTGGCCGACCCCCGCGTCCGTTCCACCGTCACCCGTCATCTGTGGGCGCTCGGTGTGCGCGACGTCATCGAGGCCTCGTCCGTCGCGGAGGCTCGTCCCCGCATCGGCAACCCCCGCGACATCTGCGTCGCCGACGTCCATCTCCCCGACGGCTCCGGTCTGACCCTGCTGTCGGAGACCCGCGCCGCGGGCTGGCCCAACGGGCTCGCCCTCTCCGCCGCCGACGACATCGGCGCCGTGCGCAACGCCCTCGCCGGCGGCGTCAAGGGCTACGTCGTCACCGGCACCCGCACCAACGTCGGGCTCCCCACCCGACCCGGCGCCGCCCCCATCGGTGCCGCCGCCGCCCGCCTCCACCGCCGCCCCCCGGGTGCCCCGAGCCACCCGGGCGGCTACCGCGAACTGTCCGGCCGCGAGGTCGAGGTGCTGCGACTGGTCGCGGAGGGCCAGTCCAACAAGGCGATCGGCGTCTCGATGGGCCTGTCCGCCCTGACCGTCAAGAGCCACCTCGCCCGCATCGCCCGCAAACTCGGCACGGGCGACCGCGCCGGCATGGTCGCCGTCGCCCTGCGCACCGGCATCATCCACTGACCCGACCGCCCCCGACCCACCTGGTGCCCGTCGACGGAACGTTCCGTCGGCGGGCACCAGGCATGTCACGACGTGAAGATCATTGGCAGGCGGGCACGGGAGGACGTGAAAACCCGTCGTGCGGGCCGCGCGAACTGATAGAAATTCGCACCGACGGGCGTCACCTCAAGCCCCTCGCAGTGCCCTCACCCCGAACGGAGCCGTCGTGCCCAAACCCTTGTCCGTCTCGACTTGCTGGGGCCTTGCCGCCACGGCCAGCGTCGCACTGCTGGTGGGCTGCTCGGCGGAGGTGACGCTCGGGACGGAGGCCAAGCTGTCCAAGGACGAGGTGGCGGACCAGGTGGCCGAGAAGCTCGCCGCGGCGACGGGCCAGCCGAAGCCGGACGTCACCTGCCCCGAGGACCTGGCCGGCAAGATCGGCACCACGATGCGCTGCGAGCTCACCGCGACCGACGGCACCAGTCTCGGCGTGACCGTCGAGGTCACCTCCGTCGACGGCGACACGATCAAGTACGACATCCAGGCCGACGAGACGGTTTCCTGAACGGGACCGGACGGGCTCCGCGAGAGGGCATGGGGGAAGCTGATCGCATGAGTGGAATCGAAGCAGTCGTCATGCTGGTGTGGTGGGCCGGTGTCGCGACTCTCGTCGTGTGGGTGTCCCGGCGCAAGGCCCGCAAGAAGCGGGAGGCACGGGACTCCCACGAGGAGCTGCGGACCTTCGCCGAGGGACGGGGCTGGAGTTACGAGGAAGTGGTGGAGCGCCTCGTCGGAGGCGGGCGGTGGTGGCACCGGACCACAGGCGTTCAGGGCAACAACGTCATCAGTGGGACCCACCTCGGCTTCGACTTCCGGGCCTACGAAGTCCATCAGAACCACAATGACATGGACGACACCGTCAAGACAGTCAGCGTCCATTCCTGCTGGTGCCTGGAGCTAGGTACAGACGTTCCGGACCTGCGCGTCCACCGCGACGGCTTGCTCGACACGCTGGAGCACGGACGCGCCATGAAGGTGGGCATCCCGAAACTCGACAAGGACTTCCACATCGTCTCCCGCGATGAGGAGCGCGCCCGTGCCGTACTGCTCGGTGGCCTGGCGGAGTTCCTGATGTCCGACCGTCGTGCTCCCGAACTACAGCTCCACCTGTCCGACGGCCGCCTGTTCGCCTGGCGCGAGCGGACCGCACTGAGTTCCGAGACTCTCATCGATCCTCTGGACTATCTCGTCGACGCCGCCAACGTCATGGGGATCAGGGCGCCCGGCCGCCCCGCGCAGGCGCCGTAGTGCGCCTGCGTTATCGTCAACGCGCTCAAAAAAGGGGGAAATGGATGGGCCAGTTCGATGTCGAGCCGTCCGAACTGCGGTCAGCCGCCGAAAAGATCAGGGACGCCGCAGCCCGTAGCGACGGCGTCAAGCTCGCCGAACTCGGGAAGTCCAGCGACGACTTCGGCCACGGTGACGCGGCGGAGGAGTTCGGTCTGCTGATGGCAACCTGGACGGAAGCCATCAAGAGCCCGATGAAGGAGGACGCGGACAACTCGGCGGACAAGCTCGACGCCAACGCCGCCTCCTACGAGCAGGCCGAGCGACTGTCCCAGAACAACTTCACCGGGCCCGCGATCGTCGGCCCCGGCATCCACTGACGGGGAATGATGGCGGCACGACTTGGCGAGACCCGGGACCCGCGCGAACTGATCCCGGGCAACCCGTCGAAGCTCAGCGGCGACGCCGACCGGCTCGACGGACACGCGACGACCCTCGACGGCATCGGGGATGAGCTGGGCTCCGTCCGCGTCCCCGGATGGCAAGGACAGGCCAGCGAGGCATTCTGGGAGGACTTCTCCGGCCAGAAGACGAAGTGGTACCGCAGCGCGGACGCGCTGGGCGCGGCCGCGCGGGCTCTGCGTGACTACGCCGGGGTACTGGAGTGGGCTCAGGGGCAGGCCGAACAGGCCATCCTGCTGTACGAGGCGGGCGACGAGGACGGCAGCGAGCGACTGCTGGAGACGGCGCGTGGCCGTGTCGAGTCGGCGGGTGACACGGCCGCGGGGAAGTTCAAGGCGCAGGGCGGTGGAAGCGACGACGCACCTGACTGGCTCTTCTTCGCGTCCGAAGCGGCGCAGGACGACTCGGGTCTGACCACTCGGCAGTTCGCCGAGCTGGAAAGGGCACCCGAGCCGCGCGATCTGGGGGCCTGGGGCAACCAGAGGAACCTGACGCAAGAGCAGCGGGACGCGTTGCGCGAGCACAAGGGACCGGGCATCGCCGTGGCCGGCCCCTCCGCCTCGGGCAACGCCAAGGTCTGGGGCGCCGAGGCCAAGGGCCACGGCGCGTTCGCGGGCGGTGACGTCTCCGGCACGGCCGGTGTCAACCTCCTCGGCGTCGAAGGTTCCGCCGGGGTCGGCCTCCTCGACGGCAACGCCACCGCGCAGGCGTCCGGCAAGGCGTACCTGGCCCAGGCGACGGCCGAGGGCAAGTACGAGGCCGGTCTGTTCGCGACCTCCGGCAAGGCCGAGGTGTTCGGAGGCGCCGAGGCCGGCGTCAAGGGTTCCGTCGGCACGGACGGCGTCCACGTCGGCGGCGAGGCCTTCGCCGGCGCCAAGGCCACCGCGGAGGGACACGCCTCCGTCGCCGGTGTCGGCGTCGGCGGCACGGCGGAAGCATGGGCCGGTGCCGGTGCCGAGGCGCACCTGGACGCCGGGATGAAGGACGGCAAGTTCGTCATCGGCGGCGACCTGGGAGTCGGTCTCGGCGTCGGCGGCAAGCTCGGAGCCCAGGTGGAGATCGACCCGGGCAAGATCACCGACACACTCGGCGACGCCTGGGACGCCATCGGGGACTGGGGCGACTGACCCGTCGCGGGGAAGCCCCGCCCACCTCACCCACCCCCTTCCCGTACCGTCGGACATCCGTACCGCAAGGAGTTGATCCACCATGCCGGGCACACTTCCGGTGCCGCTCGAGATCGAGCTTCCGCCGGGCTGGCACTCGGCGCCCCCGGACGAGGTCGGCGCCCCGCAGGCCGCCTTCGTCGCCCTGCACACGGCCTCCCGGGGCCAGGGCTTCACGCCGAACATCACGGTCACCGGCCACGCCCTCCAGGGCTCGGTGAGCCTGCACGGCCTCGCGGAGGAGTCGGTGCGGCGGCTGCGCGAGAACGTCGGTGCCGTCGATGTCGTCAAGCGCACCGAGGTGGGCACCTCACCGGCGCCGGGCCTGATCGACGCCCCCGGGATCGTGCAGAACGTGCGTATCCAGGCCACCGTCGACGGGCAGCCGATGGAGCTGGCGCAGAGCCAGTTCCTGCTGGTGCTGGAGAACAAGCGGAAGCGCGGTGAACGCGTCGAGATCGAGATCGCGCTGACGGCGAGGACGAGCCAGCTCGGGGACGTCCTGGAGGACTTCCAGGCCTTCGTCTCCGCCCTTCGCCCGGCCGCCCCCGGCTCCTAGGGTCAGCGGCGGGGGGCGGCCGGCGGACTTGGCCCGTCACGCGTGCCGCGCCGCCGCGGCCCCGCCGGATCCGGTCGGGTGCGGCCGAGCGCAGTCGGACCGAGTTCCTCGGGGTCGTCGTCGGCACGGAGGCGAGCGGCCGGCTGCCGCATGAGAAGTGGGGCGGCATCCGCGCCGACGATCTCGTCGACACGCTGGTCGGCATGATCGCCGGCGAGGACCGGCGCGCCTGACGGGAACGGGGAGGTGTCCGCCGACGCCGGGCACCGGCCTCCCGCTGGGCTCGCGGGGGCAAGAATCACCCCATAGCGGCGACAACTACCGAGAAGTCGTTTTCGCAGGTCAGCCGAACTTTCGACCGAAACCGCAGGTCAGCAGAGCGTCCGGTACAGATACCCTTGACAGGTGACCGACGCCCACGAAACCGCAGCAGACCGTGCACCGCACACCACCGGAGGCGCCCCTCCGGACGAGACCGGAACTTCTGCTACGGAGGCGCCGATCCCCTTGCTGGAGCCACGGGAGGGCATTCCGCCGGTGATCGCCGACGCGGAGGCGCTCGCCGAGGTGACCGCCGCCTTCGCCGCCGGGTCCGGGCCCGTCGCCGTCGACGCCGAGCGCGCCTCCGGTTACCGCTACGGCCAGCGCGCCTACCTGGTGCAGCTGCGCCGCGAGGGCGCCGGGAGCGCGCTGATCGACCCGGTGGCCTGCCCCGATCTGTCCGGGCTCGGCGACGCGCTGAAGGACGCCGAGTGGGTGCTGCACGCCGCCACCCAGGACCTGCCCTGTCTGCGGGAGATAGGGATGGTGCCGACGCGGCTGTTCGACACCGAGCTGGCCGGGCGGCTCGCCGGGTTCCCGCGGGTCGGCCTCGGCGCGATGGTCGAGAGCGTCCTCGGCTTCGTCCTGGAGAAGGGCCACTCCGCCGTCGACTGGTCCACCCGTCCGCTGCCCGAGCCCTGGCTGCGCTACGCCGCCCTCGACGTGGAGCTCCTGGTCGACCTGCGGGACGCGCTGGAGAAGGAGCTGGACCGGCAGGGCAAGCTGGAGTGGGCCCGGCAGGAGTTCGACGCCATCGCCTCCGCGCCGCCGCCCGAGCCCCGCAAGGACCCCTGGCGCCGTACGTCCGGCATGCACAAGGTGCGCCGGCGCCGGCAGCTCGCCGTCGTCCGGGAGCTGTGGCAGACCCGGGACCGCATCGCCCAGCGGCGGGACGTTTCGCCGGGCAAGGTGATCGGGGACGCGGCCATCGTCGAGGCGGCCCTCGCGCTGCCGCCCAACGTGCACGCGCTGGCCCAGCTGAGCGGCTTCGGGCGGGTCAACCGCCGGCAGCTGGAGCAGTGGCAGGCGGCGGTCGACCGGGCGAGGGAGCTGTCGGAGTCCCAGCTGCCGCAGCCGGGGCAGCCGGTGACCGGTCCCCCGCCGCCGCGCGCGTGGGCCGACAAGGACCCGGCCGCCGCGGCCCGGCTCTCCGCGGCGCGGGCCGCGATCACGGCCCTGGCCGAGGAGCTGAACATGCCGCAGGAGAACCTGATCACCCCGGACACCGTGCGCCGGGTCTGCTGGGAGCCCCCGGCGCCGGCCGACGCCGGGTCGGTGGCCGCGGCGCTGGCCGCGCACGGCGCCCGGCCCTGGCAGGTGGAGCAGGTGACGCCCGTACTGGTGGCGGCGCTGACGAAGGAATCCTGACCACCGTCACTTCGTCGCTCCGCGCGTGAAGCCGTTGTAGATGAACCGCTGGAGGAAGAGGAAGACGATCAGTGTCGGCAGGATGACCAGCACCGCTCCTGCCGAGATCGTCTCCCAGTGCGCCCCGAAGGGCCCCTTGAAACGGAACAGCGACGTCGAGATCACGCCAAGATCCTCGGAGGGGAGGTAGAGGAAGGGGATGTAGAAGTCGTTGTAGACGGTGATCCCCTTGACGATGACGACGGTCGCGATCGCGGGCCTCAGCAGCGGGAAGATGATCTTCCGGTAGATGGTGAAGGCGTTGGCGCCCTCCACCCGGGCCGCCTCGTCCAGGGAGACGGGGATGGACCGGATGAACTGCAGGAAGATGTAGATCGACACGATGTCCGTGCCCATGTAGAGCAGGACCGGCGCCCACAGGCTGTCGAACATGCCGAGGCTGTTGACGATCTGGAAGGTCGCCACCTGGGTGGTGACCCCCGGGACCAGCGCGGCCACCAGGAACAGCGCCAGCACCACCTTCTTCATGCGGAAGGCGAAGCGGTCGATCGCGTACGCCGCCATCGACCCGATGAGCACCGTCCCGCCGATGGCGAACAGCAGCACGAAGGCGGTGTTGCCGAAGGCCCTGAGCATCCGGCCGTCCTGGAAGGCGGTCACGTAGTTGGCAAGGTTGAACGGGTCGTCGGGCAGGTCCAGCGCGCCCGACCCGTCGGCCATCTCCCCGGACGTCTTGAGCGAGGTCAGCAGGACGACGGTCAGCGGCAGCAGCACCACCAGTGCGGCGCCCGCCAGCGACAGGTACACCAGGGCACGGGCCACGGCGCGGCGGGTCATACCGGCTCCGCCTTCCGGTCGGACTTCTCGTCGGGGTCGTCCGGCACCAACCGCCGCTGCACCCAGGTCACCGCCAGGACGATCAGCAGCAGCACCACGGCCGCCGCCGAGGCGAGCCCCGTCTTGTTGAACTGGAACGCCAGCTTCACCGTCTGGATCACGAAGGTCTCGGTGCCGGTCGCCCCGCCGGTCATGATGTACGGGATCTCGAAGACCGCCAGCGAGCCGGAGACCGAGAGGATCACGGTCAGCCCGATCACCGGCCGGATGCTCGGCGCGATGATGTACCGGAACTGCTGCCACCGGTTCGCCCCGTCCAGTTCGGCCGCCTCGTACAGCTCCCCCGGGATGGACTGGATGGCGCCCAGGAAGAGCACGAAGTTCAGCCCCGTGTAGCGCCAGACCGACACCCCGGCGAGCGAGACGTTGGCCGACGTCGACGTCCCGAGCCAGGCGCGGTCGCCGTCGTGGCCGAAGAGGCTCAGCACCGAGTCGAGGGTGCCGCCGTCCTGGAAGAAGTACAGGAAGACGAAGCCGATGGCGACGCCGTTGATCAGGTACGGGAAGAACAGCACGCCCTTGAAGAAGTTCCGGAAGCGGACGTCGAAGCTGAGCACCGTGGCGAAGTACAGCGCGGCGGTGATCTGGACGACGGAGGCGGCGAGGTAGTAGCCGCTGACGAAGAAGACGCGGAAGAGGTCCTCGCGGGTGAAGATCTCCGCGTAGTTGCCGGCGCCGGTGAAGTGCAGCTCGGGGCTGACGCCGTCCCAGTCGGTGAAGCTGTACGCGACCATGTTGGCGATGGGCGCGTAGGTGAAGACGATCAGGAGGGTGAGGGGGGCGAGCAGGAACAGCCAGGGGGTGGGGGTCCATCGGCGCCCTCGGGGACGCGGGACCGGGCCGGAGACGGGAACCGGCATCCTCTCGGTGGTGTCCGTCATCAGGAACCCGCCGTCTTGCGGGCCGCGTTCCACTTCTCGCTGAGCCCTTCGAAGAAGCCGTCCAGGTCACCGTCGGCCGCGCCCCGGGCCAGGTCGACGAGGTCCTGGCGGTAGTCGGGCTGGTAGATGCCGACCTCGGAGGCGTTGTCGATGGCCTTCACCTCGGCGCCCTTGCTGTCGTCGAGGTCGATGAGCTCGACGCCCGCCTCCTCGTACGGCTTCAGCAGGTCGGGCAGCGGGGCGTCCTTCAGCGGGGAGAGCGCCAGGTTGGCCGCCGCGTAGCCGGACTTGTCGGTGAACCAGTCGATCCAGGCGCGGGCGGCGGCCTTGTGCTCGGAGTGCACGTTGACGGCCTGCTGGTAGTCGGGCGAGGTCACCGCGCAGAACGTGCCGTCCTTCTGCGCCGGGAACGGCATGAACCCGATGTCGTCCGGATCGGTGCCCGCCTGCTGGGCCGCCTGCCGCATCTGGATCACGGCCCAGGAGCCGAGCCACATGGTGGCGATCTCGCCCTTGGCCAGCTTCGGCTTGGAGCCCTCCCAGTTGGTGGTGGTCGGGTCCTTCTCGATCAGCCCGGCGCTGACGATGTCGTGCAGCAGCGTGTCGCCCACCCGCAGATCGGCGCCCTCGGCCCACGGGTCGCCCTCGGCGAGCCTGCTGGTGGCCCCGGTGTCGCAGCCGACCGAGCCGTTGACGTTGGTCCACTGGGTCAGCGGCCACATGTCCTTGAAGTTGGTGTAGTACGGCACGGCGTCGGTCTTCGCCTTGACGGCCTTGAGGTCGGCGAGGAACTCGGCCGGGGTGGTGGGCCAGTCGGTGATGCCGGCCTGCTTCCAGACCCGCTTGTTGTAGACCATGCCCGGGACGACACCGATCGAGCTCTGCCCGTAGACCTTGCCGCCGACGGTGGCGTAGCCGGTGAAGCGGTACTTCTCCGACAGCTCGTCCTGGCTGCCCAGCGAGGCGAAGAAGCGGGGGTAGTCCTGCTTCCGCACCACCGCCGGGATCATCAGGACGTCGCCGTAGTCCTCCGTGTTCATGCGGATCTTGACCTCGCCCTCGTAGTCGGTGAGGCCGTCGAACTCGACCTTCACCTTCGGGTAGGTCTTGTTGAACTCGGCTGCGTACTTCTTCATCGTCCCGTCCTGCACCAGGTCGGTCCGGTGGGTGAGGACCGTGATGGTCCCGGAGACGTTCGCCGGGTCGCCGGGCGCCTCGGCGTCCGCGCCCTCGGAGCTTCCCCCGGTGCCCGTGCAGGCCGAGGCCAGCAGGGCGAGGACGGCGATCGATCCGGCGGTGAAGTTGCGGCGGTTCATGTGCATCAGCTCCGTTTCGGGCGGACGAGCACGCATGTGGTTGGCCGGTTCCGCACTCTGACAGCGCGTACTGAACCGGTAAAGTCCCGTTTCCGCCAACACTGCTCAGAACATGTGATCGTCCATATGACCGTCGCTGTGAACCGGTTAAGGGAGTGTGCATGCTTCAGGCGACACCGCTCACCGAGGGATGGACCCTGCGACACCCCGACGGCGCCGGTGGCACGCTGCCGGCCACGGTGCCGGGCTGTGTGCACACCGATCTGCTGGCGGCGGGGCTGATCCCGGACCCGTTCCTGGGCCGCGACGAGACCGAGGTGGCGTGGGTGGGCCGCCGGGAGTGGACGTACGAGCGCCGTCTCGACGCGGGCTCCGGGCACGAGCAGAGCGACCTGGTCTTCGACGGCCTGGACACCGTCGCCGAGATCCTGCTGGACGGCCGCTCGCTGGGGCGGACCCGGAACATGCACCGCTCCCACCGCTTCGACGTCACCGGGCTGAGCGGGCGGCTGACCGTGCGGTTCGCCTCCGCGTACGCCGAGGCCGAGGCGGTACGGGGGAAGGTGGGCGAGCGACCGGCCGCGTACGCCGAGCCCTACCAGTACGTGCGCAAGATGGCCTGCTCCTTCGGCTGGGACTGGGGGCCGACCCTGGTGACCGCCGGGATCTGGCGGCCGGCCCGCCTGGAGCACTGGTCGACGGCCCGCCTCGCCCGGGTCCGCCCGCTGGTCAGCGTCGAGGACGGCACCGGCGACGTCGAACTCCGCGTCGATGTCGAACGCACCCGCGTGGAGGCGCCGCTGACCGTCGAGGCGCGCGTGGCCGGCATCACCGCCCGCGCCGAACTGGACGGCACCCACGGCACCGTACGGCTGCGGGTGCCGGACGCGCAGCTGTGGTGGCCGCGCGGGTACGGGGAACAGGCGCTGTACGACGTCGAGTTGACGCTGCTGCACGAGGACGTGCCGTTGGACGTGTGGCGGCGCCGGATCGGCTTCCGGACGGTGGAGCTGGACACCTCCGCCGACGCGCACGGCACCGGCTTCACCCTGGTCGTCAACGGGGAGCGGCTGTTCGCGCGGGGCGTCAACTGGATCCCCGACGACGTCTTCCCCTCCCGCGTCACGCGCGAGCGGTACCGGGAGCGGCTGGCGCAGGCGGCCGGGGCCGGGGTGGACCTGGTGCGGGTCTGGGGCGGCGGGATCTACGAGAGCGAGGACTTCTACGACGCCTGCGACGAACTGGGGCTGCTGGTCTGGCAGGACTTCCCGTTCGCCTGCGCGGCCTACCCCGAGGAGCAGCCGCTGCGGGGCGAGGTGGAGGCCGAGGCGCGGGAAAATGTCGTACGGCTGATGCCGCACCCCTCGCTGGTGCTGTGGAACGGCAACAACGAGAACCTGTGGGGGTTCCGGGACTGGGGGTGGGAGCCGCGGCTGGCCGGGGACTCCTGGGGCGAGGGGTACTACCTGGGCGTGCTGCCGCGCGTGGTCGCGGAACTGGACCCGACCCGGCCGTACACGGCGGGCAGCCCGTGGTCCGGGTCCTGGGACCGTCACCCCAACGACCCGGCGCACGGCACGCACCACTCCTGGGAGGTGTGGAACCGGGAGGACTACGCGGAGTACGGGGCCGACGTGCCGCGTTTCGTGGCCGAGTTCGGCTGGCAGGCGCCGCCCGCGTACGCCACGCTGCGGCGCGCGCTGCCCGGTGAGGCGCTCGCGCCGGACTCCCCCGGGATGCTGCACCACCAGAAGGCGGAGGACGGCAACGGCAAACTGGCGCGCGGCCTGGAGCGGCACTTCGTACTGCCGGACGACGGCGACTTCGACCGCTGGCACTACCTCACCCAGGTCAACCAGGCCCGCGCGGTCGCCGCCGGGATCGAGCACTGGCGGTCGCACTGGCCGGTGTGCGCGGGCACGATCGTCTGGCAGCTCAACGACTGCTGGCCGGTGACCAGTTGGGCGGCGATCGACGGCGACGGCCGGGAGAAGCCGCTCTACCACGAGCTGCGGCGGCTGTACGCGGACCGGTTGCTGGTCCTGCGGGACGGCCTGCTGTCCGTGGTGAACCAGGGCGCCGAGGAGTGGGCCGGGACGGTGGCGCTGCTGCGGATGTCCGTCGAGGGCGCGGTGCTGGGGCGGGCTCAGGTGGCGTTCGCGGCGGGGCGGCGGGCGGTGGGGCGGGTTCCGGTTCCTGCGGGGCTGGAGCCCGACGGGCCCGAGGAGTTCCTGGTCGCCGACGCCGACGGGCTGCGTGCCCTGCGCTTTGCCGCGCCCGACCGTGACATCCCCTACGTACGCCCGGAGTTCGACGTCGCCCTCGCGCCCGGCGGCGTCACGGTGACCGCCCGCACCCTGGTCCGGGACCTGCTGCTGCAGGCCGACCGGCTGGACCCGGCCGCCCGCGCCGACCGGGGGCTGGTCACCCTGCTCCCCGGCGAGAGGGTGACCATCGGCGTGCGCGGCTGGCGGACTCCCGACGCGCACGCCGCCCGGTCGGCCCTGTACTGCCTGGAGCCCCCTCGATGACCAGCCCCCGCGTCACCATCAAGGACGTCGCCGCCCGCGCCGGCGTGTCCAAGGGGGCCGTGTCCCTCGCCTTCAACCGGAAGCCGGGCCTCTCGGAGGCGACGCGGGACAGGATCTTCCGCGCCGCGCGGGAGCTGGGCTGGGCGCCGGACTCCACCGCCCGGACGCTGGCGGGATCGCGGGTGGACGTGGTGGGGCTGGCGATCTGCCGGCCCGCCCGGCTGCTCGGCCTGGAACCGTTCTACATGGAGTTCGTGTCCGGCGTGGAGAGCGTCCTGACGGAGCACTCCTGCTCGCTGCTGCTGCGGCTGGTGCGCGGCGCGGAGGAGGAGGCGGGGCTGCTGGAGTCCTGGTGGCGGGGGCGGCGGATCGGCGGGGCGATCCTGGTCGACTTCCGGGACGGTGACCCCCGGGTGGAGCCGGTGGAGCGGCTCGGCATACCGGCGGTCGCGGTCGGGCACCCCTCGCTGACCGGATCGCTCACCTCCGTGTGGACCGACGACGCCTGTGCGGTGACCGAGGCGGTGCGGTACCTCGCGGCGCTCGGGCACCGGCGGATCGCCCGGGTCGGCGGCGCGGCGGCGCTCGGGCACACCGCGATCCGTACGGCCGCCTTCGACGCGGCGGCGCGGGCGCTGGGGCTGACCGGGGCGCGGCAGGTCGCCACGGACTTCTCGGGGGACGCGGGGGCGCGGGCCACCCGGTCGCTGCTGACGGCGGCGCCGGCGGACCGGCCGACGGCGGTGGTGTACGACAACGACATCATGGCGGTGGCGGGGCTGTCGGTGGCGGCGGAGATGGGGCTGCGGGTGCCGGGGGACGTGTCGCTGCTGGCCTGGGACGACTCGCAGTTGTGCCGGTTGACGCATCCGACGCTGTCGGCGATGAGTCATGACGTGCACGGTTTCGGGGCGGAGGTGGCCCGGACACTGTTCGGCGTCATCGCCGGGGAGGGCGCCGAGTCGCACCCGGTTCCCACGCCGGTGCTGACTCCGCGCGGCTCAACCGCTCCCCCCGAAAAGGTGTGACCTGCGCCGCTGTACCCCCTGGGACTGGGCAGCTACGTTACTGGTAAGTAGCATGGCTTGAGCAAGCGCTCAGCGTCCCGCACCCTGGAGGAGAGCCATCGTGCCTCGTACCGTCAGGGACGTCGTCTTCGTCGACGGCGTCCGCACCCCGTTCGGCAAGGCGGGCCCGAAGGGCATTTACCACGAGACCCGCGCCGACGACCTGGTCGTGAAGGCGATCCGGGAGCTGCTGCGCCGCAACCCGGGCCTCGACCCCAAGAAGGTCGACGAGGTCGCCGTCGCCGCCACCACGCAGGTCGGTGACCAGGGGCTGACCATCGGCCGCATGGCCGGCATCCTCGCGGGCCTGCCGCAGTCGGTGCCCGGTTACGCCATCGACCGGATGTGCGCGGGCGCGCTGACCGCCGTCACCACGGTGGCCGGGTCGGTCGCCTTCGGGGCGTACGACGTCGCCATCGCCGGCGGTGTCGAGCACATGGGGCGGCACCCGATGGGCGAGGGCGCGGACCCCAACCCGCGGTTCGTCTCCGAGAAGCTGGTCGACGAGTCCGCCCTGTTCATGGGCATGACCGCGGAGAACCTGCACGACCGCTACCCGAGCATCACCAAGCGGCGGGCCGACGAGTACGCGGTGCGCTCCCAGGAGAAGGCCGCCAAGGCGTACGCCAACGGCAAGATCCAGGCCGACCTGGTGCCGGTGTCCGTACGTCGTACCAACTCCGACGTCGGTGAGACGGGCTGGGGCCTGGTCACCGCCGACGAGCCGATGCGGCCGGGGACCACGCTGGAGAACCTGGCCAACCTCAAGACGCCGTTCCGGGTGCACGGCCGGGTCACCGCGGGCAACGCGGCCGGTCTGAACGACGGCGCCACGGCCTCGATCATCGCGAGCGAGGAGTTCGCCCGGGAGAACGGCCTGCCGGTCAAGATGCGGCTGGTCTCCTACGCCTTCGCGGGCGTCGAGCCCGAGGTGATGGGCTACGGCCCGATCCCGGCGACGGAGAAGGCCCTCGCGCAGGCCGGGCTGTCCATCGACGACATCGGCCTGTTCGAGATCAACGAGGCGTTCGCCGTGCAGGTGCTCGCCTTCCTGGAGCACTACGGCATCGCGGACGACGACGAGCGCGTCAACCAGTACGGCGGCGCCATCGCCTTCGGTCACCCGCTCGCCTCCTCCGGCGTCCGGCTGATGACCCAGCTGGCCCGGCAGTTCGAGGAGCAGCCGCACGTCCGCTACGGCCTGACCACCATGTGCGTCGGCTTCGGCATGGGCGCGACGGTCGTCTGGGAGAACCCGCACTTCGAGGGGGACAAGTGAGCACCACCGCTGAGCTGCTGAAGGGTGCGGCCGAGCTGTTCCCCGGCGAGGTCGTCACGCAGGCACACGTACGTCATTTCGACCTTCCCCTCGGTGCCGGGCGCTTCGCGCTGATCACCCTGGACAACGGTCACGACCACACCAAGCCGACCACCCTCGGCCCGCAGTCGCTGGCGAACATCGACGCCGCGATCGACCAGGTCGAGAAGGAGGCCGCGGACGGCGACATCGTCGGCGTCGGCGTCACCGGCAAGCCGTTCGTCTTCGCGGTCGGCGCCGACCTCAAGGGCGTGGAGCTGCTGAAGCGGCACGAGGACGCGGTCGCCATCGGCAAGGGCGGCCACGACGTCTTCAAGCGGCTGTCGAAGCTGGCCGTGCCGACCTTCGCGTACTACAACGGCGCGGCCATGGGCGGTGGCGTCGAGATCGGCCTGCACTGCGCGTACCGCACGGTGTCGTCGGCCGTCCCCGCGTTCTCGCTCCCCGAGGTCTTCCTCGGCCTGGTCCCCGGCTGGGGCGGCTGCACGCTGCTGCCGAACCTGATCGGCGCCGACAAGGCCGTCTCGGTCATCATCGAGAACAGCCTCAACCAGAACAAGCAGCTCAAGGGCAAGCAGGTCCACGAACTCGGCATCGCGGACGCGATCTTCGAGGGCGCCGACTTCCTGGAGCAGTCGCTGACCTGGACGGCGGCCGTCCTCAAGGGCGAGATCGCCGTCGAGCGCCCGGCGATCGACCGCGGCGAGGGCTGGGACCAGGCCGTCGCGCGCGGCCGGTTCATCGCCGACTCCAAGGTGCACGGCGCCGCCCCGGCCGCCTACCGTGCCCTGGACATCATCGCCGCCGCCAAGGACGGCGACCTCCAGGCCGGCTACGACGCCGAGGACCAGGCCCTGGCCGACCTCATCATGAGCGGCGAACTGCGCGCCGGGCTCTACGCGTTCAACCTCGTCCAGAAGCGCGCCAAGCGCCCGGCCGGTGCTCCCGACAAGAACCTGGCCCGTCCGGTCACCAAGGTCGGTGTCGTCGGCGCCGGTCTGATGGCCAGCCAGCTCGCGCTGCTGTTCCTGCGCCGCCTGGAGGTGCCGGTCGTGCTGACCGACATCGACCAGGAGCGCGTCGACAAGGGCGTGGGGTACGTCCACGCCGAGATCGACAAGCTGCTCGGCAAGGGCCGGATCAACCAGGACAAGGCCAACCGGCTCAAGGCCCTGGTGACCGGCGTGCTGGACAAGGCCGAGGGCTTCGCGGACGCGGACTTCGTGATCGAGGCCGTGTTCGAGGAGATCGGCGTCAAGCAGCAGGTGTTCGCGGAGGTCGAGGCGGTCGCCCCGGCGCACGCGATCCTCGCCACCAACACCTCCTCGCTCTCCGTCTCCGAGATGGCGTCGAAGCTGAAGCACCCCGAGCGGGTCGTCGGCTTCCACTTCTTCAACCCCGTCGCCGTGCTGCCGCTCCTGGAGATCGTGCGCGGCGAGCAGACCGACGACGCGTCGCTGGCGACCGCGTTCGCGGTGGCCAAGAAACTGAAGAAGACGGCCGTACTGGTCAAGGACGCCCCGGCGTTCGTCGTGAACCGCATCCTGACCCGCTTCATGGGCGAGATCCAGAACGTCATCGACGAGGGCACCCCGGTGGCCGTGGCGGAGAAGGCGGTGGAGCCGCTCGGCCTGCCGATGTCCCCGCTGGTCCTGCTGGAGCTGGTCGGCCCGGCGATCGGCCTGCACGTCTCGGAGACGCTCAACAAGGCGTTCCCGGACCGCTTCACCGTCTCCCCCAACCTCAAGGCGGTCGTCGAGGCGGGCAAGCGCGGCTTCTACGTCTACGACAGCGGGAAGCCCGAGCTGGACCCGGAGGTCGCCGCGCTGCTGAAGCAGGGCGACACCGTCCTGACCGAGGAGCAGGTGCGCGACCGGGTGCTGGACGCGGTGGCGCAGGAGATCGGGCTGATGCTCGACGAGGGCGTCGTCGCCGAGGCCCAGGACATCGACCTGTGTCTGATCACCGGTGCCGGCTGGCCCTTCCACCTGGGCGGCGTCACGCCGTACCTGGACCGGTCGGGTGTCGCCGAGCGGGTGAACGGCAAGCGGTTCCTGGAGCCGGGCGTGGCGAGCGTCCCGGCGTAGGGGACAGCCACGGGGAGGGGCGGGCCACGCGGCCCGCCCCTCCGCTTTCCCGTCCCGAGGGCGGTCCCGCCCCGGGCTCACCGCGTGCCGACGTCGTGCGCGGTGCCCTCCGCGACGGCCCGGAGTTTGTCGGGATTGGCCACGTTGTGGAGGGCGGTGATGCGGCCGTCGGCGTCGAAGTCGAAGGTGAGCGTGGCGATCACGCGGTCCGGTCCGCTGAACACCACGCCCGGCCCGCCGTTGATGTCGGCGAGTTCGGCGTTCATGTCGGCGGGCTCGACGCCCTGGTAGCTGACGGTGCCGATGGCCGCGAACCAGGCGGCCACCGTGGACGCGCCCGTGACCGGGAGCAGGGCCTGGCGGACCTTGCCGCCGCCGTCGGTCCACAGGGTGACGTCCGGGGACAGCAGTTCCATCAGGGCGTTGACGTCCCCACCGGTCGCGGCGGCGAAGAACTGCTCGGTGACCTCGCGCTGCCGCGACCGGTCGGCGGTGTAGCGCGGCCGCCGGGCGCGCACGTGCTCGCGGGCACGGTGGGCGGCCTGCCGTACCGCGGCTTCGGAACGTTCCACCGCCTCCGCGATCTCGGCATGGCTGAAGTCGAAGACCTCCTTCAGCACGAACACCGCGCGCTCCAGCGGGCTCAGCGTCTCCAACACCACCAGCACCGCCATCGACACCGACTCGGCGCCCGTGACGACGTCGGCGGTGTCGCCGCTGGTGAGGATGGGCTCCGGGAGCCACGGCCCCACATACGTCTCCCGTTTGTACCGGGTGGAGCGCAGCCGTTGCAGCGCCAGATTCGACACGATCCGCGTCAGGTACGCCTTGGGGTCCGCCACCTGCGAGCGGTCGGCGGCCGACCACTTGATCCAGGCGTCCTGGACCGCGTCCTCGGCGTCGGCCGCGGTGCCCAGGACGCGGTAGGCCACCGAGAACAGCAGGTTGCGATGCCGGTGGAACACCTGCTGGTCGGGGTCCGGTACCGGCTGGGTCACCGAGCCCCTCCGCCCCTGGTGAAGCGGCCGCCGCGCGGCCAGAACGCGCCCGAGGCGGGCATCTTCTTCATCCGGCCGTAGGTCGGCCAAGGGGAAGCGGTCACCGTCTCCTTGTACCGGGCCGCCATGCGGCCTGTCAGGTGGATCCGTCGGGGACTGTCGTCGGGACGGGTGAACTGCACCACCGCGTCGTGCCGGCCCAGGCTCACCGGCGTGTGGTAGTAGCCGAACCGGAACGGCTTGGGCCGCTTCCCCTCGAGCGCGCGGAGGATCGACACCGCGGCGTGCACGCCGGTCGGCATGCCGCCCTGGCAGGTGCCGTGCATGACGCCGTAGCCCTGGCGGATCGCGGCCGCGTCGCCCACGGCATACACGTCCGGGTGCGACACCGACCGCAGCACGGTGTCGGTGACGACGCGGCCGCGCTCGTCGACGGTCAGCCCGGCGGCGGCCGCCAGCGGCGACACCCGCGTACCGCTCGCCCACACCACCACGTCAGCGGCGACGCTCTCCCCGCCCGCCAGTTCGACCGCGTCCGGCAGCACCTTCACCACCTCGACCCCGCTGCGCACCCGCACGCGCAGGCGTGTGAGCGCGGCCCGCAGATACGCCTTGGCCTTCGGGGTCATGGCCGCGCCGGGTTCTTCCCGGCCCAGCAGCACGACGTCCGCCTCCGGGTGCCGCTCGGCGATCTCCGCGGCGGACTCGGTGCCGGTCAGCCCGCTGCCGACGACGACAACCGTGCCGCCCCCGAGCCGCGCCAGCCGGTCGGCCAGCAGCTTGGCGTCCTGGGCGCTGTCCAGGGTGTACGCGTGGTCCGCCGCGCCCGGCACTGCCTCCGTGTCGGCCGCGCTGCCCAGCCCGTACACCAGCGTGTCGTAGTGCAGGACCCGGTCGTCGTCGATCCGCACGGTCTTCGCCTCCGCGTCCACCGCCGTGACCCAGCCGCGTACGAACCGCGCCCCCGTACCCCGCAGCAGCTCCGGGATGCTCAGCTCGGCGAGTTGCTGCCCGGTCGCGGTCATCTGCAGCCTCAGCCGCTCGGTGAACCGCTCCTGAGCATTCACCAGGGTCACCCGCACGTCCTCGCGCCGCTTGGCCCGGGCCGCGAGCTGGATCGCCGCGGCCATTCCCGCGTAGCCCGCCCCCAGGATCAGGACGCGATGGGTGATCGCCAGGCCGGCTTCCTGCTGTGTGCTCATGGGTTTGCCCCTCTCGTTCGCCGCTGACGACCACGAGATGCAAGCTGCCCGCCGGTCTGTGACATGAGGTCGCGTGATGCGCATCACAGTCGTGACCGGTACGGCGGACAAGGACCGGACACCGGCGGCCGTTCGGGCGTTCGGGCGTTCGGAGGGGGTCAGACCTCCTGCCAGGCCCGCAGCGCCAGGCCGGGCTCGTCCTTGCGGCGGGTCAGCAGCAGGCGGCCGGCCGACGGGGAGAGGGTCACCGCCACCACCCGGTCCGTCTCGTCCACGGCGAGGGCCAGTTCCGTGTCATCGGTGACCGCGGGGCCGGACTCGGTCCACCAGGCGCCCGCCGCCTCCTGCTCGGTCGGGTAGGCCGCGAACGCCACCCGGCCGTCGGCCGACCGCTGGCCCAGCAGCGTGCAGTCGTGTCCCTCGATGACGCAGCGCACGGCGGCGGCCGGGCCGGGGCCCGCGGCGGCGACCAGCGGGACGGGCGCGCCGCCGGGACGCCAGGCGCACAGGGTGCCGAAGCGGTCGGTGAAGAACAGGGTGGTGTGCTCGGTGGAGGTGGCCAGCGCCCGGAGCGTACCGGGGCGCACGGTCGCCTCGGTCCGCGCGTCGAGGACCGGCCGCGCGCCGGGCTTCTCCTGCCGCCAGTGCAGCAGTACGCCGTCGGCGGCGGCGTACAGCTCGACGAGGCCTGACTCCCCCGTGACGGCGGCGGGTTCCTCCTGGACGTCCGCTCCCCCGAGGTCCTGCCAGGGCTCCCAGCCGCCCTTCTCCTTCTGCGCCAGCACGCTCATCCCGCCGCCCGCGTTCCGGACGAAGACATGGGCGCGGCCCTGCGCGTCGACGGCCACGGCGGGCATCCCGGTGCGGGCGCCCTTCTTGTCCGGGTGGCCGACCGGGCTCCAGTCCAGCGGGGCGAGCCGGGGCCGGAAGTGCGTGGAGTGCACCAGCCCGGACTGTCCCCGGCCGGTGGGCCGCCACGCGACCAGATGGGCGTACCCGTCCGCGCCGGCGCCGACCGCGAGGCCGGGGCGCAGCTTCTGGTCGCCGCCGATCCGGCGGGGGGCCTCCCAGGGGCCGTCGGGCCCCAGCTCGGCACGGCACAGAATCGCGTCGCCCGACGGCTGATAGACGCAGAGGCGGCCGTCGCGGCCGCGTAGGAGCCAGTCGCCGTTCACCGGTTCACTCTAAGCGGCGCGGCCCGGTCGGTACCGGTCGGGTGGGATCGGGCCGGCCCGGCCGTGGGACCCTGACGGTATGGAGGACAACGCCCCGCTGCTCGTGATCGTCGATGCCGCCAACGTGGTCGGGTCGGTGCCCGACGGCTGGTGGCGGGACCGGCGCGGCGCCGCCGAGCGGCTGCGGGACCGGCTGGCGGCGGACGGGGTGCCGGGGCACGCCGGGCCCGTGGAGATCGTGCTGGTCGTCGAGGGCGCGGCCCGCGGGGTGGCCTCCGTGCCCGGCGTACGGGTGGAGGACGCGCCCGGCAGCGGGGACGACCACATGGTCGACCTGGTCGGGCGGGCCGGCGGGCGGGCCGTACTGGTGGTGACGGCCGACCGTGAACTGAGGCGCAGGGTCACGGAGTTGGGCGCGGATGTCGCGGGACCCCGGACGGTGCGGCCGAAGG
The DNA here is from genome assembly GCF_018614415.1 of Streptomyces sp. ISL-12. Taxonomy (GTDB): domain Bacteria; phylum Actinomycetota; class Actinomycetes; order Streptomycetales; family Streptomycetaceae; genus Streptomyces. Next base: position 62,549 of record NZ_JAGGOO010000109.1, read on the forward strand.
GCTGATGTGCCCGACTCGGGCCCACTCAGCGACGCCGAAGGGCTGAACCGCCCGATACGCGGGCCCGCTCAGCGGCGCCGCAGGCATGCGCCGCCCCACGGCCCCGCTCAGCGGCGCCGCGTCCTGACGTACAGCACCGCCCCGTCGACCGTCCCCGCCTCCTCGTAGCGGGCCGCGAGGAGCCGGCGCAGGGTCGGCAGGTGTTCCGGCGCGTACGGGGCGCCGCGCGAGTCGTCGACGATCAGGGCCGGCGGGCGGGCCGTGGTCTCGCGGCGGAAGACGTCCCAGGCGCCCGCGACGGCCTGCCGTTCGCCGACCGGAGCGCCGGATCGGCCGCCGCTGTGGTTGGTGAGCAGACCGGCGGTGAGGTAGCGGGTGGCGGGGGTGCGGTCGGCGAGCCAGTACGTCTCCGGGTGTATGCCCCACACGAGTACGCGCTCGTCGGGGCCGGTGGCCCGGGCGGCGGCGTCGGCCAGCCGTCGCGCGTGGTCGAGTCCGGTGCGCGGCGCCAGCAGGCCCCAGCTGAGGAACAGCGCGCAGCAGCAGGCCGCGGCGAGGACCGCGCGGGCGGTGCGCTCGCGCGGCAGGGTGTGCAGCGCGGCCGTCGCCAGCAGGGTCAGCGGCGGCAGCAGCTGGAGGTAGTAGTGGCCGAAGAAGTGCAGGCCGGTGACGACCGCCCCGGCCGACGCGGCGAGCCACACCCACAGGCCGGCCCGGCCGGGCGCCCGGCGGACCAGCGGCGGCAGCAGCGCGGCGCAGCCGAGGGCGAGGATCGCCGCGTTGCCCAGGGCGCGGGCCAGCACATGCGTCCAGGAGCCGGAGAAGGACGCGTAGGAGCCGGAGCCGGTGACCGTCCAGAAGAGGAAGCCGGACGGGTCGGTGGCGAGGGCGGCGCCCAGGACGGGAGGTGCGGCGCCCGCCGCCAGCCACAGCAGGGGGCCGCGCCGGAGCCCGCTGAGCCAGAGCACCGGCAGCAGGACCGCCGCGCCGGTCTGCTTGGCCAGGAAGGCGCAGGCGACGGCGGCCCCGGCGGCACCCCAGCGGTGGCGGTCGGCGCACCACAGGGCGGCGGCCGTGCCCGGCAGTATGAACACCTCGAACGTGGCGGCCTGGGCGTCCTCGGGGTTGAGGCCGACGGAGACCAGCAGGTACAGCACCCCGGCGGTGCGCCCGGACCCGTCGCCCCAGCGGCGGCGGGCCAGCGAGGCGAGGAGGGCCGCCGTGGCGAGCTGGGCGAGGACGGCCAGGACGCGTACCGGCGTCAGCGACTCCGAGCCGGTCAGCGCGAACGCGCCCTCGTACAGCCACGGCACCAGCGGCGGCTTGCGGTCGACGACCGTCTCGTAGAGCCGGCCGCCGTCCGCGAGCAGGCGGGCCTGTACGGCGAGATAGCCCTCGTCGGGGTTCCACAGCGGGCGGGCGGAGGACGGGAGGCGGGTGAGGCAGGCCAGGAGCGCGAGCAGGGGCAGCAGGCGGGTCCAGTAGCCGCTCCGCGTCCGCGATGCGGACACGGAGGGTGACGGAGAGAGCGGCACATCCGCACGTTAGGCCCTGTCGTCCAGATCACGCCGCAGACGTGGGGTCTGGCACGTACATCTGCCGCGCTGTCGTCGGTCGCCGACTCCCCCACGCTCGACCGCGCTCGCGCGGGGCCCCATCGCGTCGACTCACTCCTCCGCTTTGCAGCTGCCCGCACCAGACCCCCGCTCACCTGTGCTGATGAGGCGCTGCGGATTTCCCGCGACCTGATCCGAACGACAGGCCCCAGCGGCCCCGCGCGGTCACCGGCTGTTGCCGCTCTCCGTCTCGCCGCGGCCCAGCCGGCTGTGACCGCGGCCGTAGAGGAAGTAGACGACGATGCCGATCGCCATCCAGATCCCGAACCGCAGCCAGGTCTCGGCGGGCAGGTTGAGCATCAGCCACAGCGAGGCGGCCACGGACACGATCGGCAGGGCGGGCACCAGCGGGGTGCGGAAGGCGCGGGGCAGGTCGGGGCGGGTGCGGCGCAGGATGATCACGCTGAAGGCGACGATCACGAAGGCGAAGAGGGTGCCGATGTTGACCAGCTCGGCGAGTTCGCTCAGGGAGGTGAAGCCCGCGACGATCGCGATGACGACGCCGAGGAGGATGGTCGGGCGGTAGGGGGTCTTGAACTTCGGGTGGACCCGGGAGAAGAAGCGGGGCAGCAGTCCGTCGCGGCTCATGGCGAAGAAGACCCGGGTCTGGCCGAGCAGCAGGATCATGCAGACGGTGGTCAGGCCGACCGCCGCGCCGAAGCTGATGACGCCGGCGAAGAAGGGGTGCCCGGTGGCCTTGAAGGCGTCGGCGAGCGGGGCGTCCACCGACAGCTCGCTGTAGTGCTGCATGCCGGTGACCACGATGGACACGGCGACGTACAGGATCGTGCAGATGAACAGGGAGCCGAGGATGCCGCGGGGCATGTCGCGCTGCGGGTTCTTGGTCTCCTCGGCGGCCGTGGCGACGATGTCGAAGCCGATGAAGGCGAAGAAGACGATGGAGGCGGCGGTGAAGATGCCCATCACGCCGAAGTTGGCCGGGGCCCATCCGAACAGCAGCTGGATCAGGGGCGAGTGCAGGCCGCTGCCCGCCTCGACCTCCTGCGACTTGGGGATGAACGGGTCGTAGTTGGCGCCCTTGACGAAGAAGGCCCCGGCGATGATGACGACGAGGACGACCGCCACCTTGATGGCGACGACGACCGAGGTGATCCGGGCCGAGAGCTTCATGCCGAGGACGAGGATGGCGGTCAGTACGAGGACGAGGGCGGCGGAGAGGATGTCGAAGCCGAAGCCGTCGGCGCCGTCCCGGCCGCCGAGGTAGTCCGGGAACTGCCAGCCCGCGTTGTCCAGCAGCGAGCGGATGTACCCCGACCAGCCGACGGCCACCACCGCCGTGCCGAGCGCGAACTCCAGGACCAGGTCCCAGCCGATGATCCAGGCCGGCAGCTCGCCCAGCGAGGCGTAGGAGAAGGTGTACGCCGACCCGGCCACCGGGACCGTCGAGGCGAACTCGGCGTAGCAGAGGGCGGCCAGCGCGCAGACCACGCCGGCGACGACGAACGCGAGGGCGGTGGCGGGCCCCGCGTTGTTCTTGGCGACCGTGCCGGTCAGCACGAAGATGCCGGTGCCGATGACGACGCCGACGCCGAAGACGGTCAGATCGAGCGCGGACAGGGATTTCTTGAGGGCGTGCTCGGGCTCCTCGGTGTCCTGGATGGACTGCTCGATCTTCTTCGTCCGGAAGAGGGTGCTGCTCACGGGACCTCCCACGCTGGTCGCCCTCGGCATGATCGAAGGGGCGCGGTACGTATGCCCCGGCGGGCGTGGATTCACGCGGACGGGCCGGTCCCGCCACCGCATCGGGTGGCGGGACCGGCCCGTCGGAGCTGCCGCGCGTCAGTCGCGGGTGGCCTCCACCGCTTCGGCGCCGGCCCGCTCGTACCGGCCGTCGAGCTTGGCGACCAGTCCGGTGACCTGGCGGGCGATGTCCGGGGCGGTCAGCCCGATCTCGGCGAGCACCTCGGCGCGGGAGGCGTGGTCGAGGAAGCGCGGCGGGATGCCGAAGTCCCGCAGCGGTACGTCGACGCCCGCGTCGCGCAGGGCCTGGGCGACGGCGGAGCCGACCCCGCCGACGCGGGAGTTGTCCTCGACGGTGACGACGACGCGGTGCCGCTCGGCCAGCGGGGCCATCGCCTCGTCCACCGGCTTGACCCAGCGCGGGTCGACGACGGTGGTGGTGATGCCCTGCTTGTCCAGCAGGTCCGCGATCTCCAGGCACATCGGGGCGAGGGCGCCGACGGAGACCAGGAGGACGTCGGGGTGCTCGGTGCCGGGCTCGCGCAGGACGTCCATGCCGCCGACGCGGCCGACGGCCGGTACGGCGGGGCCGACGGCGCCCTTGGAGAAGCGGACCACGGTCGGCGCGTCGTCGACGGCGACGGCCTCGCGGAGCTGGGCGCGGACCTGGTCGGCGTCGCGCGGGGCGGCGAGCCTGAGGCCGGGGACGACCTGGAGGATCGACATGTCCCACATGCCGTTGTGGGAGGCGCCGTCGGTGCCGGTGATGCCGGCCCGGTCCAGGACGAACGTCACGCCGCACTTGTGCAGGGCCACGTCCATCAGGACCTGGTCGAAGGCGCGGTTGAGGAAGGTGGCGTAGACGGCGAAGACGGGGTGCAGGCCGCCGTGGGCGAGGCCGGCCGCGGAGACGGCGCCGTGCTGCTCCGCGATACCGACGTCGTACACGCGTTCGGGGAAGCGCTTGGCGAACTTGTCGAGCCCGACCGGCTGGAGCATCGCGGCGGTGATGGCGACGATGTCCTCGCGCTCGGTTCCGAGCTTCACCATCTCCTCGCCGAAGACGGAGGTCCAGTCGGCGCCGGAGGTGGAGATCGGCAGACCGGTGTCGGGGTGGATCTTGCCGACCGCGTGGAAGCGGTCGGCCTCGTCCGCCAGGGCGGGCTGGTAGCCGCGGCCCTTCTCGGTGAGGCAGTGCACGATGACCGGGCCGCCGAACCGCTTGGCGCGGGTCAGCGCGGACTCCAGGGCCTCGATGTCGTGGCCGTCGATCGGGCCGACGTACTTCAGGCCGAGGTCCTCGAACATGCCCTGCGGGGCGATGAAGTCCTTCAGGCCCTTCTTGGCGCCGTGCAGGGTGTCGTAGAGCGGGCGGCCGACGACCGGGGTGCGCTCCAGGAGGTCCTTGCCGCGGGCGAGGAAACGCTCGTAGCCGTCGGTGGTGCGCAGGGTCGCCAGGTGGTTGGCGAGGCCGCCGATGGTGGGCGCGTAGGAGCGCTCGTTGTCGTTGACGACGATGACCAGGGGGCGGTCCTTGGCGGCGGCGATGTTGTTCAGCGCCTCCCAGGCCATGCCGCCGGTGAGCGCGCCGTCACCGATGACGGCGGCGACGTGCCGGTCCTGTTTCAGGATCTCGTTGGCCTTGGCGATGCCGTCGGCCCAGCCCAGCACGGTGGAGGCGTGGCTGTTCTCGATGACGTCGTGCTCGGACTCGGCCTGCGCGGGGTAGCCGGACAGGCCGCCCTTCATCTTCAGCCTGGAGAAGTCCTGCCGGCCGGTGAGCAGCTTGTGCACGTAGGACTGGTGGCCGGTGTCGAAGAGCACCTTGTCCTTCGGTGAGTCGAAGACGCGGTGCAGGGCGATGGTGAGCTCCACCACGCCGAGGTTCGGGCCGAGGTGGCCGCCGGTCTTGGACACGGCCTCGACGAGGAAGGTCCGGATCTCCTGGGCCAGCTGGTCCAGCTCCTCCAGGCTGAGCCGGTCCAGATCGCGCGGTCCCCTGATGCGGGTCAGCAGCGGCACCCGTGCCTCCTTGCAGTAGAGCTGTTGCCGGGCCTGTCGAGTCTAATGTTCCGCTCCGGTGGCCGGTGTCCGGGCGGTGCGTCGTACGTCACGCGTTCGGCTGTACCCACCACGGGCCCCGGGTATGGCAGGAGCTGTGACACGACTGTGCCCGGTACCGCCATTGGTACCGGGCACAGGTCCGTCAGAAGCGGCGGCGCTAGGCGCGGCCGGCCGTCTTCTGGGTCTTGCGGGTGACCGCGTCGATGACGACCGTGGCCAGCAGCACGCCACCCGTGATCATGTACTGGACCGGGGAGGCGATGCCCTCCAGGGCCAGGCCGTACTGGATGGAGACGATGACCATCACACCGAGCAGCGCGTCCCAGGTACGGCCCCGCCCGCCGAAGAGGGAGGTGCCGCCGATGACGGCCGCGGCGATGACGTTCATCAGGAACTCACCGGTGCCCGCGCCCTGGTTGGCGGAGGCGATCTTCGACGCGACGAACAGGCCGCCGATCGCGGCGAAGGTGCCGGCGATCGCGAAGACCGAGATCCGCACCAGCTCCACGTTGATGCCGGCCCGGCGGGACGCCTCGACGCTGCCGCCGAGCGCGAACACCTTGCGGCCGTAGGCGGTGCGGCGCAGCACGAAGTCGGTGAGCAGCAGGAACGCCAGGAAGATCACCACGGCCAGCGGCAGGCCCTTGTACTGGTTGAAGACGAACGCCACGACGAAGGCGAGGACCGCCAGCAGCACCGTACGGACGACGATCTCGCTCAGCGGCCGGGAGGGCACCCCGGCGGCCTCGCGGCGGCGGTTGCCGAAGTACGCGGAGAGGAAGTAGCCCGCGGTCACGACGACCGCCAGGCCGTAGGCGGCGGCCACGTCGCTGAAGTAGTAGCTGGTCAGGTTGACGACGATGCCGTCGGCGTCCAGGTTGATGGTGCCGTTGTCGCCGAGTATCCGGAGCATGAAGCCCTGCCAGAACAGCAGGCCGGCCAGGGTGACGGCGAAGGCCGGGACGCCGATGCGGGCGAAGACGAAGCCGTGGATGGCGCCTGCCACGGTGCCGGTGAGGACCGCCAGCACCAGGGCCAGGATCTCGTTCATCCCGTGCGTGATGTTCAGCACCGCGAAGGTGGCGCCCGCGACACCGCTGACCGAGCCGACCGACAGGTCGATCTCGCCGAGCAGCAGGACGAAGACGATGCCGACGGCGATCAGGCCGGTGCCGACCATGGCGACCGACATGTCGGAGAAGTTGCCGGCGGTGAGGAAGTTGGAGTTCAGGCTGGTGAAGATGGCCCAGATGACCAGCAGGCCCACGACGACCGGGAGGGACCCGAGGTCGCCGGCCTTCATCTTGCGCTTGAACTCGCTCCAGTAGCCCGCGAAGCCCTGTTCGCGCACCAGCAGGCGGGGGTCGACCGCGGGGACCGCCGCGGCGGCGGTCTTCTCCGCCGGCTCGGTGGCGGCGGCGGAGGTCTTGTCGATGCTCACTTCTGGATCTCCCCATTGGTGCGCGCCGCACGACGGGTCACGGCGTTGTCCGTGGCGCCGGTGATGGCGGAGATGATCTCTTCCTGGGAGGTCGACTTGACCTCGAAGATGCCGTTGTTGCGGCCGAGGCGCAGCACGGCGACCTTGTCGGCGACCGCCTTCACATCGGCCATGTTGTGGCTGATGAGGATGACGGCGTGGCCGCGCTCGCGCAGCCGCTCGACCAGGTCGAGGACCTGAGCGGTCTGCTCGACGCCGAGGGCGGCGGTGGGCTCGTCGAGGATGACCAGCTTGGGCTCGCCGAGCATGGAGCGGGCGATCGCCACGACCTGGCGCTGACCGCCGGAGAGCGAGGCGATCGGGATGCGGACGCTGGGGATCCGGATGGAGAGCGTGTCCAGCAGCTCGCGGCTGCGGCGCTCCATCTCCACCTCGTCCAGGACGCCGCGCTTGCGGATCTCCCGGCCCAGGTAGAGGTTGCCGACGACGTCGATGTTGTCGCACAGCGCGAGGTCCTGGTAGACGGTCGCGATGCCCAGGTTCTGGGCGTCGTGCGGCTTGTTGATGGTGACGGCCTTGCCGTCCCACTCGATGGCGCCTTCGTCGATGGGGTGCACGCCGGCGATCGTCTTGACCAGCGTGGACTTTCCGGCACCGTTGTCGCCCACCAGGGCGACCACTTCACCGGCGTGGACCTCAAGCTCTACGTCGGTGAGCGCCTGGACGGCACCGAACCGCTTGGAGACCCCGCGCAACGCCAGCACGGGCGTAGCGGACACGTGAACCAACTCCTTCGCCGCCTGACCCGGCGGGAGGTCGTGCAGAAGTTTGGGGGGTGGTCCGTCCGGCGCCCCGCCTAGCTTGCGGGGCTGGTGTGTGCGGGGCGCCGGAGGAGCTGGGGCAGCCGGTCCCGGGCGCGTGACGCGCGCCGCGGGAGACGGGGCTGCTCAGGGGCGGGGCTGCTTAGCTGAGGCCGGCCTTGGAGCAGGCGGAGGCGTACTTGCCGGCGCAGATCTCGTCCACCGTGTAGAAGCCTTCCTTCACCACGGTGTCCTTGATGTTGTCCTTGGTCAGGGAGACGACCGGGACCAGAACGGTCGGGATGCCCTTGGTGGTGGCGCTGTCGGACTCGCTGGTGGCGAGGGAGTCGAGCGACTCGCCCTTGGCGAGGGCGACGGCCATCTCACCCGCGGTGGCCGCCTCCTGCGGGTAGGACTTGTAGACGCTCATGTACTGCTCGCCGGTGAGGATGCGCTGCACACCGTTGAGCTCGGCGTCCTGGCCGGTGACCGGGATGTCGTCGATCCCGGCGGCCTTCAGGGCGGTGATGATGCCGCCCGCCATGCCGTCGTTGGCGGAGTAGACGCCGATGATCTTGTCCTTGCCCAGGGCGGAGATGGCGCCCTCCATGTTGGCGTTGGCGTTCTCCGGCTTCCACTCCTTGGTGTCGTAGGAGCGGCCGATGTTCACCTTGCCCTTGAGGACGGAGAGCGCGCCCTCCTTGAACTGGGCGGCGTTCGGGTCGGTGGAGGACCCGTTCATCATGACGATCTGGCCGTCCTTGGCCTTGTCGCCCAGCGCCTCCAGGAGCGCCTCGCCCTGCGTCTTGCCGACGGTCACGTTGTCGAACGAGGTGTAGGCGTCGATCGGGCCCTCGGCCAGGCGGTCGTAGGCGACGACCGGGATGCCCTGGTCCTTGGCCTTCTTGATCGAGCCGGCGATGGCCTTGGAGTCGACCGCGTCCACGATCAGCACGTCGACCTTGTTGGTCACCATCGTGTCGACCTGCTGCGCCTGCTGGCTGGCGTCCTGCTTGGCGTTGGCGTAGATGACCTCGCCCTTGTTGTTCGTCAGCTCCTTGACCTTCTTCTCGATCAAGGGCTTGTCGAACTTCTCGTAGCGCGCGGTCTGGTTCTCGGGAAGGAGCAGGCCGACCTTGATGGCGTCGCCCTTCTTGGCGGAGTCGTCCGACGAGTCGGCGTTGTCTCCGGACTCCTTGGCGCTGCCACAGGCGGCGAGTGAGACGGCCATCGCGGTGGCGGCTACGGCAACGGCGGCACGACGCATACGCGTGTTCACTTCAGAAACCTCCCTGACGAGGCCGCGTCGTTGCGGCCGAGGTGGCTGGAAGTCAACTCGGCCACACGTGCGACGTCAAGAAGTAAATCCTTAACGAGATGGCAACGGTGCCATCCGTTCTCTAAGTGAAGACGGGGGTCGCGGCGGGCAGACCGCCGGCCGCGCTGCCGTCCAGCAGGGTCGAATCGCCCATCTCGCTGAGGGCGAGGGCGAGCGCGCCGAGCACCTCGGCACGGCCGCCAAGTGCCCCAGGAAGCACGGAGAGTTGGCGTCCGGCGCTGGGGATGGCGTAGCGGCCCACGGACTCCCGGATGGGGCCGAGGACCAGCTCGCCGGCCTCGGCGAGGTCGCCGCCGAGGACGACCCGGCTGGGGTTGAGCAGGTTGCAGAGGTTGGCGACGCCGCTGCCGATGTGGCGGCCGACGTCCGCGACGACCCGGCGGCAGCCCGGGTCGCCGTCCCGGGCCATCCGCACCACGCCCTCCATCGTCAGACCGGTGCCGTGACTCGACCTGAGCAGCGGCAGCACGTACCGCGCGGCGGTGAAGGTCTCCAGGCAGCCGCGGTTGCCGCAGCGGCAGACCGGGCCGGCTTCGTCGAGGGTGATGTGCCCGATCTCGCCCGCCGTGCCGCCGGGCCCCCGGTAGATCTTGCCGTTGATCACCAGCCCGGCGCCGACACCGCTGGCGACCTTGATGTACGCCAGGTCCCGCACCCCCCGGCCGCTGCCCCAGACCAGCTCGCCGAGGGCGCCGAGGTTGGCGTCGTTGTCCACGTGCACGGGCACGCCGAGCCGCCCCCGCAGCTCCTCGGCGGGCCGGGTCCCGCTCCAGCCGGGCAGGATCGCGGTGGACCCCAGCGTGCCGGACTCCACGTCGATCGGCCCGGGCACGCCGAGGCCCACCCCGGCGATCTTGGACCGGTCGACACCGGTCGCCTCGATCAGACGGTTGACCAGCTGTTCCGCCCGGTCGAAGCCCTGTGCCGAGGAGGCGTCCACGTCCAGCGGCTCGGACTCCTCGGCCAGCACCTGGTGGGCGAGGTTGCCGACCGCCACGCGCAGGTGGGTGTGGCCGAAGTCCACGCCGATCACGATCCCGGCGTCCCCGCTCAGCGAGACGCTGCGGGCCCGCCGGCCGCCCGCCGAGGTGGGCGTGACCTCGACGGTCCCGCCGTCCTTCAGTTCCCGGACGATGTTGGAGACGGTCGCCGCGGACAGCCCCGTCGTCCTCGCGATCTCCGCCTGCGTGAGCGACCCGGCCAGCCGTACGGCGCGTACGACCCTCTCCAGGTTGGCTCGGTGCAGCGACGACTGCGACCCCGGAGTCTCCACGACGACCTCCTGCGCCGGGGCCGCGTCGACGAGGCCCCGTCCATGTCCAACTAGTGAACTCTAAGCTGAGCCGTTCGGGTCGCCTCCCGTCAAGAGGTTGAACCGCATCCGGGTGCCCGCGCCCTCCGCGCGGCCGTCACTTCAAGGCGCCCGCGGTCAGTCCCTGCACCACCTGCCGCTGGAAGAGGATGTACGCCGCCAGCACCGGCAGCATCGCCATCACCAGGCCCGCGAACAGCCCCGACCAGTCGCCCTTGTACCCCTGGCTGACCGCGAGCTGCACCAGGCCCTGGGTGAGGACGTGCTGGTCGGGGTCGGTGTTCAGCACGGTCGGCAGCATGTACTGGTTCCACTGCCCCAGGAAGTTGAAGATCCCCACGCTGATCAGCCCCGGCTTGGCCATCGGCAGCATGACCTGGAAGAACGTCCGGGTGTGCGAGGCCCCGTCGACGAACGCGGCCTCCGCCACCGAGGTCGGCAGGGTGCGGAAGAACGCGGTCAGGAAGAACACCGTGAAGGGCAGCGAGTAGGCGATGTAGACCAGGATCAGCCCGTGGAGGGTGTTCAGCAGCCCCAGGTTGTCCACCACGTAGAACAGGGGCACCAGTGCGAGCATGATCGGGAAGCTCATGCCGCCGACGAACAGGAAGTAGACGAACCGGTTGCCGGGGAAGTCGAACCGGGCCAGGACGTAGGCGGCCATCGAGCCCAGCACCAGGGTGCCGACGAGCGAGCCGCCCACCACCAGGACGGTGTTGAGGAAGTAGTCGCTCATGTGGGCCTGGGTCCAGGCCCTGGACCAGTTGTCGAAGTGCAGGGTGTCCGGCAGCGACCAGGGCGAGCCGAAGATCGAGGCGTCGTCCTTGAAGGACGTCATCACCGCCCACACCAGCGGCAGCACCACCATGATCGCCCAGATGACGAGGACGCCGTGGGAGAAGACGTCGAGGGCGCCGCCCTCCTTCTTCGGTTTCGGCTCCTTCCTCGGTTTCGGCTCGTTCCTCGGTTTCGGCTCGGCGGGGGTGTCGGTCGTCTTCATCGGTTCAGTACTCCAGCCGCTCGCGCCGGCCCAGCCGCATCACGACGGCCGCGAAGGCCAGCGTGACCACGAGCAGGGCGACGCCGATGGTGGTGGCGTAGGCGGCCTGACCGTCCCGGAACGCCTTCTGGTACACGTACAGGACCATGACGGTGGTCGAGTAGTCCGGTCCGCCGGGGCCGACGGTCATGATCTGGACGACCGCGAAGGACTCGGCGCCGAGCGCGAGGATGCCCATGTAGACCCAGCCGGACTGCACGGTGTCCCACAGCAGCGGCAGGGTGACCCGGAAGAACGTGGTGAAGCGGGTCGCTCCGTCCAGCAGCGCGGCCTCGTACAGCTCCGCCGGGACGGAGGCCATGCCGGCGGAGAAGAGGACCACGAAGAAGCCGACCGTGGACCAGACGAGGACCGCCATGACACACCACAGGGCGAAGTCCGGGTCCCCGAGCCACAGCGGCTGGACGGAGTCCAGGCCGATGCCGCGCAGCAGGGAGTTGACCGCGCCGCTGTCCGGGTTGTACGCGAACTGGAACAGCAGGGCGACGATGGCGATGGACAGCACCTGCGGGAAGAAGTAGACGATCTTGTAGAAGGCGGAGCCGCGGACCCCGGAGACCACCGGGCCGCCCTTCCGCTTCCGGCCGCCGACGTTGATCATGAAGGAGAGGAAGAGCGCCAGGCCGAGCGTCACCAGGGGGACGAGCAGCGCGAAGAGCACGCTGTGCCACAGCGACTTCCAGAAGATGTCGTCGTCGAGCATCCGTGCGTAGTTGTCGAAGCCGACCATCTCGAACTCGGGACTCAGCCCCGTCCAGTCGGTGAACGAGTAGTAGATGGACTGGACGAACGGCCAGACGACGAAGAGGGCGTAGATCCCCAGCGGCAGCGCCAGGAACCCCACGATGAACCGGTACTTGCCGTGCTGCATTGCCAACCGACCCCGATCCGGCGTCCCTACTGATGCTTGTAGTGCTTGATCGACGAGTCCTTGGCCGCGTCGTCGGCGTAGCCCTGGATCTTCTTGATGGCCTCGGCCGGGGTGAGCCGGCCGGCCATCATCTCGCCCAGGCCGCCGACGCCGATCTGCTCCTTCTGGAGCTTCACGTACCAGTCCTGGAGGCGGGGGTTGACCACGTTGTCGCCGGCCAGTTCGAGGGCCGCGACGCCGGACTTGAGGCCGGGGGTCAGCTCGATGCCGTCGGTGCCGCCGTTGTAGGCGGAGAGCGACTTGACCTTGGAGGTGAAGTTCTTCGAGGAGGCCTCGCTGAGCATGATGCGCAGCTGCTCCATGCCGCCGGTGCCGTTCTTCGCCTTGGCGGGGACGATGAACGGCTCGCCGCCGGAGGCCCAGAGGGTGCCGAAGGGCAGCTTGTCGGAGGAGTCCAGCCCGGAGGGGGCGGAGACGGTCACCTCGAAGCCGTCGGGGATGACGTTGGCCGACTCGTTCTCCACCCAGGAGCCGTTGGGCAGGAACAGGGCGTCGCCCTTGGCCCAGGCGGTCTGCGACTGGATGTGGTCCAGACCCGGGGTGCCCCGGAGGACGTACCCCTTCTTGTACAGCTCGTAGTACGCCTCGAAGCACGCCTTGACCGCCGGGTGCTTCCAGGCGTTCGGCTCCAGGTTGTCGATGGCGTCCAGCACCTCCACGCCGCCGACCTTGCCGATCATCGGGTAGAGCGAGAAGGGGATGTAGTACGGGTACTTGCCCGCGTACGTCCAGCCCGCCATGCCCTTCTTCTTGGCCTTGGCGCAGACGGCGAGCATCTCGTCCCAGGTCTTCGGGTATGCGGCGTCCAGCGAGTCCAGCGCCTTCTGCGAATACCAGACGCCGTAGACGGTGTAGGCGTAATAGAAGACCCAGACCTGGTCCCCGTCGAACTGGCCCATTTCCACGATGCCGGGGCGCAGGGTGTCGCGGACCTTCTTGTCCGGGTCGTCGTAGGAGGGGGCGTCGAGCAGGGGGGTGAGGTCGGCGAGCTGCTTCTTTCCGACCAGGACGCCCATGTCCATCTGCTCCGCGCCGGAGTTGTCGATGAGGTCGGGCGGGGTGCCCTGGTTGAAACGGGGCTGGAGGGTGGACTGGATCTTCTGGGTGGCGGAGAACTTCACGGTCGCGTCGGGGAAGTTCTTCTCGTAGACCTTCACCGCGTCCTCGGCGTACTCCTTGCCGAATCCACCGTCGAAGAGGACGAATTCCAGCTGGGCGCTGTTGTTCACGCCGAGCGGGTTCTCGGCGGTCTTCTCGCCCGCCTCCGCCTTGTCCTGGTCGTCACCGCCGCCGCCGCTGGCACAGGCGGACAGGAAACTCATCGTGGGGACGGCGAGCAGGCCGAGCGCGGTGGCCCTCTTGATCAGGTCGCGGCGGCCGGTGCCCGCGCGGGTACCGGTGCCGTCGGGGGGCGTACTGGCGTTCTCGGCGGAAGTGGATCCCATTGCTCAAGTCCTCGCCTTCTCCAGGACTCAGGCGGTGAACCGGATCCTCCCGGCACCGCGTTCGGTCTCGCTGGGTCGTGCAGGCAGTGCGGATCTCGCGTCTTCACAACGCTCCGGTGGCCGACAGGTATAGTCCACTTCCCGCCGCCGGAGCAAGATCGAACGCAAGGTTGGCCACGGGTCTTTTCCGAGTTGAGATCTGGCGGACATTTGAGAGGCCTGTGAGCAGCTTGCCGGAAAAATCCGCGACATAAACCCCGAACGCCGCTACCAACACCCTTGACATCACTTGCCACTTGACCCACTACTGGACCCTGCGCACACGATTTGACAACGTTGTCCGGCGTGCAGGGAGGGTCCTGGGAGATGCAGCGCAGAACTCGGCACAGATGGGGTCCGGCGGTCGTGGTGACGACCGCTTTCGCACTGGCGGTGGGCTCGCAGGGCGCGGCGGTCGCGCTGCCGCGGGCGGCCTCCGCCCCGGACCGGGAGTTCACGTCCTCGTTCGAGGCGGACGATCCGGCTCCGGACTGGCTGAACACCGTCGACACCGGCCCCGACGGCGAGAAGCGCGCCGCGGGGGTGGACGGCGGGTACAGCACCGGCATCCCCGGCAATGTGAGCGGCGACGTCACGGGCGTGCGGGCCAGCGGGGAGAACACGGGCGGCGGCGAGGTGAAGGAGAACCTCACCGACACCGAGCCCGCCACCAAGTGGCTGACCTTCGCGCCCACCGGCTGGGTGGAGTTCGACCTGGAGGCGGCGGCCGGCATCACCCGGTACGCGCTCACCTCCGCCAACGACCACGACGAGCGCGATCCGGTGGACTGGACGCTCAAGGGGTCGGCCGACGGCGAGCAGTGGACGACGCTGGACACCCGCTCGGGCGAGTCCTTCTCCGAGCGGTTCCAGACCAAGACGTACGACCTGGCCGAGAAGGCCGAATACCAGCACTTCCGGCTGGAGTTCACCAAGAACAACGGGGCGGGCGACGCCCTCCAGCTGGCCGACGTGCAGCTGTCCACGGGCGGCAGCGAGGTGCCCGCCCCCCAGGACATGCTCTCCCTCGTCGACAAGGGCCCGACCGGCTCCCCGACGGCCAAGGCGGGCGCGGGCTTCACCGGCAAGCGGGCCCTGCGCTACGCCGGCCGGCACACGGCCGACGGCCGGGCGTACTCGTACAACAAGGTCTTCGACGTGAACGTCAAGGTCGACCGGCGCAGCGAGCTCTCCTACAAGATCTTCCCGTCGATGGCCGACGGCGACCTCGACTACGACGCCACCAACGTCTCCGTCGACCTCGCCTTCACCGACGGCACCTACCTCAGCGACCTCGGCGCCACCGACGCCCACGGCTTCCCGCTCACCCCGCGCGGACAGGGCGACGCGAAGATCCTCTACGTCAACCAGTGGAACGCGGTCGAGTCGGGCATCGGGTCGGTCGCGGCCGGCAGGACGGTCGACCGGATCCTGGTGGCGTACGACTCCCCCAAGGGCCCGGCGAAGTTCCGGGGCTGGCTGGACGACGTGTCGATCGAGCGGGCCGAGCCCGAGAAACCCGAGGCCCACCTCTCCGACTACGCGCTGACCACCCGCGGCACCAACTCCAGCGGCAGCTTCTCGCGCGGCAACAACTTCCCCGCGACGGCCGTCCCGAACGGCTTCAACTTCTGGACGCCGGTGACCGACGCCGGTTCCACCAGCTGGCTGTACGACTACGCGCGCCGCAACAACGCGGACAACCTGCCGACGCTGCAGGCGTTCAGCGCGAGCCACGAGCCGAGCCCGTGGATGGGTGACCGGCAGACGTTCCAGGTGATGCCGTCGGCGGCGTCCGGCACCCCGGACACCGGCCGGGAGGCCCGCGCGCTGCCGTTCCGGCACGAGAACGAGACCGCGCGCCCGTACTACTACGGCGTCACCTTCGAGAACGGCCTGAAGGCCGAGATGGCGCCGACCGACCACGCGGCCATGATGCGCTTCACCTACCCCGGTGACGACGCGAGCGTCGTCTTCGACAACGTCAACGACCAGGCCGGCCTGACCCTGGACAAGGACAACGGCACCTTCACCGGCTACTCGGACGTGAAGTCCGACCTGTCGACCGGCGCGACCCGCCTGTTCGTCTACGGCGAGTTCGACAAGAAGGTCACCGGCGGCGGCTCCAGCGGCGTCAAGGGCAGCCTGACCTTCGACGCGGGCGACGACCGCACGGTCACCCTGCGCCTGGCCACCTCCCTCATCAGCGTCGACCAGGCGAAGGGCAACCTGCGCCAGGAGATCGGCGCGCGCACCTCCTTCGAGAAGGTGAAGCGGGACGCCCGCGCGCAGTGGGACCGGATCCTCGGCAAGGTCGAGGTCGAGGGCGCCACGCGGGACCAGCTGACCACGCTGTACTCCAGCCTCTACCGGCTGTACCTGTACCCGAACTCGGGCTTCGAGAAGGTCGACGGGGAGTACAAGTACGCCTCCCCGTTCCAGCGGATGCCCGAGCCGGACACCCCGACCCACACCGGCGCGAAGATCGTCGACGGCAAGGTGTACGTCAACAACGGCTTCTGGGACACGTACCGGACGACCTGGCCGGCGTACTCCTTCCTCACCCCGAAGCACGCCGGTGAGCTGGTCGACGGGTTCGTGCAGCACTACAAGGACGGCGGCTGGACCTCGCGCTGGTCCTCCCCCGGCTACGCGGACCTGATGACCGGCACCTCCAGCGACGTCGCCTTCGCCGACGCGTACGTCAAGGGCGTCGACTTCGACGCGAAGGCGGCGTACGAGGCGGCGCTGAAGAACGCCACCGTGGTGCCGCCGTCCTCGGGCGTGGGCCGCAAGGGCATGGAGACCTCCCCCTTCCTCGGCTACACCTCCAGCGAGACGCACGAGGGCCTGTCCTGGGCGCTGGAGGGCTACCTCAACGACTACGGCATCTCACGGATGGGCGCCAAGCTCTACGAGGAGACCGGCGAGAAGCGCTACCAGGAGGAGTCCGCCTACTTCCTGAACCGCGCCCAGGACTACGTCAACCTGTTCGACGGCCAGGCCGGCTTCTTCCAGGGCAAGGACGCCTCGGGCAAGTGGCGCGTGGACTCGGAGAAGTACGACCCGCGCGTGTGGGGCTACGACTACACCGAGACCAACGGCTGGGGCTACGCCTTCACCGCCCCGCAGGACAGCCGGGGCCTGGCCAACCTCTACGGCGGACGCTCCGGCCTCGCCGACAAGCTCGACGAGTACCTCTCCACCCCGGAGACCGCCTCGCCGGAGCTGAAGGGCTCCTACGGCGGGGTCATCCACGAGATGGTCGAGGCGCGCGACGTCCGGATGGGCATGTACGGGCACTCCAACCAGGTCGCCCACCACGCCCTGTACATGTACGACGCGGCCGGGCAGCCGTACAAGACGCAGAAGAACGTCCGCGAGGTGCTCTCCCGCCTCTACACCGGCAGCGAGATCGGCCAGGGCTACCACGGCGACGAGGACAACGGCGAGCAGTCGGCCTGGTTCCTCTTCTCCGCCCTCGGCTTCTACCCGCTGGTGATGGGCAGCGGCGAGTACGCCATCGGCTCCCCGCTGTTCACCAAGGCGACCGTGCACCTGGAGAACGGGCGCGAACTGGTGGTCAAGGCCCCGAAGAACAGCGCGAAGAACGTCTACGTGCGGGGACTGAAGGTCAACGGGCGTTCCTGGAACTCCACGTCCCTGCCCCACTCCGTGCTCGCCAAGGGCGGCGTCCTGGAGTTCGACATGGGGTCGCGGCCGTCCTCGTGGGGCACCGGCAAGAACGCCGCGCCGGTGTCGATCACGACCGGTGACGAGGTGCCGACGCCGCGCGAGGACGCCGTCTCGGGCGACGGCGCCCTGTTCGACGACACGTCGGCGACGGAGGCGGCGGTGACCTCGGCGGTGGACCTGCCGGTCGCCGAGGGGACGAAGGCGGTCCAGTACACGCTGACGTCCCCGAAGGACCGCACGTCGGCTCCGACCGGCTGGAAGCTGGAGGGCTCGGCCGACGGAACGACGTGGAAGACCCTGGACGAGCGGTCCGGGGAGTCCTTCGCCTGGGACCGGCAGACGCGGGTCTTCTCGGTGAAGTCGCCGGGGACGTACGCGAAGTACCGGCTGGTGCCGACGGGCGGGTCGACTCTGGCGGAGGTCGAACTGCTCGCGTAAGCACGAACCCGACCGCCCTCGTCACAGCGGCCCGCCCGGTCACCGGGCGGGCCGCAGCGCGTGCCGGGACGTGCCAGGACCTGCGTACCCGCGCCGTTCCGCGGCCCGATCGGGTTTCGGCTCTATGCAGAAAGCCGCGTGCATAATGGTTCGAGCGTAATGCTAGGAACTTTCTGTGCATGGCTACCATTTACCAGGGTACGTGCACGGTCGAAGGAGCGGCGATGACACCCCCTGTGGACCCCAGTCTCAACCGGCGCAAGCTGCGCCTCGCCCTGCGCAAGGCGCGTGAGAGCGCCGGGCTCAGCCAGCGTGAGGCCGCGGCGCGGGTGGAGTGGTCGCAGTCGAAGCTCATCCGGGTGGAGACCGGGACGGTGAGCGTGTCCGTCAGCGACCTGCGCGCCCTGCTGGCGTTGTACGACGTCACCGAGCCGGACACGGTGAACGAGCTGGTGGAGGCGGCCCGGGGCAGCAAGGGCCCCAGCTGGTGGTCCCGTTACCACGACGTCGTCTCACCGCAGTTCGCCCAGTACCTCGGCTACGAGGGCGCCGCGCACGCCGTCGACACGTACCACCCGATCGTGATACCGGGACACCTGCACACCCGCGCGTACGCGGAGGCGCTGCTCGCCGAGCGCGGGCTGACCGCCGAACGGATAGGGCGCGTGGTGGACTTGAGGATGGAGCGCCAGGAACGCATGCTGGACGGCACCGGCCGGCCGGCGGCCACCTTCGTCCTGGACGAGGCCGCGGTGCGGCGGCAGATCGGCGGACCGGCCGTGTTCGGCGAGCAGTTGGGACAGATCCTGGACTTCGCCGGGCGCGACGGCGTGACCGTGCGCGTGCTGCCCTTCGAGGCCGGGGCCCACTACAGCACGCTGGGCAGCTTCGTACTGCTCCGCTTCCCCGACGACGACGATCTCGTGTACTTGGAGCACGCCGCCGGCAGCATGACCGGCGGCGAGGACCTGGAACTCCTGGCCCGGTACCAGGAGTGCTTCCAGACGATCATGGAACGGGCACTGGACGAGACCACGTCCCTCGACCTGATCGAACGCGTCAGGCAGAACCTCGAGGCCCGCTAGAACCGCGGCACTGAGGGCGGGCAGAGGCAGGGGAGGACCGGCGTGGTCTCCAGGTCGACAGTCGAGGCGCTCCTGGACATGGTGCGAATAGCCTTCGGCTCCAGCATGAACGACGAGGAGCTGAAGGCCCAGGCCATCCAGGACCCGGGTCAGACGGAGCGTCTCATAGCCATCGAGGCGTCCCGTGCGCGCGACAAGCGCAAGCAGACGGCGCTGATCGGCGCGATCGCGCTGGTGGCGCTCTTCATCGTGGTCAAGATGGCGCCGGTCGTCCTGCACGCGGCCCGTGCCCTGAAGCTGCCCGTGTCCGAGATCGGCACCACGCTGGGCACCTTGGCGTCGACCGCGGCCGTCGCCGGACTCGCCTGGTGGGCGAAGCGCAAGCTGAATGCCGGGCGGGGCGGCCCGACTACTCCGCAGAACCCGCCTGAGAATCGTAACGAGGGCGATCAGAACCAGGTGGGGACGTCGTAGGCCCGTTCCCCGCTCGCCACACCCCGGCGCCGACCGCCACGGCGAAGGCGACGGTCACCCACAGGATCCTCTTGGCGAGCACGCTGTCGACAAGCATGGACGCGACGGCGGCAGCCAGTGTCGCGAGCGCCCCGGCGGTCACGGTGAACGTGATGACACCGCCCACGAGGACGCCGGCTCTCCGCTTTCCGCCCGATCGCCGCACCGCGGATGCCTCGGCATTCATATGGCCCCCTACCGCCTGCCGATGGCTGGATAAGAACGTCACGGACCGTCCAACTCTCCTTGTTCCACGGCATGCAGGAAATGTGTCCAAGCGGAGGCGGTGAAGTGCAGCGAGGAACGCGCGGGCGCCTTGGAGTCGCGCGTCAGCACTCGGCCCTGGCGCACGGCTACCTCCACGCACTCGCTCTCATTGCCACATCTGCTGCTCCTGCGCCACAAGGGTTTCCCCTTATGCACTGCCCCAGCCCCCCTGCTTCCCCCACATGCCTGGATAGGTGCCCGTCCAGGTTAGTGGACGGGTGTGCACTGTCGCAGCGAGTACCCGGAAATCCCCCACCCGGAATCCTCAGCCGCGTCCGCCCATCACCTGAAGTGACCGAACAACCAGCGTACGTGACGCCGGTCACCCTCGGCCATACGGGAATCAGCCGGTGACGAAGGCCGGGCCGTGGCCTCCGGAAACCGGAGGCCACGGCCCTCAACCGCCTTGCCCTTCCGCTTACTTGCGGATCAGGCTGCGCAGCACGTACTGCATGATGCCGCCGTTGCGGTAGTAGTCCGCCTCGCCGGGGGTGTCGATGCGGACGACCGCGTCGAACTCGACGCCGGTGTCGGTGGTGACCTTCACCGTGCGCGGGGTGGTGCCGTTGTTCAGCTCCTCGACGCCCGCGAAGGAGAAGGTCTCCTCGCCGGTCAGGCCGAGGGAGTCGGCGGACTGGCCCTCGGGGAACTGGAGCGGCAGGACGCCCATGCCGATGAGGTTGGAGCGGTGGATGCGCTCGTAGGACTCGGCGATGACGGCCTTGACGCCGAGCAGCGCGGTGCCCTTGGCGGCCCAGTCGCGCGACGAGCCGGAGCCGTACTCCTTGCCGGCCAGGACGACCAGCGGGATGCCCTGCTCGATGTAGTTGCGCGAGGCGTCGTAGATGAACGACACCGGGGCCCCTCCATCACCTTCGGCGGACCGGGTGAAGTCGCGGGTGTAGCCGCCTTCCGTCCCCGGCGCGATCTGGTTGCGCAGGCGGATGTTGGCGAACGTGCCGCGGATCATGACCTCGTGGTTGCCGCGGCGCGAGCCGTAGCTGTTGAAGTCGCGGCGCTCGACGCCGTGCTCCGTGAGGTACTTGCCGGCCGGGGTGTCCGCCTTGATGGCACCGGCGGGCGAGATGTGGTCCGTGGTGACCGAGTCGCCGAGCTTGGCGAGGACGCGGGCGCCGGAGATGTCCGAGACCGGGGTGGTCTCCATCGTCATGCCCTCGAAGTACGGGGGCTTGCGGACGTAGGTGGACTCGCTGTCCCACTCGAAGGTGTTGCCGGTGGGGATCGGCAGGGCCTGCCACTGGGCGTCACCGGCGAAGACGTCGCTGTAGGACTTGGAGAACATGTCCTCGCCGATGGCGCCGGCCACGACCTGGTCGACCTCGGCCTCGGACGGCCAGATGTCCTTGAGGAAGACCGGGTTGCCGTCGGTGTCGGTGCCCAGGGCGTCCTTGGTGATGTCCACCTTCATGGAACCGGCGATCGCGTAGGCGACGACCAGCGGCGGGGACGCCAGGTAGTTCATCTTGACGTCGGGGTTGATGCGGCCCTCGAAGTTCCGGTTGCCGGAGAGGACCGAGGTGACGGCGAGGTCGTGGTCGTTGACCGCCTTGGAGACCTCCTCCGGCAGCGGGCCGGAGTTGCCGATGCAGGTGGTGCAGCCGTAGCCGACGAGGTTGAAGCCGACCTTGTCGAGGTACGGGGTCAGGCCCGCCTTGTCGAAGTAGTCGGTGACGACCTTGGAGCCCGGGGCGAGGGTGGTCTTGACCCACGGCTTGCGGGTCAGGCCCTTCTCCACGGCCTTCTTCGCGACCAGCGCGGCGGCGACCATGACGTACGGGTTGGAGGTGTTGGTGCAGGAGGTGATGGCCGCGACCGTCACCGCACCGTGGTCCAGCTCGTAGGTGGTGCCGTCGGGGGCGGTCACCTGGACCGGGTTGGAGGGCACGCCGTTGGTGACGGCGGGGGCGTCGGAGGCCGGGAAGGACTCCTGGCCCGCCTCGTCCACGCTGTCGACGTAGTTGCGGACGTCCTGCTTGAACTGCTCGGCGGCGTTCGCCAGGACGATGCGGTCCTGCGGGCGCTTCGGGCCGGCGATCGACGGGACGACCGTCGAGAGGTCCAGCTCCAGCTTCTCGGAGAAGTCGGGCTCGGCGGCCGGGTCCAGCCAGAGGCCCTGCTCCTTGGCGTACGCCTCGACCAGGGCGACCTGCTGGTCGCTGCGGCCGGTCAGGCGCAGGTAGTTCAGGGTCTCGTCGTCGATCGGGAAGATCGCGGCGGTGGAGCCGAACTCCGGGGACATGTTGCCGATGGTGGCGCGGTTGGCGAGGCTCGTGGCCGCCACACCCTCGCCGTAGAACTCGACGAACTTGCCGACGACGCCGTGCTTGCGCAGCATCTCGGTGATGGTGAGCACCAGGTCGGTGGCGGTGGTGCCGGGCTTGAGCTCACCGGTCAGCTTGAAGCCGACGACGCGCGGGATGAGCATGGAGACCGGCTGGCCGAGCATCGCGGCCTCGGCCTCGATGCCGCCGACGCCCCAGCCGAGGACGCCCAGGCCGTTGACCATGGTGGTGTGCGAGTCGGTGCCGACCAGCGTGTCCGGGTACGCCTTGCCGTCGCGCACCATCACCACGCGGGCGAGCTTCTCGATGTTCACCTGGTGGACGATGCCGGTGCCCGGGGGGACGACCTTGAAGTCGTCGAAGGCGGTCTGGCCCCAGCGCAGGAACTGGTAGCGCTCGCGGTTGCGGCCGTACTCCAGGTCGACGTTCTGCTTGAAGGCGTCGGGGGTGCCGAACTTGTCGGCGATGACGGAGTGGTCGATGACCATCTCGGCCGGGGAGAGCGGGTTGATCTTGTTCGGATCGCCGCCCAGCTCCTTGACGGCCTCACGCATGGTGGCGAGGTCCACGACACAGGGCACGCCGGTGAAGTCCTGCATGATCACGCGGGCGGGCGTGAACTGGATCTCTTCGGACGGCTGGGCCTGCGAGTCCCAGCCGCCGAGGGCGCGGATGTGGTCGGCGGTGATGTTCGCGCCGTCCTCGGTGCGGAGCAGGTTCTCCAGCAGCACCTTCAGGCTGTAGGGAAGGCGCGCGGAGCCCTCGACCTTGTCCAGCCGGAAGATCTCGTACGACTCGTCGCCCACCTGCAGCGTGCTGCGGGCGTCGAAGCTGTTCGCCGACACGACAGTCTCCTTCATTCATGTGCGCGTACCACCGCATCCTGCCGCCACGCCGCCTTGGCGAACCCGCTGAGGTCAGGCTAAGTTAGGTAACCCTTACTGGAGCGGATCCGGGGCGGCGACCGCAGTACGCCTCGGCAGATATCTCGATGTCGAGATAACTCTAGTACATGGGGGCGGAACGGTCATGCCCGGACCCGGTGTGGCGTGCGCCCCACACCCACCCCTGCCCGGGTGACCCCCAGGGCCATCAGTACGCCGAGCGGGGGTATCCGACTTGTGCCGGGGTACCCCGGCACGACTCGGAAGGAGGCACGATGCCCCTCACGTTCCGCAAGAGTTTCCGGATACTTCCCGGAGTGCGCCTGAACATCAACAAGCGGTCCTGGTCCATCACCACCGGCGGCGGCAAGAACGGCCCGCGCCACACCCGCAGCAGCACGGGACGCCGTACGACGTCGATGGATCTGCCCGGGCCGTTCGGCTGGCGCCGCACCCGCACCACCGGGCGCCGCTGACCGGCCGTCACCTCTTCGGCCTCCTGTTCGTCACTCGAACAGACCCCCCAAGAGGCGCCATCTCATATCTGAGATAGCCTCAACCTCATGGCAGACGACTACCTCGTACGCATCGGCAAGCTCATCCGTGACGCCCGGCAGCACCGCGGCTGGACGCAGTCACAGCTCGCGGAGGCGCTCGGCACCAGTCAGAGCGCGGTCAACCGGATCGAACGCGGCAACCAGAACATCAGCCTTGAGATGATCGCCCGGATCGGCGAGGCGCTGGACAGTGAGATCGTCTCTCTGGGCTACGCGGGACCGATGCACCTGCGGGTGGTCGGCGGCCGGCGCCTCTCGGGCGCCATCGACGTCAAGACGAGCAAGAACGCGTGCGTGGCGCTGCTGTGCGGCTCGCTGCTCAACAAGGGGCGCACGGTACTGCGCCGGGTCGCGCGCATCGAGGAGGTCTACCGCCTCCTGGAGGTGCTGAACTCCATCGGCGTGCGCACCCGCTGGATCAACGACGGCGTGGACCTGGAGATCGTGCCGCCGGCGGAGTTCGACATGGACGCCATCGACGCCGAGGCGGCGGTGCGCACCCGCTCCATCATCATGTTCCTGGGCCCGCTGCTGCACCGTATGGACCGCTTCAAGCTGCCCTACGCCGGCGGCTGCGACCTCGGCACCCGCACCATCGAGCCGCACATGATCGCGCTGCGCCGCTTCGGCCTGGACGTCGCCGCCACGGAGGGCCAGTACCACGCGGTGGTCGACCGCGGCGTCCGCCCCGGCCGCCCCATCGTCCTGACCGAACGCGGCGACACGGTCACGGAGAACGCCCTGCTGGCCGCCGCCCGCCACGACGGCGTCACCGTCATCCGCAACGCCTCCTCCAACTACATGGTCCAGGACCTCTGCTTCTTCCTGGAGGCGCTGGGCGTGCGGGTCGAGGGCATCGGCACCACGACTCTGACCGTGCACGGCGTGCCGGTCATCGACGCGGACGTCGACTACTCCCCCTCCGAGGACCCGGTCGAGGCGATGAGCCTGCTGGCCGCGGCGGTCGTCACGGAATCGGAACTGACGGTCCGTCGCGTCCCCATCGAGTTCCTGGAGATCGAGCTGGCGGTCCTGGAGGAGATGGGCCTCGACCACGACCGCACCCCGGAGTACTTCGCCGACAACGGCCGCACCCGCCTGGTCGACCTCACGGTCCGCCCCTCCAAACTGGAGGCGCCGATCGACAAGATCCACCCCATGCCCTTCCCGGGCCTGAACATCGACAACGTCCCGTTCTTCGCGGCGATCGCCGCCTCCGCCCAGGGCAAGACCCTCATCCACGACTGGGTCTACGACAACCGCGCGATCTACCTGACGGACCTGAACCGGTTGGGCGGTCGCCTCCAACTCCTCGACCCCCACCGTGTCCTGGTAGAGGGCCCGACCCGCTGGCGCGCCGCCGAGATGATGTGCCCGCCGGCCCTGCGCCCGGCGGTGGTCGTCCTGCTGGCGATGATGGCGGCGGAGGGGACGTCGGTGCTGCGGAACGTGTATGTCATCAACCGGGGTTACGAGGATCTGGCGGAGCGGTTGAACTCGATCGGGGCGCAGATCGAGATTTTCCGGGATATCTGAAGCTTCTCAGAGAAACCACCACTGCGCCCCTCCTGAGCTGCACGAATGTGAGACAGGAGGGGTGTGCAGGCGCCTCTGGGAGTTCTCTGGGACTTTTGGCCGGGCGTGAAGGCTTTCGAGGCACACACTCCACACGACGCGTCGTCGGAAAGATGCGCATGACGAGGGAGTGAGTCGGTACTCGTAGGACTTTGCGCCCGCCGCGGCCCCGAGACAGGCGTCAGCGGGACCCCGTGCCGAGGTCCGTGAGCAAGTCGTTCAGCACCATTTCCTCCTCGACCCGGACGCCGCACTCGGCGAGAGCGACGGCCAGGGCCGGGTCCCAGGGGGTGGCAGCGGGCAGGCCCGTCAGATTCGGGGCTCCGACCACTGCGGTCGCTGCTGCTCGGTATTCCGCCGCCGTGTAGCGCCACGGCCGCCAGGGGACGCTTCGCGCCAGTGCTGTGGCGATGCGCACCCCGCCCCAGTCGAAATCGCCGTGACAGAGAAGGCGGGCTCCCCGCGAAGACTGGTCGCGCAGCAACGTGAGCGCGGCAGCCGACGGTTGCCCCTGGATGCACACCATGGGCGGGCACTCCCGGCCGAGGGTGTCGGCGGCAGCGGACAGTACCGCGGGGTTCTCGCAGATGTGAACGGTTCCCGCCAGGCCAGGGGCAACCGGTGCGCGGCCGGTGAGGGAGCGGAGCGTCAGCACCGTCGGCTCCCCAGCGTCGGCCATCCAGGCGAGAGCTGGGGTACCGCGCAGGTTGAGGGTGAGGACGGTCGATGACAAGTCGTCCTTGAGCAGGCCCGCCGAGGCCCATGCCTCCCGCCGCCACTGCGCCCCGGAGCCGTCGGGGAAGCCGGTCAGGCAACGGATGCCGGACAGGACGAGAGTGGCGAGCGGCGTTCCCTCGTCCAGAGCATGGGCGCCCGAGAGATTCCGTGCCGCGAACGTCGCCCGCGACGTCGGGGGTGACGCGGGCAGTGCACGCAACGCGCGCACGGCGGCCTCCACCAAGGGGACCGCCGCCTCCGGTGTGCGGGCGAGGCGTCGTACGAGACCGTCACCGCGGATCCGTTCGGCCCAGTGGGCCAGCTCCGCGTCGAGGATGCCGAGCGGGGCGTACGCCTCCTCCCAGGCTTGTTCCTCTCTGTTCCGCGTCTCGGCGTGGAGTACGACCGGGCCGGCGAGGGCGACGACGGCCGCCGCCAGTCCGCCGGGGCTGACACCGGAGCGACGCAGGATCTCATCCACGGTGTCGAGGCGGATGCCGAGGGAGCCGCTGGTTCGTGGTGCCCGTCCCAGGAGCCGCTCGGCGGCGCGGCGTTGGGATTCCTCGGGGGCGGACAAGGTGACAGAGCCGGTGAGCGGCCGGCCGCGTGCCATCCGCTGCCGCACGCGGTCCACGAACCAGGTGAGGCCGGGATCGCCGAGCAGGCGTCCGAGGCGCTCGGTGTCGACGTCGGTCCGGGCTTCTGCCGGTGCAGGCCCCATCGGCACCGCGCCCGCGGTCACGTCCGGCGGTGTCGTACGTCCGGACGCCGCCCGGCCTCCGTCGCGGTCAGGCGAGGTCGTCGCCTGGTTCACGTCCACAGGGCCCCCTGTCCGCCGGCACTGTCGACCACGGCGGTCCGCCCTGGCCCACGGGATGGGCTCACAGGCCCGTCGGGCCACTCGCCGGAGTCCCCAGCAACGGCAGTTGCCGCTAACGTGTCCGCCCGGGCATCAGGCTCCGTGCCGCGCCGCCGTTCGCTGCCGTCCCATTCCCACCGTGTCACCAGTACGGCGTCGATGTCGTCGACGCGGGTGAGCTGGGCGATAGCGATGCCCGGCACCTGGGGGTAGCAGGCCCATTCACGTTCACTGGTCATGACGACGTCGAGGTCGAATGCGCGCAGCAGGCCGAGGCACTTGGCGCGTGAGTCGTCGTCGACGCCGGCGAACGCCTCGTCCAGGGTGACCAGGCGCGGGCCGTGCGCGCCGCTCGCGCTCGCGTAGTGCGAGGACGCGGCTGCGAACAGGGGCACGGACGCGGCCAGCACCCGCTCCCCGCCCGAGGCGGGACCGGAGGCCGGGACCCACTTGCCGTGCTGGTGGCGTTCGACGCCGAACTCGTACCAGGACCGGTAGTCGAGGGCGGCGGTGAGGTCCTCCAGCCAGCTGCCGGCGCTGTCGTCGGCCTGACGGTGGGCGATCTGCTCCTGCAGGAACGCGCCTACCGCAGCCCGGTCCTCGGGCGACCACGCGTCAGCGGACTGACGCAGCCGTTCGCGGGCCTGGGCCAGTCCCTGTGGCGCCCGGCGGGACGCTCTCCACACCAGCCGCAGCTTCATGCCCGTGGAGGTCGGACGCTCTTCCAGTTCTGCGTTCATGGCGGCCACCTGTCGTTCGGCCGCCCCGATCAGCTCCTGGAGCGTCCCGGCGACCTCGGTGATCAGATGGGTCTGGAGGATCTCACGTTCGCGTGCGGACAGAATGCGGGTCAGTTCCGCGACTTCCACAGCCAGTGCCTCGGCGAGTTCTGGCACGGCCCGTTCCCGGCCCTGGTAGACGATGTCAACCCGCATGCCGTCCTCGCTCGGGCGGGCGGTGGCGGTGTGGCCATGCCGTGACAGGGCGTCCTGGAGCCTGCTGAACTCCTCGCTCAGCCGCTTCTGCACGCGCTCCCAGGCCGCGTCGGTGTCGTCGATCGCGGAGAGCCGGGACTCCACCGCCCGCGCGAGGGCGATGGCGGGGGTCGCCGCCCACGTCCCTCCGCCGTCGTCCGGTACATCGATGTCGGGCAGCGCGACGGCGAGCAGCCCCGTTGCGGCGAACCGCTGGAGCGCCGCGACCGCTTCCTCCCCGCGCGGCGGTCGCCTCGGTGACATCTTCGGCGAGCCGCTCGATGCGTCCCTCGGCGCGGCTGGCCCGCCGGTCGGCGTCACCGTACTCCGCCCGGGCCTGCCGCTGCTCGTGCTCGCAGACCCGCGCCGCCTCGGCCGTCTCCTCCAGTTGCCTCTGCAGCTCGGCGACGGCCGCTCCGACGGTGGAGCGGAGCGTCGTGAGGTGTTCGTCCGCAGCCGCGGCCGACCGAGCCGCCTGTGTGGCGCGCTCCGCGAGTTCCGACACGAGGAGTTGGGCCCGGCCGGTCTCCTCCCGCTCACCGGTCACCGCGCGCTCGGCCTCCGCGCGTTCGCGCAGTGCCGGCCACAGGGCCGCCAGAAGGGCGGTGTGGTCGGCGAGCGCCTGGCGCACGGCGCCCAGTGCCGTGTGGTCGGCGGGGAGGTTCAGGGCCGCCGCGGTGTCGGTGAGTTCGGCCGCCGCACGATCGGCCCGCTCCGCCGCCGGAGCCAGTTCCGCGGCACGTTCGTCCCGCCGAGCTCGGGCCCGACGGACCGCTTCGGCCGCGGCGGTGACGCGTGCGTGGGCGTGCCGCAAGCCGTCGTCGCCGGGCAGCACAGCGAGTTCGGCGTCCAGCGTGGCACGGCGCTCGGCCACGGCGCGGGTCTCCTCGGCCAGTCGTTCCCGCTCCGCCGTCAGACCGTCGATCTCGGCGCGCAGTTCCCGGATGCGGACGCGGCGTGCCTGCTCCCGCGCACCTTCCCCCACGTACTGGGCGCTGTCCGTGGCCCAGCTCCCGGTGAGCGCCCCGACGCGGAAGCGCCCGTCCGCGCAGACCCAGGTGCCGTGGCCGCCGGCCTCCCAGGACGCCTCGCCGGACCCGTCGCCGTCGCCCGCGACCAGCCCGATCGAGGCGAGCAGGCGTGCGACCGTCTCCTCCCCCACGGCGGCGGCCCCCGCGTCCGCAGGGTCGACGGCCGGGCACAGCGCGCGGTCGAGGCCGGTCCCGCCGAGCAACCCGACCGGATCGAGCAGTACGTCGTGTCCGTCCGCCGCGACTGCGGAGCCGTCCGGCCGCACCCAGGCGTCGAGGAGCCCCGACGCCTGCAGCGCGGCTTCCAGTCCCGCGCGGTCGGCCCCGGTGACGTGTGGGTGGAAGTCGACGAGCCGCCACAGCGGGGCGCCGGGGCCCCGGTCCCGCACGCCAGGTGTGCGCGTGGGGGGAGCCGCAAGGCCGCGCTCCCCGCCTGATTCGAGGGCGGTCAGTTCCTCCACCGCCAGTCGCTACCGTTCCGCCGTCGCCGCCTCGCGGTGGGCCAGTCCGGCCGCCCGGTCGGCCAGCCGGGAGGCGGCGGCGCGATGCGCCTCGCTCGCCGCCGTACGGGCCGGCATCGGGCCGTCCAGAGAACTCGACCAGTCCTGTACGGCGTCCAGGAGCACGGGCAGCCCGGGCACCCGCAGCTCCACACACCCGGAAAGACGCTCCCGCACGGCCGTGACCAGCGCCTGCCCCTCCCGGGCGACGTCCTCCTCCGCCTCGGCCAGTCGCTCCTCCCCGTGCACGACCTCCTCGTCGGCCTCGTCGACGCGCAGCCGAGCGGCACGGTGCCGTTCCTCGGCCTGCTCGGCCAACGTGACGAGCTCCGCCACGTGCCCGACGGCGCGCTGCCTGCTCGCGGTCGCCTCGTCCGCCTCCCGGCGCAGAACCGCGTCGGGGGCTCCCTCCGTCCTGGGCCGCTCGAGCCGGGCGGCCACTGCGCTCTCGGCCACCCGGTCCCTGATCCTTTCCAACGCCTCCCGGGCTGCTGTGAGCCGGTTGTCCGCGGTGGCGAGCCGGCC
Organism: Streptomyces sp. ISL-12; assembly: GCF_018614415.1. GTDB lineage: Bacteria > Actinomycetota > Actinomycetes > Streptomycetales > Streptomycetaceae > Streptomyces. The sequence goes on from NZ_JAGGOO010000109.1 coordinate 92,221, forward strand.
CACGGCCCGGGTGTGTGCCTCCGCCGCCGTACGCCGGTCCGCCTCCGCCCGTTTCAGGTCTGCTGCCGTGCGGGAGGCGTCGTCCGCCGCCCGGTCGAGCGCGCGGGCGTCGAGCATCTCGGGCCGGGACCGCAGCGTGGCGTCCTGGGCGGCCAGCCGTGCGGCCCGCTCGTCGAGGGCGGCACCCCTCGCCGCGGCCTCCTCGCGTTCCGCCGAGGCCCGGTCTCGGTCCGCCTGTGCCCTGGCGAGTTCCCGTTGCAGGTTCTCGTACCGGGCGTGTTCGCGGCGGGGCAGTCGGGCGCGGCGCCGGGAGGCGAGGCGGGCGTAGCGGCGGTAGTGGCCGAGGAACGCCGTGGACGCCTGTTCGGCCTCGCGGGCCGCCCGCAGTTCCTCCTTCTCCTCGTCCAGCGACCGGAATGCCTCCGCCGCGTCGGCGACGACCGCCTGGTCCATCGGCGGGAGTGCCTCGGTCAGTGCCCGGGACAGGGCGGCCTCGCTGGGGCGTTTGGACAGCTGGGGCTGGCGCAGCTGGATCAGGAGGTCGACGAGGGCGCCGTAGCGCCGCTCCCCCAGCCCGAACAGGGCTTCGTCGACTGCCCTGCGGTATGCCTTCGCCGTGTCGTACACCATGCCGTGGGCGCCGACGGCCTCGGCGAGCCGGTCCCGGGACAGTGCCGTCCCGGTCGCGTCCAGCAGGTCGAGGCCGGCGCCGACCCGCTGGCCGGTGACCGCGAACCAGTGGCGGGCGATGCCACGTCCGGCGACCGCCTTGAGTCCGCACAGCAGCGTGCGGAAGTGCGCCTCACCCGTGCTGCCGTCGAGTCGTCCGAACTCGATCCAGGTGTATCCGAGCCGTTCGGGGTGCGGGTGCGCGCCGCCCAGGAGGAGGTTCCACTCCATGCGCTTGCCCGGGTCTCCGTCGGGTTCGACGCGGCGGGCGGAGAGGTCGCCGTCCAGGAGGAACGGCAGGGTGAGGGCGAGCACCTTCGACTTGCCGGTGCCGTTGTTGCCGCGCAACAGCAGCCGGCCGTCGCGGAACCAGAACTCCTCGACGTCGTAGTGGAAGAGATCGACGAGTCCGATGCGCAGGGGCCGCCACCGGCCCGGCGCGGGAGCGGGCAGCACGGGACCGGGCGACTCGGGTCCGGGGAGCGCGGTCACGGGGCGGTTCACCTTTCGTCCTGTACGGGCCGCACGGGTTGTTCCGTCGTGGCGGACCGGCGGGCGCGTCCGGATTCCCTGACCACGGGTTCGCCGACCGCGTACCGCGCGAGGGCCGGCCGCGGTGCGACGCCCCCTTCGGTGCGCTCGGCGAGTCCCAGCGCCACCAGCCTGGCCAGCGCCTGCTCGACGAGTTCGGGCTCCGCTCCCGGTTCCCTCGCCGCCTTGGACCAGAACCCGCCGTGATCCGCGGCCAGTTCCCGTACGCGGAACGCCAGTTCCGCCGGGCGGACGGGCCCGTCCGCCCGGGCCAGGTGTCCCGCCAGCAGCAGGGTGATGTGACCGTGGGTGCCCTGTTCCGGCATGCGCGCGTCCGTGAGGTCGTCCATCGGGTCGACCATGGCTATGCCCTCGGCCCGGGCCTCCGGGACGAGTCCCGTCAGCTCGTTGATGCGGGCGGTGATGAAGCCGCGCTGCCGGGTGAGGTAGGCCAGTTCGTCGTCGGTCAGGTCGTCGTAGTACAGCACCGGGTCGTCCAGCAGGATGCGGGTCAGTTTCCAGCGGATCGCCCGGAACCTGAGCTCGTCGCTGTCGAGCACGGTCGACGCGGTCATCTCCACCAGGCGCTCCTCGAAACTCTCGGCCTCGACCATGGAGGGACCTCGCAGGGACGCGGACATCCCGGCCAGCACGCGCCGCCGCACGTCGTACAGCACGTCGCCCGATCCGCTGCCGTAGGCGTCCTCGTCGCCGGCGACCCGCCGCAGCACGCCGAGCCGCAGCAGCAGGCGTACGACGGCCGCGAGGTCGAGGCGCTCGTCGCGCCGCTCCAGGGTGAACGTGATTCCGGCGGCGACGAGTTCAGGATCGGCGGCGGCCAGGACGACCTGTTCGGCGAGGCGTCCGAGCGCCACCTGCGACTCGCCCCGTTCCAGCGCGGCCAGGGCCAGGCAGAGCAGGACGTAGCGGCGGCGGGTGAAGGGCAGGGCGCTGCGGGCGGCCTCGCGCGCCGGGTGTGTGGCGTCGGTGAGGGTGCCCGGCGTCTTGCGCAGCCGTGCGGCGTCGGCGTCCGTACGCAGCGTCCAGCCGACGTTGCGTTCGAACCACTCCCGCAGCTCGGCGGTGTGCCTGCGCACCAGCTTGAACTCGTCCGCGTACGGTCCGTCGGCAGTGAGCAGCGGGTTCTTCAGCAGGGCGCGTGCGGCCTTCTGGAGGTCGGCCTGCCGCTGGCCGTCCAGGACCTCGGCCAGGGGGCCGCTCATAGGTCCTCCGTGAGTCGGGCAGCGGTGTCCTGTCGCGGGGCGGGGAGGGGAACGGGCTCCGATGGAGGTGCGGCGGCGCGGTCACCGTGCCCCACCGTGAGGTCGACGATGTCGATCAGGTGATCGGGGCCGAGGAACACACCGTCGGGAGTGCGCACTTCGGCTGTCGATCCGTCGTCGAGGGCGGTCAATCGGATCTCCATCGAACCGTCCCCGCTGGTGGCGACTGTGGTGATGGTGCCGGGCCGCCAGGTGGCGAGCGCGTCGCCGAGCAGCCGCAGGAACAACTGGAAGGCATGCGGGTCGAGTGCGCCGAGCCGGGACAGCCGCACCGGTCCGTCCGTCACCAGACGGTCCCGCGCCCGCCTGGTCTCCTCCGTCTGCCGGGCTGCGATCTCGGCGAGCCGACGCTTCGCCTCTCCCCGGTCGGCCACCCGGCGCGGCCTGCCGCGCCGCTCATAACTGCCGGTACGGCGCAGCTGAGGGCTGATCCTGAGGGGCCGCGCCTCGCTCCACGGGGTAGAGGCCGGCTCAGGAGCGGCCGTCCGTTCGGCGAGGGTCTCGGCGTCGACGCTGAGGTGCCGGGAGGAGTGGAGTCCGAACGCCACGCGCCACAGCCGGTGCCGTGCCGCGTCGTCCGGGGCCTGGGCGAACCAGCGCGCGAGGGTGCGGAAGTCGGCTGAGCGGTCCGAGCGTCCGGCCCGCCGCTCGTTGAGCTGCCGTACGACGGCCAGGAGCTGCGGAATCGAGCCGAGCGCTCGCCCGCGCAGGAGCCTGGCCTGCGACTCCCGCCCCTCCCCGGACACGAACCACTCGGCCAGCCCGAACCACCGCGCCACCCACCGTTCGTACGCCACCGCCTCCGCCTGCCCGGCGTCCTCCGGAGTGGCGTCGGCGGCCTCGCGGGCGGCGGCGAGCCGCAGCAGCGGACCGACCCGGTCCTGCTCCTCCAGCTCCCCGATGAGCAGGGCGATCCGCCCACCGAGGGTGATGAGGTCCTGGATGAACCGCTCCAGGTACTGGATCAACCGGTCCTTGTAGGCGAGGAACGCCTCGACCTCGATGTCGTGCAGGTCGATGGTGCGCTGGAGCGAGCCCATGAAGGCGCGGGCGTTGTCGGCGAGGTCGGTGAACCGCGCCGTCAGCACGGACAGGGCGACGTAGGCCTTGGCCGGGTCGGGCTCTTCCTCCGCAGCGATCACCAGGAGCGCCCGCACCTGCGTGACGATGTCGTGCAGCGCGACCGCCTGGAGTTCGCCGCGCCGCCCCAGCACCTCGTCGTACGTCCCCAGCGCTGCCTCGGCCGCCTCACCGGCCCGGGTGAGCTGGTAGATGAACCGCCTGCGGTAGAAGTCCTCGACCGCCGTCACCCGCGCGTGGTCGGGGTCGGCCCGCAGGTTGCCCCACTCCACGAGCTTGTCCAGCGCCTGCGTCACCGCGTCCGGGTCGGCGGGCCGGCTCCCCGCGTCCGGGTCGGCGGGCCGGCTCCCCGCGTCCAGGGCGGCGTACACGTCCTCCGGCCGCAGATGCACCGCGAACCGCTCCTTGGCGGTGAGGAACGCACGCATGACCTGGCGGTAGAGGGGGGCGTTGGGGGCGGTGAGGTGGGCGAACGGGGTGTAGTCGACGGATTCGGCAGTCTGGGAGATCTCTGAGGTCATCGTCGACCCATTGTTCCGGACCGGTGCCGGCGACTGTGCGGGATGTCTGATTTCTGCTGGTGACAGGCCTGTGGGCGCCCAACGGGGGCGCCGCCCGGTTCGGCTGTGCCTAGCCTCCCGCTGGTGGGACGCGACCTCAGTGACCGACGTAGAGGAACCGTAGGTAATGCGCGTACGAGAGCCCGCGCTGCCTGAGCTTGGTGGCCTCGATGGAGGCACTCAGCGTTCCGTGGAGCGCGCTGTTCTGCTGGAGTTCGACCGCCCGCCGACTGAATTCCTGCCGTTGCTGCCGAGCCCGGTCACCCGCGCGCCTGTTGTCCCGGCTGAGCCGTTCCTGACCGTCCTCAAGTTCCTTTCGTGCCTTCGCACGCAAGGCATCGGTCTCGGAGTCCACAGCCTTGCGCTGGGTGGTGAGCTGGGACCGACGGCGGTCGATGCCCTGCTCGACCGACTGCCGCTCCGACGCGCTGAGCGCGGTCGGCTGCCGGGCTTCGGCGGATGCGACCAGACTCTTGCGCCAGACGTCGAGAGCGATGGCTTTGGCCTCGCCGATGCCGTGGACATCGACCATCCGGCCGTTGTTCAGCACGAGTACGGCGCCGGTGCTGTTGTAGTTGGTGTTCTGCACGGACCGGTAGCCCTTGAAGTCGGCTGCCGTCCTGATGCCCGCTGCCGCGAGACGAGCGGCGAGCGTCGGCCCGATGCCGTGCGGCGGCGACTGGGCGATCAGCCGACGGCTGAGCTGGTCCCGCACGTATGCGGACTGTTTGTCTGCGAGTGCCTTGCCCAAGGTCCTGCGCAGTTCCTCCGCGAGGCCGTCGATCTTCTTGTCGAGGTCGCGCTGTTTGCCGGCCTTGCGCTTCTCGGCCCTCTTCAACTCGGCGTGGTACTTGGCTGTGAGCTTGTCCTGCGCGCGCGGGTGGGCGGCGATCCGCTCCGTCTCGGCCGCGTCGAACTTCGCCCGGTCCTTGCGCAACTCCTCGGCTTTCTTGACCGGGTCCCCGAGCCGGGCGAGTTCGTTCGTCAGCTGGGCCAGAACGGCCCGCGACTGTGCCCGCTCCACGCGGCGGCTCCGGGCAAACGCGGTGAACACGACGGCGGCGGCAACGGGCACACCCGGCCCGATCAACGGCGCCGAGAGTCCCGCGACGACGATCAAGGCCGTCGCGGCCAACACAAGAGGCCAGAGCACGGCCGTGACTACGTCCAGTGGCGTCCGGACGCGGAAGCCGTCCGGTGGGGTGGGAGTGGGCCGGGTCGGTGGCGACGGGGCCGGCTCAGGGACGTGTCCTGCCATCCAGCCGGGCAGTCCGCCCGCAGCGGGGGCGGGGGCAGTGCCCGCGCCGGAAACGGCCGTTCGCGTGGCCCCCATCGCGGCGGTGCGCTGCCCAGGGACCGTCCCGGCGAGCGGAGGGAGCACGTCCAGAGGCTGAGAGGCCAGCGACCTCACCTGGTCGGCGAGGCCGCTCACCATCCGGTCGGGGTGGGACAGTAGCGTCTGCAGACCGGTGGAACCGCTCGGACTCTTGAAGTCCTGCTCGGTGAGCAGCAGGAACTCGCCTTTCGGCTCGTGCAGCCGGTTCCAGAGGGCGGGGTCGACGGCGATCGCCTTGAGCGACAGGAAGATGACCCACGCGGAGAAGCGGTCAAGGTTGTCACCGAAGTCGTCGTTCCCCCGCAGAGGCGACTGGTAGTTGCGGTGTCCCCGCTCGGTACCGGCCAGACCGGCCAGTGCGGGCACGTACATGCCGTCGTAGTCGACCAGGCGCAGGGTGTCGTCACTCGCGACGAGCAGGTTGCCGTGCTGGAGGTCACCGTGAGCTATCTGATGCTCCGTGAGGTCTCGGGTAAGTGCCTCGAACCGGTCGGCCAGCCGACCGACGGCGAACCGGTCGGCGTGGTTGTCGTCGAGCCAGGAGGACAGGGTGACGGCCTCGCACCACTCCATCTTCAGGACCGGATAGCGCTCCTGCCCGACGCTGATCGCATCGGGCAGGTATTCGAAGCCGAGAGCCCACGGTTGGGAGAGTCCGGCCGGGTCCAGTTGGGCAAGCCGGGAGCTGATGGCCTGGTAACGGCGTTCCTGATCGGGAACATGGCGGGTGAAGCATTTGACCGCGTACCGCTGACCCGACGTGGCGGAGGTCAGCGGGAACACGCTGGCGAAGGCGCCGGAGATGGCGCGGGGCAGACCGAGCTTGGTCAGTTCCGGCCGGGCGCCTTTCAGCTCGGGATGCCGGAAGCACAGGTGCGTGTGCTGCAGTGCCTCCGCGTAGTCGCCGCCACTGGGGAACTGCCTCTGCGGACCGGTGGCCGAGCCCATGTTCACCGTCCTTCGAAGTCGATCCGTACGACCGCCACGTCGTCGTTGCGCAGTCGTCCGCCGCCCCGCAGGCCGTTCAGCCACGCCTTGAACCCGTCCAGGTCGTCGGGCCCGGCGAACTCCAGTAGCTCGCGCAGCGCTGCCTCCTGATCCGGGGCCGACAGGAACCACGCGGCCAGGGCGTCGGTCATGAGGAGCAGCCGGTCGCCGGGCGCGCACCGGCCTTCGGCGAACCGCGTACGGCAAGCCAACAGCGCCGCGTCGTGATTGCGGCTGCCGAAGAGGTCAGGGGTGGTGCCGAACTCCTCGACGGCCTGCACCGGGAACGCCTGTACCAGCCGGTCGTCCCGCAGGTGGAAGAGGCAGCTGTCCCCCAGGGCTGCAGCCCGCCACCGCCACGTCGGTTCACCTGCTTCATGCTCGACACCGGAGTCCGGATCGACCCGCACCGTGAGCAGCGTCGCGTAGGCGCCTTCGGCCAGCTTGGTGTGTTCGTACCACTTCAGCGGCCGCCCCTCCGCGGTGCGCACCTGTGTGTACTGTGCCAACCAGGGATCCCACTGAGCCACCGCCGACGATGCGAACTCCTCATAAGCGGTTCCGCCGGCCAGGAAGTCCGGTCGCTGCAGAGCGCTTTCGGCCGCCGCGCGGGACAGCAGCCGGGCCCAGTCCTTTGCCAGAGCACTTTCCGTCGCACCGTCACAGACGCCCGCTGTGACGGGTTCGAGCAGCATGTCGTCGTGTGAGCGGCTGGGGAGCACGGCGACCGCGTCCTCGCACTCGCCTTCGGTACTTCCGTGCTTCGGGGCCACGAGGTGCGTGACGTACACGCAGGAGAGCGGAGTCGTCACCGCAGTTCGGTGGCTCGGGTGCCGATGTCGAGGAACTGCACGACCGTGGTGATGTCCGCGTTGTAGACGAAGCCGCGGGTCGTCTCGCTGACCCGCTGGCCCTGGGAGGCGGCGTACGAGCGCATGTGGCTGGGCAGCGGGCTCGACATGGAGAAGAGAGTGCGGGCGTAGGCGTCGGGAAGTCCGTCGGCGGTGTCGGGGAAGGCGGTGGGGGTTCCCCCCGCCGCGGAGACGTGCAGGTTGAACAGGAGCGCCGCTCCGTCGGCGGTGGCGTGCGAGGTGATGGCCTCGGCGGCGGCGGTGGGGTCCCCGTCGGTCGACTCGCCGTCCGTCAGGTTGATGACGATGGGCGGGAAGCCGGCCGGACAGCGCTCCGTCCAGCCGGCGACGAGGTTCTCGGCGTACTGGAGGGCCCGGTTCATCGGGGTCCCCCCATGGGCGACCGGGTCCATCCACAGCGGGAAGTTGACCACGGTCTCCACCAGGCCGCCGGCGCCATCGGGCACCTTCTTGCTTCGCTCGTCGACGCGGGCCGGGTTGTCCGCCACCTCACTGAGCGGGACGATGTCACGGCCGGCGAGCGATCCCGCGAACGCCGATCCCACCGTGGCGCCGTATCCGATAACGGCGATGTGGAAGTAGTCCCGTACGCCTTCTTCCTTGGCGCACTTGACCGATAGTTCCGTCAGGAGGCGGTTGATGGCGTCGGCGACGACATCCGCCTTCTGCTGGGGGACCTCCCCGCCGATGGGGTCGCTCATGGAGGTCGACTGATCGACGAGGAAGATGATGCTCGTCGGATTGCTGCGGCTGATCTCGGCCGTGTACGGCACGTGGCGCTCCTGGCTGGCTGCTGAGGGTCTCGGTCATGCGGAGGAGCTCACACGGCACGCCGAGTTCCGGCTGTCGGCGCGCACGCCGGGACTCCGAGATCCCCCCGGTCACATCGTAGGTCGAACGCTTCGGAGCCGGTGCCGAAGTAGTCAAAATACGCCTCGACGGGATCACGCGTCCTCGGAGTGGTTCCCTGGCGTTCCGGCCGGGCGCGGATGTTCGTCGGCCGCGGCCTCACCGTCGGCTGCGACTCGCGGACGAGGAGCCCACGGTTGGGCGTCCGCTGCCCGGCTGCTTGCGGCGGAGCGTCCTCTCTCCCCCCTCGTCTCCTGGTCCGCTGTCCGGGACGTACCCGCTGTCGGCGGCCACGACTAGGATTCACCGGGTCCGCGACGTGGTGGGAACGGTGCGAAAGGCCGGGAGACCAGGAGCGGACGCCCACTGGAGTCGGACTGCAAGAGGCGGGAACGGCGCATACGGGGAGGCCGGTGGACCACCGTCACCGAGTCCGAGTTCGACCATGAACACCGTGGCCTGGAAGCCATCCGGGAGAAGCTGCCGGACGCCGATCCCTGGCGGGCCTGGTCCAACTTCACCTTTACCGCCCACACCGGTCACGTCCGCGAGGTCGACCTCCTCGTCGTCGCTCCCGGCGGCGTCTACATGATCGAGCTCAAGGGCTGACACGGCTCCGTCACCGGCGAGAACGGCACCTGGGTCCGGACCATCCCCGGCGGGCACCGCCGCCCGCACGGCACCCCCCCCTCCACGGCCGCTCGGCGGCGGCCGCGAGTGGGCGCCGACCCGCGTCACGTCCGGACACTGAGCCCGACGAGCTGCTGAGCTCCCTCCTCGCCGAGGTCAACGCCCGCTCCCGTCAGAGCATCAAGTGACCGTTCCGTCCGTCACCGGACGTGGCCGAACCCGTACGGAACCCCCTCCTCTTGATCGCCGCGCTCGCCTAGGGGGTGTCCGCAAAGTCGCGTTCGTCCGCCCGGAGGGCGGGCCTCGCGGCGTCTGGTGCGTGCTCTGGGGGTCCCCCGGCCGGAGGCTGGGGGAGTGCCGGGCGGACGCCCGCGTACTGGTTGTACTCGGGTGCTCGCCCGGTGCGGCGAGAGTGCGTGCCAGGCGTCGCGAGGCAGGCGTGACTTCGCGGACACCCCCTAGGATGTCGACACAACATCTCAGCGGCCCGACGGGCTTCCTGATCCGCCATCGCACCCGCTCCACGGCGGCGCGCGGCGGACACCGCAGGACATGCCCCCACCCGCACGAGTCTTCTTCGTGCTGCCTGGGGGCATTTCCTTGCTGTTCCGTGAGTCCGCGACGTCCGTGGCCACCCGCATCCTCGAAGGGTCGCTGGCGCTGCACCTGACCGAGAACTTCCGTCACCTGCACGGCCGGAACGCCGCACAGGCGGAGATACGGTCCTGGGAACGCAGCCTCCCCGCTCTCGTCAACGCCCTCATGGAAGCCGGGCTCGGCGAGGTCGAGGTAGTCATCGAGTACAGCCTGCCCCTCACCAGCAAGCGCGCTGACGCTGTCCTGGCCGGCGTGCACCCGACAACGGGGCAGCCGTCGTACATCGTCGTCGAGTTGAAGCAGTGGAGCGAAGCCCACCCGGACGAGGACGACCCTCTCCTGTGCCGGCTCGACGCCTACCCGCAGCCCGTCCTCAACCCGATCGAACAGGTGCGGGGGTACTGCGAGTACCTGCTGTCGTTCAACGCGGCCCTGGAACGGATGCCCGGGTCGCTGGCCGGGGTGGCGTTCCTGCACAACGCGACCGAATCCAGGATCGCGGGGCTGCGGAGCGTCGAGGAGGACCAGTACGGCCGGATGTACACGGCCGACCAGCGCGGGGCCTTCCTGGACTTCCTGCGATCCCGGCTGGCCGCCAAGTCCGGCGCGGAAGCCGCCGACCTGCTGAGGGACGCCCGGATCCGGCCGTCGAAACAGCTGATGGCGGTCGCCGCGGCAGAGATCCGCGACCGCGAGCAGTTCGTGCTCCTCGCCGAGCAGCGGGTCGCCTACGAGATGGTGATGTCCGCCGTACGCAAGGCCAAGCGCGGCAACCACAAGAAGGTCATCGTGGTGACCGGCGGTCCCGGCTCCGGCAAGAGCGTCATCGCGATGTCGCTGCTGGGCGAGGTGTACCGGCGCGGGGAGACCGCTCTGCACGCCACCGGGTCGGCGTCCTTCACCAAGACGATGCGCAAGGTCGCCGGGCACAAGAAGCGCGAAGTGCAGCAACTGTTCAAGTACTTCAACAGCTTCATGGACGCGGAGCCGAACGACCTCGACGTGCTGATCTGCGACGAGGCGCACCGGCTGCGGAAGACCTCCGCCAACCGCTACACCAAGGCCGAGCTGCGCACCGGCCGACCGCAGGTCTCGGAACTCATCGACGCGGCCAGGGTGCCGGTGTTCCTGCTCGACCAGCACCAGGTGGTGCGGCCCGGCGAAATGGGAACGAAGGAGGAGATCCAGCGGGCCGCCGCCGCGGAAGGGCTCGACTGCACGGTGATCGAGCTGGACGGCCAGTTCCGGTGCGGCGGCAGCGACGCGTACGAGAAGTGGGTCGTCGACCTGCTCGGCCTGGAGGACGGCACGCCCCACGCGTGGGAGCCCGACGGCAAACTGGAGCTGCGGACCGCCGAGAGCCCGCAGGAGCTGGAGGACTTCCTCGTCGCGAAGCGCGCGGAGGGCTATGGCGCGCGGATGTCGGCCGGTTACTGCTGGACGTGGACGCGCCAGATCACACCGGAGATGACCGAGCTTCCCCGCGACGTCGTCATCGGCGACTGGGCACGGCCGTGGAACGTGTACGGCGACCGGTCCGTCTTCGGAGCCCCGCCCGCGCCCCTGTGGGCCACCGAACCGGAAGGTTTCGGCCAGGTCGGCTGCGTCTACACCGCGCAGGGCTTCGAGTACGACTGGTCGGGCGTCATCATCGGTCCCGACCTGGTGTGGCGGACGGACCGGTGGGTAGTGGACCGGTCGGCGTCGAAAGACCCGATCTTCACCAAGGCGACACCGGACAGCGAGATCGACCGGCTGATCCGCAACACGTACAAGGTACTGCTGACGCGGGGCATGGTCGGCACGATCATCTACTCGACCGACCCGGAGACGCGGGAGAAACTGCGCTCGCTCGTCCGTCCCGCGTCCGGAGTGCAGGCGCCCACGCTCGTGTAGCCGGGCATGTGCGAAAAGTGGTCATCCGCTGTCAGTGGTACGCCATACGATCGATTGAGCCCGCGCAGCCGCCCGTCGAAAGTGATCGTTCATGGCCCAACAGCCGCCCCTGCTCCGCGATGTCATCGATATCGGGGAGTCCATCTCCACGTCTGACTTCGTCCTCCAGCTCTCGGAGGCGACGACCCCCGAGGGCGCCGAGCGCGCCCTGCGGGACTACGTGGTCACGGAGCGGCTGCTGGAGAACTTCGACGAGGCGCCAGCTGGGCCCAGTGCCGCGGGTTCCGTGACGTACGGCATTCCGTCGGGCCATCCCAGGGCACGCTCCACCGCGTCGAGCAGGTGCTTCTCGCTCAGTAGCAAAAGGTCGCCCAGCCCGGTCCCGTCGATGTGACTCCTGCATTCCATCAGCACCGCCCCGTGCCACGCCGCAGGCACCTGAACACCGTGGCGGCGACACCAGGCGGTCACCAAGGGGGTCAACGTCGGAACGAGCGCGTCGAGTGCGGCCGTGTTGTGCGCACGTAGCCGGCCGACGGGCTCGAGAGTTCTGTGGGCCGCTCGAGGTCGTCGTCGGCTCCATGTGCCCGGAGCCACTCCCTCACCCTGTCGCGCATCGCCTCTTCGGGCGGGGTGATGAAGCGGGGAAGCCAGTCCGGGCCCGGCTGGAGGTCGTGTTCGGCATCGCGGTCGCCACGGATCTCTGCGTGCCGAAGAACGCCTGGGGCAAGCTGCCCGCCCTGGTGGTCACCGGCCCGTTCGGCGTGGTCAAGAGACAGTCCTCGGGGCTCTACGCCAACGAGTTCGCCCGCCGCGGCTACGCCGCTCCCGCCTTCGACCCCTGCTTCACCGGGGAGAGCGGCGGCACCGTAGGCGACGTGGCCTCGCCCGACATCTCCACGAGCACTACAGCGCCGCCGTCGACTTCCTCGGCCTGCAGAAGATCGTCGACCCGCGAGCGGATCGGCGCACAGGCCATCTGCGGCGTGAGCGGTACGACGCTCACCGCGGCGGCGCCGACAGCCGCATCAAGGCGGTCGCCACGGCCTCGATGTACGACATGTCGCGCAGCATGTCCCGCGGCCACGAGGACTACTACACGCCTGAGCAGCGCCAGAAGGTCGTGGACCACCTCAGCCGGCAGCGCTGGACCGACGCCGAGAGCGGCACCTACGCGCGGCTCTCCCACGAGGTCCCCTTCGACGAGAACGGCGACGTCGCCCCCTCGAACCGCGTGCTGCCCACGACTCTCCCGGCGGACGCCGACCCGATCACGAAGATGTTCCTCGACTACTACCGCACCGAGCGCGGCTACCACCCGCGCTCGATCAACTCCACCACCGCGTGGACCGCGACCACGCCGATGTCGTTCTTCGCCTTACCGCTGATGACGAACATCGACATGCTGGTGCCCCGCAAGGCGTTCCTGGTGGCCGGCGCCGACGCGCACTCCCGCTACTCCTCCGAGGGCGTCCGGGCGACGGCCCCCGACACCGTCGCGGCCTCGTGATCGTCCCGGGCGCGAACCACGTCGATCTGTACGACCGCAAGGACCTCATCCCCTTCGACAGGCTCGACGCGTTCTTCACCGAGAACCTCGCCTGACCGGAAGCGCCCCCGCCCTCACCGCGGAAACAGGACCCGTGCTCATCGCGACGACGCCACCCCCACGTCGCCCGATCTGCCCGGATCCGCCGCTCACACCCGCCTCCGCCACTTCCGTGCTCGGCTCTTCAGTCACTGACCTTGCTGCGGGACTGGTACAGCAGGCCCTGGTACTCGGGGTGCCGGTTGATCCAGCCCGCGAAGAAGGGGCAGGTGGCCAGCACCCGCAGGTTCGCGGCGCGTGCCTCGTCCAGGGCGACGCGGACCAGCGCGGACCCGACTCCCCTGCCCTCGTACTCCGCCTCGACCTCGGTGTGCACGAACGCGACGAGTTCCGTCGTACGGATGTATTCCGCGACGCCCGCCACCTTGGACTCTCCATCGACGCGGGCCTCGTAGCGCTTCGCCTCGGGCACGTCTCTCACTTCGACCGCCATGTGTCCTCCTCGTGGGCCCGAGCCCGCTCATCTGACGGGACGTTGCCAGCCAGGGCAGCAGCCTAACCTCGTCCGGTTGATGCGGGAGAAGCTCATCGGACGGCTGTCCCGCCACGTCCAGGCCGACTCCGGGTTGTCCGCCTCCGACTACATCGTGCTCGTCAGCCTCACCGAACGGGGCGGCGGGCGGATGCGGAGCCTTCGTCGTCGCCCCCCCGGCCGGCTACAAGGTGATCGAAGAGACCGCGCCCCAGCACGTCGAGCACGTCCGCCGGCTGTTCATCGACGCCCTGACCCCGAACCAGCTCAACGCACTCGCCCGGATCTCCCAACGCGTCCTGGATCACATGGAGAAGCAGCCGGACTGACCGGGTGGCGGACGCGGCTCCCTGAACCACGGGAGGTCGGCCCTGCGCCAGTTCAGCGAGGCTGCCCTTGACCGTCACCTTCCGGCTGGTCACCAGACGCCCAGGCCCGTCCCCCTACCGCCCGGCGCGGTGCAGCCCCGACCCGGTGTCCATCGCGTCCGCGGCTGCCGCCGGTATCTCCTCCGTCTCCTCGCGAGGCGGCCGGCGGCCGGGCAGGACCGCGAGGACGATCATCGCTCCGGCGGCCATGATGATGCCGCCGATGAGGCTGGTGTGCGCGACACCGTGGGCGAACGCCTCGTGTACGGCACCCACCAGTGTCCGGGCCTGCTGGGCGCCACCGGCCGGGTCGGCGGCCACCTGCTCGGCGACGGCCAGGCCGCTGCCCACCGAGTCCTGGGCCGCCTCCAGTGCCGCGGCCGGCAGCCGGCCGCCGACCAGGTCACTCAGCCTGTCCTGGTACGCGGTGGCCAGCAGGGAGCCGAGGACGGCGATGCCGAGGGAACCGCCCAGTTCCAGCGAGGTGTCGTTGGCGCCGCCGCCGACGCCCAGCTCGGACTCGGGGAAGGAGTCCATGATCGTGTCGGTGGCCGGGGAGACGCTGAGGCCGATCGCGAAGCCCAGCAGCAGGAGCGACGGCAGGAAGTCGCCGTACGTCGAGCCCTCGTCGATCCGGGTGAGCAGGAACACGGCCACGGTCCCGATCGCCATGCCGGGCACGATCACGGCCCTCACCCCGAGCCTCGGGGTCAGCTTCCCGGTGGCCGCGGCGCCGGCGAACACGGCCCCGGCCAGCGGCAGCAGACGGACGCCGGTCTCCAGCGCGTCGTAGCCGAGCACGAACTGCAGGAACTGGGTGGCGTAGTAGATCGAGCCGAAGGTGCCGAAGAAGAAGAACAGCACGGCGAGCATCGAGCCGCTGAAGCCGCGCAGCCTGAACTTCCGTACGTCCAGCATCGGGTGGGGGTGCCGCAGCTCCCACAGGGTGAAGGCGACGAAGCCGGCGCCCGCGACCACGGCCGCGCTGACCGGGCCGGTGCCCCACCCGAAGTGCGGGCCCTCGATGATGGCGTAGACGAGCGTGCCGACGGAGACGATCGACAGCAGACCGCCCACGTAGTCGATCCGGCCCATGCCCTCCGCCTTCGACGGCGGTACGAGGGCGAAGGCGCCGATGACGGCGGCCACCGCGATGGGCACGTTGATCAGGAAGGTCGAGCCCCAGGCGTGCCGCTCCAGCAGCCAGCCGGCCACGACGGGGCCGACGGCTATGGCGAGACCGGAGGTCGCGGTCCAGGCGGTGATGGCCTTGGCCCGCTCACCCTTGGGGAACATGGCCACCAGCAGGGAGAGCGTGGCGGGCATGACGACCGCGGCTCCCACCCCCATGATCGCGCGGGCGACGATGACCAGCCCGGTCTCGTCGACCACGCTGCCCAGCACGGAACCGCCGGCGAAGACCACCAGGCCCGTCACCAGGGCGCCGCGACGGCTGTACTTGTCGCCGATCGCCCCGAGTACGAGCATCAGCGCGGCGTAGGGAACCGTGTAGCCGTCGATCACCCATTGCAGATCACTGCTGCTCAGCCGCAGATCCCGGGTCATGTCGGGGGCGGCGACGATCAGGGACGTATTGGCCATGACCACGATCAGCAGGCTCAGGCACAGAACGCCCAGCGCCCACCAGCGCCGTGGGTACGGCCCTGCCGTCCTGTCGACAGGTGTATTGGCCAGCAGAGGCACGGAGACTCCCGAGGGGACGCGTTATTTGCACATCTATGGGCAGCGTAGTTGTTTGCACATTGATGCGCAAATAGCGTTGCTGCGCCTGGATTCAAGTCATGAGCATGACAATAAAGGGGCGACGCCCCTTCGGCTCAGTCCTCGGCCGCGGTCTGCGCGGCCATCAGGGAGACGGCCTCGTCGACCACCGCGCGCGCCTGCTTGTCCGGCACACCGGCCGCGATCAGCGAGGCGGTGGTGGACCGGGTGCCGTCGTCCTCCAGCGTCCCCTTGTTGACGGCTTCGAGCAGCGCGACCGTGACCGCCTCCAGGCCGGCACTCAGCGCGTCCGGCGGGAGATGCGTGTGAAAGACACCGTCGCGCTGACCGCGCTCCAGGATGGCCGCGATCTCTTCCCGCGCGGGTCTCAGGATCTCGGCGACACGCTCTTCGCCCAGATCACGTCGGGCCAGCGCCAGGAGCATCCGGTAGCGGTCCCCCACGGGCCACAGCGACAACGTGAAGTACGCGAGGGCCAGTTCGGCACGCTCCGCCGGTCGCACACCGGCCGCCATCGCGTCGCGCAGGCTCTCGGTCGCCTCCTCGGCCAGCGCCTCCAGCAGTGCCGCCCGGCCGGGGAAGTGACCGAACAGGGTGCGCCGCACGACACCGGACGCCCGCGCCAGCTCCTCGAGGGTGATGTCGGGGTTGCGCCCCAGCTCCTGACGCGCCGTGGCCAGGATGCGCGCCCGGTTGGACCGCGCGTTACGTCGCTGGGGAACGCGGGCGACCGGCTTGGGCACAGGGAAACCTCGATGGACAGCGGAACGGACGGCATGCCCATTTTGGCACGGGTACTACGGCCCGGCGCGGAAACGGGGCCCGCCCCCGCCGCTCCTGCCGGCCGCCCGCGCCGCCACCCCAGGCATCGACGTGTGCGAAGGGCGCTCCGGGGCAGACGGGCCGCGGTGTCCGAGGCGCGGGAGGCTACGTGTTCGACGGCTTCGAGTTGACGCGGTGCGAGGGAGACGGCGTTCACCTGCGGGTGCGCCATGGGGGCAGCGGTCCGGCGGTGCTGCTCCTGCACGGCCATCCGCGCACGCACGCGACCTGGCACCGCGTCGCACCGCTGCTGGCCGCGGCCGGTCATACGGTGGTCTGCCCGGACCTGCGGGGTTACGGCGCGTCCGACAAGCCGCCGACCGACGAGCGGCACAGTCCGTACTCCAAGCGCGCCATGGCCGGCGACTGTCTGGCGGTCATGCGCCGTCTCGGGCACGAGCGGTTCGCCGTCGTCGGGCACGACCGGGGCGCGTACGTGGCCACACGGCTGGCCCTGGACCACCCGGGGGCCGTGTCCGCCCTCAGCGTGCTGGACGCCGTTCCCATCGGGGAGGCACTGCGGCGCTGCGACGCGACGTTCGCCGCGAGCTGGTGGCACTGGTTCTTCCTCGGTCAGACCGACAAGCCCGCCGAGCGCGTCATCGATGCCGACCCCGATGCCTGGTACCAGGGCACCCCCGAGCAGATGGGCGCTGAAGCGTACGAGGACTATCGGCGCGCGATCCACGACCCGGCCACCGTGCACGCCATGTGCGAGGACTACCGGGCCGGACTCGGCATCGACCGGGAGCACGACGACGCCGACCGCCGGGCCCGCCGGCGCATCGGCTGCCCCCTGCAAGTGCTGTGGGCCGGCCGCGACGACATGACCGGCCTCTACGGTGACGTGCTGAGCATCTGGCGCGACTGGGCGGGCGGCCGTCTGGTCGGCGGCCCGATCACCTCTGGACACCACATCGCCGAAGAGGCACCCGAGGCGCTCGCCCTGGCCCTGCGTGAGTTCTGGCGGAGCACGCCTGACCACGACGGACGGCACGGTTCTCGTCAGGAGGAGACACCAGTCTAGATGGTTACACATTCCCACCGAGGATCTTCGCAGTCCTCGTTTATGCCTCATAATTAACATTCCCCCTTCTTTAAAACACCTGCTTGACCGGTGTCTCCGTGGTGACGATGCTGATGCTTCCACCGATGAGGAGGCAACCGTGCACGATCACGACGAGTACCTGTACTTCCTTCGCCGCGCCTTCGACGGCCTGCTCGGCGCGCTGGAGCAGTTGGAGCGACTGGGCGACGATCTCGGCAACACCGCGCCGCCGCTGCCCGGCGCCAACTCCCCCTACGCCATCGCGCACCACTGCGTCGCGGTGGCCGACTACTGGCTGGGGCACGTGGTCGCGGGGCGCAGGGTCGATCGTGACCGGCCCTCCGAGTTCACGGCGAAGGGGAACGCGCGACAGCTGCGCGAGGAGGTCGACGCGCTCTTCGTACGTCTGGACGCGGACCTCCGCGAGGCGCTGCCGTCACAGCCCCCGCGCAACGTACCGCCCGCCGATTTCGAGGGCCCGGAGCGTCCCCTGAGCGTGGGGGGCGTCCAGCTCCACGTCCTGGAGGAACTGGCCCAGCATCACGGACAGGTGCAGATCACCCGCGATCTGCTGCGGACGGGAGCCCTGGCATGAAGCTCGCGCCGGCTCGGGCGGTGCCCGGCTTCGACGACCTCGGCATGGACTGGCTGCGCGCTCGCGGCAGCGTGAAGTGGCACCGCCCGGAGCGGGACGTGCTGCCGGCCTGGGTGGCCGACATGGACTTCCCCACGCCGCCGCCGGTGGTGGCCGCGCTGCGCGAGGCGGTCGACGGCCGCGATCTCGGTTATCCGGACTGGCCGGACGGCAGTCCGCTGCGTACGGCCTTCGCCGAGCGGATGGCCGAGCGGTTCGGATGGGCCGCGTCGGCGGACCGGGTGCGCGAGCAGACCGACCTGATCCAGTGCCTGCAACTCGTCCTGCACCTCGCGACGTCGGACGGGGACGCGGTGGCGGTGCAGGTTCCCAACTACCCGCCGTTCCTGGCGACGTTGCGGACGATGAACCGCCGTATCGTGCCCGTCCCGATGGAAGACACGGACGACGGACCGCGCATGGACTTCGCCGCCCTGGACACCGCGGTGAAGCGGTCCGGCTGCACCGCGCTGGTCCTGGTCAACCCGCACAACCCCACCGGCCGGGTGCTGACGCGGGACGAACTCGGCGAGATCGCGGCCATCGCGCGACGGCACGACCTGCTCGTCATCAGCGACGAGATCCACGCCGAGCTGACCTACGCCCCGTACCGGCACATCCCCTTCGCGAGCCTGTCCGGCGACACCGCGCGCCGCACGGTGACCCTGACCTCCGCGACCAAGGCGTTCAACCTGGCGGCCATCCGCTGTGCCGTCACGCACTACGGCCCCGACCGCCTCCTCGCGCTGCGCGACGCACAGCCGCCCGACCTGTACGGCACCGTCTCGCCGCTCGGTGTCGTCGCCACCCTCGCCGCGTGGCAGCACGGCGACGCGTGGCAGCGCGAGCTGCTGACCGTGCTGGACCGCAATCGCCGGCGCGTCCACGAGGTGGTGCGCGAGCGACTCCCCCTGGTCCGCCACCATCTGCCCGAGGCGACGTACCTGGCGTGGCTGGACACCCGGCCGCTCGGGCTGGACGAGCCGCCGGTGGAGAAGGTCCTGAGGGAGGGCCGGGTCCTGCTCGACGGCGGCGCTCCCTTCGGGCCGGGCGCCGACGGGTTCCTCCGGCTGAACTTCGCGACTTCGCGGCACGTACTGGAGGAGGTTCTCGGCCGCGTCGTCGAGGCGCTGGGCGGGAGGGAGGGGTGACGGCGGGTGCCGGGGGCCACCTGGCACCATGAGGGGGTGGATGACTTCGTCTTTGTCAGCGGGCGGCTGTCCCTGGACCTCGCGGGCACCCTGCTGTGGCGGCGGAGCCGGCGCATCGAACTCCTGCGCTCGCCTGACGACCTGGGGCGCTGGATCCAGCAGGCCGGACTGCTCGACGCACCCGGTCCGCTGGACGGACGGGCGCTGTCGAGGACGGGCCGCCTCAGAGAGGCCGTGTACGCCCTGGTCCGCGCGTGGCCGCTGACACCGGCCGCGGACAGCGAGGTACGGGAGGCGCTCGCCGAGGTGAACGAGGCGGCCCGGCTGCCGCTGCCGAGGCACCAGCTCGACGACGACGGTCGCCTCGCCCGTACCGGGGGCGTCGACGAGGTGCTGGGCGCGGTGGCCCGGGACACCGTGGATCTGCTGGGCGGCGCCGACTTCGCCCGCGTGCGGGAGTGTCTCAACGAGGAGTGCACCCGTCTCTTCGTGGACCTGTCGCGGTCCGGCAACCGGCGCTGGTGCGGCATGGCCGAGTGCGGCAACCGGCACAAGGTGGCCAACTATCGGAGGCGCCGGCAGACGGCGGGCTGACTGTTCGGGGTCGGTCCGCGGTACCGGTTCGCG